>NZ_JAEQNB010000001.1:0-723832 GCF_016722965.1 Tumebacillus amylolyticus
CAGCGGGATGTCAAGTCTTGGTAAGGTTCTTCGCGTTGCTTCGAATTAAACCACATGCTCCACTGCTTGTGCGGGCCCCCGTCAATTCCTTTGAGTTTCAGTCTTGCGACCGTACTCCCCAGGCGGAGTGCTTAATGCGTTAGCTTCGGCACTAAGGGGTGGGCCCCCTAACACCTAGCACTCATCGTTTACGGCGTGGACTACCAGGGTATCTAATCCTGTTTGCTCCCCACGCTTTCGCGCCTCAGCGTCAGAAATCGGCCAGCAAGGCGCCTTCGCCACAGGTGTTCCTCCACATCTCTACGCATTTCACCGCTACACGTGGAATTCCCCTTGCCTCTCCGATCCTCAAGTCTCCCCGTATCCAAGGCAATCCCAGAGTTGAGCTCTGGGCTTTCACCCCGGACGTGAAAGACCGCCTGCGCGCGCTTTACGCCCAGTGATTCCGGACAACGCTTGCCCCCTACGTATTACCGCGGCTGCTGGCACGTAGTTAGCCGGGGCTTCCTCCTCTGTTACCGTCAGGTCCTGAGCTTTCTCTGCACAGGATGGTTCTTCACAGAAGACAGAGTTTTACAACCCGAAGGCCTTCATCACTCACGCGGCGTTGCTCCGTCAGGCTTTCGCCCATTGCGGAAGATTCCCTACTGCTGCCTCCCGTAGGAGTCTGGGCCGTGTCTCAGTCCCAGTGTGGCCGGTCACCCTCTCAGGTCGGCTACGCATCGTCGCCTTGGTGAGCCGTTACCTCACCAACTAGCTAATGCGCCGCGGGTCCATCTGATCGTGGAGCAAAAGCTCCTTTTACTCTCGAACCATGCGATCCAAGAGATTATCCGGTATTAGCACTCGTTTCCAAGCGTTATCCCAGACGATCAGGCAGGTTACCCACGTGTTACTCACCCGTCCGCCGCTGACCTCAAGAGAGCAAGCTCTCCATCAGTCCGCTCGACTTGCATGTATTAGGCACGCCGCCAGCGTTCGTCCTGAGCCAGGATCAAACTCTCAATAAAAGTTTGGTTCTGACTCGAATCGATCTTCATCTATCACTCGTTTAGTTTTCAAGGATCAATGCTGTAGCTCATCGGCTACTCAACTAATCTATCATATAGCTCCGGATCTGTCAACACTCTTTTTCAATGCACATAAAAAAACCGTGACTGCACTCGCAGCCACGGCGTTTTTCTTACTCTTCTTCTTTGGTTTCTTTCTCTTCTTCGTCGCTTTTCGGAACGCGAGCAACGGTGGAGACTTCCTCATCCTCATTGTGCAACGTGATCAACTTGACACCCTGCGTGATGCGGCTGAGTTCAGAGATGGTGTTCGACGCCATGCGGATCACGACGCCGGTGTTGGTGATGACCATGATGTCATCTTCTTCCGTGACCACCTTCAAACCGGCGATGTGCCCGGTCTTCTCCGTGCGGTCGATGGTCTTGAGACCACGTCCGCCACGTCCTTGGACACGGTAGGAGTCGATCGGCGAACGCTTGCCGTACCCTTTGCTGGAGACGACGAGTACATGGCAATCATCGCTGGTGACATCCATGTCGATGACGACATCTCCTGCATCGAGATCGATCCCTTTCACGCCGGCTGCGTTGCGGCCCATCGAACGAACGTCGTTCTCCGCAAAGTGAACCGACATGCCGTTGCGCGTACCGAGGATGATGTTGCGGTTCCCGTCGGTCAGCTTCACGCCGATCAACTCGTCCTCATCACGCAACGTCAGTGCGATCAAGCCACCCTTGCGAATGTTCTGGTATGCGGTGAGCGGCGTTTTCTTAACGATCCCGCGACGGGTCGCCAAGAACAGGAACGGTCCGTTCACAACTTCAGCGTCTTCGCTCTCTGCCACATCGTGCTCCACGACTTCCGCTTCATGCGCATCCGTGACGTTCTCAAGCGGAATGACCGCCGAAACCATCTCACCCTGCTCGATGTTCAGCACGTTGATGATCGGAGTCCCTTTCGCCGCGCGACCGAACTCCGGCACTTCGAACGCCTTGATCCGGTACGCTTTGCCTCGGTTCGTGAAGAACAACAGATAATTGTGCGACGAGGTCGTGAAGAGGTGCTCGACAAAGTCCTCCTCTTTCATCCCCGTTGCCGTTACACCGCGTCCGCCACGCTTTTGGCTGCGATAGGTGCTCGCCGGCAGTCGCTTGATGTACCCCTGGTGCGTAATCGTAATGACAACGTCCTCCACCGGGATCAGATCCGCTTCGTCGATATCACCTTCTGCTGCCGTGACAATCGTACGGCGGTCATCGCCGAACTTGTCGCGGATTTCGGTGATCTCTTCGCGGATGACGGCCATCAGCTTGGTCTGATCTGCGAGAATCGATTCGAGTTCTGCAATCAACGCCATCAGTTCGTTGTATTCGTTCTCGATCTTGTCACGCTCAAGACCCGTCAGACGTTGCAGACGCATGTCGAGGATCGCTTGCGATTGCTCTTCGGAGAGACCGAAGCGCTCCATCAAGTTGTTGCGCGCAACTTCCGTCGTGCGCGACGCACGGATCAGAGCGATGACCTCGTCGATATGGTCGAGGGCAATGCGCAGACCTTCGAGGATGTGGGCGCGGGCACGCGCTTTTTTCAACTCGAACTGGGTGCGGCGGGTGATGACGTCCTTCTGATGCTCGAGGTAGTAGTAGATCATCTCGCGCAGGTTCAGGACTTTCGGTTCCTTGTTGACCAGCGCCAGCATGTTCACGCCAAACGTCGATTGAAGTTGGGTGTGCTTGAAAAGGTTCATCAGCACAACCTGCGGCTTCACGTCGCGGCGCAGTTCGATGACGACGCGCATCCCGTTGCGGTCCGACTCGTCGCGCAGGTCGGTGATGCCGTCAATTTTTTTATCGCGAACGAGCTCGGCGATTTTTTCTACCAAGCGCGCTTTGTTGACTTGGTACGGAAGTTCGGTGACGATGATCCGCGCCTTGCCTGCGTTGGCTTCCTCGATGTGGGTCTTCGCACGCATGATGATCGAGCCGCGGCCCGTTTCATACGCTTGGCGAATCCCGGAACGGCCGAGAATTTGACCCGCGGTCGGGAAGTCCGGCGCGGTGATGATCTTCATGAGGTCTTGCACCGTAATCTCCGGGTCCTCGATCATCGCGAGAACCCCGTTGATAACTTCAGTCAGGTTGTGCGGCGGCACGTTGGTCGCCATCCCGACTGCGATCCCGCCGGAACCGTTGACGAGCAGGTTCGGATAACGAGACGGCAACACGTCCGGCTGTTTTTCCGAACCGTCGTAGTTCGGGACGAAATCGACGGTTTCTTTGTTAATGTCACGCAAAAGTTCCATCGCGATCTGCGACATACGCGACTCCGTATAACGCATCGCCGCCGCTGCGTCGCCGTCCACGGAACCGAAGTTGCCGTGACCGTCGACCAGCAGGTAGCGGGTGTTGAAGTTCTGCGCCATCCGAACGAGTGCGTCGTATACGGACGCATCCCCGTGCGGATGGTATTTCGCCAATACGTCGCCGACGACGCGGGCCGATTTTTTGTACGGTTTATCCGGCGTCATCCCGGCTTCGAACATCGCGAAGAGAATTCGGCGGTGTACCGGCTTCAAGCCGTCGCGCACATCCGGCAGTGCACGGGAGACGATTACCGACATCGCATAGTCGATGAAGGAGCTTTTTAATTCATGAGCGATGTCAATCGTCGGGTTGCGATCGATGTCTGCCATTGGTATCCCCTTAACTTAAAAAGATTAGATGTCGAGGTTCGCATAGCGTGCGTTCTGCTCGATATAGTCGCGGCGAGGTTCGACGCGGTCGCCCATCAGGTGATCGAACAGAATCTCCGCCTTCGCTGCGTCTTCGATGCTGACCTGGAGCAACGTACGGCTCTCCGGGTCCATCGTCGTCTCCCAGAGCTGCTCCGGGTTCATCTCGCCGAGACCCTTGTAGCGCTGGATGTTGACGCCTTGACGCCCGATCTCGTTCAGTCTGTCTTCGAGCTGCTTGTCGCTGTAGCAATAGCTTACGTTCTTGCCCTTGGAAACCTTGAACAGCGGCGGTTGTGCCATATAAATATAGCCCGCCTTGATCAGGTCCCGCATGTAGCGGTAGAAGAACGTCAGCAACAAGATGCGGATATGCGAGCCGTCCACGTCGGCGTCGGTCATGATGATGACTTTGTGGTACCGGGCTTTCTCGATGTTGAAGTCGTCTCCGATCCCCGTGCCAAGCGCCGTGATGATCGCGCGGATCTCGTTGTTGGACAAGATCTTGTCCAGACGAGCTTTCTCCACGTTGATGATCTTCCCGCGCAGAGGCAGGATCGCTTGGCGGTGACGGTCGCGGCCTTGCTTGGCAGAGCCGCCCGCCGAGTCGCCTTCGACGATGAACACTTCAGACTCCGCTGGGTCGCGAGACGCGCAGTCGGCGAGTTTCCCCGGCAACGACGAAACTTCCAGCGCGGACTTGCGGCGGGTCAATTCGCGTGCTTTGCGGGCCGCTTCACGAGCGCGGAACGCAAGCAGAGACTTCTCGATGATTTTCTTGCCGGTCGTCGGGTTCTCCTCGAGAAACTGCATGAACTTCTCGGCAAAAAGGGTCTCGACGATCCCCCGCACTTCCGAGTTGCCCAGTTTGGTCTTGGTCTGGCCCTCAAACTGCGGCTCCGGAACTTTGACCGAAATGACGGCACAGATCCCCTCGCGCACGTCGTCGCCCGTCAAGTTGCTCTCGTTTTCCTTGAGCAAGTTGTAGCGGCGGGCATAGTCGTTGATGACGCGGGTCAGCGCCGACTTGAAGCCGGATTCGTGCGTGCCGCCCTCGTGGGTGTTGATGTTGTTGGCAAACGAATAGATGCTGTCTTTGGAGTAGGAATCGTTGTACTGCAGAGCGACCTCCGCGGTGATGCCCTCCTTCTCCCCTTCGGTGAAGACCGGCGGTGAGAACAGCACTTCTTTGCCTTTATTCAAATACTCAACAAAGGACGCAATCCCGCCCTCGTAGTAAAATTCGTCCTGTTTTTCTTGCCCGGAGCGCTCGTCGACCAACGTGATGCGCAAGCCCCCGTTCAAGAACGCCAACTCGCGCAGACGTCCTTCGAGAATCTCGTACTCGTACACGAGCGTCTCTTGGAAAATCTCGTTGTCCGGCTTGAACGTAACAATCGTGCCGGAACGCTCGCCTTCCGCCATGTCGCCCACAGGCTCCAAGGAGTTTTGCGGCGCACCTCGCTCGTAGTCCTGACGATAGATCTTGCCGTTTTGGTGGACTTCGACTTTCAGCCACTCGGAGAGCGCGTTGACGACAGAAGCACCAACGCCGTGCAGACCGCCGGAAACTTTGTAGCCGCCGTCGCCAAACTTCCCGCCGGCATGAAGGACGGTGAAGACCACTTCAACAGTCGGAATGCCCATTTTCGGGTGAACACCCGTCGGAATGCCGCGGCCGTTGTCGATGACGGTGATGGAGTTGTCCTCGTGGATCTTCACGTGAACATGATCACAGTAGCCAGCGAGCGCCTCGTCGATCGCATTGTCGACGATTTCCCAGACGAGATGATGCAGACCCCGGGAAGTGGTGGAGCCAATATACATGCCCGGACGTTTGCGGACGGCTTCGAGTCCCTCAAGGACTTGGATCGAATTCTCATCGTAGACGTAGGCGTTCTGTTCCTGAGTCAATGTCAAACCCTCCAGAGGAAAAAGTAAATATGTATCTGTCTAAAAAGCTAGTATGACCCTAATCTATAAAATTCTATCACTTCTGCAAGCAAAGGAAAAGTCCACCGGGTCATAAGTCCCGATGGACCCCTCGTTCAAGGTCCCTATTCCAGTTCCGAGACGAACCCGGCCCGTTTTTTCAACGTCAGCGAAGAAATCGGCGAGTAAAAGACTTTACGGGTCGTCACAACAAACGACTTGCTTTCGTTTTCGTCAATGACCACGACAAATCCTTCCTCATCGGCCACGTCGAGAAACTCCTTGGTCGCATCTGCAGAGTATTTCATCTTGACGTCAAAAATCGCGATGACTTCCTTGCTCTGCACCATGACGTCCCCACCCAAGTGGATGAACATCCTGCCACACCTACCCTTCTTCCCTGGACATCGCGCCGTTGTCTACGCGGTACACGTGCGCTTCTTCCTGCATGAACTGCTCCAATCCGTACGTGCTGGTCGTGGTGATCAAAGTCTGCACGCGCTCGCCCATGCTCTCGACCAGATGCAGCTGGCGTTCGCTGTCCAGTTCCGAAAGCACGTCATCGAGCAACAACACCGGGTATTCGCCGACTTCCGCCTTGATCAATTCGATCTCCGCCAATTTCATCGACAGCGACGCCGTGCGCTGCTGACCTTGAGACCCGTACGTATGCACCTCTCGTTCGTCGATCCGCACTTCCAAGTCATCGCGGTGCGGACCGACGGACGTAGTCCCTCGAAGGATATCCAATCTGCGCTTCGATTGCAAGGTTTGGAAAAAGCGCTCTGTCACATCCGCGCCGTCCACCCAATCAAACGAGTTGACATAACGAAACGAAAGAATTTCTTTGCCCCCGGAGATGCGGCTGTGGATATCGCGGGCGAACCCTTCCAGTTTATCCACAAACTCAAAGCGTTTTTGCAAAACTTTCGCGCCATAGACGCACAATTGTTCGTCCCAGATCGCGAGCAGATCTTCGGTTTTTTCCTTCTTGGCGATCTCTTTGAGCAGCGTGTTGCGTTGGAGGAGCACTTTTTGATACTGGGAGAGGTTGTAGAGATATTGGGGCGAGACCTGACCGATCTCCACATCGAGAAAGCGGCGCCGCGTTTGCGGGCCGCCTTTGATCAATTGCAAGTCTTCCGGCGCGAACAGCACCACGTTCAAATGCCCGACAAAGTCGCTCATCTTGCGTTTTTCTACGCCGTTGACGCGGCTTTTTTTGCCTTTTTGAAGCAGGCGAAGGTCCAGTTTGTACGTGCGGTTGTCCCGCTCGACCATGCCTTGAAGCAACGCCGACTCCTCCCCGAAACGGATCATCTCCGCATCGCGGTTCGTGCGGTGACTTTTCGCCACCGATAGCATCAGCACCGATTCGACGACGTTGGTCTTGCCCTGTGCGTTCTGCCCGACAAAAATGTTCACGCGCGGCGACAGATCGAACAGCTGCAAGGATTCGTAATTGCGAAAATCACGAAGTTCCAGCGCTTTCAGCCACATCTAGCCTTGTTCCTTTTCCAGCTTGTACGTGCCGACGCCCTCGATGTGAACGAGATCGCCCGGATGGAGTTTGCGGCCGCGGCGGGATTCGACTTCCCCGTTGACCGTGATGTCGTGCTCCTCCAAAAACCACTTCGTGTGTCCGCCCGAGTCGATGATGTCAGCGAACTTCAGAAATTGGCCGAGCGTGATCTCGTCTTTGGACAGGTAAACCTCTTGTGCAGCCATGCCTCTCGACTCCTTCAGGGAATTAGTAAATGCGCACCGGCAAGATCAGGTGGAGATAGCGCGGGTTGTCCGGCAATTTGATCAAAAACGGGCTCATCGATCCCGTGAACTCGATCAAGATGTCCGGGGAGTCGATGACGCGCAGTGCATCGAGAAAATACTTCGAGTTGAACGCGATCACCAGTTCATCGCCGGTCACTTCGATCTCGTCGATCGGCTCGGAATACTTACCTGCATCCGGCGAGTTCGATGTGATCTCCAACCGATTGTGCTTGATGTTAAAGCGAACGAGGTTGTTGTCGTTCTCCTTCGCAACCAGAGACGCACGCTCGATGGAGCCTTGCAGTTCTTTGGTGTTGACGGTGAGTCCGGTTTTGAACGTGCTCGGGATGATGCGCGAGATATCCGGGTATTGACCGTCGATCAGGCGGGTATAGAACTTGGTGAGACCCATTTTGACCAACACTTGGTTCTCCGAAACCAGCACGTCGACGAGCGAATCGTCATCGGCAAGCAGGCGGCCCAATTCGTTCAGCGCTTTGCCCGGCACGATGACGTTGGCAAATTCCAACTCCGGCGGCGCTTCGACGATCGATTCGCGGGTCGCCAGTCGGTGGGAGTCGGTTGCGACGAACTTGAGGTTGCCGTTTTTCAGCGCAAACACGACGCCGGTCAGCACCGGACGAATCTCTTCGGTGGAGACGGCAAGCGATGTCTGGCGAATCATGTCTTTGAGAATATCGGATTGCACGGAGAAGACCTGGTTGTCGGCCACTTGCGGCAGACGCGGGAATTCTTCGTGATCAAGGCCGTGAAGATTATATTCGGTCTTGCCGGATCGGATGATCGTCAGGTAGTTCTGCTTGACCTCAATCTCAACCGTTTTGCCCGGCAGCTTGCGAACGATCTCGCCAAAGAAGCGAGCGGAAAGCACGATCGCCCCTGCCTCTTTAACCTGCACGATTTCTTCGTCGTCTATAAGAGTCGGTACCAAAGTCTCGATTCCGATTTCCAAGTCGGTGGCGGTGAAGTGCAGACCTTGTTCGTCGGCCGCCATCTTGATCCCCGACAACACCGGGATCGTGGACTTGCTGGAAACTGCTTTGTGTACGTTTTGTATAGCCTGGACCAACTGGTTTTTCAAAATAGAAATTTTCATCGATGAGCCCCCTCGCTGGCATCTCTCAGGTGTACTATAACAGCAACGCAATGCATATTGTTGTAGGTGATAGATATAAGATCTTTTTAGTACTAATACTAGTAGGCGCCCTGAATATGTGGATAACGCCGAAAACCCCAGCCAGAGCTAGGTTTCAGCGGTGTGGACAAATTGTGAGCATCTTCGACACAGTTATCCACATATCCAAGCCTCAAAATCACCCAAAAGTTATGCACAGTTTGATCACAAGTACTATCCCCAATTGTTAGTTGTGACCGAGTTTTTCTTTTAAAGCTTCGACGGTCTGCCGCAGCGTGAAGTCGGTTTGCAGTTCCTTCGCGATCTTCTCATGCGCATGTATAACCGTCGTGTGGTCGCGGCCGCCGAATTCGTCGCCGATCTTCGGCAGGGAAAAATCGGTCAGCTCGCGGGCGAGGTACATCGCAATCTGGCGCGGGAAGGCGATGGCCTTCGTGCGTTTTTTTGCTTTGAAGTCCTCCAATTTCATATCAAAGTGCTCGCCGACCGCTTTTTGGATGTCGTGGATCGTGATCTGCTTCGGCTTGTTGGACGGGATGATGTCCTTGAGCGCTTCGGCTGCCAGTTCCGCGGAGAGGTCCCGGTTGATCAACGACGAATACGCGACGACGCGGATCAGGGCACCTTCGAGCTCGCGAATGTTGGTGTCGATTTTGTTCGCGATGTGCGAGATGACGTCGTTTGGGATGTCCAAGGCTTCGGCCTTGGCTTTTTTGCGCAAGATCGCAATCCGGGTTTCATAGTCCGGCGGTTGGATGTCGGTGATCAAACCCCATTCAAAACGCGAGCGCAGACGGTCTTCCAAAGTCGGAATCTCCTTGGGCGGACGGTCGGAGGAGATGATGATCTGCTTGTTCTCCTCGTGCAGCGCGTTGAACGTATGAAAGAATTCCTCTTGGGTTTGTTCTTTCCCGGCCAAGAACTGAATATCGTCAATGAGGAGGACATCGACGTTGCGGTACTTGTTGCGAAAATCAATCGGCCGGTTGTCGCGGATGGCGTTGATGAACTCGTTGGTGAACTTTTCGGACGAGATGTAGACCACCTTGGCCGCCGGGTTCGAATCGAGAACATAATGACCGATCGCATGCATCAAGTGGGTTTTGCCAAGTCCAACTCCCCCGTAAATGAACAACGGGTTGTACGCTTTGGCCGGTGCTTCGGCCACGGCGAGCGACGCTGCATGGGCGAACCGGTTGCCGGCCCCGATGACGAACGTGTCGAACGTGTACTTCGGATTCAGGGCAGACGGCACAAATTCTTCGCCGGGCGTTCCGTTTTGCGTCGCGTTTGGCGGCACAGGCTTGGGTGAGTTCTCATAGAGAGATTCATCGAAAACCTGGGGGATGACAAACTTGACCGCAACCTCTGACATCGTTAACGCGGCGAGTGTATCTTTGATGATGTGGGAATACCGAGACTCCAACCAGTCGCGAGCGAAGTCGTTCGGGACGGAGACGATCAGGGTATTCGATTCAAAGGAGACGGGCTTCGTCGCCTTGAACCATGTCTCAAAACTAGGCTTGGAGAGCTTCGTCTCAAGCGTGGCCAAGGTCTTCTGCCACAGGTCAACTGCTTGCCGGTCCATAGAAGACGAGAACCTCCTCAAAAAATGCACAAATAAAAACCCACAGCCGATTGCTCTATCAACAAGAACTGTGGATAATGATGTACGCAAAGAATGTCGATATTTTATACGATTTGCCAATCGATGTAAACCATATCCCCACCCATGTGGACAAGCCGTACACAGGCAGAGGATAACTATCCACAAACTTATCCACAGCTGTTAATAACTATGTGGACGGGATTACGTTCTCCACAAAGGGCTTTTCCATTCTACCAGATAAGAAACCCTCATGACAACGGGACTTTTGGAACTTATCCACAAAGACAACACTAGGCAAGAACACTTGTTCACACCCATGTGGATTGTGGATAAGGGTGTTGCTAACCTTGTCGAAAACTCGCAAAGATGTCGAATGCGTTATCCACAGGCTTTTTCAGGCCTTTTTGCAAAAAGGAAACTTTCCCCGCAGCCTTCTTGCACTTGCGTCATCTGCCCACGTCCGCTATAATGATGAAGAATATTGTCTCTAACAAGTGACTTCGCGTCCTTGACATAGACAAGTCGTAGGGAGGTGTAATGATGGGACCGACTTACCGTCCGAATGTACGCAAGCGTAAAAAAGTCCACGGCTTCCGTAGCCGCATGGCGACCAAAAACGGCCGCCGCGTGCTTGCTCGCCGCCGTGCTAAAGGCAGAAAGGTTCTTTCCGCATAAGGCCACATTTTTGTGGCCTTTTTTCTACATAATAGGTGGGTTTACGGGCCAAAATGAGGCGGTTAAACGGCACCCTTGCTTCCGATACTAGAGATGGAATGGGGGCCAGCTCATGTTACAACGGGAACATCGACTAACAGACAAACGAGATTTTCAACGGGTGTTTCATCACGGGCATTCCTTTGCCAACCGCTATCTCGTGCTCTACTATATGAAGACTCCGAACAACCCCGCTTTTCGAGTCGGATTTTCCGTCTCTAAAAAAGTCGGCAAGGCCGTCACGCGCAACCGCGTCAAGCGCTTGCTTCGTGAAGCTTTCCGTTTAGAGAAGGAGAAAGTCACCGATCTCTACGACTTCGTGGTCATCGCGAGGCCGTCGGCGGCGGAGCTCGATTTTCATACCATCCGGCAAAACGTCCAGCATCTCTTGCGCAACATGGAGAATGGCAAGGACGCCAGCCAGCGCAAGGCCACAAGTCCCGGCAAAAAGGGCACGGGTGCCAAGCGCAATCCGCCCGCAGCTTCGAAGGGAGTCACTCCTTCATGAAAGCGGCGATCCTCGCGTTTTTTCGCTTCTATCGGAAGTTTCTCTCTCCGCTCAAGCCTCCGACATGTCGGTTTTACCCGACCTGCTCTGCCTACGGCGTGGAAGCTGTGCAGAAGCACGGAGTGACGCGGGGTCTTTTTTTGACTACCGTTCGTTTGGTAAAGTGCGGACCTTGGCATCCGGGAGGTTTTGACCCGGTGCCGGACGCTGTACATACTCATACTGATGCTCACACCACTCACACCAAGGAGGGGAACTCTGCGTGTTGCGTAAACAATCACGACTGAGCATCTTCATGCTGCTGGTCGTCCTCTCAATGACGCTCACCGGTTGTACGGCTCATACAACCAGCAATGGACAGATCGACCGTAGCGGAATTTGGGGCAAGTTCGTCGGATTCGTATCGGACGGCCTCGACTACTTCTACCATGTAATCGGCGACTACGGGGTTGCGATCCTGATCGTCACGCTGATCGTGCGCATCATCGTCTTCCCGCTGATGATGAAGCAGATCCGCTACCAAAAAGTCATGCAGTCCATCCAACCGGAGCTTGCAAAGATTCGGGAGAAACACAAGGATGACAAAGAGAAGATCAACGCGGAAACGATGAAGATCTTCCAACAATACGGGGCGAACCCGTTCTCCGGTTGCTTGCCGATCGTCGTGCAGATGCCGATTCTGTTTGCACTCTACCAAGCGATCAACTTGAACCCGGATCTCAAAGCGCATTACTTCCTCGGCATCCTCGCGCTGTCGCAGAAGCAAGGCGTCGCGAACATCATCCTCGCCGTTCTCTCGGCGACGACGACGTTCTTCCAATCCAAGATGTCGATGACAAGTGCCAAGGACGCCAACGCCAAAATGATGCTGTTCTTCATGCCGGCGATGATCGCGTTCTTCACCTGGCAGTTCCCGGCCGCTCTCGGTCTGTACTGGATCTTCGGTAACATCCTGACGATCATCCAAACGTACTTCACCAAAGGCATCCGCAACGCAGCACCGGCGGAACCGAAGGCGAAAACCGGAGGGAAGTCGAAATGAAAAAGGTGATCACAACGGGGAAGACGGTTGAACTCGCAACCGAACTCGCGCTGAACAAGCTCGGGGTCTCTCGTGATCGCGTGAACGTAACCATTTTGACGCAGCCCAATCGCGGTCTGTTTTTCGGCTTGTTTGGCAAGCGCGATGCAGAAGTTGAGGTGGAAGTGCTCGAAGTAGCAGCGGAGGTCGTCGTGCCGAAGGAAACTCCGGTTTCCACGTCGCAGTCGACTTCGGCCGCACCTCTTGCACCCGACCCGATTCTCGAAACGCGCAAATTCCTCGATGAAGTGCTGGCGGCGATGAACCTCTCGGACATCGCCGTCACTGTTGAGGAGGAGCAAGACTACAACTACTGTTTCCGACTTCGAGGCGAGTCGATCGGCATGCTGATCGGACGCCGCGGAGCCACGCTCGACTCGTTGCAGTACCTGGTGAACTTGGTGGCGAACAAGCACAGCGAGAAATTCTTGCGCGTGTCGCTCGACGCTGAGGATTACCGCTCGCGACGCAAGGAAACGCTCGAACGCCTCGCCGACCGTCTGGCGAAAAAGGCCGTCCAGAGCCGTCGCGAAGTGGTGTTGGAGCCGATGGGCAACGCCGAACGCAAAGTGATTCACAGCTACCTGCAAGGCCGTTCCGATGTGAAGACACATTCGCAAGGGGACGAACCGTACCGCAAAGTCGTGATCACACCGCGCGGCGTGACCCCGTCGCACCACAACAAACCCCGCCATCCGCGCAAATCGGAGAGCGGTGCTCCGAAAAAAAACGGCCCGCGCCGCCAAGGTTCCGGCAACAACAAATCGCCGAAATCGACCAAACGGCCGGATCGTGAACCGTCACCGAAAGCGTAGAGAAGCGGCCCGCGTGCTACACGTGGGGCCGCTTTTTTCATACTCTTGAAGCGAATCTGTGGATAACAGGTTCGCTTTTTTTTCGTGCAAATGGAACGGAATCGATATCCACATGTGGATAGTTATTGCCAATGTTTTGCGCTATGATAGAATGGTTATGCACAAGGGATGGAACGGGCAAACTGGATAGGAAGAAGCTAGACAGGAGCGAACTCGAATGAAGGAATTTGACACGATCGCCGCGATAGCCACAGCGCTTGGCGAAGGCAGTATCAGCGTCATCCGTGTAAGTGGCACCGACGCGGTGAGCGTTGTGGATAAGATCTACCGAGGCAAAAAATCGCTGGCCACTGTGGACAGCCATACCATGAATTACGGCTCGATCATTGATCCACAGACCGGCGAGCGCGTTGACGAAGTTTTTTGCGCCGTCTTTCACGCCCCGCGCACGTATACGGGCGAAGAGGTCGTGGAAATTCAAGGGCACGGCGGCATCGTCGCCGTTCAGCGCGTCATGCGTCTCGTCTTGAATCACGGAGCCCGACTCGCCGAACCGGGGGAGTTCACCAAGCGTGCGTTCCTCAACGGACGCATCGATCTCTCGCAAGCCGAAGCGGTCATCGACGTGATCCGCTCGAAAACGGACGCCGCGATGAAAGTCGCATTCCGCCAAGTCGAAGGCGGACTCTCCAAGAAGATCAAAGAACTTCGGCAAAAAATGGTCGAGATGCTCGCCCATATCGAAGTGACGATCGACTACCCGGAGCACGATGTCGAAGATGTCACCATCCAGCACGTCATTACGCAGGGTGATTCCATCGTCGAAGAGATTCACCGACTGCTCGGCGGAGCGACGACCGGCAAGATTTTGCGCGAAGGCTTGAAGACGGTCATCATCGGCAAGCCGAACGTCGGCAAGTCGTCGCTGCTCAATGCTCTCTCGCGCACCAACCGCGCCATCGTCACCGACATCGAAGGGACGACCCGCGACATTTTAGAGGAACACATCAATTTGCGCGGCATCCCGCTGAACATCATCGACACCGCGGGCATTCGCGAGACGGAGGACATCGTCGAGCGACTTGGCGTGGAGCGTTCCCGTGAAGCGTTGGAAGAAGCGGACCTCGTGCTGTTCATGATCGACGCTTCTCGTCCGCTCAACGAGATCGACCGCGAGCTGGCCGAAGCGGTGAAGATTCGCCCGACCATCGTGATCCTCAACAAAACCGACCTGCCGCGCCTCGCAGACCTCGAAGAACTGCGAACTCTCGCCGGAGACTTCAAAATCGTCGAAACGTCCGTCGCAACGGGAGAAGGCATGGAGCAATTGGAGCGAGCCGTGGAGGACTTGTTCCTGTCGGGCGGCATCGAAGGCCAAGAGAGCACCTACCTGTCCAACGCCCGCCATGTCGCGCTGCTTGAAAAAGCAGGACGCGAGATGAGCGAAGCGCTCGACAGCGCCCGGATGGGGATGACGCTCGATCTGGTCGCCGTGGACGTTCGCTCGTGCTGGATGTCGCTTGGCGAAGTGGTCGGAGAAGCGGTCGCCGACGACCTGCTCGACCAGATCTTCTCGCAATTCTGCCTCGGCAAGTAAATACGAACCATCCTAGAACCAACCAAGGGGGAGACACCCAATGCACTACCATGCTGGAGACTATCACGTCATCGTGATCGGGGCCGGACATGCGGGGGTTGAAGCGGCGCTTGCTTCGGCGAGACTCGGATGCAAAACGCTTTTGCTCACCATCAACCTCGACATGATCGCCCACATGCCTTGCAATCCGTCTGTCGGAGGCCCGGCGAAGGGCAACGTCGTGCGCGAAATCGACGCACTCGGAGGCGAGATGGGCCGCAACACCGACCTTACATATCTGCAATTACGTTTGCTCAACACGGGCAAGGGCCCGGCGGTCCATGCGTTGCGCGCACAGGCCGATAAATTTTTCTACTCGCACAAAATGAAAGAAACCATCGAGAACACGCCGAACTTGACCACGCACCAAGGCATGGTCGAGGAACTCGTAACCGAAAACGGCCGCATCAAGGGCGTCATCACCAAGACCGGCGCCACCTACACCGCGCAATCGGTCGTCGTCACGACGGGCACCTACCTGCGCGGCAAGATCATCATGGGCGAAGTCCAATACGCGGGGGGTCCGAACGGGCAGCTTCCGTCTGTCAAATTGACCGACTCGTTGCTTGACCTCGGGTTCCAACTGGCCCGCTTCAAGACCGGCACTCCGCCGCGCGTTCATCGCGACACCATCGACTTCACCAAGTGCGAAATTCAACCGGGCGACCGCGACCCGCTGCATTTCCAATTTGCAGACGACATCATGCCGCGTGAACAGATGCCGTGCTGGCTGACGTACACCAACCCGGACACGCACCAGATCATCCAAGAGAACCTGCACCGTGCGCCGATGTTCTCCGGCATGATCGAAGGCACCGGCCCGCGCTACTGCCCGTCGATCGAGGACAAAATCGTCCGCTTCTCCGAGCGTCCGAACCACCAAGTGTTCCTCGAACCGGAAGGCCGCTACACCGCCGAATACTACGTCCAAGGTCTGTCCACGTCGCTCCCGGAAGAAGTGCAGTTGAAACTTCTGCGCACGATCCCCGGCATGGAGCAAGTCGAGATGATGCGCCCCGGCTACGCAATCGAGTACGATGCGGTCATCCCGACCCAACTGCAACTGACTTTGGAAACGAAGCAAGTCGCAGGTCTGTTCACCGCGGGGCAAATCAACGGCACGTCCGGCTACGAAGAAGCAGCAGGTCAAGGTTTGATCGCCGGCATCAACGCCGCGATGAACGCCCTGAACCGCGAACCGGTCATCCTCGAACGCTCCGACGCCTACATCGCCGTCATGATCGACGACCTCGTCACCAAAGGAACGCTCGAACCGTACCGCCTGCTGACCTCGCGTGCCGAATACCGCCTGATCCTGCGCAATGACAACGCCGACCTGCGCCTCTCCGAAATCGGGTACCGCATCGGACTGCTCTCCGAAGAGCGCTTCGTCCGCTTCATGAAGAAAAAAGAAGCGATCGAACAGGAAAAAGCGCGCCTGTCCAAGACGCGCCTCAAAGCGGACGAGATCAACCCGAAACTCGCCGCACTGGGCTCCAAAGAAATTCACGACGCCGCGACGCTTGAACAACTCTTGCGCCGCCCGGAAGTCGGCTACAGCGTAATCGAAGACGTGGCCCCCGCCGCTGAACCCTTGCATCCGGAAGTGAAGGAGCAAGTCGAAATTCAGATCAAGTACGCGGGCTACATCGAAAAATCGAACGCCCAGATCGAAAAGCAACGCAAACTGGAAGAGAAAAAAATTCCGGAACACATCGACTACAACGAAATCAAAGGCCTCTCCAGCGAGTCGCGTGAAAAGCTGATCAAGATCCGTCCGATCTCCATCGGCCAAGCTTCGCGCATCTCCGGCGTCAACCCGGCAGACATCTCGATCCTCATGGTGTATCTGGAAGGCTTGCAGAGAAGGAGTGCCGTTCATGAGTGAGGTGCAAGCGCGATTTCGCGAGGCTGTCTCGACCCGCCTGGGTGTTGAGCTGACCGACCACCAGATGGGGCAGTATGAGACCTATTTCAAATGGCTCGTCGAATGGAATGAAAAAATGAACCTGACCGCGATCACCGACGAAGAGGGCGTGTATTTCAAACACTTCTACGATTCGATGATGCTGCTCAAACTCAAGCAATTCCGTCATGAAGGCACGCTGCTCGACATCGGGGCCGGAGCGGGCTTCCCGTCGTTGCCGGTTCATATCGCGGCGCCGAACACCGTTTGCACGGTCGTTGATTCGCTGAACAAGCGCATCGGCTTCCTCAACGAACTCGCCGCCGCCCTCGGCACGCCGAACTACAAAGGCGTTCACGGACGCGCAGAAGACTTCGCGAAGCCGGAAAAAAATTTCCGAGGAAATTTTGATCAAGTCACCGCCCGCGCCGTCGCTCGTCTGAACATCCTCTTGGAGCTGTGCCTGCCGTATGTGCGGGTCGGCGGGCACTTTTTTGCCATGAAAGGGCCGGAAGCAGACAACGAAGTATCTGAATCTGCCAAAGCGTTGCAAGTGCTCGGCGGCAAAGTCGTGGACCTTTTGAAAATGGACTTGCCCGACGAATTGGGCTCTCGAAACATCGTCGTCGTCGAAAAAGTTCGAGAAACGCCGAAACAATATCCGCGCAAAGCGGGGACTCCGTCGAAATCTCCGTTGTGAAGCAGGAAAAAGTGCAAGGATTGACGAAAATAGAATGTGACTTCTTTTTACCTGAGTTTTTTTACTGAGTAGGTGGGTGAGTCGGTGATGAAAGAACAACTGTCTCGTATCTTCGGTCTCGGAGAGCGGGAATCGGATAACGGTACCGGAAACGGGAGCAATCAAGAAGAAGTACGCCAGATTCCGATTGGTCAGATTGTGTCGAGCCCCTATCAGCCCCGGACGATCTTTGATGATGAACGCATCGAAGAGCTGGCGCAGACGATTCGAACTCACGGGATGATTCAGCCCATCGTCGTACGCAAAGTCGGCGAAACGTATGAATTGATCGCCGGTGAGCGTCGTTGGCGTGCTTGCACGAAACTGGGCTTTGAAACCATTCCTGCCATCATTCGTGAACTCAACGATTCGCAAGCCGCTTCCGTGGCGCTGATTGAGAACTTGCAGCGCGAAGGGTTGACGGCGATTGAGGAAGCGGTGGCCTATTCGCAGCTCTTGGAGCTGCACGGGTTGACGCAGGAGAGTTTGGCTCAACGCTTGGGCAAGGGTCAGTCCACGATTGCCAACAAGTTGCGCTTGTTGAACCTGCCGAGAGACGTACAAGAAGCGCTGATGGCACGTAAAGTCTCGGAGCGTCACGCTCGGGCCTTGCTGGCGTTGCCGTCGGAAGAATTGCAATTGAAAGTCCTCGCTGAAGTGATCGAGAAGGAAATGAACGTCAAGCAGACCGAAGCGCGGATCAAATTGTTGGTAGAAGCCGAGACACCGGCCAAGAAACCGCGCAAGATCTCGTTCTCCCGGGACATTCGCTTGGCGGTGAACACCATCCGTCAATCGCTCGACATGATTGTGCAGAGCGGAATTCATTGCGAGAAGGAAGAGGAGGACCACGAAGAGTATTACCAGTTCGTGATCCGTGTACCGAAGACCAAATCGTAAGGGTTCGCGATGATTTGGTTGCGTTTCCATGCATTGTTTTTCTAGCAGGCGTTTGCCTGCTTTTTCTGTTCTATTCTTTTTCTGCGATTTCTTGTAAAATGGAGATTGCGTGCTTACAGTTTTGAAAGAGGTGGATGCTCATGGCGAGAGTCATCGCAGTGGCGAACCAGAAGGGTGGCGTCGGTAAGACTACGACCGCCGTTAATCTGGGCGCCTGTCTGGCGAGTCTGGGGAAGCGCGTCCTGTTAATTGACATCGACCCGCAGGGCAACACCACGAGCGGGATTGGAATCAACAAAGCGGATGTGCGTTACGATATTTATGATGTGATTATCAACGAGGTCAACGCGGCCGATGCGATTTTGCCGACGGAAGTACCGCATCTCAGCATTTTGCCGGCGACGATTCAACTGGCCGGCGCCGAGATCGAGTTGGTGCCGACGATGTCGCGCGAAGTGCGTTTGCGTCAAGCGTTGCAACCGATCAAGAACCAGTACGATTACATGCTGATCGATTGCCCGCCGTCTCTTGGGCTTCTGACGGTTAATTCGTTGACGGCTTCTGATTCGGTGTTGATCCCGATTCAGTGTGAGTACTATGCGCTGGAGGGTCTGAGCCAGCTTTTGAATACGATTCGGATGGTGCAGAAGCATCTGAACACCGCTCTTGAGATCGAAGGCGTCCTGTTGACGATGCTCGATGCGCGGACGAATCTCGGCTTGCAAGTCATCGAGGAAGTCAAGAAATACTTCCGCGAAAAAGTCTACACCACCGTGATCCCGCGCAATGTGCGCTTGGGGGAAGCTCCCTCGCACGGCCAGTCGATTATCCAGTATGACCCGCGCTCGCGTGGTGCAGAAGTCTACTTGGAACTCGCGAAGGAAGTGGTGGGCGCATGAACAAACGACAAGGCGGTTTGGGACGCGGGTTGGATGCCATCTTCCACTCGAACCCGAAAACGGACGAGCAAGTGACCACAGCCACACCGAAGGAACTGCGACCGAACCCGTACCAACCCCGTCGCGTCTTCGATGAGGAGAAAATGGCGGAGTTGGTGCTGTCCGTCAAGGAACACGGGATCATCCAGCCGATTGTCGTGCGCCAAGCTGTGCGCGGCTATGAGATCGTCGCAGGGGAACGCCGTTGGCGTGCGGCCCAGGAAGCTGGGCTTGAGAACGTCCCGGTCGTCGTGCGTGATTTCACAGATGCGCAGATGAACGAAATCGCGCTGATCGAGAATTTGCAGCGCGAAGATTTGAATCCGATCGAAGTCGCCGAAGCGTATCACAGCCTCATGGAGACATTCAACATGACGCAAGATATCCTGGCGAAGAAAGTCGGGCAGAGCCGTTCTCATGTTGCCAATACGTTGCGCCTCTTGAACCTGCCGGGCGAGATCCGCGAGCATGTGTCGCGCGGGACGCTGTCGATGGGACATGCACGGGCGCTGTTAGGTCTGAGTGACAAGAAACTGCAAATTCAGCTGGCGGAGAAAGCCATCGACGAAGAACTCTCCGTTCGTGAAGTCGAACACATGGTCAACCGTCTGCAGAATTTGACCCAGCGTGAGGCGGAGAAGCCCAAACGCGTGGTGAAGGACAACCCGGTTCTCAAGCAATACGAAGAGGAATTTCGCTTCCGTTTGGGCACAGGTGTGAAAATTCACCAAGGCAAGAAGCGCGGCAAGATCGAGATTGATTATTTTTCACAAGATGATCTCGAACGCATCTTGAGTTTATTGAGCTCAAAGTAAATTGAATGTGTACCGCGATGAGCGGGATTGTGCATGAGGTTTAATGCGCGATCTCGCTCATTTTAATACGGAATTACATACCGGAGTCGAAGGGTGTAAGTTTTTGCCGTCGAGAAGCGTCGAAAAATTGTCTATTTGCTTTTTTCAGAGAAAGGGAGGGGTTGGAGGAGGGGAGCAGGGGGAAACCATGTGTTTTGTTGAGGCAAAAGAGGAAGAGAGCGCCCGGATGACAATTCGTGTGCCATAAAGTAAACTGCAAAGAGATGGTACAACCTAGATTCGAGGTTGGTTTTTACAAAGAACTGACAGGAGGCTTGTTCCGTGATCTACCTCGACAATGCTGCATCCAGTTTTCCAAAACCGCCGGACGTGCTGACCGCGATGGAAACGTGCCTCCGCGACTACGCCGCCAACCCCGGTCGAGGCACGCATCAACTCGCGATGAAAGCGTCCCGCGTGCTGTTTGAAGCCCGCTCCAAAGCTGCGAAATTGTTCGGTGTGAAGAACAGTGACAACATCGCTTTTACCAAAAATGCGACCGAAGCCCTCAACCTCGCCATTCACGGGCTTTTGAAAAAAGGTGACCATGTGATCACCTCCACGCTCGAACACAACTCCGTCCGCCGACCGCTCGAATTTCTTCGGCAGCAGGGTGTGATCGAATTGACGTATGTGTCGGGAGATGAGCACGGGCGTTTTCACGCGGAGTCGATTCGTCCTGCCATCCGTGAGAATACACGCCTGATCGCCGTCACGCACGGCTCGAATTTGACGGGGACGCTTCTTCCGATTGCCGAGATTGGGGAGATCGCCAAGGAGCACGGACTTCTCTTGCTCGTGGATGTCTGCCAGACGGCGGGGGTCTACCCGATTGATGTGGAAGCGATGAATATCAGCTTGCTTGCGTTCACCGGACACAAGAGTCTCTACGGCCCGCAAGGCACCGGCGGTCTCTACATTCATCCGGACCTCGATCTCGTTCCGCTCATGCAGGGCGGCTCAGGCGGGTACTCGGAGTTGATCGACATGCCGCCGACCCGTCCTGACCGCTATGAAGCGGGGACGCCGAACACCGTTGGATTTGCGGGACTGCTCGCCGGGCTGAACTTCCTCGAAGCGACAGGCATTGAATCCATCCGCGCCCACGAGGAAGCGCTGACCACACGCCTGCACCAAGGCTTACAAGACATCCAGGGCGTCACCGTCTACGGGCCGCCGCTCGGAGAGCCGCGTGTTCCGATCGTTTCCTTTACCATCGAGGGCTTTGAGTCGCACGAAATCGGCTTCATCCTCGATAAAAACTACAGCATCTGCGTCCGCACCGGTCTGCACTGCGCACCGCTCGCACACGAAACGGTCGGCACCCTCGAACATGGACTCGTTCGTACGTCCATCGGGTATTTCAATACAGAAAACGATATTGACGCCCTCCTGCAAGCGGTGCGTGACATCGCGTTTTAAGCAGGAGCGCTCTCTGGAGAGGAGACAACGATCCACGTGGCACTGCTAGGTACGATCGTCAATTCACTGGCGATCATCATCGGGTCTTTCATCGGGATGTTTCTCAACCGCATCCCGGATCGCATGAAGACCACTATCCTGCAAGGTCTTGGCATGGCGGTGTTCGTCATCGGTCTCTCGATGGCCTTGAAAACGGCGACCGCCGACGGGTACGACCTGTTCTACGTCATCGCCTCGCTCGTGTTTGGCGGGTTGCTCGGCGAAATTCTCGACATTGAAGGCAAACTGCACGCCTTCGGACGCTTCATTGAATCGAAGATGAGTCGCTTTGGCAACGGCAAAATTTCCGAAGCGTTCGTCTTCTCCTCGCTGGTCTACTGCGTCGGGGCGATGGCAATCGTTGGCTCGTTACAATCCGGTTTGGAAGGCAATCATAAAATTCTCTACACCAAAGCGATGCTCGACGGTTTCTCCGGGATCTTCTTCACATCGGCGATGGGCATCGGCATCGCGCTCTCGGCGATTCCCGTGTTCCTCTACCAAGGCTCGATTGCGCTCATGGCAGGCTGGCTTGCCAGCGTACTCTCTCCGGAGATCATCGGCGTCATGTCCGGTTGCGGTGGTCTCCTCATCATGGGGATCGCGTTCAACGTCTTGGAGATCAAAAAAATCAACGTCGGCAACCTGTTGCCGGCCATTTTCATCGCCGGAATCGTGAAATGGATTGCCATGAAGTACGGCTACTAAAAAGCACCACATCCGCGCACGCTATGTTACAATAGCAGTTGTGTCCTGAGGGGTACGAGGTCGAGAGGGGGTACATAAGATGGTCGATTCGAAGCAATGGATGTTGCAAAACATTGACCTCGTGATCGCGCTTTTATCCGGACTTGTCGTGCTCTTGCTGATCCTGTTCATCGTCAACACGATCCGCACAGCCCAAGTGCGCAAACGATACCGGAATCTCATGAAGGGCTTGAAGAACGCCAACTTGGAGGAGATTCTCTTCCACTATTCCGAGGACGTTCAGCGACTGCAAGAGCAAGTGCAGGGAGTTGCTTCCACGCATGAGCGCTTGCAACGCGAAATTGAATTGTCTGTCGGCCCGGTCGGCGTCCTGCGCTACAATGCGTTCCCTGATGCCGGAAGCGATTTGAGCTACAGCATCGCCCTTCTCAACCGCGAGGCGGACGGCGTCGTGCTCTCCAGCATCTTCGGCCGTGAAGAATCGCGCACGTATGCCAAACCTGTACTCGCAGGAGCTTCCACCTACAAGCTCAGCGAGGAAGAGCTAGAAGCGATCCAAAAAGCAATCGCTCAATTGAAGCGTTAGCACCCTGCCTGCAGGGTGCTTTTTTCATAGGAACCACGAGAAAAAAACATCCCGGGGCGCAGGGCACCCCGGGATGTTGTCATTCTCGATTGGACGGGACTACTGTTGTTGAATCTGTTTGAGGCGTTTCGAGATGTCCTCCGGCGTCAGGCCGTGCGCGTTGATGACCGGTGCTTGGGTCGTGGAGTTCTCGACCCCCATCACGTTGATGTCAGCGCCGGAGATGATGATGGCATCGAGGCCCTGACCGTTCTGGCTCTGATTGTCCAGATTGACGCATTGGTACCCCTCTTGGCTCAGGTAGTCACGGACCGTGCTGAGGTTTTGCTCAATCGCCACTTTTTTGTTCGTCATGATACCAAGCCCCCTTTGGATGGTCTTGTGAAACCTCTCCTAGTATGTGCGCGGGGGACAGGGCTATGCGAGGCGAACTTTTACAGAAACGGAAACAGGTTGGAACGCACCGAAGAGATCCGCTCGGAGAGCGTCGTTTTGGTGTCGAGGGACGATGCGTTCAGGTCGTTCACGGCAAGACGCGGCAGAGCTTGTGCCGCTTGAACGGCCTGAAACAGACCGTCGGCGATGCAGTCTGCCATGCGCATCACGATCGAGAGGCGCGTGTTCTGCAGCACGAAGTATTCCATGAACCCTCCGACGTTGACGATTCCGGTGATGTGGATGTTGCCGACTTCGGGCAACACTTTGTTCACACCGGCTCCCGGCTTCAACGGGCCGTTGCCGATGGTGACCAGTCCGACGCTTGCAATCTGCCCGAGGCAGGCATCGACGGCGATCACGAACGGGTCTTGGAAACGACCTTGAATCTCTTGGATCGTTTCTTTGAGGTTGACTGCATGGACAGGTGATTCAAGCGTACCATAGACAGTAACGTGAGGTTCATCGGACAAACGTGCCGACAGTTTTGCCCCCACCAGCGGGCCTAGTGCGTCGCCGGTGGAACGATCCGTACCGATACAAACGATCACGACATGGCGATCTGTGCCGTACTCCGAAACATGGGAGAGAAGTCGCTCGGCGAGAGATTCCACCGCCCGTGATTCGGTATGATCAACCTTGAACGGCGCACCGCCGATTTTCGCATTGTTTTCCTTCAACATGGACACCCTCCGCAAGCAAAGACTTTTAATAGTATATGCATGGGGGGGACATTCCATACGGGGCGGGTCGTCTAATTTTTCGAACCTTTGCCGCATACAGTCTCTAGAGGACAACCTGCGGAGGAGGAAGGTAGAGATGGTCGATCTGTGCATCGCCGTGGTACTATCATGGTGTGTCTGGTTCGGATGGCAACGAGGGTTCTGGCGGACGTGCATGGATGCCATTGCGCTGCTCGTGCCGATGTTCCTGCTGACATTTTCCATCCCGTTTTTGAAAGGCGTGCTCGTAGACAAGAGTTGGAGTTTCGCTCTCGCCAAATGGATGGCCGGTCACCTCGTTCACACATCGCCGCAATCGAGCGGTTTTTTAAATGTGACCCAAGCAACCCCCGTCGTGCAGGGACTCGGTCCGGATGTCTCCGTGATCGTGGAGCGCCTGTATGATCTGCTGTTGCTCGGCCTCATGGGCGGGACGGTGTTCGTCGGGTTGCAGATGATCTTGCGCGTCTATGAAACCCTCTGGCGCAATGCGCAGGGGATGTGGAAGTCGAGATTCGTGGGCAGTGCGGTCGGACTTGGGATCGGAGCGACGATTTCTACTTATCTGGTAAGCGTTCTGGGGCTGGTCTGCTGGTTGGACGGCATGCAGTGGTTAGACGGAGAATTAATGCATTCGATGTTTGTGCGGAGTTTGTACCGCTTGATATTTTGGTGAGGTCTCGAATTTTATAGAGAGAGTGGGGATTTGGAGCATGGAATACTGGTTGGTGGCTTTTGATTCGACGCACCATGCGTTGCGTGCCGAAGCGGAGTTGGAAGGAGCGGGGTTGGAGATCGACATCCGGCCGACGCCCAAAGCGGTGACGGCGGGCTGTGCGCTCGCGATTGATTTCGAACCGCAGGATTATGACGCGGTGCGTGCGATCATCGCCGACCGGGAGATTGTCGTGCGCGGCTATTTCAAGCCGGAGGGAGACGGCTACGAGGTGCTGCAAGCATGATAGAATAGAAGAGAGAAACCGGAGGTTTGGAGTATGGCTTACTACCTGCAGGTCTATGACAAGTTCATCGAGAAATTGCTCGACGCCCAGTTCTGGATCAACATCGGCTGGGTTGTTTTAAAAATAGCGGTGATCTTGCTGATCGCCAAAGCTGTGATGAAACTCGCGGACTCGGCGGTCACGAAGATCTTCAGCGGTCGTGCGATGCGCATGGACGAGCGCCGAAGCAAGACGATGACCACTTTGCTCCTGAACGTCACGCACTACGTAGTGTACTTCATGGTGATTCTCACCGTGCTGTCCAACTTGGGGCTCAACGTCACCTCGCTGATCGCCGGAGCCGGCGTGATCGGTCTCGCCATCGGTTTTGGCGCGCAAAGTCTCGTGAAGGACGTCATCACCGGGTTCTTCATCATCTTCGAAGACCAGTTCGGCGTCGGAGACAACGTCATGATCAACAACAACGTGAACATCCGCGGCAACGTCGAGGAAGTTGGTTTGCGCGTGACGAAAATTCGCGCGTTCCAAGGCGAGATGCACATCTTGCCGAACTCGCAGATTCAGCAGGTCACCAACTATTCGAAAACCAACTCGCTTGCGGTGTTGGACGTCTCCGTCGCCTATGAGGAGAATTTGGAGCACGTCTACCACGTCTTGCGTGAGGTAGGCGAACAGTTGCAAGCCGAAGACGAGCGCATCACCGGCAATCCGCAGGTGCTTGGCGTGCAGAACTTCGGTGCCCACGAAGTCGTCGTGCGGATGACGGTGGAGTGCAAACCGATGGAGCACTACGGAGTCGGGCGCGTGCTGCGCCAACGGATCAAGGTGGCGTTTGAGAAGGAAAACATCGAGATCCCGTACCCGAAGCAAGTCAACCTGTTCCACGGCGAAGGCGAGAAAAACGCGGCAAGCCGCCCTCAAGAGGAGCAGAAACCGGAAAAGCAAACGCAGACGGAGAAACAGCCCGGCAAGGCGTGAGACGAGAGCAAAGGGGTACCCGACATGGAAGGGAAACAGTTTGAACTGGGTGATGTCGTACAGATGAAAAAAGCTCATCCCTGCGGTACGAACGAATGGGAACTGCTTCGCTTGGGGATGGACATTCGCATCAAATGTGTGAAGTGTGGGAGAAGCGTGATGCTCCCGCGTCGTGAATTTGAGCGCAACATGCGCAAAGTGTTGCGCAGCAAGGGAGGGGAAAGCTGATGGCGGTCGAGTTGATCAAAACGGCGTGCCCGCTCGATTGCTGGGACTGTTGCGGCATGATCGCGCATGTCGAGGACGGGCACTTGATCAAAGTCGAGGGCGACCCCGACCACCCGATTACGCAAGGAACCCTCTGTGGCAAGGGCCGCAAACTCGTCGACCGCTACCATCACGACGAGCGCGTGCTGGAACCGCTGAAAAAAGTGGACGGTGATTGGCAGCCGATCTCGTGGGAGCAAGCCTTCCGCGAGATTGCTGACAAGATGAAATCCGCCCGCGTTCAATACGGACCGACTGCGATCATGCACCACTATGACTACGGGTCGTCGGGCTTGTTGAAAGTGCTCGAACAGCGCTTTTTCAATCTGTTTGGCGGTTTCACAGACACGATTGGCTCGATCTGTTGGGGGGCGGGCTTGGAAGCGCAGAAATACGACTTCGGCTTCGCGAAGAGCAACCATCCTGATGACGTGGCGGCGAATACCGATGTGATCGTCGTCTGGGGCCGCAATGTCTCGGTGACGAACATGCACATGATGCCCTATCTCAAGGCCGCGCTCAAACGCGGAGCGGAGTTGGTCATCATCGACCCGTTATTGACTGACTTGAGTGACAAGGCAGTCAAGCAACTGCATCCTCGACCGGGCTCCGACGGAGCTCTGGCGTTGGGGATGGCGCGTCATCTGCTGGATCGCGGGTTGGTGCAGGAATCGTTCGTACGCGATCATGCAGTTGGCTACGAAGTCTTCGCAGACTATCTGCGTCAGGAATGGACGGTCGAGCGAGCGGCTGATGTAACGGGGATTGAACCGGATGACATCCGTTGGCTGGCCGAGCGGTACGGTTCCGGGCAAGCGACGTCGACGATTCTCGGACTTGGCATGCAGCGCTACTCCAACGGAGGCAATACGATTCGTTTGATCGACGCACTCGTTGCGATGAGCGGGAATGTCGGGCGTCCGGGCGGCGGTGTGCAGTACGGAAACCAAGTGCATCGGTTTGACTATGACACGCTGATGGCCAATGACAAGCCGAGAGCGTACCGCGCGTTCACGAAAGTCACGGAAGCTGACGAGATGTTGGCTGTGCAAGACACCGAAGAACCGGTGAAGATGCTGTTCGTGACGCGAGCCAATCCCGTTGCGCAGTTGCCGGAGACGGGCAAGACGCTTCAAGCATACGGAGCGGTCGATTGCATCGTCGTGCTAGATATGTTCTTGCATGACACGGGTATGATTGCGGACTACTTCCTGCCTTGCACGACCGTTTTTGAAGAAGAAGACATCATGTACAGCTCGATGTGGCATCCGTACATGACCTATGTAAATCGCGTTGTCGAACCACGTGGGAACACCAAGCCCGATTGGGCGATTCTGCAAGGCTTGGCAAGAGAGTTGGGATTTGTGGAGGAATTCGGTGAGGGAGACAGTGTCCATGAGTGGATGGACATCGCCTTGAAACCGCTGGAGGAGCGCTTCGGCATCACCCGTGAGAAGTTGCAGGAGAAAGGCATCCTCGCGGCACGGGAGGAGCCGGTAGCATGGGCTGACTACAGATTCGCAACGCCCAGTGGAAAGTATGAGTTCTATTCAAAAACGGCAGAAGCGGACGGAGCTTCTCCGATTCCGGTCTACGAGGAGTCGGTGGAGAGCCCGCTGAGGGACCGAGCACGGGCAGAACAGTATCCGTACCATCTGCTGACGATTCACCCGCGCCGTTCGCTGAACAGCCAGTATTACCATGTGTTGAAGATGCCCGACAAACCGCTGGTGGAAATCTCGCCGTTGATCGCCAAAGAGACGGGCCTGACCGATGGCGACCTCGCCCGCGTCTACAATGACAGGGGCGAAATCCTCGGCACGATCAAGATCACAGACGGCCAACACAAGCGCACGATCAAGATCGAAGAAGGTTGGTGGGGAATCAAAGGCACGATGCTCAACGCCCTGACCTCCAACCGTCGCAGTGACTTAGGCATCGGCTCGACGCAGTACGATTGCCTCGTGAATCTCGCAAAAGCCTAAGCCGACGCAAAACGAAATCAAAAATCTCTATCTTTGAAATGGCTCCCAGGTCTCTGCTTTTGCGCAGAGTGTAGTCCTCCCTCGCCCAGAGCGGGTGGGGGACTTTTTTTATTTTATGGACTGGCATAAAGAACGTGTGTTCGTATATAATATAACCACAGAGAACAAACGTTCGCAAGTGTTTGGTTGAAAAAAAGTGGAGGTGACGACATGATGACCAACAAAGAACTGCAGATTGCCTACCGAGAGCACCGCCCCGTGTCTCTCATCTATATGGACCGCAACGGAGAGATCTCCCAGCGCGTCGTCCAAGTCCGAGGCTTCACCGACGACGGAATCCAAGCGTATTGCTACAAGCGACGCCAACCCCGCACTTTTTTACACGAACAGATCCTCGCCGTCTCGCTGCAAGTTCCGCGCTCTCATCTGTCGTCCCCTGCACGGCACTACGGATAGAGAACTCGCTCCCC
Source organism: Tumebacillus amylolyticus (assembly GCF_016722965.1). Taxonomy (NCBI): domain Bacteria; kingdom Bacillati; phylum Bacillota; class Bacilli; order Caryophanales; family Alicyclobacillaceae; genus Tumebacillus; species Tumebacillus amylolyticus. The sequence continues at coordinate 28,875 of NZ_JAEQNB010000001.1, forward strand.
GCACATTCTACCTCTAGACAGCAGGTTCAACAGGAGGGACAGAAATGGGCGAGAAGATCATCGCGGTCCGCAAAGACCTGAACGGAGACATCGCCGAGGTGATGACCCACACCGGGCGCGTACTCTCCATCGAGCATGCGATGCAAGAAGCTCGTCAAGGCAAATTTGACAGCATCGACGCACTCGATAAGGAAGGCAATTGGTACATTCAGTCCAGCACCGGCGATGGACAGCCGGAATCCGGGGGCAATCTCGACACCTTGCCGTCCTTCGAACAAGCGATGCACGAGGACAATCTGGAGGGCTGAGAAAAAGGGTTCCGGCACGCCCCGTGCGGAGCCCTTTTTTCACGTGGAACATTCGTTTTTTTTCCTTAGCGGATTTTGATATAATGGATAGTGGACTATTTTTGGAGGTGCTAGCCAAATGGCTTTATCCGTAGGGATCGTTGGGTTGCCGAACGTCGGTAAATCCACTCTTTTTAATGCAATCACCAAAGCAGGAGCAGAAGCGGCAAACTATCCGTTCTGCACCATTGACCCGAACGTGGGGGTCGTCGAAGTTCCGGACGAGCGTCTGACCAAGCTGACGGAGATCGTGGTACCGAACCGTGTCGTTCCGACCGCGTTTGAATTCGTAGACATCGCCGGCCTCGTTGCCGGTGCGTCCAAGGGCGAAGGTCTGGGCAACAAATTCCTCGGCCATATCCGCGAAGTCAACGCCATCGCGCACGTGGTCCGCTGCTTCGAGGACTCGAACATCACCCACGTTGCCGGCAAAGTCGACCCGCTCAGCGACATTGAGACGATCGATCTCGAACTGATCTTCTCCGACCTTGATTCGGTGGAGCGCCGTATCGACCGCACCCGCAAGTCTGCTAAAGCCGGCGTCAAGGAAGCGATTCTCGAAGTCTCGGTCCTCGAACGACTCAAGGATGCGTTTGAGAACGGCAAACCGGCGCGTTCCGTCGAGCTCGATGATGAAGAGAAATTGGTCGTCCGCGACCTGCACCTGCTCACCATCAAGCCGGTTCTCTACGTCGCCAACGTCGCCGAAGACGAAGTGGCGAATGCGGAAGAGAACCAATATGTGAAAAAAGTTCGCGAACATGCGGCTACCGAAGGCGCAGAAGTCGTCGTGATCTCGGCGAAGGTGGAATCGGAAATTGCAGAACTCGAGGGCGAGGACAAGCAGATGTTCCTCGAAGAACTCGGCCTTGCAGAGTCCGGTCTCGACCGTCTGATCAAGCAAGCGTACAAGCTGCTCGGTCTGATCACCTACTTCACCGCGGGCGTGCAAGAAGTTCGTGCTTGGACGATTTCGCAAGGCACGAAAGCACCGGGTGCTGCGGGCGTCATCCACACCGACTTTGAAAAAGGCTTCATCCGTGCTGAGACGGTCGCATACGACGATCTCGTGAACTACGGTTCGATGAACGCCGCGAAAGAAGCGGGCAAAGTTCGACTTGAGGGCAAAGAGTACGTCGTCAACGACGGCGACGTCATGCACTTCCGCTTCAACGTGTAATCCGTTCGCGCCTTACGCGACAAGCCCAATACGTGCCCCGCTGGTGGGCGCGAACTTTTTTCCGAGGAGGAGAATTTCATGTTGAACCGCATTATTCTGATCGGTCGTCTGACGGCCGACCCGGAACTGCGCTACACCCCGTCCGGTACGGCGGTAGCTCAGTTCTCGCTGGCGGTAGATCGCCCGCGCACGAACCAGAACGGCGAGCGGGAGACGGACTTCATCAACATCGTTGTCTGGCAGAAGCAAGCTGAACTCTGCGCGCAATACCTGCGCAAAGGTCGGATGGCAGCCGTCGACGGTCGTCTGCAGATCCGCTCCTACGAAAACAAAGAAGGCCAAAAAGTCCGCGTCGCAGAAGTTGTCGCGGAGGGCGTTCGCTTCCTGGACCGCGGTGAAGGCGGCGGCGGTGGTAACCAAGGCGGCGACTTCGGTGGAGGCAGCTATGGCGGCGGAAACCAAGGTGGTGGCTACGGTGGAGGAAACCAAGGAGGCGGAGGCTTCGGCGGTGGAAACCAAGGAGGCGGAGGCTTCGGCGGTGGAAACCAAGGAGGCGGAGGCTACGGTGGAGGAAACCAAGGAGGCGGAGGCTTCGGCGGTGGAAACCAAGGAGGCGGAGGCTTCGGCGGTGGGAACCAAGGAGGCGGAGGCTTCGGCGGTGGGAACCAAGGAGGCGGAGGCTTCGGCGGTGGAAACCAGGGAGGCGGAGGCTTCGGCGGTGGAAACCAAGGAGGCGGCAAGCGCAATGACGACCCGTTCTCCGATGACGGCAAGCCGATTGACATCTCGGATGACGACCTGCCGTTCTAGGGCGGTCATACGAACAGCATTGCAAGAAATGCGAGAGATCCCTTGTGTAACAAGGGGTCTTTTTGTTTTTGTACGTAAGGTTTGATTTGACAATCGATGAACCTGATGATACGATTGTGTTGTTTCAAAATAAATCGTAATGAGGTGAGGACAAATGAAAACAACAAAAAAATATACGTCCTACCCTCATCTTGCTATGTAGTTGTTCCTTTTACGAATTCATTTGGCTCTGAGGGTAGGATTTACTCTCAGGGCTTTTATATTTTGGCAAAAGGAAGGTGTATGCCTTCTTGCCGGTCAATGACAGCCACTTACGGAGTGGCTGTCATTTTTTTTTAGGGTGATTAAGAACTTCATCAGGGGGAATGTGTATTGACCTTGAGTTACACAACATGGAATTCGTTTCGTCAATCCCTTATTCCAAAGGATAAAGGACCCCCTTCGTAAGAGATCGTTTCAACCGGGGGTCGTTACCCGTTATTCAGCGCTTACCAATCATGAAGGGATGATGTTTTATTAAAAGACTCGCTCAGTATTTTCGCTCGTTACAATCCGGACAGTCATCGTACCGTCTGATTTATGAAGGTTCATACTTTGATCAAGCAGAAGGGGTGACGATCAGTGACCCAACCTATTGGAACAACGATGTTGCCTTTTGCTTTGAACGGACGCATAAACTCACACAGGATAAACCATGTATCACCATAAAAATACCGTTTGAACGTCTCGGTTTAGATGAAAGTATGGATGGAGTTGTTCTCTCAGATTTTGCATTAAGAGGATGGGTCGGTCATATTGAGGCATTAAATGAATTGATTTATAACCGTTCACGTCCTGATCAAGAAAATGGTGCTTTTTATTGTTTTCGTCCAACCAATGTGGTGTTGCAACGGAATGCATCCTTTGTCGAGTTCAGCTCAGGAACATGGTATCTATGCTTACTGATTACAGTTCAACTTCCGATCAAGGATAATGGGAAAGCGATGCGAATGCTCTGCAAAATGCTTCCCAAAGAAGTGGAGGAGTTTATTGCAGAGTTTGATCTCAGCGAATTACGTGCTTCCTTTGAGTTGGTAAAAAAACAAAACATGATTCGTGAATGGCTGAAATCCAGTGAGTATTGTGCATTTATTGCGAATGGCAGTATTTTGCCAAGAAATAAAGACAACAGCGGGCCACTGGAGGGTGCCTTGCCTTTTACATCCCCGGAAGATCTTGAAGTTGAAATTTGTGGTGTGCGTGGAATGGGAATCAAACAGGGTGTAACGGTCATCATCGGCGGTGGTTATTCGGGGAAAAGCACGATGCTGGATGCACTGAATTCGGGGATTTACAATCACGTCATAGGCGACGGACGAGAGTTTGTGATTACAGACCAAAGTGCCATGGAAATATCTGCAGAGGAAGGCCGTTCGATCCGAAATATCAATATTACGCCTTTCATAAAATGGATCCCGAATGGTTCGGCTGAACAGTTTTCAACTGACTACGCCTCAGGCTCCACATCTCAAGCTGCAAATATTATGGAGGCAATCAACTTCGGGTGTAAGCTTCTGCTGCTTGATGAAGACAGAAGCGCGACAAATTTTATGATTCAAGACGCTAAAATGCGTTCGTTAATCAAGCGTGAGCCCATTACACCTTTTACGGAACGTGTCAGGGAGCTTTATGAGTCTGTTGGCGTATCTTCCGTTCTTGTGATTGGAGGTAGCGGTGAATTTTTATCCGTTGCCGATCAAGTCATCTTGATGGACAACTTTGTGCCCAAAAACGTAACCCAGGAAGCAAAACAGTTATGTGAACACGACAAACCGAGCGAACGGATCCCCCTTACAAAATGGGAGATAGAAAGAAGGATCACCTCTGATCACTTTTCGAGCTATCCACAGGGCAGTGGTACGGAAAAGCTGATGGTTTCAGCTATGGGATACCTGATGGTAGGAGAAGAACAAGTTGATATCAGAGGACTTTACAATATCACCTCACACGCCCAGCTTGCAGCGATTGCCTTTTTACTTCGAAAAATTGCGATCAGCAATCAGGACCGAATCATCTTTCTTCATGATAAGATCAAAAATGCTCTCGAAGAGATGGAGAGAGAAGGAGTGGATCTTGTGTTTTCTTCCTTTTTCCCTGGTTTCGAGAGGTGGCTTGAACTACCAAGGATTAACGAAGTGTTATCTGTGATCAACCGAATGAAACATTTGGATTTTATAAAAAGTACACAGAACATGGAGGCGTGAATCAGTAAGAGACGTGGGGCGGGAGGGTATTCATTGGAACACGTTGAAAAAAAGAATTTAGAAAATATTTTTTATCCTGTCGATTTTGGTATCTCCCATTCGTTGCCCATATAGAGACAAGTTACAGACAAAAGGAGAAGATTCCCGATGAGATTCATGTTGGTTGTCAAAGCAACAAAAAGTTCAGAGGCCGGCATCATCCCCAATCAAGAGCATTTTGACGCAATGCGGAAGTTCAACGACGAGTTGGCGAGAGCAGGCGCACTGATTGCCGCTCAAGGACTCCACCCGAGCTCGAACGCGATTCGCATCTCGTATCCGGAACCCGGTGGAAAACCAAAGGTGGTGGACGGACCGTTCACGGAAGCAAAGGAACTGATCGCGGGCTTCACGTTGATCGAGGTGAAATCGAGGGAAGAGGCGATCCAGTGGGCGATGCGGATGCCGGACCCGCACGGCTTCGGCGAGGGCGAAATCGAGCTGCGCCAAGTGTACGAAGTGGCGGAATTTACGCAGGATCCGGAAGCGATTGCCAGAGAAACTGAAATGATTGAACGTGTGAAGAGGAAGCTGACGTAGTGGAGGAATCCGCTGTCCACCGCACCATCGATGGCATCTGGAGAATTGAGTCGGCCAAGATCATCGCCGCACTTGCACGGATCGTACGCGATGTCGGGATTGCCGAGGATTTGGCTCAAGATGCGCTTCTCATCGCGCTGGAACGGTGGACGGATGAGGGCATCCCAGAGAACCCCGGAGCGTGGCTGATGACAACTGCGAAACGTAGAGCTTTCGATCACCTGCGTAGAAGTAAGGTACGTGACCGCAAGTACGAGGAGCTAGGCCGGGAGATTGATTCACAGCAAGAGCCGGATTGGGACGAAGCGCTCGATGATCCCGTTGGCGACGACCTCCTTCGTCTCATCTTTACGACCTGCCATCCTGTTCTTTCCTCTGAAGCTCGGGTGGCGCTCACACTCCGGCTGCTCGGGGGATTGACGACCGAAGAAATCGCAAGCGCGTACCTTGTTCCGGAACCGACCGTTGCCCAGCGGATCGTTCGAGCGAAGCGTACGCTCACGGCTGTGCGAGTGCCCTTTGAATTGCCGCCGAAGGACGAGTTGCCGGCACGGTTGTCGTCTGTGCTTGAGGTCATCTACCTCATGTTCAACGAGGGCTACGCCTCGTCTACCGGCGAAAACTGGATTCGGCCCGTGCTCTGCCAGGAAGCACTGCGGCTTGGACGGATCTTGGCCGAAATCGCGCCCGATGAGCCGGAAGTCCATGGACTCGTGGCATTGATGGAAATTCAATCGTCCAGATTCAGGGCGCGGGTCAGTCCAAGCGGAGAACCGATTTTGCTCATGGACCAGAACCGAGCTTTATGGGATCACCTGCTCATTCGCCGAGGGCTGACTGCGATCGAACGGGCCGAGCGACTCGGCAGGGCGTTCGGTCCCTATCTGATTCAAGCTTCGATCGCGGCGTGTCACGCCCGTGCCCATACAGCTGCGGAGACGGATTGGGTCCGGATTTCGGCGCTGTACGAGGCTCTTTCCCAAGTCGCTCCTTCGCCCGTCGTCGAACTGAATCGTGCTGTCGCGCTCTCGATGGCGTTCGGCCCGGAAGTGGGTCTAGAAATCGTCGATGCGTTACTGCAAGAACCGTCCATGAAAAACTACCATCTCCTGCCCAGCGTTCGAGGAGACTTTCTCATGAAGCTGGGACGTAAGCAGGAAGCCTGTTTGGAATTCAAACGTGCCGCAACCCTGTCACGCAATGAAAAGGAACGCGATTTACTTTTGAGGCGCGCTTCCGATTGCGCCGCGGAGTAGGACCCCTAGAAGGACAAGGGGTCTTTTTTTTTCGGCGTGAACACCGGGGAGCGCGAAAAAAGATGATTTAAACCGTCGAAATTTGTTGAAAAGTAATAATTGTTTTTATTTTTAAAATATTGTATCTTTAAGGCGTAGGAGGGAGCACAAGTTTCCAACTACATACTACAACTCGAAAGGGAGGAATTTATCATGAAAAAAATGTCCATCAAGAAAACCGAGGCTGTAAAACTCACCACCGCTGCTTCGCTGTACGGCGAGCCGTGCTGGGTTATCGCGTAAGGACTTCTTCGTGAAAAAAGCGGGGCACAGCGATGTCCCCGCTTTTTTTCTTATCCATCGAGGAATTGAGGTGAATCACACATGGACGATCAACAAGACCAACGAAAAATACACCTGCACCCGCTGACCTTTCTCCCCGACTCGGAAGGGGTGTCCATCGGGAGGTTTGGAACGGATACATTTGCCGTGTTCCCGGAGGACGGCGCGGAGTTGATCAAGCAATTGCAAGCAGGTCTCACCGTGGGCGAAGCGGCCCGCTGGTACCAAGAAACCTATCACGAAGAGCTCGACATGGGGGATTTCTTGGAGATCTTGCGCGATCTCACGTTTGTCATCGAGGAACCCGAAGGCGGAGACCTACATACGAATGATCCCGCAACCTCCCGCTCGGACAGCTCACCGCTTCGAGGCCAAACGCTCGGAAAGTGGGCGTTCACTCCAGTCGCTTGGATTCTCTACGCGGTGCTGATCGGGGCGGGCGTTGCGTTTCTATGGAAGTACCCGGAGTTACGGCCTGCGCGAAAGCACGTCTTTTTCACCGACTATACAACCGCGATCATCCTCGGGCTGTTTGTCGGGCAGATGCTCGGCATTTTGGTTCATGAGAGCATGCACTTGCTCGCCGGTCGGCGACTGGGGCTGCCGTCCAAACTGAGCGTCGGACGTCGGATGTACATGCTGGTGTTCCAAACGTCGATGCCGGGAATCGCAGGTCTGCCGCGCAAGGTGCGGTATCTGCCGTTTTTGTCGGGGATGTTTGGGGACGTGCTGTTTTTCTCGGCGCTGGTCCTGCTTGCGGGGATTACGCAAATCCTCACAGGCGAGCTCAATCTCTTCGCAAGGTTCTGCTTAGCGCTCTCATTCACTACAATCCTGCGGTTTCTCTGGCAGTTCTACTTCCATTTGCAAACGGACATCTACTACGTCATCGTCACGATCCTCGGCTGCGTCAACTTGCAAGAGACGGCCCGGCAGAAGATCGCGAACGTTTGGTACCGCCTGATTCGCGCCGACCACAAAATGCACGACCCGTCGCGATGGGCGGAGACGGACACCAAAGTGGCGCGGTGGTACGGGCCGGTGTACAGCGTGGGGTATGTGTTTTTCCTGTACGTGTTGGTGTTTGTTATGTTCCCCATTGCGTATAAGTTTTTGTCCACCGTCTTCATGAATCTGTTGCACGGCTCCACCGACAAAATGTTGGATTCGGTGCTGTTCATCGTCTTCAACGGCATCCAATACGGGGTCGTGGTGTGGCTGTATGTGCGAGGTCGCCTGACGCGACGCCGCAGTCAAAAATCAATCGTCCAAGGAGGAGTAGGGAAATGAGCATGGCACAGACGCAAAAACATCGCTGGATCACAGGACAGACCCACGCCGACCGTGAAGCGGTGTATGGGGCAGGGGACGCGGGGCAAGGTGTCTTTTTCATCGAGGCGCATCGTCAGTTGAGAGGTCCGTATACGGCGGCCGGCGAGCTGTTGCGTCAACTGATTCCGACCGTGCAACAGCGTTGGCCGGAGCTTGTGGAACGCCACGTCGTCGAAATTTTAAGCCTTGCGCCGGAGTTGCGTGCAGTCGTGCCGACGTCCCGTGAAACGCTGACGTCTATCGCCATTCCCGAAGAGCGGACCCGTTTTTATGCCCGCGCACGCACGCTGCGCTTGACCAACGGCGTCATCGAGCTGTTGAAAAAACTCGCAGACCCGGCGCGCATGGGCCCGTTGAAACTCGTGTTTGAAAACGCGGGGGATTGCGAACACCTCGACGGCGAGTTTTTCGCGACGATTTTGCGCCGTGCTCATCCCGCGCAGATTGAAGTCACGCTCAGCACGAAGCCCGAAATAGAGCAAGAGATGGTTCGCGAAGCTCTGGAGAAATACGCCGAACGAGTTGAAGCTCCGGCGACAACCCAGCACCAACCGGCTTCAATCGAAACGGACGTTCTCGCACTCGCCAAACGCTTTGTGCAATCCGACGGCATCTCCGACCGTGCCGAGGAAATCGCGGCCTACGAATCTCTCACCGAGGAGCAACGCCAAGCTCTGCACGATGAACGGGCGGACGAGTTGGTGGCGCGTGACGAGGTAACCTTGGGTCTCGGGGCCATCCCGTGGCACCGCGAGCGGGGGAGTTCAACGAAAGCGGCGATTCTTGCGTTGCGTACTCCTCTGGATTACTGCCTCAACATGGGGTTCTACGAATCGTGCTTGGACTTCGGCTTGCGAGGACGCAAATTTGTGGATTGGTCGGATGAGAACTTGGAGATGATGTGGGCGTTCACGACGAAGTCGACCAACTCGCTGGCCGCTCTGGGTCGCGCCGAAGAAGCGGAAGTTCTCTACAACGACGCCCGCGCCCACACGGACAACGAAGTGATCCTCATGCAAGCCGCCTATGCCACGTCGATGCTCTACACCCGCCATCGCCAAGACCGCGACCACTCGACCGCCCGCTATTGGATCAACCAAGCGCTGGACCTCGCCGCGAAAGTTTCCGATGAAAAAGGGCGCATCTTCCGCACCGTTTTCTACAACAACGGCCTCGCTCTCGTCGAAATGCACGTCGGCAACATCGAAGAAGCGCTGCGCCTCGTGACGGACGGGCAAGCTCGCCTCAACGAGATGCTCGGCGAGAACGAGCAGATGTTGCACCGCTCGGTGCTCATGAACAACAAAGCGCATATCCTCAGCGCGATGAAACGCTACGAAGAAGCGCTTTCCGAATTAAACGAAGTAATCGCGATCGACCCGAACTACCCGGAGTATCACTTTGACCGGGGCAACGTGTTCAGCAAAATGGATCGTCTCGCAGAAGCCATCAACGATTACACGCACGGCATCGAAATTTCGCCGCCGTTCCCGGAACTTTACTATAACCGTGCCGCCGCGTACAACCGCATGGGCGAAACTCAAAAAGCGCTCGCCGACTACTCCTATCTCTTGGAAATCGAGCCGACCAACCTCGACGGACGCTTGAACCGCGCCACTCTGTATCTGGAAGCGGGAGAGACAGGTGCTGCCCGTTTGGACGTGGAGGAAGGGCTCGCCCAAGACCCGCAACACGCGCAACTTCTCTGCACGCTAGGCTTGATCGAGATGGCGGAAGAGCACCCCGAAGCGGCGGAAAAAGCGCTCCGCGCCGCCCTCGCCGTAGACGAAACTTTGCTGGAAGCCTACGCCAACCTCTCCGTCCTCCTGTTTGAAAAAGAGGATGCACAGGGAGCGGTCGAGGTTCTCACCGCCGCGATCCAGCACCACCCGCAAGCGGCCGTGCTGTACTTCAACCGCGCCTGGGCGTTGCAAGCGTTGGAACGTTATGAAGAGGCCGCCGAAGACTACACGCAAGCTCTGGAACTGGGCTCCGAAGAAGCGCAGGAGATCTATTTCCAACGCGGAGTTTGCCTGCTGGAACTGGGCCTTGAGGAGGAAGCGTTCGCCGATTGGAAGCGCCATCTCGCCAGCGGCGAGTCTCCGTACCTCGACACGATCCAGCAAGTCGCCCCCGTTTTGACCAATCTGTAACAAAAAAGAGGAGACCCCGCTCCGGTGGGTTCTCCTCTTTTTTCGTGCATGAGGGTCTCTATTTCGATAGACTGGACACATAACACTACTCGATGTAGACAGGGAGAGACTACGATTGACTGAGAAGAAAGAACTTGTAGCATCCTTACAAAAAAACAACTTCCTCAGCCTACAAGCCGACTGTGAGAGCTGCTTTGGGTTATGTTGTGTTGCACTGCCATACGCAGCTTCCACAGACTTCGCCAACGACAAAGAGGCCGGTCAGCCCTGCCAGAACCTGCAAGCGGACTTCCGGTGCGGCGTCCATCAAAACCTCAGAGAACTCGGCTTTCGAGGTTGTACCGTGTATGACTGCTTTGGCGCGGGGCAAAAAGTTTCCCAAGTCACGTTCGGAGGAAACGATTGGCGGCAAGTTCCGGGGTCGGCGAAGCAAATGTTCGACGTGTTCCCGGTCGTGCGTCAACTTCAGGAGTTGCTCTGGTATCTGAACGAAGCGCTGACATTCCAAGCGGCCCGTTCGATCCACGGTGCGCTCAGCGATGCAATCGACGAGATCGAGAGCCTCACACAGCGGAGTCCGGAATCTATTTTGGGGTTGGACGTTGCAGCACACCGAGCGACTGTCAACGAACTTCTCTTGCAAACAAGTCAACTCGTCCGATCTAAAGCACGTCATCAGCAGAAGTCCCCCACAGGGCATAAGAAGACCGCGGGTCGCGGTGAAAACCTCAGAGGTGCCGACCTGATGGGGGCAAAGCTTCGAGGCGCTGACTTACGAGGGGCCAACTTGAGGGGTGCTTACTTGATCGCCGCCGATCTCCGAGGTGCAGATTTGCGAGGGGCCGACTTCATCGGGGCTGATTTCCGAGACGCCGACCTCCGTGGTGCCGACCTGACGGACAGCATCTTTCTCATCCAAGCTCAACTCAACGCGGCGAGAGGCGACGCCGACACGAAAATTCCGAAGTCGCTCCTTCGCCCAATCCATTGGTAACGGTCTTCTCAAATATTCATTTACAGGAATATTCCTTGTGTGGTATATTTAGAACATGGGTACGGTAACAAGGCAAACGAAACGAGGTGCCCTACTATGAAGGAATCACGGAAAACATCCCAACCATGGACATAACAACATTCACCGCACTAGCCGAACCCAACCGCTTGCGTATCGTTGAGCTTCTGCGGGGCGGTCCCTTGACTGTGGGGGAGATCGCCGAGCGTCTTCAACTCCGCCAGCCGCAAGCCTCGAAGCATCTGCGCGTCTTGTTGGAGGCTGGGCTCGTCGAGGTAGAGGCAGTTGCCAATCGCCGGAACTACAATCTCCGAGCGGAACCGTTTCAAGCACTGGACGACTGGCTTGCTTCCTACCGCAGCATGTGGGAGGAACGATTCGACAATCTGGAGCACTACCTGCAGAAGCTCCAATCCAAGGAAAACAAGCCAGACTAAAACCAACCATCAGGAGGCCATACATGTCGAACAAAATGACGACCAAGGTAGAGGGGCAAGAATTGATTCTGGAGCGTGTTTTTGATGCACCGCGCGATCTTGTATTTCAAGCGTTCTCCGAAGCTGATCATCTGAAAAACTGGTGGGGACCGCGCGGCTGGACGCTCACGGTTTGCAACGTCGATTTCCGTCCGGGCGGCGTCTGGCATTACTGCATGAAGTGCATCGACCAGAACCAAGGGGACTTCTACGGATTCGAATCGTGGGGCAAGGCAGTCTACCAGGAAATCGTATCGCCGGAGAAGATCGTCTACATTGACTACTTCTCGGATGCACAAGGCAATGAGAACCCCGAGATGCCCTCTTCGCAGATCACGATGACGTTTGAGGAGCTCGATGGAAAAACGAAACTCGTAAGCCGCGCTCGATTCGCTTCCGCCGAAGCGCTCAAAAACGTCATGGATATGGGCATGGAGCAAGGCATCACGGAAACGTGGGATCGTCTCGCGGAGCACCTGCAATCAATCCAGTAGCCACTTGTTTAACGAAAAAAAAAAGACCACCCGTCTCCCTGAGACGAGTGGTCTTTTTTTCTTACCTACCATCTTTCCAAGCTAGATAGTCTTTTCTCAAAAGCCCCATTACAACCCCGTCCCAGTACCGGCCGTTCATGTACCATTTGTCCCGCAGGGTGCCTTCATAGACAAACCCGTTTTTCTCCAAAACTCTTCGCGAGCCCACATTCTCCGTGGCAAACGAAGCTTCCAGCCGATTCAACGCCAACTCCTCAAATCCAAACTGCACAACCTGCTCCAAAACCTCGGTCATAACCCCCCGACCCCAAAACTCCTTCGCCAGTTCGAAGCCGATCTCGGCACTCGCAAACTTCCTGCTCAACTTATACATCAACACCGTGCCCACGAGCCGATCGTCTTCCTTGCGTGCGATGCCCCACCTGATGGAGCGCTTTTCCTTGAACTCAAGTTCGTGCATCTCGAACCGCTTCACCGCTTCCTCCATCTCCACCATCGGGTCATCGTTGTACTTCATGACTTCCAGATCGGAACCGATGGAAAAAAGAGCCCCCACATCATCCGCACGCAAGGCACGCAACCGATATCCTTCGACCTCAAACTTAGGAAAACACTCAAACGAAAACACGGAATGCACCGTCCCCTCCATCCATCATCAACCGGCGGTTTCGCACGGTCCCGCGCACGATGATCTCATGATCAATTGTTACGCTTTGCAACTCTTCCTCGCGATTCTCAATCGCTTGAAACAGCATCGTCCCCGCCGTCTTGCCAATCTCGTAGATCTGCTGCGCCACCGTCGTCAGCCCCGGAGAGACCATCCGCGAAATTTCCAGATTGTCAAACCCCATCACCGACACATGCCGCGGCACTTCCAACCCTTGCTCATGCAAAAACTTCATCGCCCCGATCGCCATCGAGTCGCTTGCGGCATACACCGCCGTCAGATGCGGCATCTTGGCATAGAGCTTCGCCATCGCTTCATACCCGGCGTCAAACGACATCTCCGAATACACCACATTCTGCTCCGACGTCGGCAACTCATGAGCCGCCATCGCCCCCAAAAACCCTTCATACCGTTCCCTACCGGCAATCGGTGCGTGTGTCGGGCCGCTGATGAACCCGATGTCTTGGTGCCCGTTTTGAATCAAAAAAGCGGTCGCCTCGTAGCTCGCCTGGTAATCATTCACCCGCACCGACGGGAGATTCCACTCACGTCCCTCCGTCGAGGCGAGGATGACGGGGATCTTCAGGGCTTCGAAATTTTTTTGATAAAACTCCGTGATTTCGGTACTCGCAAAGATCAGTCCGTCCACTTTCATCTTGACGAAGTTTTTGACGTATTCGAGAAAACGTTCTTCGTTCTGAATGGTGTTGCCGATGATCACCGTGTACCGGTTGGAGAGGGCGACCTCTTCGATCCCGGACAGCATCTCGGCGTAATAGGAATTTCGTATATCGGGAATCATCGTGACGATGACTTTGCTGCGGTTGTCACGAAGCCCGGATGCAAACGGATTCGGAGCGTACCCGAGCTCTTCTATCACTTGCAGGACGCGCTCTCGCATCTCTTGGTTCACCGATTCCGGGTTGTTGAACACGCGGGAGACGGTGGAGATGGAGACGTTCGCTTTTTTCGCCACATCGCGAATCGATGGATTCATCCTGGACACCTCTTCTTCACTTACTGAGATCAATGTACCTGAAAGCAGAGCCTGGGAGCAAGCAAGGAGTTGACAAAAGATTCGAGATATGAGAAGTTTTTATCGAGAAAACGTTTTCTCGTCGTTTCTCCAGTGACGTGAACCTTGCTTATCGAATACCAAGAAAACGTTACCTATAGACTTTGGAGGGATCGAAGTGACCCAAAAGCTGAGAGTTGGCATGATTGGTTGCAATGGCATTGCCCGAGGAAAACACCTGCCGAGCTTGCAGAAGCTGCCGGAGGTGGAATTGGTCGCTTTTTGTGACGTTGTAGAGAGTGCAGCGGTCGCCGCGAGAGAGCAGTTCGGCGCTGCAGATGCGAAGGTCTATGTAGACTATCGGGAACTTCTGCTCGATGCCTCCATCGACGTTGTACATATCTGCACCCCGAACGACACGCACGCCGAGATCACCGTCGCGGCGCTGGAAGCGGGCAAGCACGTCATGTGCGAAAAACCGATGGACAAAACGGTGCAAGGTGCCAAAGCGATGGTCGAGGCCGCACGTCGCACCGGCAAGAAATTGTCGATCGGCTACCAAAACCGCTTCCGCAGCGACAGCCGCTATCTGCACGAAATTTGTGAGCGGGGCGACTTGGGCCACATTTATTTTGCCAAGGCGCACGCGATTCGTCGCCGAGCCGTGCCGACGTGGGGTGTTTTTTTAGATGAAGAAAAGCAAGGCGGCGGTCCGCTGATCGACATCGGGACGCATGCGCTGGACCTGACGCTGTGGATGATGAACAACTACAAGCCGAAAATGGTCGTCGGCACCACGCATCATCAACTCGGCAAGATGAAAAACGCCGCCAACGCGTGGGGACCGTGGGACCCGGAGAAATTCACGGTGGAGGACTCCGCGTTTGGATTCATCGTCATGCACGACGGCGCGACCATCGTCTTGGAATCGAGCTGGGCGTTGAACACGCTGCAAACCGGAGAAGCGAAATGCACGCTCAGCGGAACCAAGGGCGGTGCGGACATGCTGGACGGACTGCGCATCAACGGGGAAGACCTCGGTCGTCTGTACACCCGCCATGTAGAGCTGGAAGGCAAGGGCGTTGACTTCTACGACGGCGCGACGGAGAGCGCGGCCGATTTGGAAGCGAGACTTTGGATTCAGTCGATCCTCGAAGACACAGAGCCGGTCGTCAAACCGGAGGAGGCGCTCGTCGTCACCGAAATCTTGCAAGCGATCTATGATTCGGCCAAAACCGGCGAGGCCGTGTACTTCGATGAAAATGGGCAAAGGAGATGACGGCAATGAGCGCAGGGATTCGTGTCACCGTCTGGAATGAATACCGCCATGAACTGAAAAATCCCACGGTGGCGGAGATTTACCCGAACGGCATTCACAATGCCATCGCGAGCCCGCTTCGTGAGCAAGGCTTTGAAGTGCGCACCGCCACGCTTGACGAACCGCAACACGGCTTGACCGACGACGTGCTGAACGACACCGACGTTCTCGTCTGGTGGGGCCATATCGCGCATGACGAAGTGAGCGAGGAGATCGTCGCCAAAGTGGTGGAACGCGTCTGGAAAGGCATGGGGCTGATCGTCTTGCACTCCGGCCATTTCTCGAAAGTGTTCAAAAAACTGATGGGCACGTCCTGCGACCTGAAATGGCGGGAAGCGGGTGAGCGCGAACGACTGTGGGTCGTCGATCCGACGCATCCGATCGTCAGCGGCATCGGCGAGTACATCGAATTGGAGCACGAAGAGATGTACGGCGAGCATTTCGACATCCCGGCTCCGGATGAGTTGGTGTTGGTCTCGTGGTTTACAGGCGGCGAAGTGTTCCGCAGCGGATGCACGTTCCGCCGGGGCAGCGGCAAGATTTTTTACTTCCGTCCCGGTCATGAGACGCATCCGACGTACCACCACGAACAGGTGCAAAAAGTCATCGCCAATGCGGTGAACTGGGCGCACTCCACGCAAGGGCCGACGCCTGTGTACGGCAATGCGAAACCGCTCGAAGCGCTGGCAACGGAGGAATCGAAATGAAACTGGGCGTATTCATGGTGTTGTTCGGCGATCGATCCTTCACTGAAGCACTCGATTACGTAGCGCAAAGCGGACTGGTCACGGTCGAGATCGGCACCGGCGGCTATCCGGGCAAGGCACACTGCGACCCCGCCGAACTGCTCGCGGACAAAGCGAAACTTCGCGAGTTCGCACAGGCCGTGCAAGATCGCGGTCTGGAAATTTCGGCGCTGAGCTGCCACGGCAACCCGTTGCATCCCAACCAAGAGATCGCCAAGCAGTATCATCAAGACTTCGAGAACACCGTCCGCCTCGCCGAAGAGTTGGGCGGCTTGCAAGTCATCACGTTCTCCGGTTGCCCGGGCGAATCGGATACCTCGCAGAACCCCGTCTGGGTGACTTGCCCATGGCCGGAGGAATTCACGCAAGTTCTCAACTGGCAATGGAACGAAAAAGTGATCCCGTACTGGTCTGCCCAGCATGAGTTTTTGAAAAAACACGGTGTCCGTGTCGCCATCGAAGCACATCCGGGCTTCGTGGTGTACAACACCGAAACGATGCTGCGACTTCGCGAGGAGTGCGGCGACACGATCGGGATGAACTTCGACCCGAGCCACCTGTTCTGGCAAGGCATGGACCCGGTGGCGTGCATCAAGGAACTGGGGCAGAAGCAAGCGATCTTCCACGTGCACGCGAAGGACACGGCGTTCGACGACCGCAACATGGCGTTGCAAGGCGTCCTCGACACGAAGAGCTACCGTCAAGAATTGCAGCGCTCCTGGATTTTCCGAACGGTCGGCTACGGACACGGTGAAAAAACCTGGCGTGACATCGTCTCCGCCCTGCAATTGGTCGGGTATAACGGGACGCTGAGCATCGAGCACGAAGACAGCTTGATGGCGGTCGAGGAGGGCTTCCAGAAAGCAGTCTCCTTCTTGAAGCAACAGGTGATTCGGGAGAAGCTTGATAACGTTTGGTGGACGTAGGCACTAAAAAAGACCTTCAACGGCGTTGCTGTTGAAGGTCTTTTTTCATCAAAGCAGGGAAAAGCACACCCACAGCGAATACGTACCTCCCTGCCTAAAAACTGGAATCCAAGAGGTGTACTCATGCAAATTCTGCTCATCCGCCACGGCGAATCCGAAGCGGACATTCTCAAAGTCCACGAAGGCCGTGCCGACTATCCGATGACCGACCGAGGCCGTGCCCAAGCGCGCAAAATGGCCCGGCACGTTCTCGAAAAATTCCCGCCCGACATCATCTGGGCGAGCACGCTCAAACGAGCCAGCGAAACTGCCGAGATCCTCCAGTCCGCAATCAACTGCCCGATCCATTTCCTTGATGAACTCCGCGAGCACAACAACGGCAACCTCGCCGGCCAGCCGGATCACATCGGTCCGTTCCCGTGGGAGTTGCAACCGCATGAGAAGCACGGCGAGATCGGCGAATCGCACATCGAATTCCGTGGACGCGCCGAACAGGTCTTCTCCTACATTCGAAACCAAAGCCAAGATCACAAGCGCATCGCCATCGTCTGCCACGGCGGCATGATCTCGCGCCTCATGGAGAGCTTCCTGCAAACGCCCGTCGTCCAAAACCTCTGGACCCTCTCCGGCGACACCGCGATCCACCTGATCGAATTCACCCCAAGGGGCCGCCTCATCCACTTCACCAACAACACCAACCACCTGAACGACGAATAAAAAAAGGCCAACAAAAAAAAACGGAGCCCGCTTGCGCGACTCCGTTTTCACATACATATTGAAAAGCAAAAAGCCTCATGCTAAAATGAGGAATGGTATCTTTTTACTACGGTATTACGTTATAAAAGACCTACTATAATGATACCACATACAACGCACGTCTGTCAACCTTTGCAAAAAGGAGTGGTTCCATTGAGCATGCCCGAACAAGAAATACGAGCCGAACAACAACGGGTGGAGAAGGTCGTCACCGAAATTGACGGCCGAATCAAGACCCTGACCAAGCAACTCGGAGAGGCGAGAGCGGACATCGTGGAGATCCGCAACAACTTCTGGGACGACGTCACCGTGAATTTCGACGAGCCGGACGACATCATCGAGACGTACGCGGTGCTCAAGCAACAAGCGGAAGTCCTCTCAGAACGGGAACGCAGTCACCGGCATGCCCAGAACCAACTCAAGAAACTCATGCGCCTGCAGCAATCCCCGTACTTCGGACGCATCGACTTCACCGAAGGCGGCTCAGACAACACGGACCGCATCTACCTGGGCATCGGCTCTTTGCTGAACGAAACGGACGATGAATTTCTCGTCTACGATTGGCGGGCGCCGGTTTCCAGTCTCTACTACGACTACCCGCCGGGACCTGCCGAGTACGAAACTCCCGACGGCACCGTCCACGGAGAACTCGAACTCAAGCGCCAATACATCATCCGCGACGGGCACATCCAAAGTTTATTTGACACGGGAGTGACGATCGGCGACGAACTGCTGCAAGAAGTGCTCGGCAAACACTCCGACTCGCAGATGAAAAGCATCGTCGCCACGATCCAACGCGAGCAAAACCAGATCATCCGCAACACCACGAGCCGCCTCCTGATCGTCCAAGGAGCGGCGGGAAGCGGCAAAACGTCCGCAGCCCTGCAACGGGTCGCGTACTTGCTCTACCGCTTCCGAGGAGCCCTGACCGCCGATCAGATCGTGCTGTTCTCTCCAAACACCATGTTCAACTCCTACGTCTCGACCGTTTTGCCGGAGCTTGGCGAAGAGAACATGCAACAAACGACGTTCATCGAATACCTCGAACACCGTCTCGGCCGTGAATTCAACATCGAAGACCCGCTGACCCAGATGGAGTATGTCCTCACCGCCATGCAGGAGTCGGGCTATGAGGCACGCATCGCCGGCATTACCTACAAATCGACCACGAACTTCCTGCACGTCTTGGAACGCTATGTGGAGCACCTCGGCTCGCAAGGACTGGTCTTCAAAAATATCCGGTTCCGCGGCGAACTGCTTCTTTCGTCCGACCGCATTCGCGAGCAATTTTACTCCTACGAACCGTCGCTTCCGATTCCCAATCGCATGCGTCTGCTTGCCGATTGGTTGCAAGAAGAACTCAAGGAACTCGGGCGTAAAGAATTGAAAAAAGACTGGGTCGACGAAGAAATCGAACTCCTCGACACAGACTCCTATCTCAAAGCCTACCAACGCCTGCGCAAGAAAAACCGCTTCACCGAAAACTCCTTCGACGACCACAAGCGTGAACGGGACCAACTCGCCTACATGGTCGTCCAAGAGCGTTTCAAAAAACTTCGCTCCGGCGTCAAGCGCCTGCGCTTCGTCGACATTCCGGGCGTATTCCGTCATCTGTTCTCCGACCCAGAGCTTGCGAGACAGTTGATGGATGGAAACCTCCCGGCGCACTGGGAGGAATTTGCCGCCCAAACGGTTGAACTCGTTCGCGAAGCGAACCTCGCCTACGAGGACGCAACGCCGTACCTGTACTTGAAGGAACGACTCGAAGGCTTCCAAACCAACAACTCGATTCGCCATGTCTTCTTGGACGAAGCGCAAGACTACTCACCGTTCCAATTCGCGTTCCTCAAGCGCCTGTTCCCGCGTGCGAAGATGACGGTGCTCGGCGATTTCAACCAAGCGATCTACGCCCATGCCAACCAGAACTCTTCGTTTGAATGGCTCTCCACGCTCTACGGCTCGGAGGAGACGGAGATGATCGTGCTGACGAAGAGCTACCGTTCCACCCGTCAGATCGTGGAGTTCACGAAAACCATGCTGCCAAACGGCAACAACATTGAGCCGTTCAATCGCTCCGGCTCCGAACCGACGGTGCTCCAACTGCCGGACAAAGCCACGCTGGCCGCTCAAGTCACCGACCGCGTCTTGCAACTGCAGGCGCAAGGTCACAGCACCATCGGTATCATCTGCAAAACGGCCGTCGAGAGCCAAGAAGCCTATGACGTGCTGAAGGAACACCTCTCCCTGCGCTTGATCACGCAAGAGAGTGGCTCTTTTGAAGCCGGCACCCAAGTCATCCCCGCGTATCTCGCCAAGGGAGTCGAGTTCGACGCCGTCATTATCTACAACGCTTCCCAGGAACAATACGGACGAGAAAGCGAGCGCAAATTGTTCTACACCGCTTGCACCCGAGCCATGCACGACCTGCACATCTACTATGTAGGCGAAAAAAGTCCGTTTTTGCCGTAGACATGTATCTCTCAAAAATAAGGTAATCCAGAAGAAGTTGGACAACGTTTCATAGACATAATGTCGCAATCAAGTAACAAAAGCCCCTGGTACTCAACGTACCGGGGGCTTCTTTGATGAGTTTTGAGGGGGCGTTTTCCATTGGGTGATCTTCCATTATTTAATCATGTCACATAATGTTCATATTTGATAAGATGCACCTCTGAACTTTATTGAACTAGGAGGATTGATCTTGACTAACTCCGTTTTTCGAAACATCTTAGCCTCTGTCCTTATTTTTCTTATCACAATCTCTATCATCCCATCGCAAGCTTGGGCCTATTATGTCAACATGGAAACCATGACGCCTGTTGTTCCGGTGTACAGAAACCCGGCACCGATTCCTACGATGATTGGCGACTACAACCAGCGCGTCAATGCAGAGGTTTCCATGTGGAACGTGTGTAACACCAACCATGACCAAAAAGGCATGGACCTTGCACACGCCCAAGCGGACAAACTCCGTGCGGCCATCGCAGCCCTCAATGCGGGGCAGACGCCGCAACCCTTCACTGTAGACGATCTTGACTACCAGATGATCGCACAAGCGTATTACCACAACGCCAACACCGATGCGACCATTCTCTCTACGACCTCTTCCAACGTACAAAAACTCTTTTCGCAAATTACATCCTTGACCCCAGACCTGCAAACTCCCCCCACGACCACGACCACGACTTCGAGCGACCCGTACATCGGTCCGACCACCAGCGGATTCCCGGTCGACAAGCAAATGGTCATGAACAAGATCAAGTACTCCCTCGCGCTGGCTCGAAAAGACAACGCGACCATGACCCAAGCAGCCAATGACAACGTTACCTTGCTCGCCAAGGGTGGCACAATTGGCCCGGAACTCACGTTGGATCAGGGCATCGACCGATTATTGCTCGAATCCTCCTCACCACCCGTTTACGTTACGCCGGGCTACCCGAGTTTGAACAAAGCAAACAAAGGCGTACTCCTCTCCAAACTCGCGATTGACGTGGCCGGGTACAAAACAGATTTCACCGGCTTGATTAACGCGTCCAAACAGTTGGACGGCTTGCTTCCGAATCCGTCGGTTACCGTGCCGCAGACGTACGCAGATGGGTTGGACACCATGCTGTATTTCAATGAGCAATCCTGGCAGGGGATCTCCGAAATCTCAGGTCCACTACCCGGCACAATCTCCACGGTTGACGAGTATAACCAGATCATCACCGCCGAAGTAGAGACGTACAACGAAGCGAAGGCGATCAACGACCAAGAAGCAATGGCCGAAGCGCACTACCAAGCAGAAAAAATGCGTGGCCTCATCAACTTTAACATGGTCGGCTATTCACAAGAGGACGAAGAAGACTTGCAACAGCGCATCCGCGCAGAAGGCAAACTCTACATGTCCACGACCAATCCAAACATTCAATCCCAATCTCATGCGAACGCTGATTTCATGCGCAATCAATTGAGCATCGTGCAGATGACACCGCTGAAAGTCAGTTCGTACAACTTCGGAATTGACCGCCAGATGATCGTGAACAAGATTAAGTTTATGATCGCCAAAGCGACCAACGACCAAGCGACGATGAGCCGTGTGTCTTCGGACAACTTGACCTTGCAAAATCAGGGCGGTACAATCCGCTCGGAGATGACGTTGCCGCAAGCATTGCAACATTTGCAAGCGGAGTCTGCAACGGTCCCGATCACGGTCACAGCAGGTCATCACAGTGCCAACGAGATTGCTCGCAACACGATCTTGTACCGCGTGGCGTATGCCATCAACCAAGCCACCATGAACCAGAATGGCATGTTGCTGATGTCGGACAAGATCTACAAACTGAACCAGTTCAGCGCGTTC
The DNA here is from genome assembly GCF_016722965.1 of Tumebacillus amylolyticus. Taxonomy (NCBI): domain Bacteria; kingdom Bacillati; phylum Bacillota; class Bacilli; order Caryophanales; family Alicyclobacillaceae; genus Tumebacillus; species Tumebacillus amylolyticus. The sequence continues at coordinate 50,848 of NZ_JAEQNB010000001.1, forward strand.
GACGTGGGCGGAACGTTCGAAAACGACCTGTCGAGCCTAGTATCCGTCAACACCCAAGATTTCCAAAAGGGTTTGGAAACCAACGAAGATCTCGACAAGGCGATCCAACAAATGACCAACGGCATCAACCAGATGTTGGTCGGGATTGACGAGATGAACAAGTCGATCAACGATATGATTATTGCCGTTGATCAAATGAATGCCGCAGTTGCACAAATGAACGTAGGAATTTCCGATGCCGTTGTGGGCATCAACCAAATGACAGATAACATCGCCTCTGTGAACCAAGGACTCAACCAGATGAACGCGGCTATATCTTCGATGAATGCGGCCGTTTCCCAAGTGAACTCAACTGGATCGTCCATGTCCGGCTCTGCCAGCGACGTATCGGGATTGAAGACCTCCCTCGGGTACGATGACAGCTACGGGGCTCCAGATGATGGTATGCTCAGCACCCTGTGGGGCTATGTCAAAGACTTCATGGGCGTCGACGAAATCCGCAACTCCTGGAATATTCTCATCGCATCCGGCAGTTCAGCTGCCGATCGTGCGAAAGCAGTAGCCATCCTCGTTCTCGACCTTGGACTCGACATCACGATGTTTACCGGGGGAGGGGAGATTGGCAAAGGCATCTGGGAACTTGCCAAAGCGGGAGAATGGTTCGGAGGCAAACTTGCTGCCGAATCCGCAGCTAAGCAAGCCGCAATCAAAGCAACCGCATACGAAAACCCATATGAACTCCTGCGCGAATTCAACATTCCGACCACGCTCTCCCAGGACGAAATCACACTTTCCAACCAAATCGGTTTACGCATGCAGTTGAACAACCCGACGGTTATGGGCAAACTAACGTATAATGGAAACAGCACATGGACTTCCTCTGGGGGCCTCATCTATGGGGAAGACAAGGCGTTCGGCAACCGTGTCAACCACGTATTAGCCCACTTCTCTGAGAATACAGCGAAATCTACACACACTGTTTTTAGCTTGGATCGCAACCAGATTCTCCCCCTGCTTGACGAAGCATGGGCGAAGAAAGGGGCACCGCTTGCGACTGATTCGTCCGTCTATATGGTCAACATGGGCCGCGTAATCGGGACGAATGGTGAGCGGTCTTTGAAATTGGTGGTCAGACCGGGTACCAACCAAGTGATCACGGCGTATCCCGTGCCGTAAGAGAGGTGTGACAGGACAGTGGAATTTTTCAAAGACCGTGTCATGTGCCCCCGTTGTGAGGGGGCAGGCAATGTTTACGAAGTGGAAATTGTCGAACTGAACAAGAGATTCCTGATCTGCGATGAAACGGACTGTTCTTGGGAAGCCGAGGACGACGTGCGCGCCGACAACTGGATGTATATTTTCGAGCGTTTAGAAAAACGCTACGGTGTGACCTATGAATCTGTAAAGTTTCAAAACATCAACTACGATTGGTGGAAACGCAGATAAACAAGAGAGACCTCCTTTTTCCAAAAAGGAGGTCTCTTTTTTCATAAGTTCTACCCGAACGATTATGAAATAACTTACAGACAACCTCTACAATACGCAGTATCATGGAACTAGTAACTATGACCTGTCACAATGGGGGTTGTTCACATGGGTGATTTTCAAAACATCGTCAAAACCCGCCGTTCCGCGAACAAATTCGTAGAAGGCATTGAGATTCCGCGTTCGGAGTTCGAAGACATCTTCAACGTCGTCAAATTCGGTCCGTCTGCATTCAATTTGCAGCACGCCCACTTCTTGGTCGTCGATGACCCGGAATTGAAAGACGGCGTCTACCAAGCCGCGTACCAACAATACAAAGTAAAAACCGCCTCGGCCGTCATCGCCGTCCTCGGCGACACGCTCGCGTACCAGAACGCCCCGGAGATTTACGAAGGACTGCGCAAGCTCGGCGTTCTCTCGCAAGGGGAGTACGACGAAACCATCGGTGCAATCAACGGAACTTACGAAGGCAACGGTCCGGTGTTCCAACGGGAAGAAGCGATCCGAAACGCCTCGCTTGCCGCGATGCTGTTCATGCTGACCGCCAAAGACCGCGGTTGGGACACCTGCCCGATGATCGGCTTCGTGCCCGATCAGCTCAAAGCAGTCCTCAACATCCCGGACCGCTACGTTCCGGTCATGTTGATCACCGTCGGCAAAGAGGACATCTCCTCCCTTCGCCCGCGCGGCTATCGCAAACCGGTCGGGGAGTTTGTCTCCTTCAACAAGCTCTAAGACAAGTAGAAACTGTCAGGAGGGACTTCCATGCAAATTTCTGTCGATTCCGAGCAATTACATAGCACCGGTGATTCGTTTGGCACCATCGTACAGGAGATCAAAGGCACGATCTCTTCGCTGAATTCGGCGGCGAATACGGCCTCCTCCGGCTGGTCGGGGTCTTCGCATACGGCGTTCCACGATCTCTGGACGAAGTTGCACAGTTCGCTGGATCTCTTGAGCTCCGCGATGGGCGACATCTCCGGCAACTTGCACGCGGCCGGCACCGCGTATTCGACAACCGAAAGCACCATCGCCAAGTCCGCCGGGAAGTAACATCGTCCTGCGCAGGGAACAGAGCCCTGCAAAGAGCCCGGCTATGAGAAAAGGCCCTCCACCAAAAATAGGTGGGGGCCTTTTTTTTTGCATGGTTTTTTTCAGTACTATCCTTGGGTCAGTTGCCCTTGTACGCTCGCGGGCAGTTTCGGAGCGATGTAGACGATCGGGCCGTCGAACTCGATCCAGTCGAGGTTGATCATCTGGAACACATAGCGCTTGCCGGTTTGCGGGTCGGAGATGATGATGTGGTCACGACCTGCCGTCTCGATACGCCCACGGACCACTTTGGCGTTCCATTGGGAGTTGTTTTCAAACGTCAGGTAGATCGTCGCGATCTTGCCGTGGTTGAAACGCAAGATGTTCTCGATGTAGGACTCCTCGCCGGGACCACCGATCGGGTTCGGAATGTCGGTGGTCGGTCCCATCGGTCCGTCTTGCTGTTGTTGCGGGTAGCCCATGCCGGGAGCCATCGGCATGCCAGGCATTTGCATCGGCATGGCGACCGGATGATACATGGGATTCATCGGAGCCGAAGACATCCGGTAGTATCCACGTTGGGAAGAAGATTGAGAGCAGGGGGAATTCATGTACATGGTTTCTATCTCTCCTTCATAATCGATCTAGGCGAAGTGTGGGCAATGCTGATACGTCGGCTGGTAGAAGCAATGTGCTTTGAAACGGCCGACATATTGTGCATTGCGGGTGGGCCAGTAGGGGGTGATGCAGACGTTGTGATTGATATACTTGGGGTTCATGTACCACAGCGACCGGGTGGCGGGCCATAAGCGCATGCCGTCGATTGCTTTTTCGGCGAGTCGGACGTCGGCGTTGCGTGCCTTGCGGTAGAACGTGGGCTTCTCGACCGCTTCAAACATAAAATGACGGCATGTCGGGCAATAGCGCTGGTTGATCATCTGTGTGATCGTTCGCATCCCTTTAAAGTCGGAGCAATTCGCACGCACGCGGTTGACGCCGACATTGCCGACCATCAACATGCCTTGGGACAATTCACCCTCTGCTTCCGCTCGCATCAAGCGCGCCAACAAACGCACTTCCGGTGCGGTTCTTCTGATAACCGCCATGGGGTCCACCTCCAAATCTCTACACCTTCAAGGTATTAAAAAACGGGCAATCGGGAACTTGGCCTATCCGCCCATTTTTTTGAGCGTTGTAAAAAAACGTCAGATGTCATATACTAGGAACAACTACGAACCGAAGGGTGGCCTTACTTACACGACATGGATCATTCTGTATGCTAACTGACCCGAACTTCAAAGGTCTGAATGCATACGCGGCTCCGAAATCTGAGGAGCGGTGGGACGGGATAGCTCTGTCCAGAATCCATGATACGGTGTAAGGGAAGCGACCTCTTTTTTATTGCCTAAAAAGGTCCTATTCTGCCGTGGATTCATGCGTATGCATGTCCACGGCTTTTTGATGTTCGCTACTGTGAAGTGAACCCCAAAAACGAAGGGACTGACCGCTTTATGATGTTGTTGCAAACTGTGAACCTGAGTCAATCGTATGGCATCCGCGAGGTGCTCAAACATATCGAAGTTGAAATTCATACCGGAGACCGCATTGGTCTCGTCGGACGCAACGGCGAGGGCAAATCGACGTTGATGCGAATACTCGCCGGAGAGGAGACCCCGGAGGAGGGGAGTGTTTCTTTTTACGGACGGGTTGCGTATGTAGCGCAATCGCTGGAAGGATTCGAGGAGCAGACCGTTTCCGATTGGCTTGCCGCTCAGAACCTTACCGTGACGACTGCGGCCGCGAAGGAGATGGGACTGCGCGACCACATCTGGGATTTGCCGATCGCGAATCTGAGTGGCGGCGAACAGACCAAAGTTGCCCTACTCGCAGCCCTCAGCACCCAGCCGGACTTACTCCTGCTCGACGAGCCGACCAACCACCTCGACCTCGACGCCGTTCAACTCTTGGAAAAAAAGCTCCGATCCGCGAAAGTATCATTGCTTGTCATCTCTCATGACCGCCGCTTCCTCGACAACGTAACCAACCAAACGTGGGCGTTGAAAGCCTGCGAAATCACTCCCTATCCGGGCAACTACTCCCAGTACGCCGCCTGGGTGACATCAGAAGAAGAGCGCATCGAGCACAACTACCAAGAGTACCTCAAAGAACGCGACCACCTCGAAGAAGCGATTGAACGCAAACGCCAATGGGCAACCAAAGGGGAAAAGGGCCGCAAAGCCACCGATTCTTTTGCCAGAAACCTCAAAGCGGGCGACAAAGCAACGGCTGCCAACATGTTCAGCAAAGCGAAGGCTATGGAAAAACGCCTCGAACAACTGGAACCGCAGGAAAAACCGGAGAACAAATTGGTGGCGAAGGTGAAGTTCTTGGAGATCGAGACTTCCGAGCGACCGTTGCTCTTGCGTGGAGAGGACGTAACGTTCGGCTATGAAGACCGTACGATCCTCAACCGTGTGAATTTCGAAGTCAACAAAAACGACCGCATCGCACTCGTCGGACCCAACGGGACGGGCAAGAGTACGCTCTTGAAACTGCTGACCGGTCAACTCCAAGGAGAGCGTGGGAACATCCGGGTGACGCCGACCGCGACGCTTGGGTATTTTGATCAGGTGTTTGATGCACTGAATTTGGATCGGACGTTGCTCGATGATCTGTTGTACCTCCCGAAGATGGACAACACGACAGCACGGCTTTTCCTAGGGTCGTTCCTGTTCCGAGGAGATGAGGTGTTCCGCAAGCTCTCGACGTTGAGCTATGGGGAACGCGTGCGGTATGTGTTTGTGAAATTGATCCTCAGTCGTTTCAACACGCTGATTCTCGACGAGCCGTCTAACCATTTGGACATCATGACTCGCGAAAAATTAGAAGAGGCGTTGGATGATTATCCGGGCGCTTTCATCGTGGCGTCGCACGACCGCTATTTCTTGGAGAAGATGACCAACAAAGTCTGGGAGATTCGCGACGGACAATTGATCGTTCACCCGATGGGCTTCCAAGAATACATGGAACGCAAGAGCAAACCAGCCCTTGCCCCCAGCAAGAAAGAAATCAAAAAACAATTGCAAGACGAACTCCTCCTGTTGGAAACGCGCATCTCGCAACTTTCATTCGAACTGACGACCGCTACAGATGCCGTGGCCAAACAACAGTTAGACACAGAATTTATCTCCCTGTCCCGCCAAGCCAATCAAATTCGGATGCAACTGCGATAACTTGTTTCACGTGGAACACAAGATGTGTTACAATATGTATCAAGAGGTAGTGGGGGCAATCTTGCTACGGAGGTGTTCCATGTCAGCGCTGCAAACTCGAAAAGTCAAAGTGCATGTGGGGAGCAAACGACCTCATCCTGTCAAAGCGGATGAGTCGCTCAAAACCTTGTTTCACTTGTCTTCAAGACCGATCGTCGATCTCTTGAACGGATTGTTTGGCGAGGCGTTTAACCCGGAGTCTGCGCAGGTAGAATCGTTGAATACGGAGTTCATCGATGGGGAGATGGATGCCATGTATGCAGATTCTCGAATTCGGGTTACGACGGAGCAGGAAACCAAGGAGTTTCACATCGAATTTCAAACCAAGAATGACGCGATGATGATCATTCGTATGTTTGAGTACGGCTTCCAAGCGGCCAAGGGAGGTTCGCAAAAAGTAGAGGAGGGAATCGTGATTCGCTTTCCCCCTCAACTTGTGATATATCTAGAGCATGGGCCGTTACGGACGGATGAGATCTCCTGTATTGTTCAGTTTCCGCCGTATGAAGCCGGGAACCAGTATGAGTACCGAGTCCCTGTGAAACGGTTTTGGGAATTCACTGACGAAGACTTTACGGGGGACTTGTATGCGTTGATTCCCTTTCAAGTCTTCACATTTCGCAAAGTGATCTCCAGCATCGTGCAGGATCAGGGCTTGTCAGATCAGGAAAAAAAGCTATTCGTACACCGTGAACTGGCAAGGTTGAAGGAATGTATCGAACAGAGTCATGAATACATTCTGGCTGTGCATCGGCAGCGCAAGATCACAGAAGATGATGTGAACAAAATGTCTACCGTCATCTACAACCTCAGTCGTCACTTGTATAACAAGTTTGAACCCTATTACGAGTCATTTTTCGTGGAGGTGGAGCAAATGGTAAAATCCATGATCGACATGAAACTCCTCAAACAAGCGAAAGAAGTAGCCATGAACGAAGGCAGAATGCTAGGCATCAAAGAAGGAAAGTCCGAAGGTTTAAAAGAAGGCAAACTTCAAGGTCTTATGGAAGGCAAGCTCCAAGGTCTTATGGAAGGCAAAACCCAAGGCCTTATGGAGGGCAAACACGAGATGCTGCTCTCTCAATTCTCCCAGCGAAACTTCTTGGACGACCAAATGAGGGCCTTCATCCTCGGGGTATCAGACGAGGAGATGATTCAAAAACTCTCGTCCCTGATTCTTACCGCATCCTCAAAGCAAGAAATCCTGCAAGGGATTCAAGCTGAATAAAAGAGTCCGCATCAAGCCCCCCTCTTGTGAACGCAGGAGGGGGGCTTTTCTTGTCTTTTTGGGGAACAATGATGGAAGGATTATACACGAATACGAAGGGAGTTCATGCCCTTGCAAAGCTCCACTGCTTGGAAAGCGATTGCCACCACGCTCGTCCTGACCTCCCTCGTAGGCTGTTCATCGAGCAGTTCATCCGACTCGGCCTCGGGCACCCAGACCATCAACGCTTGGATCATGGGCGACGGAACTTGGAAGGACTTCTACAGCAAACTCGCCGACCAATTTCACCAAGAGAACCCGGACATCCAAGTCAAACTCGACTTCATCCCGTGGGACCAAGGCCACGACAAACTCATCACCGCGGCCGCCTCTGACGCCGGCCCGGACGTCACCACCGACGGCGGCCGCTGGACAACGGAACTCGCCGTCATGGGAGCCCTCGAACCACTCGATGACTTCCTGAACGACACCTATAAAAAAGACTTCGTCGACGCCGCCTGGGAAACGACCCAATGGAAAGGCCGCACATGGGGAATCCCCCAAGGCTTCACGACCACCGCTCTGTTCTACCGCACCGACTGGCTGCAACAAGCAGGCTACGACCATCCACCCAAGAACTGGGCGGAATTCGAAGATCTCGCCAAGAAAATGACCCACAACCACCACTACGGCTTCGCTCTCGTCGGCGACAATTCGATGGATACGACGATGTTCTGGACCCCGTTCCTCTGGCAAAACGGCGGCGAACTCCTGTCCAAAGATTTGAAAAAAGCCACCTTCAACTCCTACGCCGGCATCCAAGCGCTCCAATTCTACGTCGATCTCTACCGCAAAGACCATGCCGCGCCAGACTCAGCTCTCAGCACCAAGCGCAACGACGCGAACAAACTGTTCACCAACGGCATCGCCGGGATGACGACGACCGGACCGTGGTTTTTTTCCGAAATCAAGCGAGACAAACCCGACCTCCCCTTCGCCGTCGCACCGTACCCGGTGGGCAAACAAGCCGCAACACTCGCCACCACCGACCACATCGTCATGCTGAAATCTGCAAAAAACAAACAAGCCTGCTGGAAGTGGATCGACTTTGTCACCAACCCGCAAAACTCCCAAGCTTGGAACCAAACCATCGGCTTCATCCCGTACCGCAAATCCGGCCTTGCAGCCCTCGCCAACACAAGCGACCCAAACTTCAAAGTCCTACTCAACGAGGTACAAAACGCCCATGCTTACCCCACGCTTCCGGATTGGCCGCAAATCGACGACGAAATCGCCAACGCTGTCCAAACGGCGTTGGCGGGCAAGAAAGCGCCGAAGGAGGCGCTGGACGATGCGGCCAAGAAAGTTGACGAGATTCTGGCGCAATCGAACTAACGCCTCAGCCTACCTCTTTCTCGCGCCTGCCCTGCTCATTCTGGGGCTGGTCATCCTCTACCCGTTGTTGAACACGCTGTGGCTTTCGTTCCAGCACAAAGTCTTGATCCGCCCGGATCAGGATTCTTTTGTCGGGCTCCAAAACTATGCAAAAGTACTCGCCGATCCGGATGTACGAGCGGCGGCGTCGCATACGATTCTCTTCACACTCTGCTCGGTGGGGATGAAGGTGGTGCTCGGAATGCTGGGAGCGCTCCTTCTGAATGTAAAAATGCGCGGAGCCGGCTGGGTTCGCACGCTCTACATGCTCCCGTGGTTGGTTCCTTCGGTCGTTGCTTCTCTCGTCTGGCGTTGGATTTTCAACGACCCGTTCGGCATCGCCAACACACTGCTGCAATCGTTCGGAGGGCCTGCGGTGAATTGGCTTGGGCAGGACACGACTGCAATGTTTGCTGTGATTCTCGTGGACATCTGGCGCGGGTTGCCGCTGATGACGTTGCTACTGCTTGCAGGACTGCAAATGATTCCACGTGAAACATTGGAGGCGGCGATGATCGACGGAGCGCATGCCGGGCAGCGCTTTTGGCGCGTGGTTCTGCCGATGATGCGACCGACGTTGATCATGGCGGGGACGTTGTCGTTGATCGGAACTTTCAACTCGTTCAACATCGTCTACGTCATGACAGGCGGCGGTCCGGCGCATGCGACTGAGATTTTGGTAACGTACGTGTTCCGCCTTGCGTTCCAAAAATTCAACTTCGGTTATGCGGGGACGCTGGCTGTATGGATCATCGTACTGCTCACGATACTTACCGGCATCTACAACCGCCTGTTGCGCGAAAGAGGGGAGGGAGACGCGTGAGACTGCGGAGAATTTTTTTCACCATCTCTTGGTGGGTGGCGGCGATTCTCTTTGTCGCGTTTCTGGCGTTTCCGGTGCTGTGGATGCTCTCCACTTCGCTCAAGCCTTCGGGGGAGATCTTTCACATCCCGCCGACATGGATTCCCGAGCATCCCACGCTCCATTCGTTTACAACGCTGTGGCAAAAAGGCAACTTCTTGCGATACCTGGGCAACTCCATCCTCGTGGCCTTGGCGACGACCGGGATCGCCGTCGTAGTCGCAAGCATGGCAGGGTACGCATTCGCCCGTCTGCCGTTCGTCGGGAGAAAAAGCGTTCTGTTCGGCATCTTGGCGGCGCAGATGATTCCCGGCGTGCTGTTTCTGCTCCCGATCTTCATGCTCATGAAGCAGTTGGGGTTGCTGAACTCGTATCTGGGCTTGATCTTGGCGAACGTGACGTTTGCGTTGCCGTTTGCAATCTGGATGATGTACGGGTTTTACAAGCACATCCCCGCCGAGATCGAAGAGGCCGCTTGGGTGGACGGCGCGGGATTTGGCGGGACTTATTTTCGCGTGGTCTTGCCGATGGGGAGGCCGGGGTTGTTGTCTTGTGCGATCTTTTGCTTTTTGAGTTCGTGGGATGAATTTGTGTTCGCGCTGGCTTTGAATACTCGGGATGAACTGCGAACGATGCCGGTGGGGCTGTACAATTTCGTCGGGCAGTACGGAATCGAGTGGAACTATCTGATGGCCGGTGCTTTGCTCGTTACGATTCCGGCGATGATCTTTTTTGCGCTGTTTCAAAAACAGATCTTGTCAGGCTTTGCGGCCGGTGCGGTCAAGGGGTGATCGCCCGGCCGTTTTTTGACAATTAGGGGTCTGAGGTGCTAGTATTTTGAGTATATATGTACATTGATCGAATGAGGTGGAGACGTTGGCAGAAGAAGTGAAAAGAGACCCGGCTGTCGAGGCAGAAGTAGCTCGTCAGATGGAAGTGTTAACCCGCGGCGCAGCCGAGGTCATCCCGGTTGAGGACTTGGAGAAAAAAGTCCGCAAAAGCATCAAAACGGGCAAGCAATTGACCGTAAAACTCGGCATCGACCCGACCGGCGCAGACCTGACCTTGGGTCACACGGTCGTCCTGCAGAAACTCCGCCATTTCCAAGACATGGGCCACAAAGTCCAGCTCTTGATCGGGGACTTCACCGGCATGATCGGGGACCCGACCGACCGCACCGAAGCGCGTAAGCAACTGACCCGCGAGGAAGTGTTGGAGAACGCGGCGACGTTCAAGGAGCAGGCGTTCAAAGTACTGGACACCGATCCGGCGAAGATCGAAGTCATGTACAACTCCGATTGGCTCAGCAAGCTGAACTTCGCAGACGTGCTCGAACTCGCGTCCAAGATGACCGTCGCACGGATGCTTGAACGCGACGACTTCAAGAAGCGCTACGAAGGCAAGATGCCGATCTCGCTGCACGAGTTCATGTACCCGCTGATGCAGGGATACGATTCGGTCGCGATGAAGTGCGACGTGGAAATCGGCGGCACCGACCAGACGTTCAACGTCCTCATGGGTCGCATGTTGCAAGAAAAGGACGGCCAAGAGCCGCAAGTCGTCATCACCATGCCGCTGTTGGTAGGTCTCGACGGCGTGAAGAAAATGGGCAAGTCCGCCGGCAACTACATCGGCGTGACGGAAGGCGCAAACGAGCAATACGGCAAGACGATGTCGATCCCGGACCATCTGATCGCTTCCTACTTCGAACTGGTCACCGACGTTCCGGTCGTCGAAGTGAAAGCCATCAAGCAAGGCTTGGAAGACAAATCTCTGCATCCGCGTGATGCCAAGATGGCGCTCGGTCGTGCGATCGTCACCAAGTACCACGGGGAAGAAGCGGCGCAGGAAGCGGAGAACTACTTCAAGACCGTGTTCCAGAACCGTGAAATTCCGGAAGACCTCCCGGAGTACGAAGTGGAGCCGGGCACGAAGTGGATCGTCGCTCTGCTGACGGAATTGAAGCTCGCTCCGTCCAACGGCGAAGCGCGCCGCCTGATCCAACAGGGCGGTCTGAAAATCAACTCCGAGAAAATCGAAGACCCGCAACTGCAACTTGACGTCGAGGACGGCATGATCCTCCAAGCCGGCAAGCGCAAGTTCGCCAAGTTGATTGTGAAATAAGTGAGTGAAGTATGAAAAAGAGCCCCTATCCTCTGCGGAGGAGGGGCTTTTTTTCTGATTTTCTATTTTTCTAGAGCTCGAAGCACTCCAAGCTTTGCAAGAGAACCGGCAGACGCTCCGCAATCGCTTCTCGGGTGCCGTATCGAATCGTCGTCTCCATGTTGAGGTCTTGCTGTTGCAAGAGGGAGTAGTGGCGGTACACGAGGCTCAGGAGCATGAAGAAATGCTCGCCGTTGATCCGTTTGCGACGCTCCAGATCTCCGTCGCTGTAGGCATCGAGGAAGCCGTCTGCGATGGCTGTCAACTGCGTGCGATAGAGATGGAAATTGTGCCGCTCATACCGCGGTGCTTTGTGAAAGGACGGGAACAAGTTCCTGTAACAATTCAAAAAGTTCCCCGCAAACACCATGTTGCTGTACGCCAACGGCAACGGGTCGATGATCCGCACACGCCCCTCTGCCAAGACGAGATTCTCCGGCGACAGGTCGCGGTTGGTCAGCACGATCAACTCGTCATCTGTAAGACGGTTGGCCGCAACTCCTTCAAACGTCCGCAACACCGCATCACGGGCGAACGACAGCTCCGAGTCGAGCAACGCCTGCAATTCTTCCCGGTACTCCGCAATCTCCTCCCGCAAGTTCGCATGAGCATCGCCGGGGGCCGCACCGTGAATTTTTTCCCCATCCCATTCGAGGAACCCAAACCCCTGAACCTCCACCGGCACCCCATCCACCGCACGGAAGTACACCCCGATCTGCTTCCCGACCTCGTACGCACCCTCTGTATCCAAAGCGGACAATTGCACAGTCGGTCCCGCGTACGATTCGATCGTGAACGTCAAGTGCTCCGAAACGTGGTAGAAAAAGTCCTCCGGGCACACGCCCGGTTGGACTTTGTTTGCGTAGGCGTAGTACAACTGTTGCGCGCCGTATTCCGAGCGGAACAGTTTTTCATCATAGCGCAGGGGCTTGCAATAAGACTCTTCCTTTTGAAAACGCAACACCATCTGACGTCCGTCTGCCAGTTGAAGCAGGTAGGCGATGTGCCACGCACCTTCTCCCAACTCCTTCACGTCGAATTCCGGAGACGTTAGCGCCGGAAGTCCGGCAATCTGCAGGGCGTCGGCAATTTTTGAAGACAACGGCAAGAGAATTCCTCCCTTATTACTTGGGAATATATTCCCAACAATTTATCACACTACTAGGAATGGTGCAATGACAACCGACGATTCATCATTTTGGTCAAAAGTGGGATGCTAGGAAAAAGCATACGTAATGAGGTGAACGCAGTTTGGCAGGGACGAAACGCACGGCTAGATGGGTGGCGGGAGGACTATTGGCGCTGGTCGTCGCGGCAGGGGCGGTCTCTGCCATCCAAAACTATCGAGAGTCACACCGTACCGTGGCGTTGCCTGAACTATCCCCGTACAAGAATCTGGCGGAGGAGCGCTTGTATCGCTTTGTCAAAACGTTTCTGACCGATGGACAGGGCGGTGTCCGCACCAACCTCATGCCGACGACTTCCGGCGCTGTGACAAGTGGAGACACGGCGAGAGGACATGCTGTGTTGTCCGAATCGGTGGGGCTCCTGATGGAGTATGCCGTGCGCGCAAGCAACCGCGAATTGTTCGAGATTGAAGTGCGACTCTTGGAACAGCGCTTTTTGACAGGAGAGTACTTCGTGCGCTGGGTGGCACCGCCGCTTGGGGAGAAAACTCCGGTCTCCACCGTCAACTCCTCGATTGACGACCTCCGTTTAATCGGGGCGTTGCTGGCGGGAGATGAGAAGTTTGGCGATGAACATGCCCGCCGACTTGCAGAGCACATCGCCAAGGGATTGCTTTCTTACAACGGGCAATCCGGGTTTCTGCGTGACTTCGCCGATGTAGCGACCGGGAAGCGGGCGGACGAGGTGTCGATTCGGTATTTGAATCTGGGGGTTTTAGCCAAACTAAGCGGTACCGACCTCGCCTACAAGCCGGTGTACGAGCAATCCCGTCAGCTTTTGCAGAGGGCCCAGCAACCTTCGGGCCTGTATGCGACGGTGTGGTTGCCGGACACGGGCGCTTTTCGTCAACAGGACGGGGAGGTGGAGGTCGACCCGCACATGGCGGAGCAACTGGTGGCGGCTCTCTATGCCCAAGAGGCGAAGTTGTCAACGGAACGAATGACAACCCTTTTGAAAAAAGCGCTCGGGGCCGCCGGCCGCCTCCCTGCTACGATCGACCGCGACGGAGCTCCGGCAACAGACATGGAATCGCCAGCGGTCTATGCGCTGGCTGCGATCTATCTGCATCGTGCGGGCGAGGAGTCTGCAACGGCCGCTTGTTTGAAGCGATTGGAAGAGATGCAAGTTCAAAAAGGAGAGCGCTACGACGGCGGATATGTGGATCTGAGTTCGTTGGAAGCGTTCTCGTTTGACCAACTGGAAGCGCTGCTCGCGCTGAGGGAAGCGGGGGAGACACCATGACCAACCAAGAAAACCCGTCCGAGCGCCAGGACTCGCAACGCAAGCTCGACATGCGTTTCCTCTGTGCCGTCATCGTGCTGGTCGTCGCCCAGTTTGTGACGCTGTTCAGCCAGCCGACACGGCCATTTACGTACATCTGGTACTCGATGTGCGTAGGAGTCTTGATCATCGGCTATGTTCGAGGGCGCGTGTTCGGGTTGCTGATGTCGCTCGTGGCGGTGTTTTTGTTCGGAAGCTTCAATATGTATCAGTTTTTCGTCGCGCATGATACGTCGCAGTTGTCGACGGTCGATGCGTTGTGGTTCTTTCTGTTTCCGCTCTGCGGGTTCACGGGAGGTCTCCTCGGGGACTTTGTGCGGGGACTGCTGACTCGCTACGAGGCGGTCTACGGATCGGTCGATGAGTTGTTGCTTGCCGATCCGTTGACGGGGTTGATGAACGCGAAGCGTTTTTTCTTCGACTTGCAGGAGGAGTTGGAGCGGGCGAAGCGGCACTTCATTCGGCGGGAACGTGCGGGGGAAGCGAGCGGGACATGGGAGTCGTTGTCGGCGGAACAAGCGAATATCAACGAAGTTCTCACCGTCATGCTGTTTGAGATTGTTCATTTCAATGAATTTGTGACGCTGTATGGAGAACAGCAGAGCAACAAATTGCTGGCGACGATTTCGGAGGAATTGCAGCACGTCACGCGACCCAGTGATCGCAAAGCGAGGATCGACCGGGCGCGGTTCGCTCTGATCTTGCCGGAGACGCCGCCGCAGAATGCCACCATCGTGCGAAATCGCTTGAACGAAGCGATCGACAGCTTCCAGATGACCGTGCGGGAGACGCGGACGCGTCAGGTGACGTTGAAGCTGAGATTCGGGATGGCGACCGCTCCGCAACAGGGAGCTACGGCCGAAGACTTGTTCGCAACGGCGGAAAGGGAGTTGTCGTTTGATCTGGGGTAGACGGTTGGGGCTGAGAGGTTCCCGAGTAGAGTGGAGGCGTTTCGGGCTGATTTTTTTGGTTGCCTTGTTCTTGTTCTCTTGGCTGCCTTGCCCGGCACGGGCAGACGACAAGCCTGCGGGTATTCTGCTCCTGTACCACACGGGATACGAGAACGAGCAGGTCTACATGCGGTCTCTGTTCAACCTCATGGCGCCTTTTGGCACGTCGATCACTCCGATCAACGTCGAAGAGCAGGCCCCGAACGATGCGGACGTGGTGGAGTTGGTGACCCATGCGAAGTACATCGTCTTGCTCGCAGACCGTGACGGCGTGCAAAAACTGCCGGACTCTTGGCGGCTCACGGCTCGCAAGTCTTCCGCCGCTCTGTACTTCATGGGGGAAAACCCAGCAGACGTATTTGGCGCAACGAACCCCGTGCAAGAAACGGTCGGCAAGCTCGCCAGCGCCACGACCTTGCTCATTCATGGGAATTCATACCCGCTCAACGTCTCCATCGACATGCCGCTTTTTCAACTGCCGTCTCCAAGGGAGCAAGTGTATGCGGAGATTGCGAACGGTGATCGCCGAGAGCCTTTTATCTCGTCCTCGCATCTGGGAGCGGGAACGGGAGCAGGCGGGCAGAAGCGATCCCTTTTCCTCTGCCTCCGATACACCGCGTTTGGCGAACTGAGTTTCGCGATTGCAGATTCGCTTTTTGATTTCTTCGGTGTGGATGTGAAGCCGTTGCACGAAGCTTATGTGCGGATCGAGGACATCCACCCCATGCGAAGCCCCGAGGAAATTCGCAACATCACCGATTTTCTCAGTGGGGAGGGGATTCCGTTCCTCCTCGGCGTCATTCCGATCTACCAAAACGGAGGAGAGCGTGTCGTGCTCTCCGACCGCCCGGAACTAGTGCAAGCGTTGCAATACGCCCAGTCCAAGGGCGGCACGATCATCCAGCACGGCACCACGCACCAATACTATCTGTCCGAGACGGGCGA
This sequence comes from Tumebacillus amylolyticus, assembly GCF_016722965.1. Taxonomy (NCBI): domain Bacteria; kingdom Bacillati; phylum Bacillota; class Bacilli; order Caryophanales; family Alicyclobacillaceae; genus Tumebacillus; species Tumebacillus amylolyticus. Next base: position 66,667 of record NZ_JAEQNB010000001.1, read on the forward strand.
GGGCTACGAATTCTGGGACTCGGCGAACAAAGGCCCGATTCCTGACGAAGACACGTACATCACCGACAAGTTGGAACTCGGGCTGAAAGTCCTCTTGGAGAACAAATTGTACCCTGTTGCCTTTGAACCGCCGCACTATGCGATGACGAGGCACGGCTACGAAATCGCTGCGAGGTACTTTTCCACGGTGGTCGGCAATTTGCAAATCACCGATACTTCGTTTGTCACGATGGAGCCGCCTTATGGAATCACGAACAGCTACCAAGGGGGGCTGACGTTTTACCCCGAGAACGGCGGCTACGTGTACGAGGAACACCCGAGTGTCGTTCCCGAAATGCTCGCCAACATGAAAAAAGTCGAGATCGTGCGCCGTTCGCAGACCGGGTTCTTTTTTCACTCGTATTTGCCGCTTCAAGATTTGAAAGAGTTGGTGAAGGGCATGAAGGAGTCGGGTCTCACCCCCTTCAACTTGCGAGACTACGAGAATACGGTCAAAACTCCGTGGGGCACGATTTCCACCGCCAACGGTCTCCTCCACACCGACATCAGACCGCCACAGGAGTCTACGGGGAATGTCGACGTCCCGCGCAGTACCGCGCAGAAAGTCTCGAACTTCGTGGCGTGGGGCGTTGTGAGCGTGGTGACGACGGTGATTGCGGTGTTTCTCATCCAAGTGCGGATCTTGCGTCGACGTCGTCGGGCGCGGCTGTTTGCGGAGAGGGGAGAGCTGAAATGAACGTCGACAAGCTCTTTTTGTTCTCGTTGATCATGATCTGGGTGATGTTGCTCTACCACGTGGCGTTGGCGATTGCCGGCTATCGCTATGAAAAAAAGCTGGAGAGCTTCGCGGACCAGCTTCCCTTACCGGACGTCGCGCCCTTCGTCTCGGTGATGGTTCCCGCCCACAACGAGGAAAAAGTCATCGAGCGCACCGCCCGCGCCCTCTGTTCGTTCGACTACCCGCCCGATCGCTTCGAAGTGATCATCGTCAACGACCGCTCCAAGGACCGCACCGGGCAAATTCTCGACGAACTGACCAAGGAGCACCCGATGCTCCGCCCGTATCACATCAAACCGGGCGAGGGCGGCGGTGGCAAATCGGCTGCCTTGAACAAAGGGATCGAATCGGCGAGAGGTGAGGTCATCGCCGTGTATGACGCCGACAACACGCCTGAACGCACGGCGTTGACGCGCTTGGTGTCCACACTCTGCAGCAACGAAAACTACGGCGCTGTCGTCGGCAAATTCCGTGTCATCAACGCCAAAAAGAACCTGCTTACGAAGTTCATCAACATCGAAACGATTTCGTTCCAATGGATGGTGCAAGCCGGGCGTTGGAATCTGTTTAAAATCGCCAGCATCCCCGGCACCAACTTCGTCATCTGGCGGCATGTGCTCGACGAAGCGGGCTCGTGGGATGAAAAAGCGCTCGCCGAAGACACAGAGCTCTCCATCCGCATCTACGAAACCGGCAAGATGATCTGCTTCATGCCCCTTGGCGTGACGTGGGAGCAGGAGCCTGAAACTTGGAACGTGTGGATCAAGCAGAGGACGAGGTGGGTGCAAGGCAACTCGTATGTGGTGATCAAGTTCGTCAAACAGATCTTCAAGCTCAAACGCAAGCGGATGGTGTTTGATATCTTGTACTTTTTCTTCACGTATTTTGTTTTTTTGCTGGGCGTGTTGCTGTCCGACCTGATCTTCGTGCTGGCCGCATTCGGGGTCGTGAAGCTGACGTTGAACGGGCCGTATGTGGTGATCTGGTTGCTGGCGTATGTGCTGTTCATCGTCGAGATTCTCGTCACTTTGGAAATTGAACGAACGGAACTGACGTGGCGCAATCTGTTCGTCGTGGCGTTGATGTACTTCACCTACTCGCAGCTCTGGTTGTACCTCGTCGTGCGCGGGATGTTCCTCCAACTCAAGAGCACGTTGAAGAAGGAAAAAATCGTCTGGTACAAAACAGACCGATTCTGACGTCAAAACCGGCAAGGGGTGGCAACGAGATGAACAAGAGATGGTGGCAGAGATGGCTCCTGAAAACCGCAGCCCTGTTGACCGCTCTGAGTCTGGTCTCACCGGCGGGGGCAGCACCTCCCGCGAAAACATCGGCTGTCCCGCAACCAACCGCCGAAGGGCTGCAAAACACATTTATCACGAGCTCCAACGTGACGCTGACCCCAATGTCCAGCCGCTTCGAGTATTTCCTGCAAGTGTCGCCGCGCTGGACGGTGCGTTCGGCAGACTTTACGATTCACTTCCGACACTCGGCAACGCTTGTGAAGGAACTTTCCAGCGTGAGTTTGCTCGTAGACGGGGTTCCGTACCATACGATCTGGCTGGGTCCGGAGAACGAAACAAACGGAGTGCTGAGCGCTCACATTCCAAGCGGTGCGCTCACGCCGGGTTTTCATCAGTTCAGCGTCGCGAGCAACATGCGCTCGCACCGGGAGTTGTGTGACGACCTGTCCGATCCGGCGAACTGGCTGGTCTTGGAGAATACATCGCTGATCCACCTCGACTATGCCAATCACAACGACACGCCGAATTTGCAGATGTTCCCGGTCCCTTTTCTCAGCGAATCGGGGGCAGGGCCTTGGAATGTCAACATCGTGGTGCCGGACCTTGCGAGCGACCGCGAGTTGAGCGTTGCGTATCGCCTCGTGACGGTGTTGGCGAAACTTCAGAGTTTGAATGCGTCCTCGGCACGGGTACTCAAGCTGTCCGATTGGACGCCTGACACCGACCCGCGAAATTTGATCGTCGTCGGGCAAGTGGAGAAGTTGCCGGCAGATTGGCAGAAACACTTTTCAGATTTGCTATCGACGGGGCGTGATGTGGGGCTCTTGCGGGAGGTCACCTCCACAGAGTCGGGCAAGCGGGCGGTGCTGTTCGTAAGCGGCCATACGGAGCGCGGGGTGGAGATTGCGGCAGAATCCCTGTCTTACCCGAACTTCCGCAAACAACTCTCCGGCGCAACGGCGCAAGTCTCAGAAGAAGTGCTGACGGCCGCCCAAGAGTTGCAAAAAAAAGAACGAGACGCGCTCGCACTGGCTACCCAAGAGGGCCGGGTGACCATGAAGCAACTCTCGTACAAGGAGGTCACGCTCTCCAACGTCCAGACTTCTTCGGCATCCTACACGTTCAACACACCTCCGATGTGGCAGTATACCAAGGGGGCAGGGGTCAAGCTTCATCTAAAATACTCGTCCCTGCTCGATGACAAACGCAGTGCCGTGATCGCCACCGTCAACGGATCGCCGCAGGTGAGCCAAAAACTTTCGGCTGCGACGGCGGAGGGCTTGGATTTGTTCGTTCCGTTCCCCGAAGATTTGCGAGTGGGGGAAGAGGTTCGGGTGAATGTTCAGGCGGAGATGTATTTGGAGACCAACAGTTGTATGGATGACAACAATCCCAGCGGGATGAGGCGGTATCTATCCATCGACCCGGATCAAAGCGAATTCATTCTCCCGCACATGAACAAAGAGACTGCCGCCCTTGCGAATTTTCCGGGGGCGTTCCTCTCCGAGAATTCGTCGTTGGAGCAGACGACGGCCGTTCTGCCCAGCAAGCCGACCGAGTCGGAGATGATCGCTTTGGCGCAAGTGGTGGCGGGTGCTTCGAATTGGGTGGAGAGAGATGGGCTGGAAGTCGTCCGGCATCACAGCGATGCGAATCTTCGAGACAAAGTCTGGGTGATCGACACCGCGGGGGACAACGAGTTCCTGCAACAGATGGCAGAGAACCGTGAACTTGCGATCCGCTCAACGCCGTCGGGTTTGCAAAGCGACACGGTGCCGCTGGTCAATACGACGCAAACCAACGGGGGGGCAATCCAGCAAGTCTTTCGGCCGAATGGGGGAACGGCGCTGGTTGTCGCAGCTCCGACTCCTGACATGCTTTTGGAGACGGCAACGGTGCTGGCAGATCGTACCGAGATTCGAGATGCGGACACCCAAGGGGCGGCTTTGCGGACGTCTGATCGGCAGACGGTGTTGATGACGATTGATACGCAGCCATACTTGAGTTTGCCGCAGAGAGTGGCAAACCGAGTCGCGGAGACGTATGGTTATCTGCGTTCATCGGAGGGGCAGTTGGTGATCTTCGGCAGTGCATTCGGGCTCACGGTGCTGGTGATTCTCTGGTTCATCTGGAAACTCATCTGGCGTCCCAAACTAGAAACGAAGGGCAAATGGAAACGTCGCAAGAAAAAGCCAAAACCGCCGAAAAACACGCCACCACCACCCACACCAAAGACTGAATCACCAACTGCACCAACCTATGACTTACCCGATCTCCTCCCACCCAAAGACCCCGAAGACCCAGCCAATTGGCCTTCACGAAAAAACCGCAACAAAAAATAAAACCACACCCATCAAAAAGGCATGCTACACGAAAAAAACATGCCACACGAAAAAAGCACGATCCACTCGATGGATCATGCTTTTTTTTTCAAACGTTCCACGTGAAACATTGCGTGTTAGAGAAACCGGGCTTCGAGCAGTTTGTACGCCTTTTGAATTCCGCGAAACAATCCTAGATCGCCACCACGGTCGGGATGGTGTTGGGATACCAACTCGCGGTACCGCTTCCGAATCTCGTCCCACGTCGCAGAGGCGGTCAGTCCGAGCACTTCATACGCCAATACTCTCGACTCGCTCTCATCTTCCCACGCAGACGTATTCCTCCGAACCTCCGTCAACGCCATCGCCCTCCGCAAGTCCTCCATTCGTTGCGCTCGCACCTCGGGCGACAACTTCGCCCACAAATGCACCACCTGCGGGTCCGCAATATCGAGCAACATCAGCAGAGGATACAGTTCCGGAATTCCTTGCAACGTAGCCGGAGTCAAACGAGCCCCTTTCAGCAACAACCGAATCGTTCGAGCCTCCTCCGGGGGAATCGACCTCCACCAACGCTCCGACAAAGCAGCCGTAGCCTCGTCCAGAACGTCATCGACTTTACGTTTCAGCAGGCTCAGCGTGCGATACAAATCAATCAAATCCTCTTCCCCAAGAGAATCCCAATCCGTCTTCTCCAACTCCGCAAGCCACGAAGTGGTAGGTCTATGGTCCATACCGGATTCAACTCCTCACGACATACATCCATTATGGCTATCTTACCATATTGCGGTATGGCAGAAGTTTGAGTTCCACATACTAGTGACGAGCTGGGATCATTGATGATGTATTGGTAAGATGTAGGGAGAGAGTCTGCAACATCTACTTTTACTATCTTTTTAGAAAGGGAACCCTCATGAATCTCAAATGGCACGAACTCACCACCCCCGCAGACCCGTATCTCTCAACGGCTCTGGATCTCTACGAAGCCGAGTTTGACGAGATCGTCCGCGAGCCTCGCGACATCCTCTTGCGGGGGATGCATTTGCAACACACGGAAGCCATTCGACCGAATGCCTTTCACTTTCTCATCGGTCTCGACACAGACGACCAAGATCGCGTCGTAGCGCTCACCATCACCAACTACTTGAGCACGGCGAACCGAGGATTCATCGTCTACCTCGCCGTGCATCCGGGCTACAGAAGCCACGGACTCGGTGGGAAGTTGCTCCATCAACTGGAACTCCTCCTCCAGCAAGACGCAGCCCGTGCCGGGCACGCACATCTCGACGGCCTCGTGTTGGAAACGGAGAACGACACCGACTACGAGCGTCGTCGACGCTTTTTTGAACGACAGGGCTTTCAGCTCGTGCCCGACATCCTCTACTACCAGCCCGCACTTCATCCCACAACCTGCGCTGTCCCCCTCAAACTCTTCGTCAAAGGCCCCCCAGACGACCTCCACACCCTCATCCGCGCCATGTACGAGGAAAAATACCACCTCCTCAACCAAATCCCGCTCGCAACGCTCCACCAACTTCTCCCGCGCTAAAAGAGAGCCTGCCGAAAACTCGCAGGCTCTTTTTTCTGTCATTTTTCCCTAGCTTCTCCCATAGACATAGGGTACTAGACTAAGGATTTGGGAGGAGACAAACACCATGAGATGGAGATGGGGAATTCCATTCATCGTCGTACTTGCCATGCTGCTCACGATCTTGCCTGTCCATGCCGCTGTCATCAACGAGGGAGGTGCCGATCCGATCTGGATCGCCGTGAACGACGAGCTTCTGACGTTCCCGGATGCACAGCCGGAACTTCATGATGGCGTCACGTACGCTCCGGTTCGCTTCGTCGCCGAGGCGATGCACGCCAACCTCCAATGGGTACCCGGCACCAACATCACCCAAGTTTACAAAAACGGCCGCCACGTCACGTTCGACACGCCTCATTCTGTCGTGAAAACGGATGACGGCACCAACCACGAAGTCCCGCTCTACATCCAAAACGACCGCCTGATGGCACCAACCCGCCTGCTCAGTGAGGGGCTCGGGTACACCGTCTCCTACCTCGAATCCGGCCCGATCACCCGAATCAAGGACAGCACCGCCAAACGCAGCGACGAAGAGTTGGCCTCCATATACCAAGACCGCATCGACCAAGAAAAAGCCAAATGGGAAGAAGAGCACAAGCCCCCACAACCGCCACCCGTCCCCGAACCTCCCAAGCCGGACAAAGTCGTCTACTTGACGTTTGACGACGGTCCGAATGAATACACCGCCAGAATTCTCGACACGTTGAAATCGGCAGGTGTCACGGCGACGTTCTTCGTCCTCGGCCCGCAGATTCAATCGCACCAAGACCTCGCCAAACGCATGGTGGAGGACGGCTACTCGGTCGGTTTGCACGGGATGACGCACGATTCCAGCAAGATCTACCGCTCTGCGCAGACTGTCGTGAACGAGATGGAAGACTGCAACACGATCCTCACCAACGTCACCGGCCTGCGCAGTGCGATCATGAGGGTTCCGTACGGCAGCAAGCCGTGGATGCCGCAGAACTATCGAGATGCGACCGTCAACGCCGGCTACCACATGTGGGACTGGAACGTTGACTCCTACGACTCGAAGTCCGCGACCCGCACCGCCCAAGAAACCTACGGTGAAGTCACCCGCCAAGTCCCCGGCAAAAAAGAAGCTGTCATCCTCATGCACGACAAAAAAACGACAGCCGACGCGCTGCCGAACATCATTCAATGGCTCAAAGACAACGGCTACAGCTTCGAGCGCATCTACGGAAGCACCCCGCCGGTCAACTTCTGGAACGACGCCAGATGAATTTTTTAAAAAAGAATTCACGAAACACAAAAATTGGAAATCAACCGTAACTTCAATCACAAAAACAATCCGTGACGAAACCCAAAATTCACCTTATAATTACTTTAATTACCAATCCCATATATCGGAAAAAGGTGGAGATCACGGATGTCACAAACTCAATTTGACGCCATTGTCGTCGGAGCCCGTTGTGCAGGGTCGACGGCGGCTTATTATCTTTCGCGTGCCGGATACCGCGTGTTGCTCGTAGACCGTACGTTTTTCCCAAGCGATGTCCTCTCGACGCACACGTTGTTCAACAACACCGTCGATACCCTGCGCGACATGGGCGTGCTCGACAAGCTCTTGGAAACGGACACTCCGGTTGTGAACGGGTGCCGGTTCCAGTTTGACGACGCCGTGATCGAGGGCAACATGCCGCTCTACAACGGCGAGTCGGCCAGCTATTGCTTCCGCCGAACCTACTTCGATCAGATTCTGCTCGACCATGCCCGCGCTCAGGAGGGGGTCACAGCGCTGGAAGGCTTCCGCGTAACGGAGACCCTTGAAGAAAACGGCACCGTCATCGGCGTGCGCGGTCATTTGCGAGACGGCGATGTTCAGGAATTTCGTGCCAAGATCGTCATCGGAGCGGACGGCCGTGTCTCCACCATTCGCAAACAAGTGGAAGCGCAACTGAAATTCTCCACGCCGACCGACTATGGAACTTACTACGGCTACTTCGCAAATCTCCCGGCGCATCCCCATTCCTACTTGGAAATCTACCAACTCGGCATCCCGCGTGCGTACATTTTCCCGACGTCGGATGGTCATCACATCGTCGCCGCTTGTTTCCCGCTCGCAGACAAAGACCTGATTCAGCTCTTCAAAAAGGAGCCGGAGAAGACCTTGCGCGACTACATGACGAACTTCATGGGGGAGACGAACATCCCGGAACGTCTGGAAAAAGCCGTGCTCGCCGAGCCGATCAAAGGCATCCTCGACTTCGACAACCACTGGTACCAAGGCATGGGCAAGGGCTGGGCGCTGACCGGAGACGCGATCTGTTTCAAAGACCCGGGGATGGGGCAGGGGATGCACGACGCCATTTTCGGCGCACGAATTCTCGCCAACGTCCTCTCTCGTTATGAAGATTGGGCGGCGAACTGGGAAGAGATGTCCAACGCCTACCAACAGGAGATCGAATCTGAATTCATGGTGCGCTTCCAAATGTGCTGCCAGATCACCAAAGCGGTCGCATTCCCGCCGGAGGAGCAAGCGAAAAACCGCGCCATCGCCGCGAACCCGCAAGCGACGCAAGCGTTCCTCGGCCTCTACAACTACGCCCACGAACCTCATGAGATCGAAGCGGCATTTCACACGACCAACGCCTAACCTCATGTACGCAAAAAAGGCCCGGACACTTCCCTGAGTGTCCGGGCCTCTTTTTCCGATCCCAAAAACAGTCTAGCCGAGCACTTTCGCAATCGACGCCAACACGCGCTCTTCGTTGAACGGTTTGACGACGAAATCGCGGGCTCCTGCTTGAATGGCCGTGATGACCATGTCTTGCTGGCCCATCGCCGAGCACATGACGATCTTGGCACCCGGGTCGAATTGCTTGATCCCGCGCACGGCCCCGATGCCGTCCATCTCCGGCATCGTGATGTCCATCGTCACGATGTCGGGTTGAAGCTCTTGGTATTTCTTGATGGCAACCAGGCCGTTCTCCGCTTCGCCGACGACTTCGTGTCCGCCGTTGGTGAGCATCGCTTTCAACGTCATTCTCATAAATGCTGCATCGTCAACAACCATAACTTTTGCCATAGTCTACACTACTCCTCGAAAATTAGTAATAGTGTCAACAGCCCTCTGTCCCCGGCTTCCAAGGGAACCTGAATGGCTGACTTGAAACCGGAAATGTTCGTCGTGCCGCTGAGTACGGTCGGGGGCGTGATGTCCACGCGGAATTTGCGCAACGACAACTTGGTCGCCATCGTCCCGGCTACGATATTGCCGATCTCTCCGACGAAGGAGCTTAACATCTCCCCGGAGAGGCTCATGCCGTACATACTTTCTGCTACAGAGCTGAAAACGCCATCCTCCGCAACCAAGAGGAAACGCCCTCTCAAATCGCCGGTCACCCCGATCAAGACTGCGGTCGCGGACATGTGGAAGCTGTTTTGGATCAGACTCGGTTTCTGGGTGACGAGGGGAAAGGGAAAAACGGAAGCGGAGCCCTCGATCGCCGAGTTCAAGATCGCTGTAATGACCTCATTCACATGCAAGTCCTCCTCCAAAATAGAGAATGTCAACAAAACTGATCTAGGATGATGATATTAATATAATAAATGCTAAAGTCCTATTTATCTAGGGGTTGACTGCATCTAGAGTCATACTTTTTCAGAAGGAACTTTTCGATTTGATGTAGAACATGTCACAAATCATAGCTTGGGGTAAGGAGGTTTCCCATGCGTAACTTCCAACGCAACGAGGTCGACATTGCGAAGAACATCCGCATGATTGAGTGGCTCAAGACGGAGCTCTTGGAGAATGTCTCGGGGCTGTTTCGCGGCTTTTTGAAAGGCAATGAGAGCGTGTTGCTCGATTTTTTGTCCAACATCGTGGTGTTCAGCTACATTTTGGCGCGACGGGTCGGGATTGATTTTCAGGAGTTGGATCGGTCGGTGTTGCAAAAAGTGGACCGCAGCATCGAGTTGGGGCACGAGGTCGAGGAATGGTACGGCGACCTCAGCGGGTTGCAGGAACATATCAAACGCAAGCGCTGAATTATGTAATTTCTGTTCGGGCTAGTGTACAATGGAATGAATACGTTGGTTTTGGCGGGGGAACAGCGTGGGCGTGGCGGTTGCCATAACATGCATGAAGAGTCTGTCGCTACTTTCTGTTATTCTAGTAGGCAGAAGACTCTCGTTCACGAGATCCTGTTCATGACCCGCGACGAGGAAATGGAGGGCATGTCAGATGAAAGTTATCTTTCTGCAAGATGTAAAAGGCCAAGGTAAAAAAGGTGAAACCAAGGAAGTGTCCACGGGATACGCGCACAACTTCCTTTTTAGTAAAGGTCTGGCCGTCGAAGCGACCGCCGACAATCTCAACAAACAGAAAATCGCCAAGGACGGCGAAGCACGCCGTGCCGCGCAAGTGCTCGCAGAAGCGAAGGAATTGGCGGAGCAATTTAAGGAACTGTCGATCACCATCAAGACCAAGTCCGGTGAAGGCGGTCGCGTCTTTGGCGCCGTTTCGTCCAAGCAAATTGCGGACGCGCTGAAAGACCAAAAGAAAATCAATCTCGACAAACGAAAAATTCTCCTGGACGACGCCATCAAGTCGCTTGGCACCACTGTGGTGACCGTGAAATTGCACCCGGAAGTGACCGCTGAATTGCGCGTACAGGTAGTTGCGGAGTAAAACATCTATGATCAAAAAACTGCTTACGAAACTCAATCGAATTCCCGGCAGTAAACTTCATGAAAAGTTGGAGAACGAAGAGGCGGTCCGTCGTCAGGTAACCGCTCTGTTTGGGGTTCTGAGCAGTGTCTATGGACCGGACAAATTGGTTTTGCGTGCGGGCAAACTCGATGCTCTTGGCTTGATGCGTTCGTCGAGCCTCGATGATCGAGTGCTTGCGTTGCAACGAATTGTCTTTGAGAACCCCGGACTGGAGGAGCGCCCGACGCCGGAGCGCATCCCGGAGATCTTGAATGAAGTCGAAGAGGCGCTCGCCGACTTCCTCGCCCGCAAAAGCGTGGAGGAAGACATCGAGCGCCGTGTCACCGACCGCATGCAGGAGAAGCATGAGGAGTACATCAAGGAAATTCGCACGCAACTTGTCAAGGAACAATCGGGCCCCGAGAACGCGCAGACGTTGAAAAAGTACGCACGTCTCGAAAAGCTCGAAACGGTCAAACTCTCCAAGTCGATGTTCGAAGCGGTTCGCCCGCAAGCGATGGAGCAGATCGTCGGCCAAGAGCAGGCGAAACGCGCGTTGCTTTCCAAATTGGCAAGTCCGTTCCCGCAACACATCTTGATCTACGGACCGCCGGGCGTCGGCAAGACGACCGCGGCGCGCATTGCGTTGCAAGAAGCGGCTCGTCTGGCTTCGACCCCGTTTTTGGCGAATGCGCCGTTCGTAGAAGTGGACGGTACGACGCTGCGTTGGGACCCGCGGGACATCACGAACCCGTTGCTGGGCTCTGTTCACGACCCGATCTACCAAGGGGCACGCCGCGACTTTGCAGACACGGCCGTTCCTGAACCGAAGCCGGGCCTCGTGACCGATGCGCATGGCGGAATTTTGTTCATCGACGAAATCGGAGAACTCGATGCCATGTTGCAGAACAAGCTCTTGAAAGTGTTGGAAGACAAGCGCGTGTCGTTCGATTCGCCGTACTATGACCCGGATGATGTCAACGTGCCGAAGTATATCAAGAAATTGTTCGAAGAGGGCGCACCGGCAGACTTCGTGCTGATCGGGGCGACGACTCGCGATCCGTCGGAGATCAATCCGGCGCTTCGTTCGCGCTGTGCGGAGATCTTTTTCGAGCCGTTGGTGCCGGACCAAGTCGAGACGATCGTCATGGAAGCGGCAGATCGTCTGGAAGTAAGTCTCGAAGCAGAAGTGGCTCAGACGATTGCTCGTTATACGATCGAAGGTCGTAAGGCGGTCAACTTGCTGGCAGACGCGCACGGACTCGCGGTGTATCGTGCAGGGGCTACGGCGGAAGAGGCTGTGTCGATTTCCCAACACGACATCGACGAAGTTCTGCGCATGAACCGCATGGTGCCTTTCGTGAAGGACCGTGAGACGGTGCAGTCTGAGATCGGCAAGATCTACGGACTGGGCGTTGCCGGGTTCTTGGGCTCTGTCTTGGAAATTGAGGCGGTTGCTTATCCTGCGGTGGAAGCGGGCAAGGGCCGGATGCGTTTTAACGACACGGCAGGCTCGATGGCGAAGGACTCTGTGTTCAACGCCGCAGCCGTTTTGCGCCGCATCACGGGCAAGGATTTGCAAGACTACGACATCCACGTCAACGTCGTCGGCGGGGGCCGCATCGACGGGCCGTCTGCCGGTGTGGCGATCACGATGGCGATCTACTCGGCCTTGACGGAGAAACCGATTCCGCAGAACCTTGCGATCACGGGGGAAGTCTCCATCCAAGGCAAAGTGAAACCGGTCGGCGGGGTGTTCGAAAAAATATTCGGTGCTCGTCAAGCCGGTGTCACCCAAGTCTTGGTGCCGTACGACAACCGTCGTGACGTGCCGACGGAGACGGGCGACGTCAATGTACACTGTGTACAAACGATCGACGAGGTGTTGGAACTCGTCTTCGCTGAGCAAAACCAAACGATCATTGCGAGCTAAAGCCTGAGAGAGCTAGGAGGAATGGGAATGCAAGAAGAATTACTGGAACGGGTTCCTCCCCAGCATATCGAGGCGGAGCAGGCGGTGCTTGGCGCTGTCATGCTTGAAGCGGACGCAATCGTCACCGTGCAAGAGATGTTGCAGGTGCCGGACTTCTATCGCAAGTCCCACCAGCTGATCTACGAAGCGATTCTTCTGCTCGCCGAGTCGGGCGAGCCGGTGGATGTTGTCACCATATCGAAGACGCTTGCAGACAACGGACAGATTGAAGAAATTGGCGGGGTCGCGTACCTCGCCAATTTGGCGAACAGCGTTCCGACAGCGGCCAACGTCGACCACTACGCGTCGATTGTGAAGGAAAAGTCGGTTCTGCGCCGACTGATCAACACGGCGACCAAGATCGCCTCCACCGGATACGCCGGCGGCGATGTCAACGAAATGATCAGCGACGCGGAAAAAAAGATCATGGAGATCTCCCAAGCCGGGAGTTTCAACAAAGGCTTCACGCAGATCAAAGACGTTCTGCTCGATACGTTTGAGCGCATCGAGTTTCTCTATAACAACCGAGGCGGGGTCTCCGGAATTTCGTCCGGCTACCCGGATTTGGACAAGATGACGAACGGATTCAACCGCTCCGACTTGATCATCCTCGCGGCCCGTCCGGCGGTCGGGAAGACCGCATTTGCCCTGAACTTGGCGACGAACGTCGCGGCACGAGCGGGGCAGACGGTCGCGATTTTTTCGCTTGAGATGGGCAAGGAGCAGTTGGTGCAGCGTATCTTGTGCGCCGAGGCCAACATCGACGCGGGGCGGATGCGTTCCGGGATGTTGGACGAGGACGACTGGCCGAAGTTGACGATGGCGGTCGGCTCGCTTTCGGAGACGCCGATTTTTATCGACGACACGCCGGGGATTACGGTGCATGACATCCGGGCGAAGTGCCGCCGTTTGAAAGCGGAGCATGGGATCGGGCTGGTGCTGATCGACTACTTGCAGTTGATTTCAGGGAACGGTCGTACGGACAACCGTCAGCAGGAAGTCTCGGAAATTTCGCGGACGCTGAAGTTGATCGCCCGTGAATTGGACGTGACGGTCATCGCGTTGTCGCAGCTCTCGCGTTCTGTCGAGCAACGTCAGGACAAGCGTCCGATGATGTCCGACTTGCGTGAGTCCGGGTCGATCGAGCAGGATGCCGATATTGTTTCCTTTCTGTATCGCGACGATTACTACAACCCGGAATCGGAGCGCAAGAACATCGTTGAATTTATCATCGCCAAGCAGCGTTCCGGTCCTACGGGGACGGTTGAATTGGTGTTCTTGAAAAACTTCAACAAATTCGTATCGCTGGAAAGGGCGCCAGGAGCATGAGTGACCGGAACTGGGACAACCCCGACTGGCACGAAGGCATGACCCTCCCCAGTCGCAAGGCCAAGCACAATCGGAAGAAAACTACCCGAGCAGCAAAAAAAGAGCAGCAACAATCCGCCGCTCTCCAAGAAATCCAACAAGCCCGCGAGGAAGCCACCGCCACTTCGGCGGCGATGGTGCCCACGCTTGACCCTGCATCGTCGCAGGTTGTTCCTCCGGTTGTTGAGGAGCAGGCGGAAGACGCCGACGGCGAGCTGCAGCCTTTTTTCAAGACGTGGCAGAGGGTGTTGCTTTGGATCGGGACGATTCTGGCGATGTTGTTCGTTCTCGCATGGGGCAAGATCGGCTACGTCCACCACGTGCCGGACATCGTCCGTGAGAATGTGCCCGCGTACAACCACGGCACTTCTGCCTACCTCGTCCTCAAACCGTGGTGGTTCGGCCCGCCCGTCCTTGATCTCAACAACTACTACCATGAGGCAGACCGCCCCGACTGGGAGAACTACAAAGCCCGTCTCGGCGACTACTCCTCCATCGTGGACAACCCGCACGTCCTCTGGACGTTCCCGGACGACTTGATGCAGTAACTAAAAAACCGGCCTCCCATTGGGAAGCCGGTTTTCTTTTACTCTGTTACTCCGAGACCGTCGGGTCCCAGATCATATTCGCATAACGGATCAACTTCGGGTTGATGACGGCGTAGAACAGCCCGCCCTCCGTCGTGTCTTCAAAAATCAACGGAGCCCCGTTCGGTTCAAACACCTGTGCATACCCGCCGCCCGCCGTGAACAACTCACGATCCCGGTCTGTGCGGCAAACCAAATGCGCAATCTCCGGCGACACCGTCGTCGCAGCGGCGATGACAAACGCTTGCGTACGAAGCGCATACGCCTGTGCCAGCGCAGCGTTGGCTCCTTGGCCCAAGGAGTAGTCCAGACCCAGCGTGAAGCCCGGATACGCCGTGATGTGAACTTGCTCGCCTTCTCGCTCCAGCTCTTCGTTGGCCGCGAAGAGGTCTGCAAGACCCGGCATCGTGTCTTCCCAGCTCAGATGCCCGCCGAGGATGCTGAGTTCCGTCGGAACGACTTGCATCGTGTCACGAGTACCCGGCTCCCAAATCATGCGCTCCGGCCCCGTCAACCGCACTTTGCGGTGTACGAGCGGGATGTTGCCTTCGTTATCGACAAACAGCAAGGAACTGTACAGCTTCTCACCTTCGCGCTCGGTAATCCCCATCACCACATGAACGTTGTGTTCACGAGCCGCTTGGCAGAGTTCTTGGGTCTCCTCACTGTCGAGAGTCAAGCTGTCATAGTACATACGCAGCGTCAATTCCACTTGATCCGGTTGCGAACGCAGCCACACCCAATACGGGTAGCCCGGCAACCAGGATTCCCCAAACACGATCAACTTCGCACCGTTTTCCGCGGCTTCGGCAATCAGGCCGATTGCTTTTTTCAAAGAGGCACGCAGATCGAGATAGACCGGCGCTGCCGTGACGACCGCTGTCAGAAACGAGGTGTTCCTCATGTCCTCACCCTACCTTTATATAACCTTAATTAAATCGTCATTCCCCTTACATTAAATCATCGCACATGTAAGTGACTCTAGGCATGGGTCGAAAGAATCATTTTCTTAAACACGAACATTGATCATTAAATGGGTCGGATACGTTCGCTTTTTTCATTGACATCCTCTGGAATCCTTGCTACACTCAATATGTTTTCTTCACGAGTAAGCCCGACGCAGGTCGGGTACGATATTTTTTGGAGGTGTTGTCGTATGGCAACTGTTGTTGTTGTCGGCACCCAATGGGGCGACGAAGGCAAAGGTAAAATCACGGACTATCTGGCGGAGAAAGCTGGTGTTGTTGCGCGTTACCAAGGTGGCAACAATGCAGGGCACACGATCTGGATCGAAGGCATTGAGTACAAACTGCACTTGATCCCGTCCGGGATTTTCTACCCGGAGAAGATCTGCGTTGTCGGTAACGGCATGGTGGTGAACCCGAAAGCCCTCGTCAGCGAACTGAACTACTTGAAGGACAAAGGCGTCTCGACCCACGGTCTTCGTATATCCGACCGCGCGCATCTCGTCCTCCCGTACCATCTCAAGTTGGATGAGTTGGAAGAGGAGAGCAAGGGCGACGCGAAAATCGGCACCACGAAAAAGGGCATCGGCCCGGCCTACATGGACAAAGCCGCACGTATCGGCATCCGTATGGTCGACCTGCTCGACAGCGAAGAGTTTGCGTTCGCACTCAAGCGCAACCTCAAGCTGAAAAACGACCTGCTCGTGAAACTCTACGGCGCAGAACCGTTCGACTATGAAGAGATCTTCAACGAATACATGGGCTATGCAGAGATTCTGCGCCCGTATGTCACCGATACTTCGGTTGTCTTGAACGAAGAGATCGACAAAGGCACCGACATCCTGTTCGAAGGCGCTCAAGCTTCCATGCTCGACATCGACCAAGGGACCTACCCGTACGTCACTTCGTCGAACCCAGCTGCCGGCGGCGTCACCATCGGCTCCGGCGTTGGCCCGACCAAGATCGACAAAGTCGTCGGCGTAGTCAAAGCGTACTCCACCCGCGTGGGCGACGGCCCGTTCCCGACCGAACTGCTCGATGAGACCGGTGATTTCATCCGCAACCAAGGTCGCGAATTCGGCACCACCACCGGCCGCGCACGTCGTTGCGGCTGGTTCGACGCTCTCGTCGTCCGTCACGCGCGTCGTGTATCCGGTCTGGACGGCATGGCGTTGACCCGTATCGACATCCTCACCGGCCTGGAAGAACTGAAAGTGTGCGTCGGCTACGACTACAACGGGGAAACCCTGCGTGAGACCCCGACTTCGCTGAAAGTGCTCGGCCAGTGCAAACCGATCTACGAAACGCTGCCGGGTTGGAGCGAAGACATCTCGGGCGTTCGTTCTTACGACGAACTGCCGGAGAACGCGAAAAATTACATCCGCAAGCTCGAAGAAGTCACCGGCGTGCAACTCGCCATCCTCTCGGTCGGTCCGGGCCGTGAGCAGACGATTCCGGTTGTGGAGCTGTACTAAGTACTAAGAAGAGAGAAAGTCGCCCTGTACGTGGGGCGGCTTTTTTTGCGTTCAGGGGGCTTCACAATTTTGCCAAGAGTTTCAAACCGAATTCAAATCAAACCCAAGCATACTGAGGTTGTAAGGAAGAGCCACCCAATAAGAGAGGATGATAAACTTTGAAAAAGTTCACGAAATATGCAGTCGCATTGGCAACGGTAGTCGCACTCGGAGGTACCGCAACGTACGCAATGGCAGCAACGTCCACGACGACCAACAAAACCGCAACGAACGATCAACAACAAAAAGGCAAGGGGCACGGTGAATTCTTCAACCAGAACAACACCGAGCTTCAAACTCTGCTGAAACTCTCCGCAGACGAGCTCACCACGCAACTCAAAGCAGGGAAGTCGCTCGCCGACATCGCAAGCGCTCAAGGGGTCGACAAGCAAGCGGTGATCGACCTGCTCGTCAAGCAAGACGCCGCTCACATCGACCAAGATGTAAAAGACGGCAAGCTGACCGCAGACCAAGCGACCCAAATGAAAGCCAACAGCGTGCAGCACGCAACCGACCAAGTAGACGGCAAGGGTGGATTCGGCGGCCCGGGTGGTAAACGCGGGGGGCACGGCGGCCCGGGCGGCCCGGGCTTCCATCTCGAAAACAACACCGATCTGCAAACTCTGCTGAAACTCTCCGCAGACGAGCTCACCACGCAACTCAAAGCAGGCAAGTCGCTCGCCGACATCGCAAGCGCGCAAGGGGTCGACAAGCAAGCGGTCATCGACCTGCTCGTTAAGCAAGACGCCGCTCATATCGACCAAGATGTGAAAGACGGCAAGCTGACCGCAGACCAAGCGACCCAATGCAAAGCGAACAGCGTGCAACACGCAACCGACGAAGTGGATGGCAAGGGCGGATTCGGCGGACCGGGAGGAGATCGTGATGGTCATGAAGGTCCGGGCGGTCCCGGCTTCCGTCTCGAAAACAACACCGACCTGCAAACTCTGCTGAAACTCTCCGCAGACGAGCTCACCACGCAACTCAAAGCAGGGAAGTCGCTCGCCGACATCGCAAGCGCGCAAGGGGTAGAGAAGCAAGCGGTCATCGACCTGCTCGTCAAGCAAGATGCAGCCCACCTCGACCAAGATGTGAAAGACGGCAAACTGACGGCAGAGCAAGCCGCGCAAATGAAAACCGACAGCGTGCAACACGCAACCGACCAAGTGGAAGGCAAAGGCGGTTTCGGCGGCAAGGGTGGCAAGGGTGGCAAAGGCGGCTTCGGTGGTGACCACGGCCAGCGTGGCGGTCACGGCGCACCGAACGGCCAGCAAGGCCAATCTCAAACCCAGCAACCGTCCACCCAAACCCAACAGTAGCCAGCCAGTTCAACCAAAAAGCTAGCCATGCTCAACAAAGATCTTGCAACCCTAAAACCATCCCCCGCAAAAAAAGCCGGCCCCTCACTGGGAGCCGGCTTTTTTTCCAAACGTGAAGAGAGAGATCAGTGCATGCCGCCGCATTCGTTGATGATGTTCAGCGCCTCATCGAGCTTGGCAATCGGAGCCACGACGGTCACGAGGTAGTTGCGACCGGACGTGCGCAGACCTTCCCGATCATCGTACCCGTCCGACATCCCCGAAACAGCAGGGTCTGCCCCGAGCGCGACCCCGGTATTGCGATCAATCCCGTCTCCGCCCTCCACCAACTCCCCGTGTGAGCCGAAGTCCGCTTGGATCGGGTTTTCCAACCCGCTCATCCCTTCACCCGGCACCATCGAAAAACGGTCAACCTGCACATCGTCGATGTCCAACTCATGCTGCACCCGTTCGGCGGCAATCTGTGCCTCGTCCGGGGAACTGAAGTAGGCGAGAATCGCTTGTTCCTGAGGTTGGTTCATGAGCAATCCCTCCCTTTCATGAGCTAGTTTGCACGAGAGCAGGGGAGAGGACACGCGGTAACATTTTGCATTCTGTGCGCCTGCTCACATTCTGCACGAGATCGGGCATGCTAAGATACAACCAATTACATTGTGCGCAATCAAATTGTATAAAACCAATCAAAGGGAGGCTTCCCCATGTCCAATCTCTACGACCTGTCCGCAAACCGAATCAACGGTCAAGCCCAATCGCTCCGCGACTACGAAGGCCAAGTTCTGCTCATCGTCAACACCGCCAGCAAGTGCGGTTTCACCCCGCAATACAAAGGTCTGCAAGCGCTCTACGACCAATACCAATCCCAAGGCTTCACCGTCCTCGGCTTCCCGTCGAACCAATTCGCAGGCCAAGAACCGGGCAACGCAGGCGAGATCGAGGAGTTCTGCCAGATCAACTTCGGCGTCAGTTTCCCGCTGTTCGAGAAATCGGACGTCAAGGGCGCGAACATCAACCCCGTCTTCGCCCATTTGACCAAAAACGCACCGGGCTTCCTCACTTCCGGCGTCAAATGGAACTTCACCAAATTCCTCGTTGACAAAAAAGGCCGTGTCGTCGAACGCTACGCCCCGACCACCGATCCGGCAAAAATCGCAGCCGACATCGAGAAGCTTTTGGCAGAGTGAGGCACGATATGTCTGACGAGCATCTCATCCTCGACAACCAACTCTGTTTCGCGCTCTACGCCTGCACCCGTGAGATGACGCGCCTGTACCGTCCCTTGCTCGAAGCCATCGGTCTGACCTACCCGCAGTACCTCGTGATGCTCGTGCTCTGGGAGGAGAACGAAGCCACCGTCAAACACCTGGGCGAACGGCTCTACCTCGATTCCGGCACGCTCACGCCGCTGCTCAAACGTCTCGAACAAAACGGACTTGTCACTCGCGAGCGATCCCTGGCGGATGAACGAGTCGTCCTCATCCGTCCCACCGACGCAGGGCGCGAACTCAAACAAAAAGCGTCCGAAGTCCCGCAACAACTCATGTGCAGAAGCAACCTCACCTTCGACGAATTCCACCGTCTCAAGGGGGAGTTCGATTCTCTGCTCAAACGCATGCACGCCATGCAAGCTGACTGAGGTCGAAACCAACCGAAAGGAGCCCAACATCATGAACTTCACACTCGAAACGCAAGTCGAAGGCCGCGAAGTGACTCTCCAAAACGTCATCGCACAGGAGAACCTCACCCTCGTCGCCTTCGTCCGTCACCTTGGCTGACCGCTTTGCAGAGACTATCTCGCGCAGTTGCGTGAGTCCGCCGACGAGATCACTTCTCACCATGTCCAAATCATCGCCATCACACCTGCCACCGGCTCGCTGGTCGGCAAGTACATCGAAGCGTACGGACCGTACCCGTTCCAAGTCCTCGGCGACCCGAACCAGCACGCGTTCGAAGGGCTCGGTCACAAAGTCATGCCCAAGTGGAAACTCCTCGGCATGGCGGGCATCGGCTTCCTCACCGGCAAGATGAAAGACTTCAAGCCCAAGGAAGCTGACAAACTCGCCGTCGTCAACGAGTCGATGAAGACCTCCGACATCTACCAACAGGGCGGCACATGGCTGTTCGACCGCAAGGGCAACGTCCTCTGGAAGCACATCGACGAAACCCCTGGCGACCACGCCACCATCGCCCAAGTCCTTCAAGCTCTGAAAAAAAACGCCTAAACCCGCGCGGGTTTAGGCGTTTTTTTCTTCTCCGTCCAAATGGAGCGCAACAGCGGAATCATCAACACAAAGACGGAGCCGAAGACCGCGAAACTAACCGCCAGCACATTGCCTTGCACATAATACTGCAAGACCAAGAACACCAGCAGACCCAGCGAACGGCCCACTCCAAGCGGTATCTCGCGAATCACCACATAATCGAGACGGCGAGCTTCGTAGTCGGGGTCTTTTTCAAACGATGCATACGTCCACGCGTAGAACGACGTCGAGATCAAGTTCATGCCCACGTTGGAGAGAATCGTATAGAACACCAACGCCATGAACACCATCTGCGCACTCAGCCAAATCGAAGAGACGCAGACCAGCAGTGCCCCGATCACATAAATTCGCAACCGATACTCCGGTTTTGAGACTTTCGACAGCACAAACGACGTCAACATGGAAACGACCGCTGCGAACGTCGCGATTCCGCCGAGCGACAGTTCGTTTTTTACAATCGCATACCCCATCATCGTGATGAGGAACGTCCCGTACACACCCTCCACAAAACCGGAGCCGATCGTGATCCAGTACATGCCGCGCCACTCGCGCGTGGGGTTTTTCCAGACGTTGAGCAATTGGGATTGCTTCGCCACGAACTTGCCCTTGATCTTCATCGAGACGGCGACCGCCAGCAGATACCAGACCAGCGTCACCGAGAACACGAAGTAGTACCCCGTCATCCCGTCAAACCGGTCGATCAAGAACCCTGAAACCAACGGCGCCGCAATCCCCGCGATGGAATTCAACAAATTCCCGAGATACAAAAAACGATCCCGTCCCGCGTCCTTCGTACTGTCCAACGCCTGCATATGCATCCCAATTGCAAAAAAGCTCGACCCCATCCCGATCCCAAACCCGATCAACCAGATGAAGTCCCCGGACGCTTCTTTCAACCAAAGCATCAACGCATAGGTCAAGATAAAGCACAGAATCCCGAGCCGCAAACTCGCCATCGGAGACGTCCGCCGCGCCAACCCCGCACAAAGCGGGAAACTCAAGACGACGACCAGCGAGTAGATCATGCTATATACGGCAAGCAATGTGAACGAGGAGTGCAACTTCCAGATGAAGACGTTGATAAAAAGCCCTGACATCGCCTGCCCAAACGTGAACAGCGCCATCATGAGCAGATACAACCGCGATTCCCGCTCCACGAACGAAGCCTCCTTTTTCCATGCGACCGAAATCGTTTTCGATACCTTTATCCTACTGCAACTCATCCCGAAGAAGAAGACCCAATATGCTACAATGGAGATTGGAGGTGACCCCAAACATGGACTACAAAATCCTCGTCGTCGACGACGAGCTTCCGATTGCAGATATTTTGAAATTTTCGCTGGAAAAAGAGGGCTACGACGTCGTGCTCGCTCACGACGGTCAAGAAGCGGTGGACCGCGCGTCTGCCGAACAGCCCGACCTGATCCTGCTCGACATCATGCTCCCGAAAAAAGACGGTTTCGCCGTCTGCCAAGAAATTCGCACGTTCTCCACCGTCCCGATCATCATGCTCACCGCACGGGACACCGAGATTGACAAAGTGCTGGGGCTTGAGATCGGGGCGGACGACTATGTGACCAAACCGTTCTCCAACCGCGAGCTGATGGCCCGCGTCAAAGCCAACTTGCGCCGCCAACAACCGGACACCGTCCGCAGTGAACAAAAACCGAAGTGGACCGTCGGTGATCTCATCATCGACACCGGCACGTACGAAGTTCGAAAAAAGGACGTCAACCTCGACCTCACGCACCGCGAGTTCGAACTGCTCGTCCATCTCATCAAACACCGAGGCACCGTCCTCACCCGCGAACAGCTTTTGCAAGAAGTCTGGGGCTACGATTATTTCGGAGACGTCCGCACCGTCGACGTCACGATCCGCCGCCTGCGCGAGAAAATCGAGGACGACCCTTCCAACCCGGAATACATCCTGACACGCCGCGGCGTGGGCTATACGCTGAGGAGGTAGGCGCGGTTGCTTCGTAGCATCCAATGGAAGCTGGTGATGATGTACTTGCTCGTCATTTTGGTGGCGATCCAAGTAATCGGCTTTTACTTCATCCAGCGCGTCAACGAGCATTTTCTGAACTCGTTTCAAGACAAAGTCAGCGGGCAGGTCATGGTGCTGTCGGACGTTCTGCCGCGTTACTTGAGCGACAACGGCGACCACCACGACTCCACGACCGATCTCGACTACCTCGCCGATTCGTTCGCCAACGTCGCCGGAGCGGAGATCAACATCATCAACGCCAACTCCATCCTCCTCGCGACGTCCGGCAACAAAACGTTCATCGGGCAAAAAAACCTCCAGACCGAAGTCACCCGCGCCCTGCTCGGCACACGAGTCGAAGCGATCAAAGTCGACCCGACGAACAACCAACGCTATCTCTACCTCTCCGTGCCTGTCAAAAAAGCCTCGCAAACGCTCGGCGTCGTCTATTGCATCGCGCCGCTTTCGTCGGTGTACCAGACGATTCACGACATCACGGTGATTTTTTACACCGGGACGGGGCTTGCGGTGCTGCTCACAGGTCTGCTGGTCATCTTGCTCTCGCGCACGATTACCAACCCGATTGTCGAGATCACGAAAAAAGCGGGCGCGATGGCCCGCGGTGATTTCGACCAAGAAGTGTCCGTGAAAAGCGAAGACGAGATCGGGCAACTGGGCGAGATGTTCAATACGTTGTCTCGAAGACTGCGCGAAGCTCTCAACGAAAACGCGCAGGAAAAAGACAAACTCGAAGCGATTCTCGAACATATGTCGGACGGCGTGGTTGCGATCGGTTCAGACGGGCGTATCTTGCTCGCCAACGCCGCCGCCGCCAAACTGCTCGGAGCGGACGACCCGGATCAACTGCTGGAGAAGCCGATGAACTCGGTCATCGTGCTCGCGGACAGTGACGAAGCGGACACGTCGAGCCTCTTGAACGGCGAGCACGAATTTACGCTGGGCAACCCGTCCGGCCGCATCTTGCATGCGTATGCGGCGTCGTTCCGCTCCTCGAACGAAGAGCGCGGAGCCGTCATCGTCTTGCGCGACGTCACCGAGCAGGAACAGGAAGACCGTGCCCGCCGTGACTTTGTCGCGAACGTCTCGCATGAAATTCGCACGCCGCTGACCACGATCAAAAGTTACATCGAGGCCCTTGAGGACGGCGCGGTCGATTCTCCGAGCCATGCCCGCAAGTTTCTGTCGGTCATTCATACGGAGACCGACCGCATGGTGCGCATGGTGTCCGACTTGCTGCAACTCTCGCGACTGGACTCCGGTCGTGAATCGTGGAAGTTCGACCCGCACAACTTGCGGGAGTTGGTGCAGAACGCCTGCTTCCGATTCGCGATGCAATTGCAGCGTCGCGAAGTGTCGTTGGCGTTTGAAGTGCCGAGCAATTTGAACGTCAACGTCGATGCCGACAAGCTCGATCAAGTGTTTGACAACTTGATCTCCAACGCGATCAAGTACACGCCGGACGGGGGGCGAATCCGCGTCATTGCGTACCGCCCGAGCGGCAAGTTTATCCTCGTGCAAGTCGTGGACAACGGGATCGGGATTCCCAAACACGACCTGCCGCAGATCTTCAATCGTTTTTACCGTGTCGACAAAGCGCGCTCTCGTGCGGCGGGCGGCACGGGTCTTGGCTTGTCCATCGCTCGACAGATCGTCGAAGTGCATGGCGGCCAGATTCAAATCGACAGTGAAGAAGGCAAGGGAACGGCGGTTTCCTTCACCTTGCCCGTTGGGACGGGAGGGAGTGGAGCTTGAGAGAACGGTTAAAAAACGTCGTCCTCACCGCGCTCGTCCTCATTTCGCTGTTGCTGTCTCTTGGCATTTGGAGCATTGCTCCGCAGTACGAGTCGATCAATGAACCGCAATATGCCAGCAACATCGGAGTGAGCGACCCGAGCTTTTACCGCACGTTTCAATCGGTGGCTTCTCCGCGTGAGATCGTGTTGCATCTGGGGGAGCAGAAACACACCGTTTTGGTTCCGGATCTCCCGGACTATGAAAATGCGATGACGTTGTTGCAGAAGTCCACGTTTCTCGATACGCAGTTGACCAACGACTATGGAGAAACGGAGTGGCGCAAGATCGTGGACGAGATTCCGGGATTGCAGTTCAACTTCGATTCCTACATGCCGGCGCAGTCTTTGGCTGACAACGGAATGATCAAGTTCAACACGCAAATCGACCCGCAGATGCAGATTCGATCGCTCTACCTGTTCCGCATGCCGGAGGAGAACGACTTCCGAGCGTTGATCTACGGGGGAGGAGACGCCAGGATGTATCTCGCGCGCGTCGAAGTGCCCAAGGACCGCTTGGCGGCGTTGATGGAAGCCGGTAAAAAGTTGCCGGAGTACGGCATGTTCGGCCAGAGTTTGAACAAGAACTTTTACCTGCCGCTCAACCGCATTCCGTTGCAGAATTACGCGATTGAATTGAATATAGAAACCCACAACCAGAGGTTGGTGGATTCCTTTTTCCTCGACAATTCGTTGACGTCCCGCGTGTTGGAGAAGGACGGTTCGCAGATCGTGACCGACGGCAACCGTTCGGTGCGCGTCGGGGCGTTGGACAAGATCATCGAGTACCGCAACCTCGCCGTCGACCGCACGTCGGTTCGCAAGCCGGACGGCGAGTACGAAGAAGTGCGGGCGTTGAACTTCGCCAACGAGCACGGCGGTTTTTCGGGCAATGTGTTCTTGCACGAAGTGGAGACTTCGACGGGGCACTCGGACACGAACAGCGTCCACGACTTCGAGTTTCGTCTGTACCAAAACGGACTGCCGGTGCTCGGGGACCTCACGACCGTCGGACTCAGTCTGTACCGCAATGACGTCGCCCAGATGTCGCGTTCGGAGTACAGCTTCGTGAAAGCTTACTCGGACAAAGTGGTCCAGATCATCTCCGGACCGGAGTTGCTCAAGATCATTGAAGGAAGCGTCTGGTTGGATCGCAATCGCATCACCAACGTGTATCTGGCGTACTTGCAACGAGCACCGCGAGACGGAATTGCGGCGCTGCGGCCTGTCTGGGTCGTGGAACAGACGCCCGACGCCCGCATGGGGATGTACGACGCCGTGACGGGGGAACGACTGCGCAGTGAGGAGGGGATGTTGCTTGGATTGGAGTAAAGCGAAAACCTACTTCATCGTGACGTTCCTGTTTCTCGATTTGTTGCTGGGCTACCAGTTTTACAACGCGCAGAAGGAAGCGGCGGAGTATGTGCAGTCGTTTACTTCGCAGTTGCAAGAGCTCAAGGACGTGCTGACCGAGCGCAAATTGGTCTTGCAGACGGACGTGCCCAAGGAAACGCCGGTGATGCATTTTTTGCAAGCGAATCATCCCAAGGAACTCTTGATGGACATCGCCGAGTCGACGTTTCATGAGGCGCATGTCATTGAGGATGACAAAAGCAAGGGCACGATGAAGTTCCAGACCCGTGTCGGCGAGTTCGGGGTGACGGGGAACGGGTATTTTACGATGCGATATCTGCCGACCCGTCATGTGGATGGCGAGGCGGCGATGAACAAACTCGGGACGGTCGTCATGGCGAAAATCGACAAGACCGTCTGGCACCAAGAATTGTATCGCGAAGACTTGATCAACCGCGATCACTCCATGGTTCGCTATCTGCAGAGTTACCAGAAGTATCCGATCTTCTCGGCGCTGCTGGAAGTTCATCTTCAAAATTCGGAGATCGTGAGCTATAATCAGAAAGCGTTGGAAGTCGGGGACGAGCAAGAGAGCGGGCAGCGGGTGCTGTCGGCGATCTCCGCCGTGCGGGCGGTGGCCGATTCTCTCGATCCGAGTGAGTTGGCGAGCGTCAACACGCCGGTTGCGATCCGAGACATCAAGCTCGGCTATTACAGCCCGAACTATGACGACGCAGACGTGTGGTACCTCTGGCCGATGTGGCGAATCGTCACCGACCAGAAAGTCTACTACGTCAACGCCTTCACCGGGCAGATTGAAAAAGGAACACCTTAGATTCGTGCTTCATAGAGGGAGGTACAGCCCTTGATACGCTTTAGCGTTTTGGCAAGCGGCAGTACGGGGAATGCGATCTACGTCGAGACAGACGAGACCGCCGTGTTGATCGACGCAGGCGTCAGCGGCAAGCAGATTACCAACTCGCTGACCGAGATCGGCGCCGATGTGAATAAAATAGAAGCTCTGCTCGTCACTCACGAGCATTCCGACCACGTGCGAGGCGTCGGCGTCATGTCGCGCAAGCAGAACCTCAACGTCCACGCGACGGCGGGTACGTGGGAGGGCATGGAGAAGTATGTGGGCGATATAGAGGTTGCGAAGCAGCATGTTTTTTCCGTGGGGGATTCCTTGCAGTTTGGGGACCTGCGGATTGAGCCGTTTCCGATCTCGCACGATGCGCGCGAACCGGTGGGGTTTTGTTTTTACCAAGGGGAGACGAAATTGGCCTTGGCGACAGACCTCGGGTATGTGAGCACGCGGGTTCGAGATGCGATCGTCGGGGCGGATGCGTTCATTTTTGAATCGAATCACGATGTGGAGATGTTGCGCGTCGGACCGCACCCGTGGACCGTCAAGAAGCGCATCCTCGGGGACAAAGGCCATCTCTCCAACGAGACGGCGGGGGATGCGCTGACGGACGTGCTGTCGGGGAATTCGGGGGATGTGTACCTCGCGCATCTGAGTCCGGACAACAACATGCCGGAGATTGCGGAGATCACCGTGCGCGGGATTCTGATGGAGAACGGGATTGCGGTGGGACAGGATGTTGTCTTGCACGATACGTATCGAGACAAGCCGACCCCGCTCAAGTCGATCAAACGGCTGTAGATTTTTTTTGAATACGCAAAAAAAGGCCCACCTCAACCGAACGAGGTGGGCTTTCAATATAGAGAAGGGGGAGACAAAAGCAAGCTGGCTCACAGCTTAGTTGGCATACAGCGAGCGATCCAAATCCAGGGAGAGATCCGTATCCAACTGACGGGCTTTTTGGATGACCTCTTGGCGGGTCAGGATGCCCTTTTCCACCAGAAGTTCCACCACCGCGGTGAGAACGAGAGTGTTTTTGTAATCCACTTCCTTCAAATCCGCGAGTTGTGCGATGAGATCGACCTCGCCAAAGCCTGTCAGTCGGTTCATGAGCGAATCCCTCCACTTCCGAACTTGTTTCGTTCGTGCCTAGTGGATAGTCTGATCCAATACGTGGCAATCTATACCTTCTCTTAGAAATTCATTAGAAAACTGTGGAGATAATTCAAACTTCCCCTTGAACGAATTGTGAACTGGAAAGTTGAGCCCTTGAGAAGAAACCAAACAGGTTTGTATAATAAGATCAACAACCGATACTGGTGAAAGAGAAAACCTACAAATGGGAGGTTCTTCAATATGGGATACTACGACGATTTTGAAAACAACAAACCGGCGAAGAAAAGCGGCGGGAACATGACGAGTTGGATCGCCGTGGCACTCGTGTCTGCGGTCATCGGTTCCGGCACGACCTTGGTAATGGTTCCGAAGCTCATCAACGCGAACATGATCCAAGTGAACGGCAACAGCTCCATCTCCAATCAAAAAGCAACCACGGCGGGCAGCACCGCGATTGGCAACGCCACCAACATGAGCGTCAACGTCAACACGGGCATCACCGAAGCGGTCAATAAAGTCAAACCGGCGATTGTCGGCGTCTCGAACATGCAGAAGCAAAAAGACTTCTTCGGCCGCACCAAGACCAACGAAGACGAAGTCGGCACCGGTTCGGGCGTCCTGTTTGACAAAAAAGGCTACATCATCACGAACAACCACGTCGTGGACGGCGCAGACGATGTCGAAGTCTCGCTTCCGGACGGTAAGCATATCAAAGCAAAAGTTCTCGGGTCCGACTTCTACACCGACCTCGCAGTGCTGAAGGTCGATGAGAACGACGTGAAGGACATCACGCCGGCGACGCTTGGCAACTCCGACTCCCTGAGCATCGGCGAACCGGCGATTGCCATCGGGAACCCGCTCGGCGCGAAGTTTGCACAGACGGTTACGGTGGGCGTCATCTCGGCGCTGAACCGCGAACTGCCGGTGACGGATGAACAATCGGGTCAAGAAGTGTACTCGATGAACGTCATCCAGACCGACGCCGCGATCAACCCGGGGAACTCGGGCGGTGCGTTGGTGAACATCAACGGTGAAGTTGTGGGGATCAACTCCGCGAAGATCGCGACTTCGGGTGTTGAGGGCATCGGCTTCTCGATCCCGATCACCGAAGCGCAGCCGATCGTGCAACAGCTGATCGACAAAGGCAAGATCGATCGTCCGGTGATGGGGATCACGCCGGTGAACTTGGCAGACCTCCCGGCGAAGCAACGTCCGGAAGCGCCGGTCGATACCGGGGTTGTGCTGTACCAAGTCTCGGACTACGCGAAAAAAGCGGGCTTTGAGCAAGGCGACGTCATCACCAAGATCGACGACACGCAGGTGGACGACCAGATCGCACTGCGCAAGGCGCTATATAAAAAGCAGCCGGGCGACAAGATCAAAGTCGAGTTCTACCGTGGGAAAGAGCAAAAGACGATTGAGATGACCCTCGGCAAGCAAGGCGACGTGAAGTAAGGAATGCAGGGTTAGAAAAAACAGGCAGGCCTCGTTTGAGGTCTGCCTGTTGTTTTTTGGACAAAAGCGGGGGAGACTGCTAGTATAAGAGACAAGCTAACGAGGTGAAACCGAGGTGGAATCCGTGTACGTAGTATGCAAAGAGCATGTTGAGATCGCACTGGATGAGTTTGTGGATGAATACGAAGGCCAAGCGCCCGACGTGTACAACCTGAAGGAAATCTCCTTCACCGCCTGGAGTGCTCCGGCGAAGTGTGAGTTCTGCGACAACAACCCGAAGTATCTGATCGTGTAGCAATGAACATCAATCTGCTCACGGTTGGGAAGTTAAAAGAAAAGTATTGGGTGGGGGCCGTTGAGGAGTACAAGAAACGGCTCTCTTCGTATGCGAAGGTTTCGGTAGTAGAGGTGCCGGATGAGCCGACGCCGGATAATGCGTCGGCGGCGCAGGAGGAGCAGATCAAGCGCAAGGAAGCGGAGAAGCTGCTCGCGAAGGTCGGGGAACGGGATTATGTGATTGCGCTTGCGATTGAAGGGAAGTCGATTACGAGCGAGGAGTTTGCGGAGCAACTGGATCGGATGGCGATTGAGAGGTTTAGTACCTTCACGTTTGTGATTGGTGGGTCGTTGGGGCTGCATGAGACGGTTTTGAAGAGGGCGAATTATAAGTTGTCATTCTCCAAATTCACGTTTCCTCATCAGATGGTGCGGGTGATTTTGTTGGAGCAGGTTTATAGGGCGTTTCGGATTCAGCGGGGGGAACCGTATCACAAATAGCGCATGTTTTTTTGGTGGATCTATTGAGGGCAATAGAAAAGCGAGACCTTGTACGAATCAAGGTCTCGCTTTTTGTACTACGACAGGTCGGAGAGGATCTTTTTGAGTGTCGCAACGAGTTCTTTGATGTCATCTCGTGCGGAGTCAACCAAATCCTCAAGCTCCTCGTAAGCATCGCTTGTGGCCGTTTCGATAGAACCGTTCAGTCCTTCATCGTATGCATCGCGGTCCTCTGACACGAGGTTGCTGATGCGATTGCTTACATCGAAATCGGCAAGATCGTAAATACTGCCGTCGTAGGAAAGCAAGTCACTCAACTTGTCGATGTATTCGGGAGAGATTTGAGGCAGGGACTCAACCTCTTCGTCCTCCACATCGATGTCTGAGAGCTCGCTCACCCAAGATTGCAT
This sequence comes from Tumebacillus amylolyticus, assembly GCF_016722965.1. Classification (NCBI taxonomy): domain Bacteria; kingdom Bacillati; phylum Bacillota; class Bacilli; order Caryophanales; family Alicyclobacillaceae; genus Tumebacillus; species Tumebacillus amylolyticus. The sequence continues at coordinate 97,030 of NZ_JAEQNB010000001.1, forward strand.
CTCTTCAAAGAGAGACTTTGGAAATTGCGCGTCCCGTTTGATGAAGGGCTCGCCTTTAACCCCAGTACAGCTATCTGGAACATCGTAAAGATGCTCATCCAGCTGATCCAGAAACTCAGTGACTTGCGTTTTTACTTCATGAGATGAAATAGACATTTTGTGTACCTCCTGTTAGATGTTATCTAAATTATATGGTCAAAGATAGTCAAAGTCAAGGATTGGAAATTGACTCCTTGATCATCATAAATAGCTCATGTTTTTTGCTAGGAAGCCGCAGAAAGACTGAGAAAACTTGTAGTGTGGAACGGCTTCCCGATGGGGCAGATGGTCAAAAAAGATCGCGTTAAAGACCATCTTTCGGCTTTCTGACGCACAATGCAATTCACCTCCTTACGGGCTTTTCATCCTAAATTGCAATAGAGAAGGGCTGGATCGTGCTGATCCAGCCCTTTCTTTTTGTGGGCAATAGCAAAACCCCATCTGCGTCGGCAGATGGGGCATGGTTGAGGAAGTATTTTTGGATTTCTTCGTCGAAGCAAAGTTCGATGTTTTCGATCTTCCGTCTGTCCTTCTTGATCGTAATCTGTTTGATGATGAGGCGCAGGAGGGCTTTTTGCTGTTCGTTCGGAGCGGAACTCAGCAACCTATCGAATTCGGCGAGCACCGACCTAACGAACTCGTAGGAGATGGGCTGACGGTTCTGGGTTTCGAGTTGCGGGACGATCTCCGCTTTCCGAGCTTCCAGCCTCGCGTAGTCCGCTTTGAGCTGTTCAAACCGCTTGCTCAGGTCGTCTTTTTCAATCAGATCGTCCTCGTAGAGCTTGAAGAGCTTCTGCTTCTTCGCGTCGATTCCCGCGAGGGAATTGTCGATGCTTTGCAGTTCGTCTTCCAGTGGCTTGATCTTCCCGGACAGCTTGGTGTTGATGTTTTTCACGATGTCCCGAAGGATGGCAGGTTGCAGGACGACTTCCTTCAGTCGGTCGTTCACGTACCTCTCGGCCACTTCTTTGCGGATGGTGTTCGCCTTACAGACGGAAGAGCCCTTGTTCTTGAAGGCCCCGCAGGTGTAGTAGAGAATCGTGACGTTGCCGGACTTGCGCCTGCTAGTGTTCCGTTGCATGACCATGCCGGAGCCGCATTGGGGGCATCTCAACAGGCCTGTGAGGAAGAAGTCGTCGTTGTGAGTCCGCTTCTGTTTGCTCCCTTTGCTCTCGATGAGCTTTTGCACCTGCTCCCACCGTTCGTCCGCGATGATCGGGGGATGCTGACCTTCAACTACGATGGGATTGGAGTTCTTTCCTTTGCGGCGCTTCTCGTTCCAGTTTTCGCGGACGTTGTAGCGGATTTTGCCGACGTAGACTGGATTGGTCAGGATGTCGCGAATCGCGTTGATGGCGAAAGGGTTCCCCTTTTTTGACTTGTGCCCCTCATGGTTCAGGATGTTGGCGATTGCCTTGTATCCCTTGCCCGAGGCGTAGAGGTCGAAGATGCGACGGACGAGAGCAGCTTCGGAGGGGACGATCTGCAGCCCGTCATCGACCGTCTGGTACCCGAGCACAACGCCGCCGTTCCATTTCCCTTCTCTGGCGCGCTGTTTCATGCCGAGCTTCACGTTTTCGACGATCGTTCCGCGCTCAAGCTCACCGACAGCCCCTAGCATTGTGAAGAAGAACTTTCCAGTCGGGGTGGTGGTCTCGATGTTCGATTCGCTGTAACTTCTAAAGGCCACGTCATTCCTGTTGAGGTGCTCCACGATATTCAAGAGGTCAGAGCTGTTCCGTGCGAGACGGTTGATCTTCCAGACGACAACCTCGTCAAACTCCCCGTTGCAAGCGTCCGCCATCAGCTTTTGCAATTCAAGGCGGCCTTTTGTCGATTTCCCGGAAACGCCCCGGTCGATGTACTTTTTCACGACGAGTTTCTGGTGGGCCTTGCAGAAGGATTCGAGCGTTTCGATTTGAGCGTCGATGCTGTACCCGTGCTCGGCCTGCTCTTCGGTGCTCACGCGGGCGTAGATTGCCACACGGACGAGTTGTTGCAAAGTGGTCACTCCCTTTGTATGCTGTATGATCTCAGATGATTTTGTCAGGCGACGGCTACGAACTCGTCTGTGCCAAGTAGCTCGGCAGTGAGTTCATCCATTAACAACTGTTCCTCTTCTGCCTGGATGTGGCGTAGAAGTGACTTCCAGTCGCTCAATGGGACGACAGGTTTACGCTTCCATGAAGGAAGTGCGTGGAGGAATGTGGTCACCATGTCGGACAGCATCTCCACGAAAAGGGAGTAGGTTGCGTTTTGCTTATCGTTAATCAAGGTGCTATGTCTTGATGCCGAACATGTAGGCGGCGTTTCAAAGTCATAATATCTGTTCAAAAGCGGAATCAAGTCGATTTGACCTGACTGACCCGGCTCTGGACAGAGAAGAAAATTGACTGGACGGTGAAGGCTGGAGGGAGGTTGTTCGAAACGAAGTTTGTAGCTCCTCAGAGTTCGAAGCACACCGTTTCGTCCAGTCAGTTTGATTCGAGGTCATGGAGTCGGGGTTTCCTCCCCTTGCAAGAGGGTGTCACCCCACCAACTTTCCCCACAGTTACGTGGGGTTTTTCTTTGTTCCGTTTCAGGTTTGAGAACTTTCACCCTGCGACCCTCCAGTTTTGCCCGTGAGAGACAACAAGCTGGTTGTAGGCGTTTCCCATTTTTTCAGTATCAATTACTACTGAAACTGGGTGGTAGAAGGGGTGGGGAAGCCCAGTTTTCTTGCCGTTACATGTCTTTTGGCTTCCCCTCCCCGAGTCATTTGTAGGGTGCCATTGAGGGTGAGGGGGTGTCCTAGTTCTCGTCGAACAGGTTGGATGCCTTCGGGGAAGAGGGAACCGGCCTTTTCCGGGGCTTGGGCTTCTGTTCCTCCCAAGCAAGCTCGTCCTCAACGTCATCTTTGACCTGAATGACGTAGACCCGAACTGTTCTTCCGCAGAGCACTCTTTTGCGGGTGTGCTTCTTGGCTTCGCAGTTGAGAATCCCTTGGGCTCGCCACTTGTTCAGAATGACGGTGGTATCCTCGAATCCTCCCTCTGCCATGATCTTATTGAACACCTGCGGGAGAATGAGAACTTCCCGAGGTCGGCCGTTTCTGCTTTCGCACTTACCCCAGAGCTCTGAACGATTCCCTTCGAAGTGTTCAGTTTCGAACTTGGTGTTATGCTGCGCGACCGCTTCCATGAGATGGTTGTAAGCGTTCTTCGAAAGGTCTGCTTCGCCGCTGATGTTCTCCACCACTTCAAGGAGCATTTTTTTGATGCTCTCCGTGTTGAAGTTGACGTTCAAAGCGACCTTCGCAAGTTCAGTGGTGACCAAAAAGATGGCCATTTTGTCTGCAATCCTTTGGGAAAGCTGGTCCTTGTGGGCAATCTGCTCATGAAATCGCACCCGCCAAGCTCTCCACATGTTCAAAATCGCTTCGATGCCGATTTTCATCAAATGCTCGACGAAAACTGGGCCTGCGTGCCCGTAGTTTTTGAGGAGCCCCTCTATTAGCGCGTCGGCGTTGGCGGCAGAACGTGTCCAGTTGACGTTCCCGAACTCGGTCAATCTGACTCTTACGCCAGTGTTTTTGACAGCTTTGGCAAGGAGGGACATTTCGCCGTTCGAGAAGAAGACCCCTGACCACTGGGACGATTCTCTCAATTCGCTCTCCTTGTTAAGACGGGCTCGTTCAGTTCCGCCTGCAATCTGGTAGATCAACGTCGAGAATTCACCGCTGTGCATCGACGCCTCATCGAACACGATGGGAACCCCGTGTGTGTCGCGGATGCTTGCGAACATGGCGTTTTTGGTGCTGTTCCAGAGCCGAATGAGTCCTCCTTGTTGAGTGTGAGGACACCCGAAAGGCGAGACTGCCAGCCGAGTCGCCGTGGTTTTCCCTTGGGTGCTGTCGCCGTAGAGGTGGGCGACAATGACCTCCAGACCTGTCTCCTTCGCGACAAGAGAAGCGACAGGAGCGGCCAGCCCCATCACGAGAGCGAGCTCCAACGGTGTGTGCCCCAGAACTTCATCACGTACGATTCTGGCCCACTCTTCGAAAGAACCTTTTGATTCGACAAGAAGATTTCCAATGTACTCGGAGTTGGTACCGATCGCCGTTTGAAGCTTGAAGATTGGAGCACCATCGTGTTCACCGAAACCTACTAAGGAATGCGCGTACTTCAAGGGCGCTCTTTTTTCTCTCCCGTTCAGATAGACAAGGATTTGGCTTACGGTGTGTTCCGCTACATCGACGCCGTACTTCATCAGTTCGAGGAAGTTCCTCCTTGACAACATGCCGCGAGAAATGTACTTACTCATTTCTTGACCGTGTTGGTTGAAGACGAGTTCGAGCTCCATCTCTTTTGTGTCGATGTTTTGGCGCATCGAGGCAATGTCGATGCGTTCGCAGACGCGGGTTGGCTTGCCATCCGGGTCAGATGACACCTGCCAAAGGTAGCCGTCTTCCTCGAACAGAGGGCCATTCGTTCGTTGTCTGCCCTTAAACACCATGTCGTTCTTCTTTTCAAGCGTTTTATCTTCTTTGGAAGTGGAAGGCGAGGCAACATTGGGTGAAACTAGTGCTTGTTTACTTTCGATGTCCGCAACGTTTGCGGACGGGGCCAACTTTTTTGGTTGCTTTTTAATTGGGGGCATTACCTAGTCCTCCTCTGCCGTTTTCCTAAATTTACTTGTGGGCGGTACTGCCATGAACCATGTAGACATATAAGAGGTCTAAACAGTCTGCAAAGCATCTTAGGCATGCCGCGAACAGGAAGTAGCTTACCAGCTTGGGGCTGAAGTGAAAAACACAGCATGAGGTAGAAAATCGTAGATTGAGGAAGAAATAGTCTTGACATAGGGAGTTTGATTTTTCGGAAACCTTTTTGCCAGTGGACTTCGATCGCGTATGACATGCGCGAAAATTCAGGTTATTAGGGAGGCAGAAAAAAAGGCTTTTCACGGTAATTTTCAAGGCTTGCAAAAAAAGAACCGCTGATGTAAGCGGTAAGAGCCTATTTTCTCTTCTTCAAAAAAGCTTCTGTTAGGGCAATTTGAGCGATCTCCAGCACTTTGATCGCAATTGCTACCCAAGCGGGGTTCATTGAGTGCACCTGCTTTCTTGCTTGAATTGAACGACCTACCCCGATTGGAGTAGGTCGTTATTAAAATTCATCCATCGAACGCCAAAGACATCCTATCGAAGTACCCCGGAATCGGGTAGGAAAGGCGTTAGGGCAGCTCGATGTCCGCTAGGTCTAGGGCAGGGAGGTTGTCCTCGTCGTTGTAGAAAATGAGCCAGATCTCGCCGTACTCTGCCCAGTAAATCGTGTGGCGGTACCACTGGCCGAAACGAAGCCCGTGCTGTGCCATCTCCTCGAAGCTGTTCGAATCGACCAGTTGGACCTTCTCGTAAGGTCCTTTTTTGTCGGTCACTTCAAGGTCAGAGGTATCCACGCTACGGTACTCGTAGGTATCGTTCTCGACGGCCTCTTGGACTAAACGCTCCTGATCGGCGCGGTCTGGGGCATCCCCCCGGTAGAACAGGAGGTAGGGAACATAGGCTTCCTCCCACCAACCTCCCTCTTCAGGAAAAAGCACCTGAACCACGCCGTCGAAGTCGCGGTGGACGATACCGTAGTACGCGACTCCATCAAAGTCGTCCGACTCAACTACGATACGGACGAGGTAGTTTTGTTTCTCCTCAGTTTGCATGGCGAAGCCTCCTAGACAGAGAAATAGCGTGGCGGGAACACTCCTCGTCCAGCCACGCTTCAATTTCATGGTCATGGATGCCGACTTCCGAGAAAAAGGTCATCGTGTAGGCATCCGAGTAATTGATGTTCATGATGTAGACCGACCTGTCTCCGAGAGGGAGTGCGTCAATCCAATCCAGCCCGCCGAGCAAGCCTCCTTCGTCCCGATGGAGGCCGACCGTGCTCAAATCGCGCAGGTCGTCGCAAGTTTGCAAAACGACGATGTATCCATGATCGTCAAGCGTAAATTCCTCCTCCGTTTCGGTTTCCCGATGGCAGAGCGTGTCCATCAGACACATGAAGTTTTCTTCAATCATGGCGACGTAGCTGTCAGGCAATGCTTTTGAGCGCTTGAGACAGCGCAGGTTGGCCAAGGTTTTGATTACGATCAACGATCATCACTCCCAAAAACAAAAATGGCTTCCGTGTGGAAGCGTGGTTTAGTAGCAGGTGACTTCAATTCTCTGCCCTCTCGATGTGCTCGCGAATCCAGGCAGCGATCTTTTCTGTGTTCAAAGCGTACAGAAAGACAAAGCACTCGCTGTCCAAGAGATAGCACAGCTTGCAGACTTCCGTTTGGCCAGAGGACAGAATCTCCACGTACTCGGGCTTTCTGTACATGAGCGGACCGATGAAGGGAGGAGAGATAAGGGACGAAATCAGAGTGAAAAACTCACGGTCCTCCTCCAGCACGAAAAAGCGGATGTAATGCTCATCGAGAGAGACCTCATCAAGAGTCGCTTCGGAACTAAAAGCTTGCATTAGGAACTGGAACTCTGCTTCAATAGTGTCCGCCAGTTCCATCGGTAAGTTGTTACTCATCTTGAAATCTTCGAGATGGGCGAATGTAGAGATGATGTGCAAATGTGGTAAACCTCCTAACTAGTATTGTGTAATTCAAAATTATAATATATAATTTAAATATAATTTAATTCGATTGATATTCTGGAGGTGCTACAATGTTGGATAAGTTCGAGCGGTTTGTGGAGGAGATAGAAGGCGAACCGGAGATTGTTGAGGTGAAGGAGAAAATGATTGCGATCGAAGCAAAGATCAAAGAGGCGGCTGACGAATTAACTTGGGCTATGTTGTTGGAGTGGGAGTCGCTTTGGGCGGAGTATGTAGAAATCTGTATTAGGGAATTTTTAATAAATCAGAACATAAGTATTGAGTAGTCGTGTCATTCTTTTCAAGAAAAGGTATCGCACCTGTTCCTTGATGAATGCTATAATGTGCATAAATGTGGGATGTATATCCATTGTTCAATCGTTTCATCTCGTAGTATTACAAGACAGTCTTTCTGTCAAAGACAAGCAAAACGGCTGGTTGATGGTTAGGGGTCTATAGTCCTCCGATCTTGGAGAAGATTAGTGCCAGAAATGTATGTCATTAATTTGGAGGGCTTTAGGCTTTAGATGTAAAATTTAAAAAAGGTAGAGGAGGAAGTACAATGAGCGAAAAAGTATTAAACTTATTCCCGATAGACTATCCGTTTGAAACATTGGTAAATAGAGTTGAAAAAGGATCGTTAATTTTAAATCCGGATTTCCAAAGGAAGTACAAATGGAATAAGGAAAATGAAGAAAAAACCTCAAAATTTATTGAATCATGCTTGATGAGAATACCATTGCCTGCCTGTTATTTTGCAGAAAATGAAGATAAGAAACATTTTGTTATTGATGGGGTTCAAAGGATTACAACGATTATGAGGTTTCTTAATGATGAGTTTTGTCTTGAAGGGTTATCGACTTTTAGTCACCTTAATGGCAAGAAGTTTAGCGAATTAGGTGCTCACAAAGAAGATATTGAGACTTACACGATCCGATGTATAGTTTTGAGAAATGATAACTCTAAAGAATTAGTGCAGGATATTTTTGCACGTCTAAATCAAGGAGCAGTTGAATTAACTGATCAGGAAATTCGCCATGCAATTTTTCCAGGAATGCTAGACGATCTTTTAACTCAACTATCAAAAAAGGATATATTTGATTCGTTTGGAAAAAAAGACAAGAGTGGATTAGAAAATGAAGAACAGGTATTAAGATTTTTCGCCATGCAAGGTGATCTGAATGATTATGAGGGAAAATTATCAAAATACCTCGATGATTATATGAAGAATAACCAAAACATTTCTCCAGAGCAATATGGAGAGTTGAAGGATTTGTTTGAGGAAACACTTGATAAATGTATTTCCATTTTTGAAGATGACGTATTTATGGATACCACAAAAGATAGACCAAGAAGGAGTATTGTTTACTACGATCTTCTTATGTGGTCGTTTTCGAATCATGATAAGGCTTTTTTGCTCAATAATAAAGATGCAATTAAGGAAAAGTTTGTCGAACTTTGTAAACTTAGTGAATTCCAAAGGACTTTAGGGGGAGGTCTGCAGAATAAAAACTCAATTTTAAAACGACGGACTTTATGGAACAACTATATGGAGGGAATGGGATTGCATGAGTAATACACCTCCTTTTGAAAAATATACGGAATTGTACAATGAATTGATATCTTTAACAAATGGAGCAAATGCGCGTATTTTGCAAGAGGTTCCAGATGCTTATATATATGAAAATGTAAACTTTTTCCTCAAATCATTTATGGTGGTTGCTTGTGTTTATTTGGAAACTTATTTGAAAGAGGTAAGTCAGTTAGTTGTTGACAGCGTCCAACTTAGATTAAAAAACTATCCTTTGCCACACAATCTAATTAAGTGGAGTGTTGATAACAATAAAGATAAAGTTTTGAAATTCTCGGAATTTGAGCTTGAAATTACCAAAAAAGATATCGATGATATTGTCTCCGGTAATATCGGTAAGACAATCAATTTGTTTACTAAAATCGGAGTAGATATCGCTTCAGAACCTAGGTTTGATAGCAATAAGGATGTTGTTGGTGCCATCGTAACTAAAAGGAACAATATCGTGCACCATAATGATGATGCAAACGATTTAACGTTTCAAGATGTAATTAATTATATAGATACACTTAAAGTTTATATTCAGGCTATCGATGATAAGGTGATGACTTCAGGGCTTCTCTAAATTAAAGTGCCTATGCCTATCTTATTCAGAAAAAACATGCGGTAAGTGCGATACGCTGAACTGTATCATAAGTAAGGACATCGTTTTGAGGATTGGGAGAAGGGTCAAAGACAAGCGTAATGTCTTTGATCGTTCTCCCTTTGATGTTTTCGGAGGGATTCAGCGTAATGGATTCAATCAGGCTGTGGAGGATGTGCTTTTGCTTTTCGGGGGAGACGAGGGGCAAGGCTTCTGCGAAACGAGTTAGCACCTCTTAGACTTGATCGAACGAGACTTCTTCAATGGAGGTCGTGTTCAGTTCGCGGTCAATTTCTTTTTTGCGCTCTTTGAGTTCCTTGATTTCTCGTTCCAGAGTCATGATGTTTTCGCTGACCGTTTCAGATTCAAAATCGGGACGCATGAAGAGGGTCACGAGCTTGTTCAGGTTTTTTGTGGCTTGATCAAGCTGGGTTTCTGTATATGCTTGCTGTGACAGTAACGGGGCTTTCAGATTGGCGATCTTCTCATTGAGCTTGTCCACGATAGCTTGCAAGTTGGCTTCTACGAGGACAACGGATTGAATGCGTTCCAGAACCGCACTCTCCGCATAGTCAGCGCGAACCATGTTTGACGAGCAGACCGCAGAGCCTTTGTTGTTGAAAGCTCCACATTGGTAGTAGACGTTGTATTCGGTGTTGTGTTTGGACTTTTTGACCTTGTGCCCGACCATGCTACTTCCGCACGTTGGACATTTGAGCAAGCCAGCGAGAAGAAAGTGACCTGTGAACGTCTTGTTTGGCTTGTGGGACTTTCGCTGGAAGATTTCTTGTGCCTTCTCCCATGTCTCCATTTCGAGGATCGGTTCATGAATGCCACGTACTAGAATGTGGTTCTCATTTTTCCCTTTCCTCCGTTGCTCGTTCCAATTCTCTTGTTTGTTGAACGTGATGTAGCCTGCATATATGGGGTTGGTGACGATTCCTTTGACCGCTACCGTGGAGAACGTATTACCCGTTTTGGTCTTGTACCCTTCATGATTCAATTGATTGGCGATTGCCTTATACCCTCTGCCACTCACGTACAATTCGAAGATACGGCGAACCAGCGTAGCTTCCAGAGGTTCGATGACGAGTTGCTTGTCTATAGACTTGTAGCCAAGGACACGCCCACCGTTGAACATCCCTTTCTCTGCGCGTTCACCCATTCCCATTTTGACGTTCTCCACGATCTGCTCACGCTCAAACTCTGCAAACCCACCAAGTATGCTCATGAGCAATTTCCCTGCGGCGGTCGAATCGTCCACATTTTCAGAAAAGCTCATGAACTTGATTCTATTCGACTTGAAGTAGCCAATCATGTTGTGGAAGTCTGCCTGATTACGAGAGATACGGTTGAACTTCCAGACAAGTACGGCGTTGAAGGAGCCAAGTTTGCAATCTGAAAGCATTTTTTGCAGGCTTGGGCGTGCCGTGTTCTTCGCGCTAATGCCTTCATCCTTGTAGACCTGCACAACGGTATGCCCCCACAACTTGCAATACTCCGTTAGGACTTTGACCTGTCCGTCAATGGAGTAGCCCTCCTTCGCTTGTTCTTCGGTCGATACGCGCACATACAGCGCAACTCGTAACGATTCCTTCTCTTCCATCATTTCTTTGTTTCCCCCTCATTGTTCTCTGACTTTGCCTTGAAAAATCCCTGTAGGGATGAAAGAAGTTCCAAACGTTGCATATCGTCGAGTCGAGCAAAATCAAACTCGAACAATGCACACAGAAATTCGAAGTTTGGCTTCGACGCAAGCAAGTTTTCCATGTTGCCGATGACTGTTGACGCACGGCTCAAATCCTTGTCGATGAATACGTCAAGCATCTGATGTAGGCTTTTTGTCGCGTCCTTTAAGAGAGTAACTTGGTCATCATCATACCAATGTCGCCATTTTTCGAAGTATGCGTCAGGGTCATCTTGCGTTTCAGCTTCTTCGTACATAGCTCGTTCGACGTTTTCGTTGAGTTGATGTTCCTCTAACTGGGGAGAGATAATCCCGAAGGTTTCTAGGTGTTGGTCTATATGTTGTTTCGGGAATCCTACAGTCTCTAAAAGTTTGTAGCAAGCGTAATAGTCAGGATTTTTGATCAATCCACGTTCCAACTGTGAAACATAGGTAACGGCTCTCCCGATCTTCTGAGAAAGTTCTTTTGAGCCGATACTAGCCCTCTGACGCAAACGTTTTAGTTCCTTACCAAACTCTTGACCGCTCATTTGAAAAACTCCTTTCTGAAATAATTGTACATAACGTAGCATGAAAAGTCAACGTAGCATGAAAGCGAAATTTATGCTACGATAGGGATACGGCAATGGTCGGAAAAAACATACGAGGTGAAAACAATATGCAAGCAGTAGAAGCACAGAGAATGGAATTGCTAACTGACATGGTGGCAGAAGCGGTCTTTGACTTGATAGTGAACGACAAATTGCGGTTGGTCGGCGTAGGGTCGGACATATGGGGTATCGTCCCAAATGGTTACGGCGTTTACGACATTGACCGAGCAGAGAGGGAGTATTGGGAGTTGTACGAAAAATTCATACGTGAAATGGAAGAGAATGCGCAGTGGTTAAAACAGGAGATCGCTACGCAAGAAGCGAGTTGGGAAGTGCTGAATGCGGCGTAGACTTGGGGAAGAAGAGAGTCATTCATTTAGTTCTTATAACATGTCCAATAACATTCAAAATTTTGAATCCTAAATCATTCGGAGGTAACAAGAAATGTTCGACACTGTAAGACTACGAGCAAGAGGAATCCACATTGATCCTGAACGGCTCACAAATCTGTACCACAACAATCAAGACAATGTCACCTTACGTAGAAACATCACAGGTGACGGTGTAGTTGTCACCAGCTATGAACTCCACATTGACAAGCAGTTACCGTATATCAAGTACGTAGCGATCAGCGGAACTTTGACGATTCAGGTGTCCATTTCGAAGTTCCTGCATGGAGACAACATAACAATGGTCACGGAGTCCGACGTAAGCCGTTTCTTCGAACTCCTTCAATCAAAACTGTTTGACCTCCTTGGAGTGTTGGTGGAGCATGAACAGTGGATCACAGAGAGAGTTGACCTTTGCTACAACTTCGAGGTAGAAAGCGTTAGTGACTGCATGAAGCAGATCGCTATGCTTCGACTCCCAAGAAGGAACACGGTGACGTACAATCACAACGAGACTGTAGTTTTCAAAAACAAAAGTAATACGGTGAAATTCTACGACAAGGAAAAAGAATGTAGTGACAAACGTGCTAGTGGAATTGTACGAATGGAAATTGAAGCGTCCTATGCTGAACTTCGGAAATACTCGCATCCTCGCAGAGCGGTAGACCTACTGACGAAGCGTTTCTTCTTGAATCAGATGGACTACTTCCTACCACAGATCACAGAGAAGCTAGATGGTCTGAATCTCGAAAATTTTTCAGACGAATGGTTGCGTTCGGAGTCTATACAGAACATTGAACGGGCAATTGGGTTTCGGATGCTACAACAACGCGTGGACGAATCCACCCTGATTAACCTGTACAAGAGTGGAACTTACCGTAGCAGGCTCGTACTGGTGAAGAGTATGACCCCCCTCATCAAGGTGAACCAATTTGACTTATCAATTGACGATAGGAAATTAGGCTAGAGAACATTGACCCGCCAAACATCGCGGGTTTTTTGTTGTCCACAACCTGCTTCCAAGCACTCGCTGCCCTCCTATTCAGGAGCTTCGCCAACCGCTCTCACCGCTTCATCAAGCCTCTCACCACCTCGTACCCCACCGTTCCAAGCACCAACTCGCAGCTCGCAGCTCGTCTAAAAATTTCACCTGACTTTGCAGTAGAACCGAACAAACTGGGGGACAGAAACATGGCATATGAGAAGCTTGAAAAAACCACTGGATTTGGATACACAATCGCGGACAACGCGCATTGTCGCTTAATGATGCTTGAAGACATGCTGAACACGTATGTAGGTCAAATCAACCTTGCGAAAAACGGCTATGTGCCACAGTTCGGAATCGGGCAACTAAACCAGTCCACCCTCGACTATTTCGAAGACCTGCTGAACGAATTGTCCTTTGCAAGAGTGGCAAAAATCTACAACGATCTTGCAGAGGATTACCTTAAAGATTTCGAAGCAGACAACCAGCAAATCTTTCTTGAAGATGCATACAACTACTTGTCAATATCCGTATCAGTATCACCTACCGCACACGTAGAAAGGGCTCGTGCTTATACGTTGATGGGAAGTTATTATGCATTCAACGGTCAGCCTGACAAGTCATACGTACAGTTACAGGAAGCCTATCGTGTCCTAGAGGGACTAGGTAACGAGGAGCAGGTTGAACGCGCCAGAAAGCAACTTGAAGAGTGTCGAGTTCAGAAGTGAGCGGACTGTCTGGTAAAACAGCCATGATCGAAGAAATTCTGCAACGGCTGGAAGACCACGTAAAGCTAGAACGAGTTCCTGGCTACAATCTCCTTTTTGCCAAGATGGGAACGCAAGGATGCTTCCTGATCTACGACGAAGAAACGGGTCTTGGTGACTTTGACATGCCAGCCTTTACCGAAATGCACAAGGAAGCCCGTTTAGCTGGACTGAAATCGCCATACAACGTCTTCGCACGGTATGAGGTGTTTCAGTCCAAAAGCGTTCACTTTCACAAGGTCGTAATCAGAAAGGTTGATTCATAAGAGAGGGCAACCATCGAGGTTGCTCTTTTCTTTGTAGGTACTGGATAATTCGGCCGACCTATCAGGGTTTCCAGATCGGACGAAAAGGGCTTTGAACAGACCCACCCCGCCACCTTTGTTTTTGTTCTCGATAACGATTGGGCAGAGCCGGTGCTAAACGCCTGTCTTTACTTGGGTATTTGTCGTTTCAGCCGATAACCACCGACGACGATATTCGAATAACGAATGCTATATGGCTCTGTACGGCGAGTGCGGGGCTGGATTGTGTATATGTAACCTCTCTTGTTACCGTGAATTTACGTCCTGGAATTAGTATTCTAGGATGAATTTACCCGAAAAAAATTGATGTTTCGTCTTAGAATACGTTATAATAGTCTCATGAGTTCGTCCTAGAACACATTGAAACTATTGGAGGTACATACATGAGCTATCAAGCTGAGTTCAAGGCGTGGTTAGTGGAGGAAGACCGTGGGGAAAAAACGATTCAAACGTACATTTCCGTCTTGCAGATGTTCGTAAAGTGGTACGAGCAGACAGAGGGAGCGGAGTTCGACTTAAAGCAGATCACACCGCTCCATATCCATGACTACCGTTCATACCTAGCCAACAACCTCGAACAAAAGCCAGCAACGATCAACAAGGCTATTGCCACGTTGAAGACGTTTTTCACTTGGGCGGTGGAAGCGAAACATATTGGCAGCAGTCCAGCGGTGAAAGTCAAAATGAAACGTGTACAAAAGAACCAAACGCCGAAATGGTTGACCGACAACGAGAAGAACCGTTTGGAGACAGTGTTGGAGACGGAGAAGAACGAGTCTAAGAAGTCACGAGATAAGGCGATCATCTATACGATGCTGAAAGCGGGTTTGCGGATCGAGGAGGTCAGTGATTTGAAGCTGAACCATCTGGACATGAGACAAGCAACGGTGACAGTCTACAACGGCAAAGGCGGAAAGTTCCGTGTCGTGCCCATGAACAACGACTTGAAGAAGGCGTTGAAGCAATGGTTAGAGTTCCGAACCAACAGCACCAAGCCAGCCCATCAAGATAGCACTTATGTCTTCGTGTCGGAGCGATCAGGCAAGTTGGCAGAACGGGCGATGAACCACATGCTCGATGTGTACTTGGAGCGGTGTGGATTACTGGAACGGTCAGCAGACGGAGCGAAGTTGGAAGGTCAACACTCGTGCCATTCCCTTCGTCATACGTTCTGCAAAGACCTTGCGAACAAGGGCGTTCCAATTGAGCAGATCAAGGAGTTGGCTGGTCACGATTCGATTCAAACGACAGTGATCTACGTTCAATCGTCAGGGCACGATTTACGAAAATCTGTTAACAAAATATGAGTGATCCCATTGAATCCGCCTAAAGAAAGGTGTATTTTTCGCTTTATTTCGACATATATATAGACACGGTAGAAATGTGCGTGATAGAATTGAATTAGCACTCGAAGGTAATGAGTGCTAACAACAGGAGAGAAGGAGGAGATTTTATGCCGAACAAAAAGCAATCTAGCCCGTCGATCTCGACCACCGCGTCTAAGGTTCTGTCGAATCCGAAATCGAGCCAGACCGCAAAGAAGCTCGCAGGTAGCGTTCTTTCTCAGACCAAAACGAAGTAGTACCATCACAACTGAATATTTTCGCAGGAAGCAAAAGGGCAGTTACCTTCTCTGAGTTAGGACAAGGGGATTGCCCTTTTGTCTGTTCTTATAAAACATGACTTTCATCAAAATGAGGGTGAGCATTTGCCCACCCTTTTAACCGAGCTAGTTCATAAGACCGACAAGCTGTGCAAAGCCAAGACACAGTGAGACGACCGCACTGACAAGTTCAATCCATTCCTTGTGCTTCACGAAAATCCCCTCCCTATCATTACATACTCCACCTAAGGACAATCTGAAAGGATGCCATTCTCATCTATTCGGAAACACTATCGCTTTAGTTACCCTTATAGTTGCGGGAGGGGCGGGTAGTTTAGACCTTTTTGCCATGTCTCACTTTGGGAATTGGCGTAGTACACTCCACGTTCGAACCTGAACCATTTTTGACCGACAACAATAGAAAAACCCTCCAATGGAGGGTACACTAGATAGTAATCTGCATTGAATAAGGCATAAACTAATCAACTAAGAACCGAATCGAGAACTTGTATTATCTATATCACTTTTTAGCATGTTTTTAATCTCATTAGCAGTTTCCTCGTCCCCATCTTTTTTGGATAATTCGAACAAAACATCTGCTAGTGTGTCTCTTATAGTGGAGTCATCCAATTCGCTTTCAAGTAGATCAATGATTTTTTGAGCAATATCTCTGTTGCTTAGTGCAGAGTATTTTTTATAGGTTTTCCACCGATTTTTGATCGCATCAATCATATCTTCGATCAACAATTTCCACCTCCTCGGCTATAGCAGGGTGGTCTATATTCTATTTCGTAATACAAGTCTATGCTTATATTAGGGTATTTACTCATAAACGAGATGATCACGTACTCGCAACTTAGGCAAGGTTCTCTGTGTGTATACAAATGAATTTTTCCCTTTATAGTAAAATCTGTATAATTTATTGCGAACCAAGACAAGAGTTTGAACTCGGTATCTTCGTCTCGTACCACTCCACCTGCATTGATATTTCGATTTTTCGTTACTTTCAAAGGTGTAAAAATTTTTTTAGTAGGTTGTAGAACATATTTGCTTGCAAAAATGCTATTGGGAAACGATACACTACTATCAGCGAACTTACGAATGGGCAAACTTTTGATATTTTTATGTTGGTTAGGAAGCTCAATTTCTAAAACAGAGTCATTGCCTTTCTCAAGAAAAAAAATGTCGTCTTTCGCTTGCTTGGTTCTTTTTTTAGGAGTTCCATCAATGTTAGCTTTTTTTAGTCGTTTTGAGGCTTCGCGTAACTGAACTCCTTTAGTAACGTGCGAGTATAAATAGCGATTAAGAACACCCATTACTCTAGCAATCTCCTTATGTTTGAACAAGAATAGTTTACATCGGTGGTAAGTGGGGGTATTTATAATAGTCAATACGACAATAGATAGTTATTTCCTGCTGTTGCTGCTGATTCAATGTTGTTCGAGTCGTTCTTCTACCCAAAGTGAACCAAACATTGAGTGAAGTAAAGGGAAAACCCTCCATTGGGGGGTATACTAGATGGTGATCCGAACCATTCTGTCATAGACTATGTGCTTAGGATAGGTGCGGTGAACCGTATCATAAATAGCGCATGTTTTTTGGTGCGGTTTAGTAAAATAGAAGCCCGTAGATCGAGAGGAGTCGGTCTACGGGCTGGTTTTGTTCATTCCACACGAACGCTACCTTTCTCTGAAACCTGATCGATTTCAAAGGGCAACATCTATTTTAGCCAATCGACAGGCGAACTTTCCATTTCTCAATCTCATCTGCAGCCCTACGATATCCTCCCGAAGAACGAAGAGAGTCCCCGATTCGTTCAGCCGATTTCTTGTAGGTGGAGTCTTGCAGGAGCCTTTCAACGGCAGATCGCAGGCGACTTGGTGTGATTGCATTTTTGGCGATGCCGACGCCACAACCGAGGTCAATGATGCGAGCAGCGACCATGGGTTGGTCGGATGTTTGGGGTACGACGATGAGCGGGACATGGAACGCTAAAGCTTCCATAGTGCTGTTCATCCCACCATGTGTGATGAAGACGTCTGTACGTTTGAGAATCTCCAACTGAGGCACATAAGGACGGATGAGAAAGTTGTGGGGCGCATGCTCAAATTGCCTGAGGTCGGTATTTCTTCCTACTGACATGATTACTTGGCATTCGAGATCAGAAAACGCCTCGATACATTGCTGAAACAGCGAATTACTCTTTAAAACAGTTCCTATCGATACGTACACAAGCGGACGCCCATCCAATTTCTCAAAAGGAAACTCAACATCCCCACGTTTCTCTCCGATGGAAGGCCCCACAAAGACATATTCGCCTTTCAATCGGTGCCGATCTGGTTGGAATTCCTCACTCATGTAGACAAGGTTGAGATCACCTTTTTGATAAAAAATGTGGTCGATGGAGGGGACGGGGATGCCGTAGCAGCTAGCAAGTTGTTTGGATTTACGATTGATGCTGGGAATGTATTTGCCACCTGACAACAGATCTTTTACCTTTTGCATCTTTGTTTGACCGAACATCTTCGGAGGTTTCCCGGTCGAGGCAAATGACGTGCTCGAAGTGACAGACGGCACCTTTAATACTTGACTGATCAACCGTCCCCAGCCAAACAAGGAATCATGAATGACATAGTCGTATTGTTCACCTTGCACCTGTTGAAGGATGTCCGGAATTACCTGCTGACTGGAATCTAGTAAAAGTAAAATAAATTCTAAGAAATGTTGGATATCCTCTGGGCGTTTGCCATGTAAAAAATCAGCATAGGCTCGAAACTCCGCACCCGTTTCTGTGATCTTCTCTCGATACTCCTCCGAGCAAAAATATACGACTTCCTCGCCTCTGCGAATCAACTCTTTAACTAGAGGAAGCGTGGGGTTGACATGCCCTTCTCCAGGCCCTCCTATGAACAAGACTTTAGACATTGCATAACTCCTTTCGTTTGATCGGATGAAGAATCTATCGCTTCTCAGGATAGAATATGCACGTAATATAATCAATGAGAAAAAATAAAGAACACTCCCGCTGTTTTACCTGATGTTATGCAAGACGACAAAACGTAAGACACAGAACTACAGCTTCGCAGTTCTAGGTTTTTTTTAAGTTTCGATTTCATTGCACGAATAGAAAGTAACCTCCATGAGTTTGATTCAATTTCCAAATCGGGAGCAATTCGGGGCTCCTTTTTGCATGTATAAAAAGATCGCCGGCGAATTGATTCGCCAGCGATCTTTTTCATATCCGGTGTTATTGAGAGTTTCAGACTTAGATTTGTACGAATTTCCACAACTGACTTTGGACGCCAGAGATGTAATGCCATGAATGCAGATGCCAACCGTTATCGGTTTTGTTGAATTCTACATCGATTACATTGCCTGTTTGGAGATTTTTGATGATATAGGAATCTCCAACAGGATTTATCAGCCATTTTTGCTGCGGCACAGTATACTGGAAAGATTGCTGGAGTCTGCCTCCGTCACCATATTCAGTATTCTCAACATTCATACCGCTAGATGCACCCGTAATCCAGTAGGTTACACCATCACCTGTCGGTCTAACCACCCACTTCTGACTCGGAATGCCCAAGTAATCCCATTGATCAAGTTGGCCCCCGTTGTATGAGGAGCTACCATCTACGTCCATCACTTTTCCGCTGTTTACATTCACAATTTTGTAGGTGTATTGGTAACCAACAGGAAACACAGGCGTAGCATGCGCAGCAGTGGCAAATCCAACAGTGGTACCCGCGAACAGAACAGCACCCAGTGTCATCAATGCAAATAATTTCGATTTTTTCATCTAAATACCCTCTTTCGTATTTTGATAATAACTTTATCATGAAAATAATAGCTAAACAATAGAAATATGAAAAATAAATAGTTATAATTAAAAATACACCGAATTCTATATGGTGATCTGCACCTTCCTATCAAAAACTACATGCTTTGAACAGGTGCGGTGAACCGTAACACAAATTACGGCGAAAAATTGAGTTGGTGTGAAGTGTTTGTGGGCGTGCGATTTGATGGAATTAAATAGGCTTTAGTATCAGGGTCGTTTAAGCCTTTGCGACTAGAATACAGCCCGCTATTTCCCTGAATAGTGGTATCAACCGGAAACATTCGCACCACCTAACCACGTCATGACCACTCCCTCTAGTGGATGTATGAGGTAATAAATTCGTACACATAAGGAGATAAAACGATGGCAGAAAACAAACTACTAAGAATGGACAATGTCGGCATTGTTGTAGAATCCCTTGATGACGCAATCTCTTTCTTCGAGGAGATTGGCTTGAAGCTCGAAGGGCGAGCCACTGTCGAAGGTGAATGGGCGGGTCGCGTAACCGGACTGGGTTCTCAGTGCGTGGAGATTGCGATGATGGTGACCCCGGACGGCCACAGCCGACTTGAACTTTCGCGATTTCTCAACCCACCTACGATAGCAGATCACCGGACTGCCCCTGTAAACGCCCTCGGTTATCTACGCTGCATGTTCACCGTTGAAGACATTGACGAAATGGTTTCCAGACTCACTAAACGTGGTGCTCTGCTCGTTGGCGAAGTGGTTCAGTACGAGGAGTCGTATCGGCTCTGCTACATTCGTGGAACCGAAGGACTTCTAATCGGTTTGGCGGAACAACTGGGTACTAAATAAGTAGCTGACGTTTACGTATAGGGTGAACGAAAGGCGAACGATCGTTGAATCACCGACAAACAGGTCGTCGAGGACTTCGAGGGCCTTTTTGTGAAGGAGAGGCCTCGCCACGTATCCCATCGTGGGCGAGGTCTTTTTCTTGGAGATTGATCTTGTCGAGCTTACGTTGCAACGTTGTAGTGATTTGATTAGGTATTGCACGATCTGGTATTATTTATCTGGTAACTAATAATTGGATTACTAAATAAGGCGCAATTGAAAGTCGGAAGAATGAAACGTCAGAAGCACACATAGAAGAGGAGCCAGATTATGAAACTTCTACTCACATCTGCAGGCATCAAAAACAAAAGCATCCATGACGCGTTGGTTGACATGCTGGGCAAACCGATTGAGGAGTGTAACGCCCTCTGCATACCCACTGCGATCTACGCAAGTCCCGGTGGTGCAGAAAAGGCGTGGAGGTTCATCAATGGAAAAACCTCAACACCGATGTGTGAGCTGGGCTGGAAGTCCTTGGGCGTGCTGGAGCTCACCGCTCTTCCCAGCATCGATCCAGAGCGTTGGGTTCCTTGGGTCAAGGAGACGGACGTTCTACTCGTAAATGGCGGTGACGCGTTGTATCTGAGTTACTGGATGAAGCAGTCCGGACTGGCAGACCTCTTGCCGTCGCTGCGTGCCGTCTATGTGGGATTGAGTGCCGGGAGCATGGTGATGGCACCGAACATCGGGGAAGACTTCGTGGGCTGGACTCCACCCAACGGTGGTGATGAAACGCTGGGCTTGGTAGACTTTGCCATGTTCCCGCATCTGGATCACGAGATGTTGCCGGAAAACACGATGGCGAATGCGGAGAAATGGGCAGCCGGGATGCAGGGGCCGGCTTATGCAATGGATGATGACACCGCCATCAAAGTAATCGATGGAGCGGTCGAAGTTGTATCCGAAGGGAATTGGAAACTGTTTAACTCATGATCTTACTAGGTTGCTAGTTTCTAGTGACCAGGTGCTTGTTCCGAAGTTGAGAGGAAGTACACAGTCAGAAAAATGTATGAGAAAAAGAGGGCAAGGTTGTATAATGGAGGCAACATAAAAAACATCGCGGAGGATTTCATGGTAGAGCCTGTTGTTGTAAAAGTGCCTGATTTTCAAGTAGTAGGATTCTCTTTTTCCACAAACTTAAAGGAATTTGTAGATCATCAACTAGGACAGAAAGCGTACCAGGAACTGTTGTCTCGGGCGGGGGAGATGCCCGACAAAGTTGGTAACGAAGTCTACTTAATCCAGGTGTATCCAACCAAACCGGGATTCAATGCGATGGTGGATGTCTTCACGCAAATCATCGGCTATAAAGTTTCCAACGAGGCACGTGTACCGAGCGGTATGATGAAACATGAAGTTCCTGCAAATGAGTATGCGAAATACACGCACAAAGGGCTCGAATCTGAGTTGGTCGGCACGTATGACTACCTCTACGGAAAATGGCTACCTCAATCGGGGCGTCAGTTCGCGGGCTATGACTTTGAAATATGGGATGACCGTTACAAACCGGAAAGTCCGGAAAACGAAATCGATGTACACGTTGCAGTCAAATAAGTAAGAGGTTTCAACAAATGAGTGTGAAAAAAGAGGGGAGACCTCGCCACATAGACCATCGTGGCGGCGGTCTTTTTCTGTTTGTAGGGTCTTGTAGTGAACAACACGAAGTCTCAAGGGGCGACCAATGAACAAAACAGACCGTTTATTAGCCATCGTGCTGGAACTGCAAAGCAGAGAAGTGGTACGGGCAGAGGATTTAGCGACCCAATTTGAAATCAGCGTGCGGACCATCTATCGTGACATTCAGGCGCTCAGCGAAGCGGGCGTGCCGATCCTGGGCGCTCCGGGCACAGGGTATTCGTTGATGGATGGCTACTTCCTGCCACCCGTCAGTTTCACGGTAGAGGAAGCCGTGACCTTGCTTATAGGAACGGACTTTATCGAGCAACGATTTGATGATGAGTATCGTGTCAGGGGTCAAGCCGCTCGAAGGAAAATCGAGGCCCTTCTCTCAGAGAGCGTTCGCAAGGAGACGTCTCGTTTACGGAAGGCGCTGCGCTTGCTCGAGCCCGGCAAACAGGTCGCTGCGTCAAAAGAAAGGGACTCTTTCAAAACGATCCGTCGCGCGATCGTGGACAAGCGGAAGATCAGATTTCATTATTCGAAAAAGATTGCGGATTCCACGGGGAACCACCATAGCGATCGTATCGTCGCTCCCTATGGATTGGTACTCGTTGAAGGAGCGTGGATGCTCGTTGCCCATTGCGATCTACGCCAAGAAATTCGTCATTTCCGTCTGTCCCGCATGACCCAACTTCTCGATTTGGAAGATCGATTCGAACTGCCGGCCGATTTTACCTTACGAGACTATCAGCCTTCGGATGATCGGCATCTGCGCGTTCACCTGCGATTTACTCATGACGTGGCGGATCAAGTGAAGGAATCGAACCATCATTTGATAGAGGAAATGGCAGAGCATCAAGAGGGACTCGATGTGATCTTACGAGTCCGTCATCCAGATGAATTGATGCAATGGGTGCTGGGCTGGGGAGCGAATGTGAGGGTGATGGAGCCTGAATCATTCCGAAATAGAATTATGGAGGAAGCTGAAAAAATGCTAAAACGCTACTGACATCCTGTTGTCAGTAGCGTTTTTGTATAGTCGGAGTATGCGATGGGGCGACCTATCTCATCATCTAATCGTAGAGGTGGAATTTATTCGTGAGCAAAGTCAATTGGGAAGTGGATCAGGACCACAGTTCCGTCGAGTTTTCGGTGAAGCATTTGCTGATTAATCGAATCAAAGGAGTATTCGAGCATTTCCAAGCGGTTTTGAGTTTTGACCCCGACGATGTAACAACCATGGATATTCAAGCATCCATAGATGCAAATAGTATCACCACCCGCCAACCGCAACGAGATGAACACCTGAGGAGCGACGACTTCCTTCATGCGGCCCAGTATCCAACCATTACGTTTCAAAGCACCGGTTGCGTCCCTGCCGGCGAACGGCAATTTGAACTAACGGGCGATCTAACTCTGCATGGAGTCACGAAACCCGTCACTTTTCACACCGTTTTTGAAGGCCTGAACAAAGACCCTCGTGGCCGGGAACGTGCAGGGTTTCATTCAACAGCCAGTATTGAACGCAACGAATTTGGCTTGACGTTTAACTCGCCGCTGGAAACAGGGGGTATTGTCGTCGGTAACGAAGTGAGGATCGAGCTTTATATCGAGGCGGTTAAGATAGAGTAACGATTTGAAAGGCCATCCAACTTGCAGGATGGTCTTAATTTTCAAATGAGTGATCTCCTTGTATAATAATGTTACTGTGTATAGGGGGGTAAAAGATGAGAATTCGAGAACAAGATTTTTTTCATGGTGCAGCTCTGACTCGTATTGTTGAACATCAGTCGTTTAAAGCTCTAAACAAAGCTGATGATCGCTACGGGCATTACCTTATTAATGCGGACACAAGGATCTTCGTAAAGTATAGAAGTAATGAAGACTCTCCGTGGCAGTTTAATTTTACAGCCTCGGAATTAGAGGGGATAAGGGAAGACCTAGAAGCAGGAGCTCGTGTTTTTCTCTGTCTAGTCTGCGGTGAGACTACGATTTGCGCACTTGACTCTGAAGAAATCGCCACTCTCATTGATATAGGCTCGCCTACTCAACAGCGTATCAGTGTTGAAGTTCGACAGGTAAGAGGTTCGATGTGGATTAGTGGGAGCATCGGCAACTTGGATCGATCAATTCCTCATAACGCGTTTCCGAACAAGTTATTCCAAACTCTATAACTTCACTCACAACTCCGTCTAGAGTAAGGAATGGTACGTGTTTGCAGAATTCTTGCACCGTGTAGGACAAATATATGATCGCAGGTGTTGGTAGCACTTACGGTCGCTTGCACAACGTATAGCCAACATGGGTGTCGACTCAGAGGTAGAAATAGATCTCCTAAGCCGGTAAGCGAAAGGGAGGTTTATTTCTTTTGTCAGATTGAGTATGGACAAGACTACAAGTACCCCACCGAAAATGATCGTAGTGACACTTGGGGTCATAACTTAGATCGCGAGTTACTGCTGAAACGAGCTGCAGAGTGTGCGAAGGAATAGGCAGAGGCTTTTTTCAAAAAAGTTTTTTAGTCTGTGTCGATCTCGCTCTTTTCCGTTCGTCGTCTACTATAGAGACAAGAAAAAAAGGAGGATGTAACATGCAATTCCTATGTATGGGGTACTTCGTTCCGGAGAAAATGGACGCCCGCCCGAAGGAAGAGATCGAGGGTGTTATGAGTGAATGTGGCCCTCACCTCCAGGAATTTTACAAGACCGGCCAAGTGATCCTCGATGCCGGTCTCGACCTGGAGACCAAATCCCTAAGACGAGCGAACGGGAAGGTCACGGTAACCGACGGTCCCTTCATCGAAACCAAAGAGTTGATCGGCAGCGTGTTCCTCATCGAAGCAGAGAACATGGACGAAGCGATTCGGATAGCTTCCCTGCACCCGACCACACAAGTAGCGGCGGGCGAGAACTTCGGCTGGGGCATCGAGATCCGCCCGATCCATTACTTTAAGCTGAACGAGTAGAAGGTCTGCTTTGGTTTCAGCGAGGGAAAAGTATCTTAAGTTAGGAAAACGCAACCGTTGAGATTCCAATTCGACCTGTGCTAGAATAAACTCACAAGGAACGAGTAAACTAAAAAATGACCGCAGGTGGTGGTACACCTACGGTCGTTTGCACAAATGATACCCTTCAGGGGTGTCGGCTCAGGTTTCTCAGTAATAGACCTCCTAAGTGGCCAAACTCAAGGGAGGTCTATTTCTTTTTTGTCAGGTTGAGTATGGAGAGGAGTACAGTCAGTATCCCGAAAATGATCGCAGCAACAAGCGAACCAAATGCAATCATCACAGTCAGAGTCTGAAATTCCGTCATACCGATCTCACCCCCTTTCAGCAGGGGATGAGCCGACCGCCCTTGAGGAGCCTATTCAGTTGTGCTGATTGTATTCTATCATAGGAGAATCTAAAGAGGAACGCTCGTTCTTTAGGGTGAGGTAATAATTTTACAGCAATAAAAAGGGCCAGTAGACGGAGCGTACCTGTCTACTGGCCCTTTTTATGCTAATGAGACCACTCCACCGCAGGCTTCTCCACCTGCAAGGGAATCCCCAGAACGCGACTTGCTTCCAGCAACAGCTCTTTGCAGAAGTAGTAACTCTTTTGCAGGACAAGTTGCCCGCTATCAAACTCAAAGTGCGAGATGTTATGCAACTCCCAACCTCCCGCAGAATTTCTCGCGGACACCACGAGGACCTCTCGTCCCCAGAGTGTTTGCAAGGACGCTTGCAGATCGCCTTCTGCAAATCCGCACATGGAGCCGGTGAACATGTCGTCCTTGTTGAACTCTTGGAACCCGGGGGCTGCGTCGTTGTGCATGTGCTCGCTCATCAACGGGATCAGGGCGGCTGGGTCTCCGTTCTGGAGAGCGTGGATGATCGTCTGCACAGCTTCACGTTGAGAGGGGTGTGGCAGAGCTGTCACTTGCGTGCCCTGCTTGATTCCTCGCACGTTGCGTCTCGCGCGGTTTAGCAACGCGTACACCGAGCCTTGCGTGGCATGAATCATCCCGGCTACTTCGGACGCTTGAAATCCGAAGACTTCCATCAAAATGAACACGATGACCTGCCGCGGTGGCAAATGGGTCACGATCTCCTCCACAGCACCGGCAACCTCGATAGAATCGACGGTCTCCGCACCGACAAGTTCCACATCCTCTGAAAAATCCAGCGGGATGCGCCGTTTGCGGCAGTGGTCAATCCATGTGTTGCTGGCGATTCGAAACAAATACGCTTTGGGGAGCAGGGGATGCCACAGTTGGGCAAGGGAGGCAAACGCCTTGAGCATCGTCTCTTGAAAAAGGTCCTCTCCATCCCACGGAGACCCCGTCAACAGTTTGCAATACCGCCAAAGGTCCGCACGATGTGGTTCGATCTCTTGTTCAAATTGTCGGCGTAAGTCTCGCGCCGAGGAGCATAAGGTATCAGACATATAGGGTCCCTCCTTGGATACGTTCACTCGTATAGACGGAATTCCATAGCGAAATTATACGCGCCTGGAAAAAAGATTCCCAATGCTTCTTGGTCCAACCTGAAAAACTCCTCAAAGACTTGAGGAACGGATGACAAGACGGAACCTATAGAATTTAACCACGTCATTAGAATGGTTATCATGTATGGATTAAATCATAAAAAATATTTGAAAACGATTGACGTATTGTTACCTCTATATGTAATATAATATTTGTAACATAAAAATTCACATCGAGGTGACTACTCAATGAGCAACATGCAACTTGTAGCAGCGGTTACATCTTCCCCGCACCCGCAGGCAGGTCAGAGTCATCGTTCTAGTGGAAATTTTAGTTATCAAAACCTCCCGCCCGGCACAACCAGTTTGCTTTGGGAAATCGACCAGAGCAACCCTGAGTGGCAAAGCATTTCGTTTGATGTCATGCAGGATGTATCTGGAGGGAGCGACCCGGTCATTTTCAATTCCCTTATGTCGGGGAACCGTACCGACTTAGACGGGAGCGGTCGTTCGCTTTACATCGCGAATCCGGCTCATGCAACAGAAAGCTTTACTGTCCAGGTGTATGCACTTACTAATTAATTTGAAATAAATACCTAAGCTGGTTCTTGTTCAGACAGATGCCCCCTCTCTTCACGAAGGGCTCTGTCTGAATTCGTTTTTACCGGCATTCGTCTACGTTTCCCCACAAGGTGCCCACTCAGGTCAATGCCAATAGACCTCCTAAGCGGTTACGCTCAAAGGAGGTCTATTTTTGTCTGTTTATTTTTTATTGATCGTGATCGAAGAAATACTGCCGTTCGTGGCAAAGTCTTTCGTGTAGGAAATCGTAGCGGTCGCCGTCACGGTACCGTTGGGGCCGGTGATGGTGACGGTCGGAGCGGAGGAATACCCGGCTCCGGGATTCGTAATCGTGACCCCCGTTACGACCCCGTTTGTCACGATTGGAGTTGCAGTTGCCGGCGTCACTTGCCACGTTTTACTTTGCTTGCCGTTGTAGCGGTAGAAGTTGGACACCTCATCCAAGCGTTCGTTGGTGATCCCGTACGGAGCCAAAACTTTCAGCAGCGCCGCTTTGTTTTTTCGAGCCAGTTCGGGACTCGGCGGGCTGTCCAAGCCGGACGGGGTGACTCCGCTAAACGCTTCTCGAAACACCTCCGTGGGAACCCCGAGCGCGGAGGCAATCAGGACGACAGGCCGCCCCTTGTCTCGCGGGTCTGTCTCATATCCCCCCGAGATCACCACAGAATTCGTGACCGGATTGGTGGTCGGTGAAGGCGGGGACGGAGGGCGGGTATTCGTATTGTCGGTGCCACCCGGGCAGCCCTTCTGTGCTTGGCTTGTCGTTGCAGCAAATACTTTGTTCGTGCTGTTCCACGCAATTCCTACGCTCGTGACGACCATAACCGCTGCCATGCAGGTGATGAGGTTCTTCATTTTTTTGTTCATTGGGATCGCTCCTCTTATTTAGTAGGTGTTGATACCAATAGTAGGACGACTTGGAGAAATTACGGTGAAAAAGGTAACCAATTCGTTTATACTTTTGTTATGAAAATCTTATTAGCGGAAGACGATCTCCGACTGGGCGAATTGACCGCTCATATGCTGAAGAAAAAAGCCGGCTGTACGGTAGACTGGGTAACAACCGGAAACGATGCGTTCGACTATGCGGTGGCTTCCACCTATGATATCGTGATTCTCGATTGGATGATGCCGGAAGGAGATGGACGCGAAACGTGCGTCAAGCTGCGCAAAAGGGGCTATCTCGGCGCGATCCTCATGCTGACGGCGAAAGACACGTTGCAAGATCGCATCGAAGGTCTCGATTCGGGAGCTGACGATTATCTGATCAAGCCGTTCCAGATGGACGAGTTGCTGGCACGGTTGCGAGCTTTGATGCGCAGAAACTTCGTCCCTCTTCAGGAGGATGTCCTCAAGTTTCGCGATCTGGAACTGCAACGGAAGAGTCAGATCGTCATCCAAGACGGCCAGGTCATCCAGTTAACCCCGCGCGAATTTCAAATTTTGGACCTGCTGTTGCAAAACAAAGGGCTCACTCTGTCACGCGAGGTCATTTTGGACAAAGTATGGGGTCTTGATGCCGATGTGGGTCTGAAGACGATTGATGCTACCGTGAAATTAATCCGTAAAAAGCTCAAGCCATCCGACTCGCAGGGTCTCATCCTGAGCGTGAGAGGCGTAGGGTATAAAATTGAAGCATAACGGTGGCTCTATGAAAAGGCGGCTTTTTAAAGGCGATTTGTTCGATCGGACGCGCAATACGCTCACGTTGCAATACAGCGGTGTCCTCATTGCGTTTCTCAGTTTGTTTGTCATCTTGGTGTATGTCTCCCTCTATGTATTCATCTGGAACGACCAGCGAACTCAACTGAACGAACTCGCCGACCGCGAAATTCACACTCTGCAAGCGTGGGCCGACCAAGACAGCGATCCGAATCGACGCCCGCCGCGCTCTGTGGAGGACGCATTCTCGACGAGCACGGATCAGTCGTTCTATTACTTGCTTGCTGACAATGGGACCCTGAATTTGGCGGATGAGATGCAGTCGGAATTGCGCCCTCAGGTGATGGCGTACATTTCGGAGGGACACTTCAAGGGGAACGGAATCGAGCAAGCAACCTTTCAAACGTACGACAACTTATCTGCAGATGAGCTCGGGCACCCGAACCGGAGCAAGGACGCAACCTTCCTCGTCACCCATCGGGTGTTGTACGGGAATCAAGTGCCCATCGGCACTTTGTATTTGGGAAAGGAAGTTACGTTCCAGCACGATCTGTTCCGTTGGCTGCTCCTGTTGCTTATCGGGATGGCGCTCGTTTTCTTTGTACTGGCTCTCTGGTTCAGCCGTCTGATGTCGCGCAAAGCGATGATCCCGATTGCCAAAGCGTACACGAAACAACGCGAGTTCGTGGCGGATGCTTCCCATGAACTGCGCACTCCGCTGAGCGTCCTGCTGGCCTCGATCGAAGCCCTTCAACTGGAAGAAACGATTGAGAGCGACCCTTTTTCAAAAAAAGTACTCCTCGGCATGGAAGCGGAGGTTCACGCGATCACCAAGATGGCGGGAGAACTGCTGCAACTCGCCCGTTCTGATTCCAATGAACTCGTGCTGGATCGCTCCCTGTTCAATCTGAGTGCCGCCGCCGCAGGTGTGATTGAAAAGCTCCGGCCGTTTGCTCAGGCGAAGGGCATCGTCCTCCACCTGCACGCTCCCGACGAGCTGAACGTGCAGTGGGACGAGGAGAGAGCCACGCAGTTGCTTGTCCTGTTGCTCGACAATGCGGTGAAATATTCGTCAGACCCGGGAGGAGTCCATGTCACGCTCACAGATGACAGGGAGCACGGGACCCGCATCTTCACAATCGAAGTGAAGGACAGCGGAATCGGCATTGCGGCAGAAGCGCTTCCTCGCATCTTCGACCGCTTCTACCGTCAAGATTCATCGAGAACACGCCGAACCGGAGGACACGGTCTGGGTCTTGCAATCGCCAAGAACATCGTCGACGCCGGTGGGGGGACGATTCAAGTAGAGAGCGCAGTCGGGGAGGGCAGTACGTTCCGCGTGCGAATTCCTTGGTAACGAATTGAACGAAATGGGAGTGTTTCCTCTGACCAAAATCCACAATCTACACAACATGCCCGCCGAATCCATCGACATCTACGGGCCCATGAAAACTCTGTACCTTGGACGTGCCGCCGGAAGCGAGAAATTGTACGTGAACGTCGACTACGTACAGCCGGGGGCCAAGAGCACCAAGTACCACACGCATTCGTTGCAGGAAGAGTTTTTCCTGATCCTGAGCGGCACGGGGATCTTGCGCATGAACGATGAGGAGCATCCGGTGAAACAGGGCGACTTCGTGGCCAAGCCTGCCGGAAAGGGGATTGCGCACCAATTCATCAACAACGGTACGGAAGTCCTGAGCATTCTCGATTGCGGACTCGAAGCACCGCATGATGTCGCGACGTACCCGGACGAAGACATCGTCTATGTAAAACACCTCAGAAAAGACTTCAAACTCTCCGAAGCCGTAGAAGACTTTACATCCGATCCCAACGCCTAAAATCAAGCCACCGAAAAGAGGAAGAACACGATGTCCAGTTTGCCGAAATGTCCCGCCTGTAGTTCCGAATATACATACGAAGACGGCAGTTTGCTGATTTGCCCGGAATGCGGGCATGAGTGGTCGTTAGAAGCGGAAAGCGAAACAGCCGAAGAAAGCAAAGTCTTCAAAGACGCCAACGGAAACGTACTGCAAGACGGTGACTCCGTCACAATCATCAAAGACCTGAAAGTAAAAGGAACTTCCTCCGTCCTGAAAATGGGGACCAAGGTCAAAAACATCCGCTTGGTGGATGGAGACCACGATATCGACTGCAAAATTGACGGCTTCGGAGCGATGAAACTCAAGACCGAATTCGTCAAAAAGGCATAATCCAAAAAAAAAGACCGTAGGCGCGTGGACGCCTGCGGTCTTTTTTTTTACTCCCCGACAACAGCCGGTGCCAACTCCAGCCACGGAATGTCGCCCTGTGCGTCGAGCATTTTCATGTAGGCTTTGATGTTCTTTTTCGTGGGCGGGCAAGGGGTTTTGCCGCTCTCGATCTTCTCCAGGGGGCAGGCTTCCCCTTGGCAGGAGGGGCGGAAGAAGCACTTCTGACAACGGGAGTCTTCGGCGGCACCGTTGGCAACCCAGAGCATCAGGCGTTCATAGAACAATTCCATCTGCCCGTCTTCGTGCAACTGCCCGACATGGTTGCGCTCGTCGTCGAACGCGACCGTGCATTTGTAGACCATGCCGTCCGACCCGATGACAAATGAATTCGGACGCGCCGCATAGCACGTGCTGCCGGCCGGATTGAACATGCCTTTGTATTCAAAACGAAGACCCATCTCAATCCCTTCCTGCATCAACGGGATGATGTCTTTCGTGTCGCAGAGATGCATGTTGGTGTCGTTTTCGCCGCCGAGCTGTTGCACCGGAACGAAGTGATTGCTGAATCGCGGGTCATCGCCGAACGTCTCTTGCATCAAGTTCATATAAGCGGTCATGTCGTATTGGTTGGCTTGGTCGACGTTGGAGCGGAGTTTGATGATGAAGTCGCGGAGGGAGAGGGTTTTGATTGCTTTGAGGTTTTCAAAAATCACATCGAACGTACCGCTGCCGTCGATCTGAATCCGATGCGTATCGTGCGTTTCCTTGGTTCCGTCGAACGTGATCTGGTAATCGCGCATGCCGAGTTTGTAGAGCGTGTAGAACGTGCGCGGCGTCAAGTTGTACCCGTTCGTGGTCATGTTCGAGTAGTACAACTTGCCCTGCTCGCGAACGATCTCGAGGAATTGCTCCGACAAACTCTCGATGATCTCCATCGCCGTCAACGGTTCCCCGCCAAACCACGCTACATGCAACATGTCGTATTTGTACAGTTCGCGGCGGACGTATTCGACGACGCCTTTTTGCGTTTTTTCGTCCATTTTGTTTTTGGCAAACGATTCGTAGCAATACACGCAGCGGAAGTTGCAGTTTTCGTTGGGCATCAAGATCAGGTGCAACACGCGGTCGTTGCGTTGCATCTGTTTTTGCTGCATTGCGGCGCGCATGAACTCGTCGGTTCGCTCCCGGACCAAAAAACCGTCGGCAAACAGCGCCGGAACCAGCGGCGAGTCAGAGTCCGCCTCCGCTCCTTTGTCGAGGAGCAAGATCGTCTCTTCCTTGCGTTCGTGCGGCACCTTGCGGAAATTTCCGGTGTAGGAGTTGTACAGCAACAGGTTGTCCTGCTCATCGTACGTGCGGACGTTGTAGCGGGACGCCACGTAGCGCAACCCCGTCTCATTCAAGGAGATCAATTTGGCGCGTTGTACCATTTTTACGCACTCCCTTGTTCCAAAATTTCCGCCATGCGCAGGCGCAAGTCGGCGACTTGTGGCATGCACGGCGCTTCGATGCGTTTCCCGGTCGAAGCTTGATAGCCCACTTGCATCACCGGGTCGATGATGGCATACCCATCCTCGCGCAACTGCTTGATGTTACGCTGAATCGCCGGTTTGTTCATCATCACCGAGTTCATGTTCGGCACAAACGCGAGAGGCGACGTGCTGGCGATGATCGTCGTGGACAGCAGATCGTCTCCGATCCCGTGCGCCGCTTTCGCCAGCAGATTGGCCGAAGCCGGCAATATCAAAAAGAAATCCGCCCACTGTGCCAATTCGATATGTAAGACGCGCCCGGTGCCCGGCTCGTAAAAATCGGTGTACACACGACTTTTGCAGAGCGCTTCCACAGTAGTCGGCGGAATCATGCGGGCGGCTTTGTCTGTCATGATCACCTGAATTTCGCGTGCGACTTGCAAAAAGCGCATCGTAGACAGGTAATCGAGCAAGTTGGTCACGCCAATCGAAGCGGAAGCGCCGACCAGCAAGCGTTCCACCAAAAAACCGTCAGTACCTTGCATGTCAATCGCTCCTTTCTTGCATCAACCGGATCGGAGGGAAACACTCGGTGCGTACATCCACGGCACTTCGCGGGAACTCAACTGTTTTCGTTCCCGAGAGAGCACGAGCTGCGAACGGAAAAAAGGCAGAATGTCGAGAAAAAGTACAGACTTGGCAGGGACTTTGCCGATCACCTTGCCGTCTTCCACCCAATAGGCTTCCACGACCGGGATTCGTGCCGAGGTGAACAGATAGTCGCGGTTGTAACTCGGCGACAATTCATGAATCAGCAACCCGCGCCCCACAGAGGCGACCAACTCCGCAGAACTCACTTGTCCGCCGCTCACTCGCAGATAGGGAAGGGCAGAAGTCGGCAACGCGAAATTGGAAAAAGGAGTCGGGCGGGTTGTGCGAAATCCACTTCCTGTCAACGCGCCTCCGATCTGCTCCGCGCTCAGCCGGTCTTGAAACCCTGAAACAAAGTACCCGTCTTCGATCAGCGGCGTCTCAGACAACGGAACTCCCTCATCATCGACGGCGGGGCGGTAGGACACATTCGTATCCAGTGTCAGTCCGGCAGATGCGACCCGCTCCCCTTGGTGCAAGCGCAGAGCGGAGACCGGCAATTGGCTTTGAACGCCGGGGTTCAAGTACGGCACCCAGAGATTGAGCAACAGATCGAACGCTTGCGGGGTAAAAACGACTTCATACGTCCCCGAGTCGAGCGCCGTGGCGGGCACTTCATCCTCCAAACACAGCTCCAGTCGGGTCAGTTCGTCTAGTTCCGGGAGAGAATCAATCGTATAGGAAGTCGAGGAGTTCACTTTTGCATCAGGCGTTTGCTTGACATGCACGTGATGCTCGAAAAAGTCTTGGGTGAGAGCTACCGTTTCTTGCTGATCGTGCCACAATGTCATGTCTCGTCTGACATGGCGGGTGGTGAGCACGTAGCCTGCGTACCGAGCCGCCAATTTCTGCTGCGTCTCTGCCAACCACTGCTTCATCTGGTCGTGGTCGAGCCGAGCCGGTTGTTGCACGAAGCTGTGGCTGTGCAAAAAAGTCGGCGAGACAGGCACGCCGCCAAACACGACTTCCTCTGCACGCTTCACCAGTCCTTGATCAAGCGAACTCATGGCGGTGGCCACGCCCAAGCGACCGTCTTTGATACACCGCGCGGCAGAAAGAGTCTGTTCCTCAACGACAGGCAGCCCGTTCATTCGGCTGTCATACAGGGTGCTCGTCAAACGAAGGAGGCAAGTTTCAAGCGTCGCGTCGACTCCCATCGTCTCCTACCCCTTTCCGATCCACAGCGATTGAAACAACAGCTCCGGCGCCGTCGCAGATACGACCAACCCGTCCTGTTGATTTTTCCAGCAACTCAGCGCTTGTCGATGCGAGGTCGCCCCGACGCCCACGATCAAGCGCAACGCCTCAAGTCCGCTGCCGTGTACGATCACATCGTCGAGATCGGCCACTACAACGCTGTGTTCGAGCAATTTGGCCCGTTTGATTTGCAGAGTGAAATTCCCATTGCGGCAGACGGCGTTCGACGCGCGCTCCAGCAGCACGGTGCGGGGGAATTCACTGCGCAACGCCGCTTCGTCTGCATCGCCCGCCTCCATCAAAGTGTGATGCATGCGCGGAATCGGCGAGTGCCAACCTCGATAGGAGCGACCATGCCCGTTGGGCGGATCGCCAAACTGCAAGGCGGACGCTTTGGAATGCAACAGCGACCCGATGCTGCCCTCCTCAATCATGGGAGTGCGTTTCGTCAAAATGCCTTCATCGTCAAACAGATGGTCAGGCGCATCCGACACGGTAATCGGCAGGGGAGCGACCCGTCTGCCTCTGCGTTCCCGTAAAAAACGGCCGGTCGGCATATCGGCCTCAAACAGATGTCCAACCACTTCATGCAGGAAAAAACCGGCGACATCGCCAGTCATCAAGCAGGGGTAGCGTCCGGCGGCAAATTCAACGTCCCGAACTTGCCGAGGCCGAATCGTGTTCATCAACAACGGCAAGCGTTCGCGAAGAAGCTCCTGCACCGTCCCGTTGAACAATTCCTGATCGATCCGCAAACTTTTCGCCGCCGCATCCACATGTTCAAACTGCATCCGGGAGGAGAGTTCGTGCCGGATGAGGGTCCGGCCGTTTTTGTTCAAATAGTAGGAGGCTTGCACCGACTCTGAGAGCGTGGTAAAAATCGGATTGCCGTTGACCTCGACTCGGGTGTTCTCATGAAGTTCCTCCAACAAAGACAACATCCCGCCCGCATCAATCGTGGCGGGAGCACCGTCTGTCAAAATCAGCGGTTCTTGCTCTTCCGGCAAAAGCGTCGCCGCAAACACGCGGGCCGCGAGTTGCTCTTGCGCCTGTGCCAACGCGTTGGGCACTTCTTCAAACGTCTGAAAAGATGCCTGCCCGCGATGCGTGCCGTCGAATAACAGTAACCGCCCGCCCTGATGGGAAGCCGGAACGATCGGATAATGGAGTCCGCCTTGCGTGCAGTCAAACGATTCGCCCGTTTTCCACGTCACCTCTTGGAGCAGCGGATGTTGATCGAAGAGACTCTGTAACTCAGGCAGAACCCCGCTCATACTGAACTCCCTCCTTCATTTTTCCACCGAAGATCAGTGTGACCAAAAACGCGGTGAGCGCGAACAGGCCGGCGCCGCGATACAGCCACGTGATCGAAGCGGAGGCGACCAAACCGCCCACCAACATCCCCGTTACATAACAGGTCGTCGTAAAGATATTCAGCAAGCCGAAAAATCGCCCGATCAACGCTTCCGGTACCAATTGCTGAGTCAGCGTGGTCGCGACCAGATTGGGTGCCGTTTGGAAGACGCCGAACAGGAACAGCACGCCGAACGTAACCGGCATCGAGAAAAACGTCATCGAGAGAAGCACCAAACCCAGTCCGGCAAACGTCGTGTAGGTCATCGTGTTGTACGGGTTCCACTTCTGCACAAACTTCGGGAACACAAACGTCGTCGCCAGGGTGCCGACGGCAATCGTCGCGTTCAACAGCCCGTATTGGAATTCATCTCCGCCGAGATACGTGGCGTTAAACACAACCAACTGCGGGATAAACAGGCCCATCAAGAAACTGCCCATCGTGAAAATGAACAGCAATTTCGGGACTGCGGAGATTTTGCGGACTTCTCGCACACCTTCTGCGATGTCTTGAAAAATCGACGGTTTCTTGACCGGCGTCTCTTCGGAAGCAGCGGTTTCAGGCTCCCGCTGGACCATCGTATAGGCGATCCGCACCATCAAGATCGCAGAGAGCAGGTAGGAAACGGCGTCGATCAAAAATGGAACGTTATATCCAAGCATCCCGACGAACAGGCCGGCCGACATCGTGCCGATGATCCTGACAAAACCGGAAATGCCAAAACTCCAAGAGTTAAAGGTTGCCAGTTGATCTGTAGCGGCCGATTGGAGGATGACTTTTTGCTTGGCCGGGAAAAAGAAACAGCTAAACGACACTTGCACGATCAGCAACAGGTAGATCCACCAAAAGTTCGCGGATACCACGGGGATCAAAGCGACGCAGCCCGCACGAACCAGATCGCTCATGACCATCAACTTTTTCGGAGAGACGCGGTCGGCAACGGCACCGGCCACCGTAGAGAACAAAATGATTGCCAGATTCTCGGTAATCATGATCAGCGAGACCAGCAGTGGATTGGACGTGGCTTTGAAGATCAGCAGGGCCACCGTCCCCGCCGTGATCCAGTC
Organism: Tumebacillus amylolyticus; assembly: GCF_016722965.1. Classification (NCBI taxonomy): domain Bacteria; kingdom Bacillati; phylum Bacillota; class Bacilli; order Caryophanales; family Alicyclobacillaceae; genus Tumebacillus; species Tumebacillus amylolyticus. Next base: position 133,174 of record NZ_JAEQNB010000001.1, read on the forward strand.
CCCAATTTCAGAGAGGAACTGGGAAATCAACAGATAGATGATGTTGGAGCTTTTTTTCGTTTCGTTCATGAAAGTTGCACCTCGATGTTTCTTCTAAAAACTTTGAAAGCACCCGTTGCACACGGATGCTGACAGGACGCTTCGGTAGAGGTATAAGCAAATAGACCGCAGTCTATTTGCTTATACAGTCAAGCCATTAGCAGACGTTGTTGTTGGTGTTTTGGGTCGGGACGGTGCAGACGTTGTTGTTGGTGTTTTGGGTCGGGACAGTGCAGACGTTGTTGTTGGTGTTTTGGGTCGGGACGGTACAGACGTTGTTGTTGGTGTTTTGGGTCGGGACGGTACAGACGTTGTTGTTCGTGTTTTGAGTCGGGACGGTGCACACGTTGTTGTTGGTGTTTTGAGTCGGGACGGTTTGAGCTTCCCCGCTGAGTTCACCTGCGAGTTCTGCTTCGATTGCCAAGATCTCTTGTTCCAACTTGGTCATGTTGATTCCCCCAATCTCTAACTTTTCAGGCATCTCTGCCTTGGATTGATTATAGTTCACGAATTACTCAAGGGTCAATGGATAATATTTAAAGTTGTGAATGCATATTTGATATAAAATGAGCCTCGCACTGCACATTGAAGGAGTGACGCGCTTGAAAACGCTGTTGATGTATCCGCCGGTGACCGACCCGACTTCTGCCTATCACAGTCTGACCTATTTGGAAACGTACGCTCGTGAGCACGGTCATACCGAGATCGACATTGTAGATACAAACATTGAGGCGTTTCACTACTCGATGCGTCCCGAAGAAGTACAACGTGTTTTAACCCACATGCAACAGCGGAGAAGCACGTTGGAAGCGCAGGCCGAATTGAACGGCTTGGAACAAATCGAGCTGTTCACGATCGTCCAGGCAAGCTCTTTTGACTTCAGCCGACTGTCCGCCGCCGTGGATCTCTTGCGCGATCCGGAAGCGTTTTACCAATACGACCGCTACAAACACGCGGTGGAACTGGTCGTCAATTGGTTGGAATCGCTCAGCATCATGGGCTTCCCCGGACAGTTTGCACAGTTTGGCACCAACTTGCGCGGCCCGCTCAACCCGCAAACGTCTGAAGATTTGGTGAATCACGAACTGACGGAGCGGATGCTGTTGCCGTTCGAACCGTATTTCCAAAACGTCTTGCTCCCGCGCATCGCAGCAGGTGGGTATGCAACCGTCGGAATCAACGTGACCTATACGAATCAGTTGCCGTTTGCTCTGGGCATCTCGCGTTTGATTCGCAACGCGTTCCCCGAGATCACGATTCTGTTTGGCGGCACGGAGGTGTCCGACGTTTGGAAATACATGACGAAGCGCGAGCGCTTTTTCGAGATCTTCGATGCGGCCGATGCGTGCGTGGTCGGAGAAGGCGAGATCGCCTTTGTGCGCTTGCTCGACATGATCGAAAACAAACAGTTCACCAAGCACGCAAACGTGTTCTTCCATCCGCGCCACGAAGTCAAAGACGATCTGCCGGTGATCCAATACCTCGACATCGCAGCGTTGCCGACTCCGAACTTTGACAAAATCAACTGGGACCTCTACCTCTCGCCGGAACCCTTCATCTATTACTCGCCTTCGCGCGGGTGCTATTGGAACAAGTGTACGTTCTGCGACTACGGACTGAACGGCGATTCCCCGACCTCCCCGTGGCGTCACAACCCGTTGGAAAAAGTGGTCGAGGATTTGCGCGTGCTGTCCAAATCCTACAAGTTTATCTACTTCTCCGTGGATGTCTTGGCACCGTCGATGCTGTTGCATCTCTCGGAACGCTTGATCGAAGAGGGCATCGACATCCGCTGGGGTGCTGAAATTCGTTTGGAAAAATACTGGTCCCCGGAGCGGGCGAAACTGCTCAAGGACGCCGGCTGTGTAGCGGTATCGGTCGGGTTTGAATCGGGGAACCAACGCATCTTGAACTTGATCAACAAAGGGACGCAGATCCAGAGCGTCGAGGAAGTCATCAAAAACTTCTCGGAAGCAGGCATTGCGGTGCAGATCATGGGCTTCACCGGATTCCCCGGCGAGACGATGGAAGAAGCGAAGGAATCGATCGACTTCCTCATGGAAACGCGCTCCCAATGGACGTTTGGCGGCTTGGGACGCTTCATGTTGACACAAGGGGCGATCGTCGCCAAACAACCGGAAGAGTTCGGCGTAACCGAAGTAGGGGCGTACCAAAACGAAGACGTTCCGCGCAGTCTGCACTATCTGCATCCGGAAAAACGCACGAAAGAGGAAGAAGATGCGTTGGACCTGCTCAAATCCAAGATGATGACCTACGACTTGGACCGTCCGTGGGTCGGCGGGGTGGACGCGTCCCACTCGTTCTTCTACCATGATCGATTCGGCACCCACGTGCTCAAGCAGATTACCAAGAAACCGGAGGCGACGGCCACGCAAGAATTCGTGCTGAACGGCAACGTCGTCGAGGAGCCGGTCGGCTATCCGCTGAACAACATCCATTCGCCGCGTTCCTACGCAACGGTGCGCATCTCGCAAAAAGAGACTCACAAAGCGGGGATGGTCGCCCGCGAAATTTTCCCGCTCCTCGAATCGCTCGTCATCGCCAAGGACGAAACGGCGAACGTGGAGAAACGACTGATCCGCAACGACGGTTCGCACTTCAAATATTCGAATGAAATTCTCGACTTCTTCGCTTTCTTCAAGGAGGGAAACACGTTGCAAAACTACCTCGACCTCCATCCGGAAGCGGACGCTTCGCTGTTCAAACGACTGCTTCATGTCGCGTTGGAACGGAAATTCCTCAAACCTGCCTTGACCGAAGAGTTGGTATCGACACCGCTTCACCGCGCCTCCCTGTAAGAAAAGGAAATGCCCCCGTTGCCCTGTTGCGCAACGGGGGCATTTTTATGAGATAGAGGTAATAAGCGAGCATTCGACGTACTAGTAATAGAAGGTAAACCATAAGAAATCAAAAAATGAGGATGCAGAAGGCTCCTATATTGTTTGTATATAGATAAAAAACATATAAATAGGGGGTCTTACCAATGGCTGATGAGTGGGATAAACAAGTGAACATGGCACCCAACGGAAAACTACAGTTGGAATCCATTCTTCTCCATAGTGCAGATGCAATTTGGGTGGTTGATCTGGAAGAACGCGTCCGGCAAATCAATCCGGCGTTCGAATCGCTGTTTGGCTGGACGAAAGAGGATGTCATCGGGAACAGCTTGCCGATCGTGCCCGAGAATTTGGCGGGAGAGATCGAACAACTGCATCAAAAAATCAAAGCGGGACACTACGCAAGCGGGTACGAAACGCAACGGCTGTGCAAGGACGGACGCTTGATCTACGTCAGCGCCACGTTGTCACCCGTACGGGATGCGAACGGAGAAGTCATCGGCATCAGTGGAACCTGCCGTGATATAACCGCGACGAAACACGCGGAGGAAGAATTGCGCAAAACCAAGGAGATGCTGGAGTCGTTTGTTCTCAACAGCATGGATGCGATCTGGATGATCGATCTCGACGAACGTGTTCAGCAAATCAACCCGGCGTTTGAAATGTTGTTTGGGTGGACGGCTGAGGATGTCGTCGGGAACCGGCTGCCGATCATCCCCGATTTTTTGTTGTGTGAAATTGAGCAGGTCCACCAAGAGGTCAAGGCGGGCCATTCGAAAAGCGGCTATGAGACGCAACGCCTGTGCAAAGACGGCCGCCTGATCTACGTCAGCGCCACGTTGTCGCCTGTGCGAAACAAACAAGGGGAAGTCATTGGCGTGAGCGGAACCTGCCGTGACATTACGCACACGAAGCGGGCAGAGGAAGAACTTCGCAAAGCCAAGGACTTGCTGGAAGCGTTTGTTGAAAACAGCGCAGATGCGATTTGGATGATCGATCTCGAAGATCGCGTGCAACAGGTCAACCCGGCGTTTGAAACGTTGTTTGGCTGGTCCGAAGAGGAAGTCGTCGGGAACATGTTGCCGATCGTGCCCGACTTTTTGGCAGCGCAAATTCACGAGTTGCATCAAGAGATCAAGTTGGGAAATCGCAAGAGTGGGTACGAAACGCAACGCCGGTGCAAGGACGGACGTTTGATTCATGTCAGCGCCACGCTGTCCCCCGTGCGCAACTCTCAGGGGAAAGTCATCGGAGTGAGCGGCACCTGCCGCGACATCACCAAGAACAAGCAATCGGAGGAGATGCTGATCCAGACGGAAAAGCTGAGCATCGCGGGGGAATTGGCGGCCGGCATGGCGCATGAAATTCGAAATCCGCTCACCGCTTTAAAAGGGTTTGTGCAGTTGATGAGCTATGACCACGACTCGCAGAGCAAATATCTCGACGTCATGGCATCTGAATTGAGCCGCATTGAATTGATCGTGAGCGAGCTGCTTGTGTTGGCCAAGCCACAAGCCAATGTCTTTAAACGTAAGGAGATCAGCCCGATCATCCAAGATGTGTTGACGCTCAGTGAAGCGCAGGCGATCCTGCACAACATTCAGATTCAAGCTCTCTTGGAGGATGACTTGCCCGCACTTGATTGTGACGAAAACCAAATGAAACAAGTGCTGATCAACTTTATCAGAAATGCCATCGAAGCGATGCCGGGCGGTGGTACGATCCGCGTGGAAGCGACTCTTGCGGACCCCTCCCACATGCGGATTCGCGTTCAGGACGAGGGCAAGGGAATTCCCCAAGAGCAACTCGCGCGCCTCGGCGAGCCTTTTTATACAACGAAGACCAAAGGCACGGGACTCGGCCTCATGGTCAGCAAAAAAATCATCGAAGGGCATCAGGGAACACTGGAAATCGCAAGCGAAGTGGGAGTGGGGACGACGGTGGACCTGTACTTGCCGCTTCCGGACGGAGATTGATTCAGATAGACATGGAAAGCCGGTCACGCTCACTTGTGACGGGCTTTTTTTAATGCGCGTACGCAAGTGTGTAAATAAAAATACAAGATAATTAAAAATAAGTTGATTAGCCGTTGTGTGCGTGTTACAATCGAAACAAGCGAAGGAATTCGCTAAAAAATCAGAATATTTTTATAAAATTGGAGGTATCATGATGAAGAAAAAATTGGCGTTTGCTCTGATGTTGGGTGTTCTGGCTGGTTTCGCGCTTCAAGGTACGACCGTGACCCATACGGCAAGCGGGAATACCGCAGATCCCTTGCAAATCATCAATAATATGAGGTAGTTCTCTGACCCCTCGTCGCCGACGAGGGGTTTACTTTTGCGTTGTGGTAAGATAGAGACAACATGGAAGGAGTGACACCCGGTGAACCAAGAGAACAAATTATTGAAAGCCTTCAACCAAACTGCCTACCAAGTAGCGGGTCACGGCAAGCGAAACGTTCAGATATTGAAAGATGCGTTGGACGTCATCGAGGGCGATATCGAGAGCGATATGTACGGCTCAGGCAAGCTCATCGAAGACTTTCAAACCAAGATGGCGAAATATTTGGGGAAGGAAAGCGCCGTGTTTTTCCCGAGCGGCACGATGGCACAGCAAATTGCTCTGCGCATCTGGTCGGATCAAAAAGGGTTGAAACGGGTTGCCTACCATCCGTTGTCTCATTTAGAGATTCACGAGCAAGACGGGTTGAAGGAACTACACCATCTCGAACCGATCTTGCTCGGGGAGCGGGACGGCGTGATTCATTTGGAAGATGTCCTGAATATGAAAGAAGACGTCGCCTGCTTGTTGCTGGAGCTCCCGCAGCGCGAGATCGGCGGGCAGTTGCCGGAGTACGCGGAGCTCGAAGCGATCTCGGCCCATTGCCGGGAAAAGGGCATCGCATTGCATCTCGACGGCGCTCGACTTCTGGAGATTCTGCCTTTTTATCAAAAGTCGGCGGAGGAGGTCTGCGCGCTGTTCGATAGCGTGTATGTTTCTTTTTACAAAGGAATCGGCGGGATTGCAGGGGCGATTCTGGCGGGGAATGAAGCGTTCACCAAGGAGTCCAAGGTCTGGAAACGCCGCCACGGCGGGGATTTGATCTCCCTGTACCCGTACATCTTGAGCGCCGATTTTTACTTCGACCAAAGACTGCCCAAGATGGAACAGTACTACGAAGAAGCGAAGGAACTGGCGGGGTACTTCAATCAATGCCAAGCCATTGAAACAAAACCGGCCGTCCCCGTGTCGAACATGTTCCACGTACACTTCCATTTGCCGAAAGAGAAGCTCGAGTCGATTCTGGTCTCCGTGTATGAAGAAACGGGTGTCGGCCTGACCGCCTACCTCCGAGAAATCAACGAGACCACCTCCTATTCCGAAATCTCCATCGGCGATTGCTACTCCACAGTTCCCAAAGAAGTGCTGCAAAAAGCGTTCCAATTGCTTGATGAGAAAATCCGAGTCGTGCACAGCGATTGAGAAGCGGTCCCTGCTTGTGGTAGAATAACATCACAAGAAACGCGTAAACTAAAAAGTGACCGCAGGTGCGGGAAACACCTACGGTCATTTGCACAACTGATACCCGTCAAGGGTGTCGGCTCAAAATTGCTTAAAGAAGTAGACCTCTAAGCCTGGTAGCTCAAGGGAGGTCTACTTCTTTTTTAGTAGGTTTAGTATGTTGAGGAACACATTGATCAATCCGAAAATGATTGCCGCAACCAATGTTCCAAATGCAATCATCACCGTCAAAATCTGAAATTCCGTCATACCGATCTCACCCCCTTTCAACAGGGGATGAGCCGACCACCCTTGAGGAGCCTATTCAATTGTGTTGGTTGTATTCTATCATAGAAGAATTAGAAGAGGAACATCTGTTCTTTAGTTCAAAATAAAAAAGTTATCGGGGCGTGTCCAGTATGGAAGACGTAGAGAAGTGGATTCTTCAATCAGTCGAGGGAAGCACGGAAATTCTCTCGATGACTCCGTTAAAAGGCGGGATGTCCTCCACGCTTCATCGTGTGGAGCTTCTCGTGAACGGGGAAGTCGAGCATGTAGTCCTCCGTCAGTTTACGCTCCGAGAATGGCTCGAAGTAGAACCGGACCTCGCGCAGCATGAAGCGGAGAGTTTGAGATGGGCTCAGGAGGCAGCAATCAACACCCCGCAGTTGATCGCCTACAGCGAGTCCGAAATCCCTGCCGTCCTCATGACGAAACTGCCCGGCTCGGTCGTACTCCAACCTGAGAACTTGAACAACTGGCTCCATCAACTCGCAGAAACGCTCGTCCAAATTCACCAAGTCTCAGCGGAAGGCTACGAGCGGTCGTATCGCTCCTACAACGATCCGATGAAACTGCAAATTCCGGCGTGGTCGGAACACCAAGACCTCTGGCACCGCGCCTTTGAGATCGCACGCGGCCCTCGCCCGCAAACCCGTGAGTGCTTCCTCCACCGCGACTACCACCCCACGAACGTCCTCTGGCAAAACGGACGTGTCAGCGGCGTTGTCGATTGGGTCAACGCCTGCCGAGGCCCTGCGGGTGTGGACGTCGGACATTGCCGACTCAATCTCGCGCTCCTCATCGGTCAGGAGGCTGCCGACCGCTTTTTAGATGAGTACCAAAAACTCGCGGGACCTTCCTTCACCTACGAACCCTACTGGGACCTCATCTCGCTCCTGGAGTGGCTCCCGAACCCGCCCGCCGTCTACCAAGGCTGGGTGGACCTCGGAATTACGCACTTAACTGCCCCTCTGATGAAGGAACGATATGAACATTTGTTGGCAAGCCTAGTACAGAGGCAAGTTTAGAGAAAAACTCCTTTCCCCGAACCCTGCTTTTTTTGTATGATAGAAGCAAACTATTCATGTGACTTCAGTACATGTCGAAAGGTTGGTACCATGGAAAACACATCGAACTCTTCCGACTTCATTCGGGAGATTATCACAGAGGACCTGAAAGCGGGCAAGGTCAGCACCGTCATCACCCGATTCCCGCCGGAACCGAATGGCTACTTACATATCGGACATGCCAAGGCGATCTGCATCAACTTCGAAATCGCCAAGGACTACAACGGCAAAACCAACCTGCGCTTCGACGACACGAATCCGCTCAAAGAAGATGTCGAGTACGTCAAAGCGATCAAAGAAGATATCGCATGGCTCGGTTTTGAATGGGACGGACTGTTTTTCGCCTCCGATTACTTCGGAGAAATGTACGACCGCGCCGTACTGCTGATCAAAAAAGGGCTCGCGTTTGTCGATGATCTGTCTGCCGAAGAGATCCGCCAAACTCGCGGCACCCTGACCGAACCGGGCGAGAACTCCCCGTTCCGCAACCGCTCCGTCGAGGAGAATCTCGATCTGTTCGACCGCATGCGCAAGGGCGAATTCAAGGACGGCGAAAAAGTCCTGCGCGCCAAGATCGACATGACCTCTCCGAACATCAACTTGCGCGACCCGGTCATCTACCGCATCTCGCACACCACGCACCACCATACCGGCGACCAATGGTGCATCTACCCGATGTACGCATTTGCGCACCCGCTCGAAGACGCGATCGAGGGCGTCTCGCACTCGCTCTGCTCGCTCGAATTCCGCGACCAACGCCCGCTCTACGACTGGGTGGTCCGTGAATGCGAGATGCCGCACGTCCCGCACCAATACGAATTCGGCCGCTTGAACCTCACCGACACGATCATGAGCAAGCGCTTTTTGAAAAAGCTCGTGGACGAGCAAGTTGTCGACGGTTGGGACGACCCGCGCATGCCGACGATCTCTGCATTGCGCCGACGCGGGTTCACTCCGGAAGCGATCCGCGCCTTCGTTCGTGAACTGGGCGTTACGCTTGGCGGCGGCGAAGTGGACTACAAAATGCTCGAACACTACATCCGCGAAGACCTCAAGCTGAAAGCTCCGCGCACCATGGGCGTCGTCCGTCCGCTCAAGGTCGTCATCACCAACTACCCGGAGGACCAATCGGAGCTGCTCGAAGCTGAAGTGAACCCGGAAGTTCCGGAGATGGGCACGAAGCAAATTCCGTTCTCGCGCGAGATCTACATCGAACAGGACGACTTCATGGAAGTGCCGCCGGCGAAATACCACCGCCTGTTCCCCGGCAACGAAGTGCGTCTCAAAAACGCCTACTTCATTAAATGCAACGACGTGATCAAGGACGAAGCGGGCAACGTGGTCGAACTGCACTGCACCTACGACGTCGAAACCAAGAGCGGCAGCGGCTTCACGGGCCGCAAAGTCAAAGGCACGATCCACTGGGTCGATGCCAAGAGCGCCGTTCCGGCGGAGTTCCGTCTGTACGAATCCCTGCTGACCGGGGACAAAAACGACGGCGACTTCATCGACCGCCTCAACCCGAATTCGCTGGAAATCGTCCACGGCTTCGTCGAAGCGGACCTGCAAGACGCAAAACCGCAAGACAAGTTCCAGTTCTTCCGCCACGGCTACTTCAACGTGGACCCGAAGCACAGCACGCCGGAACACAAAGTCTTCAACTTGATCGTCTCCTTGAAGAGCTCGTTTCAAGTGAAATAAGCTTCACACGGAAAAAAGGGAGCCTACCGCGACACCGCGGGGCTCCCTTTTTTTATGAATCAAAGCATCTCCCGCAACTCTGCGGTCACGATCCTGGTTCAGTCGAGAGGCAGGTACTCTTTTTCCACAGCATCGCGGATGAGTTCCTGCGCGAACTGCCAGAGAGCCTCGGAGCCTTGCCCGATCTGGGCATTGCGGGTCATCACCATGTCGAGCGTGATGCCATGCTCCTTCCAAGTGGCCCCCTCGGTGTGGTAGTTGTGCAAGAGCGGTGCCAGTCGGTCCAGAGCGGCTGCAAACTGAGACGAGGGCGTACTTCTCTCCTCAAACTCTTGCCACAGCTCGAACATCTCGGTTTTTTGCTCCTCGGGCAGCATCCCGAACAGGCGATGGGCAGCTTTCAACTCCTGCACTTGCTTGTCTTGCTGGCCTGCCAGATCGTAGGCGGACACATCGCCCGCATCGATTTCCACGATATCATGAATCAGCACCATCTTCACCACGCGCAGCAAATCGACTCCGGGGTCGTTGGCGTGTTCGTGCAAAATCAACGCCATCATCGCCAAATGCCAGGAGTGCTCGGCGTCGTTCTCATGTCGAGAGCGGTCGACGAGGACGGCTCGTCTGTATATGCTTTTCAACTTGTCAATTTCGACGAGGAATCCAATCTGTTGCTTCAAGCGGTTCATGTCCATCTGCTGCAAGCCCCCTTTTTTTGTACTTCTACGTTAGCATTTTTTTCCATGTTCAACAAGACGGGGGCGACGGACCTGGAGTGCGGTCTTTTTTTTGTTTATATTGCGTTTACACAGCAGGGGTACAGTAGAGACCATAAAGGTTAGGAGTGATGCCTCATGAAAAAGCAAGACACCCAAGTCCGGCGTTTCGCGCGGCTTATCCTAGAGACGAATCCGCCGAAGCTCGTGCTGGCGATTGCGGTGCTCCTCAGCATGGTGAACACGTTGGTGGGACTTACGATTCCGCTTTTTACAAAGGGTTTGGTCAACGGGTTTTCAATCGGGTCGCTCAGCGGCGCGCAAATTGCGGGCATGGTGGGGGCTCTTCTGGCACAGCTGTTGTCCGGTGGGGTTTCGGTGTACCTGCTGCACTACGGCGGCAATAAAATCGTCTCGGCCATTCGAGACCGTTTGTGGAGCAAGTTGCTTCGACTTCCCGTTCCGTACTACGACAGCAAGGAAACGGGCGACACGATCTCGCGCCTGACGAACGACACGGCGGTGATCAAAGGGTTTGTCACCGAGAACGTCACCGGGTTTTTCACCGGGCTTCTGTCGATTGTCGGGGCGCTTGTGCTGATGTTCTCGATGAATTGGAAAATGACGCTGGTCATCCTCCTGCTGTTCCCGTTCGTCGCCCTCGTCATGGTTCCGGTCGGCCGCGCCATGTACAAAATTTCAAAAGCGACGCAAGCGGAGAACGCCAAGTTCACCTCGGTCATCTCCCGCGTCGTCTCGGAAATTCGGTTGGTCAAAGCGTCCGGTTCCGAACCGATTGAGTACGAGCAAGGTCGCACCGGCATTCTGAACCTGTTCAATTTCGGGATCAAGGAAGCGCGGATGCAAGCGATCGTTTCCCCGATTGTCTCCTTCCTCATCTTGATCGTGCTGGTTGCGCTGATCGGTTTTGGCGGCGTGCAAGTTTCCACCGGCGCGATGACGGCGGGGGAGTTGGTCGCGTTTCTGATGTACCTGTTCCAAATCATGTTCCCGGTGACGCAGATCGTGCAGTTTTTCACGCAGTTTCAGAAAGCGAAGGGCGCGACGGAGAGCATCATCGGCATCTTGGAGTCCGAAGAGGAGGACCAAGACGTTGGGCGGGAGGTCACCGATCTCCGACAGCCAATCTTGGTGGACGGCGTTTCGTTTGCCTACAAAGAGGAAGAACCGATTCTGCACGACGTCTCGATCACCGTCGAAGCGGGCAAAGTTACCGCCATCGTCGGTCCGAGCGGCGGGGGCAAGACGACCCTTTTTTCCCTGTTGGAGCGTTTTTACGAACCGAGTGAGGGCTGTATTCGACTGGGGGAGACGGACGTTCGCGAGTTCTCGCTGCGCTCGTGGAGGCAGAACATCGGGTATGTGTCCCAAGAAAGCCCGATCCTCGTCGGGACGATTCGAGACAATCTCTGCTACGGGCTCAACCGCGAGATTTCGCACGAAGAGATGGTGAACGCCGCCCGCATGGCGTACGCGGAGGGTTTCATCCAAGACCTGCCGAATGGATACGAGACAGAGGTAGGAGAGCGCGGGATCAAATTATCGGGCGGACAGCGGCAGAGAATTGCGATTGCCCGCGCCTTGCTTCGTGATCCGCAGGTTCTGATGCTCGACGAAGCGACGTCGAACTTGGACAGCAAGTCTGAGGAAGTCGTGCAACAGGCGTTGAAGAACTTGATGCAAGGACGCACGACCGTCATGATCGCGCATCGCTTGTCCACGGTGGTCGATGCGGACTCGATCGTATTTGTAGAAAAAGGGCGTGTCACCGGCGTCGGGACACACCAACAGCTATACGACACGCACCCGCTGTACCGTGAATTTGCAGACGGACAGCTCAAAATGAACTCCGTGGAAATTCAAGTGGAGTAACCGATAGAGAGGAGTGTGTGGAGGATGGCCTATGTACTGGTGGTGGACGACGATCCCCACATTCGAGAGCTCGTTCGAGTGATTTTGCAAAAAGAGGGCCTCGGCGTCCGCGAAGCCGCCGACGGGAGAGAGGCTCTGCAACTGATGGAGTCCACCCCGTCAGACATGGTCATCCTCGACATCATGATGCCGAACATGGACGGTTGGACGCTGTGCAGAGAATTGCGCAATCTCTACGACATCCCGCTTCTGATGCTGACGGCGAAGGGCGAGACGGTCGATAAGGTGCGAGGGTTCGATCTGGGGACGGACGACTACTTGGTGAAGCCCTTCGACCCGCCCGAGCTGATCGCCCGGGTCAAAGCACTCCTCAAACGCTACCGGATCGCCGCTTCTCAGCAGGTCGCGATTGCAGAACTTCTGATCGACCGGCAGACGTACGAAGTGAAAGTTCAGGGTCAACCCGTGACGTTGCCCCCCAAGGAATTCGATCTGCTCTTCACGATGGGCAGTCATCTCGGACGGACGCTGGCACGGGACCAATTGATCGAGTCGGTCTGGGGCTATGACTTTGACGGAAATGAACGGACGCTCGACGTTCACATCAACCGCCTGCGCGAACGGTTTTCAGACTGGGGCGTGTCACTTAGGATCAGCACGATTCGCGGGTTGGGGTATCGCTTGGAGATCGTTGCATGACCAAACGACCGGCCACGAGATATTTTACTGTTGCCAGAGTGTTGGCGAGCATCGGGATCATGATGTCCGCCAGCGCTGCGGCGTTTATTATGGGGTATTTTTTGACGAAGTGGGGGTTCGCTGCGACGGGAGCCCAATGGCCGGACTTTGCCAGGCAGTTGCTCAACTGGTTCGTGGGCTCTCTGCTGATGGTGGCGGCGATTCTCGTTTTTAACCTCTTCGCCCGCCCGAAGCAGATCGAATTCTGGGGCGAGATCAACGGCGCGTTGAAGCGGATCGCCAAGGGCGACTTCAACATCGTCCTCGACCGCGAAGAGAAGTTCCAAGGGCAGTTGCGCGACTTCGTCGATACGCTCAACCACATGGCACACGAGTTGAAGCAGATGGAAACGCTGCGCCAAGAGCTGATCTCCAACGTCTCACACGAAATTCAATCTCCGCTGACCTCGATTCGCGGGTTCGCCAACACGTTGCAAAACGACGACCTCAGCCCCGAGGACCGTCGGCATTACCTCTCGATCATCGAGACGGAGAGCACGCGGCTCTCCAAACTCAGCGACAACCTCTTGAAGCTGACCTCTCTCGAATCGGAGCACCAGCCCTTCGAACCAACGCCCTACCGACTCGACATCCAACTGCGCAACGTCATCCTCGCCTGCGAACCGCAATGGCTGGAAAAAGACTTGGAGTTGGAGCTGGACCTGCCCGAAACGACGGTCGTCGCCGACGAAGAGCTGATGGGACAAGTCTGGACGAACCTGATCCACAACGCGATCAAGTTCACCCCTCCGCACGGCAGTTTGCAACTCGTACTTGAAAAAACGGAGTCCGGCATCCGCGTCTCCATCACCGACACCGGCATCGGAATCTCCCCCGAAGACCAACTCCGCATCTTCGAACGCTTTTACAAGGGAGACAAGTCCCGTACCCGATCCATCACCGGCGGCGGCAGCGGACTGGGACTCGCCATCGTGAAAAAAATCATCGACCTTCACGCAGGCTCCGTTCGTGTGCGAAGCCAAGCGGGTGTGGGATCAACTTTTGAAGTACAGCTTCCAAAACTTCCTTCCGAGTCGTAAGGCACGTCACTTTCTTTCTGCGAGAAACTTTATAAAATGAAGTTCATTATAGAGCAGTCCGTCTCAGGGCAAAATTGAGTTTGCCAGATGGAATGGAAGGGAGCCTGATCATGAAGGAACAATTCAAACCGCTTTTTGAAAACTTCGCACTTCGCTCCGGCATCACGCTGAAAAACCGCATCGTGTTGGCACCGATGACGAATTTCTCTTCGAACCCGGACGGCACCGTCACCAAGGAAGAAGTGGCGTACTACGCGCGTCGCTCGAACGGCGTCGGCGCTGTCATCACCGCTTGCACTTACGTTACACCCAACGGCAAGGGTTTCCACGGCGAATTCGGCGCAGACACCGATGACCTGATCCAGAGCCTCAACGAATTGGCGACCGCCATCAAGCAACGCGGTGCCAAAGTCATCCTGCAGATCTTCCACGGAGGCCGTGCCTGCCCGCCGGAGCTCGTCCCGAACGGCGAGACCGTTTCGGCAAGCGACGTGGCACCGAACGCCGAAGGTGCCAAGCAGCCTCGTCCGCTGACCGAACCTGAAATTCACGAGATCATCGACGCGTTCGGTGAGGCGACCCGCCGTGCGATTGAAGCGGGCTACGACGGCGTGGAAATTCACGGAGCGAACGGCTACCTGATTCACCAATTCTTCTCCCCGCATACGAACCGCCGCGACGACCAATGGGGCGGAAGTCTCGAAAACCGTATGCGTTTCCCGCTCGCCGTCACCGCAGCTGTGAAAAAAGCGGTCGCCGAACACGCGAAGCAACCGTTCATCGTCGGCTACCGTTTCTCCCCGGAAGAGCAAGAGGAGGACGGTTTCACCATGGCGGACACCTTCGAACTGGTGAACGCACTGGCCGACCAAGAACTGGACTACCTCCACGTCTCGCTCATGGACTTCTGGTCCCGTCCGAGACGCGGGGCCGATGAGTCCAAGACCCGCTACGAGTGGATCGTGGACCGCGTCGGAGATCGCGTGCCGGTCATGGGCGTCGGATCGATTCATACTGCCGAGGACGCACAAAAAGCGCTGGCTTCCGGCGCTCCGCTGCTCGCCATCGGCCGTGAACTGATCGTCGACCCGGACTGGGTGGAGAAAATTCAAGAGGGTCGCGAATCGGAAATTATCACCACCCTCACGAAAAACGACCAAGACCGCGTGCTCGTCCCCGACCCGCTCTGGCAAGCCATCATCAACTCGCCGGGCTGGTTCCCTGTAGTAGACTAAGGAAAAAAGACCTCGCCAACTGCGGTTGGCGAGGTCTTTTTTGCGGTATCAGGGAGTGAGGAATGGGAGAACGTAAGGAGAGGTTTGTAACACGAGGAAGGAAAGAGGGGTTCTCCATGGACAATCTCCACCTGGGTTGGATGGCGGCACTTGGACTTTTGATCATTCGGTTGGTGATCGGACTGACCTTCGTCGGGCACGGAGCCCAAAAGTTATTCGGCTGGTTCGGGGGCACAGGCGTGAGTGAGACCGGGCAGTGGTTGGAATCGATCGGGATCAAACCCGGCGGCAAGATCTGGGCGGTCGTCGCAGGCGCCTGCGAACTCATCGGCGGCCTGCTGTTCGCCGCGGGCTGGATGACGCCGCTCGGGGCGGCACTGATTACGATCATCATGATCGACGCCATCATCACCGTCCACGGACGAAACGGATACTGGCTGACCAACAACGGTTTCGAATACAACTTCGTCCTCATCGCCGTCACGATCGGCGTCGCCTTCATCGGACCGGGGAGGTATGTGCTGTTCAGCCCTTGATCAGCTTCTCCTCGATCTGCGGGAGGAGGGTGTCCCAGTCGTGGTTGGAGTTTTCGAGGACCAACGTGTTCAGGGGGAGTTGTGGGAGGAGCGCCAATTCGAGGTCTTGTCTCATTTGGAGGAACTCGATGAGGCCGTCGAAGCCGTGTAGACCGTGCTCCAAACCGTAGCCTTGTTCGGTGTGGTAGGAGATGACGAAATCGAGCCATTCCTTGGAGCGGACTTCGCAGACTCGTTCGACCGACTCGCGGATGTTGGTTTGGTAGAAGTAGATCAACAGGGGATTGAGTGGTTGAATCAGCTCGGCCAAGTTGCGGATGTGCTCGACGACCGCTTCACGTCCTGCGTTGTGCTTCGCGAGGAAGGCGCACATCGGGTTTTGCAGAAACGCGCAGTCGAAGATCACCGTGCTCTCACGCTTGGCTTGCTGTGCGGCGAATTCGGACCAGCGGGCGAGCAGGAGCTCGCGGTGTTTGGACAGGGAGATCCCGTCGTAGATGTCGTACTTCGCAAGTTCTTCAAACTGCGGCAGGGCGAGGGCCGTGCCGATTTTTCCATAGGAAATGAGGATGTCATCCCCGGTTCGCGTGAGAAACGGGGCTATTTCTGCTTCCGACTCCGGATGATGGTTCACAAACTCCTGATACGTCGCTTCATTGAGACAAGCAACCCGATCATAATCGGCGGGGTGGTCGAGATTGCCTTCCAGAAACAACTCCGTGGCACGTCCGTTTTTTACAAGGACATCGGCGGCGAATTGGGCCGTGGATGTTTTTCCGGAACCCATGATTCCTTCTACTAAGACCAGCTTTGTTTGAGGCACGATCTCCATCGCCAACTCTCTTTTTCTTCCAATTTCTCATGAGTTTCAGGTGATGTCAATTGAAATAATGGACTGCCTGTCGAGCAGTCCACCGAATGTACGGTAGGCAAATTCTACCTGAACACCACTTAACTAAACGGAATCCGGAGCAAATGCAAGCATTCTCACGCACTATGCTCAGAATTATTAGATTATACGGAAAACTAGAATTGCACATCTGCAGCCTTCGCCGTATGATTGGCGATAATCATTTCACGAGGAGGCAGCCATGAACAAAATCTCTCCGAAAATTCTCATTGCCAGTCTGGCACTCTTGCCGTTCGTTGCGCAGTTGCTCGTTTTGCCGTGGGTGAATCGCATCGATCCGGTCATTCTGGGGCTTCCGTTCTTGCAGTTTTGGCTGTTCCTATGGATTGTGCTGAGCCCGCTCTGCACGTACAGCATCTACCGGATTCAGAAAGCGCAAGGGAGGTTCGAAGGATGACAGGCAACGCAACCGCTTTATCCGTTACGGCCAGTATCGTGTTGGTCGTGGTCCTGATCGGGTTCCTCGCGGGGAAAAACAAATCGTCCCGCAGCTCCGTCGAGGAATGGTCGGTCGGCGGCCGACGTTTTGGCACGCTCTTGGTCTGGTTCTTGGTCGGGGCCGACTTGTACACGGCGTATACGTTCCTCGCGCTGACTTCGCAGTCCTACACGGTGGGGTCGCTGGCTTTCTTTGCGATTCCGTACTCGATCTTGGCGTACTCCGTCGCGTACTTCTTCCTCCCGAAACTGTGGAAAGTCGCGAAAACCTACCAATACACCACCCTCGCCGACTACGCGAAGGGACGGTTTGACTCGAAACTCCTCTCGTCGCTGGTCGCCATCGTCGGCGTGCTGATGCTCATCCCGTACATCGACCTGCAACTGAGCGGCATTCAAAATACGTTGCAAATCGCCGGCTCCGGCATCGTCAACGTGAAAGTCGTCGTCATCATTTCGTTCCTTCTCGTCGCTCTCTACACGTTCTTCAGCGGCATCAAAGGCCCGACGTATACCGCGATCATCAAAGACATCCTGATCTGGGTCGTCATGCTGTTCCTCGTCGTCTCGCTCCCGATGATTCACTTCGGCAGTTGGGGCTCGATGGTGGACACGCTGACCCAAAAAGCGCCGAAGATGCTCACCATCCCCACCTCCGGCCCGAAAAGTTACGCGTGGTTCATCACCGCATCGTTCGTCTCGGCGCTCGCGCTGTTCATGTGGGCGCATGCGGCGACCGGGGTGTTCACGTCAAAAAGTGCGGATGCCCTGCGCAAGAACACGATCTTGCTCCCCGTGTACAACATCGTGCTGA
This sequence comes from Tumebacillus amylolyticus, assembly GCF_016722965.1. Lineage (NCBI taxonomy): Bacteria > Bacillati > Bacillota > Bacilli > Caryophanales > Alicyclobacillaceae > Tumebacillus > Tumebacillus amylolyticus. The sequence goes on from NZ_JAEQNB010000001.1 coordinate 150,942, forward strand.
TCCTCGTGATTTTCCTCGGCATCGTCGCGAAACTTGTTCTGCCTGCGGGGACGGATGCGAAGTTTGCGTTGCTTGAACTCGTTCGCACCTCGTATGGAGGCGGGATGCAAGGCATCGTGTATGCGACGATTGCGCTGGCATCGTTGATTCCGTGCTCGATCATGGCAATCGGGGCTTCGAATCTGTTCGCGAACAACATCTACCGCGACTTGATCAACCCGAACGTCGCACCGAAAAAACTCACGATGGTCACCCGCTCGATGGTCTTCGTCGTCATCGGGTTGGCGTTGGTCTGCGGCCTGCTGTTCCCGACGGCGCTGGTGTCTCTGCAATTGCTCGGGGTTTCCGGCATGGTGCAAATCTTCCCGGCGATCGTGTTCTCGCTGTTCTGGAGATCGCAAACCCGTGAAGCGACGATCTCCGGTCTGGTCGTCGGACTCATTGTCACCTTCACCGTCTACGCAACCAACTCGGCCCACGGCATCTACGAAGGCTTCTGGGGGCTGGCGGCGAACTTCGTCGTGGTCTCCGTGCTCAACCCGTTCTTCGTGAGGAAACGTCAAGAGAACCAAGTGACGGAGTTCCTTTTTGGAGAGCAAGAAGCAAAAACCGGTGGCACTTTACTAGAAGAGGCCATGTAAGAGAGGCACTTGCAAAAAAAGGCACTCCCAACTCGTTGTGGGAGTGCCTTTTTTCTACTTCATCTGGCAAAGAATCTTGCAGACATCCCGCTCTGCCTTGGCACGCTTCTCCTGCGGCAGCCGGTTCAGCAGGTAGAGAGCGGCGTAGGGGACTTTGAGGCAGTGCGGGTCATCGTAGACGTTTTCCCAGTATTCGGGCGCGAACAGGGACTCGAACGGGGGATTCACGATCTCCATGTGCAGGACCTCCTCCGGAATTCGGCGGTTCAACTGCATCTGGATGCGATGGTTCACCATGCCGCTCTCCGTCAAGAACGAGTACCCCAGACGGTCGAACTCCATCAGAGCTTGCGCGTGGGTGAGTCCATGCTCGACTTCGCCTGTGAAGTGGTAGCGTTTTTCGCCAAGGGTCATGGTGGGGACGATCACCCGACACTCCTCCAACGCACGCTCCGCCAGATCTTGCAGACTGTTGTAAGCCGGAATCTCCGTGACCTGCTCCACGGTGAACGTGCTGTAGTCCGCAAGCCCGTAGTAGCGGTTGCCGGAGCCCTTCGAAGATTCCGTCAACGTGACGGAGAACCCGTTCACAAGGCTTGGAATCAGCATGTCGGGACGCTCGGTCAGCGCACGCAAAGCAAGAAACCCATACGCGAGACCATGCCCCGAATGACTCAGACGAGCTGCATTGGCCCGCAGGCCGTCGAGTACGACTTCCAGCAACGCCGGGTCGGCCTGCTCCTTCTCATAAGGCACGAACAACTTCGGGAACTTCGAAATAAAATGATCCGCCATCCGTTGCAACCCCACCTGCACATGCTCCGGCAGATTTTCTTCCCGACTCATATAGAAAGCGGCCAAAACCGCCGCCCCCGTATGTCCGCCGAACCAACCGCCTTCCTCACCGGCCCGACCTAATCCGATCAATCCAAGTTCAAGATACTTTTCGCTCAACATAAATCGCTCACTCCTTGTTGGAAATATTTGTTTGTTTCAGTATAGCACTAAGGAAACATATTTGTATATAAAGTTTCGCGTAATCCATCTGACAGAAGTGCAGGATAAGAATGCGTATACTGAGCCAATACCCTGTTGAAATAGGAGTGAATCACATGACGTTGAAAATTCAGGTGTACTCGGACTATGTCTGACCGTTCTGCTTCTTAGCGGAGGTTCCGCTACAAAAAGCAATCGCAGGCAAGGACGTCGAAGTCGAATGGATGCCGTTTGAATTGCGGCCGTATCCCAATGAAACGTTGCTTGTCGAGGGCGACTATCTCCAGCGAGCGTGGGCGCAATCGGTCTATCCGATGGCGGAGCGCTTCGGGCTGAAAATGGTCCTGCCCCGCGTCTCCCCGCAACCGCATACCCATCTGGCGTTTGAAGGGTTCCAGTTCGTGAAGGAACACGGCAAAGCAAATGAATACAACCACCGCCTGTTCGAGGCGTTCTTCCAAGAGGAGCAGGACATCGGAAGCGTCGAAGTCCTCACCAAACTGGCAGGCGAAATCGGCTTGGACGAAAAAGCCTTCCGAGAAGCCCTCGAAACGCGAACATACAAAGAAGTTCATCAAAAAGCGCTCCACCACGCCTACCACGAAGCCAACATCCAAGTCGTGCCGACGATCAAAATCGGCAACACCGTCCTCGAAGGGGTCCGTGGTCAAGCCGCACTCGAAGGCATCATCGACGAAGAACTCGCCAACACCAAACAAAAGTCCCCAGGCGACGGCATGGCCTGTGGGATTGACGGCTGTTGAAGTCACTGCTATGGTAAAACCGACAGGAGCTCGTGGAAACGGGCTGAGAGGGCAGCTAGGAAACTCCGTTGCCGACTGGTTGACCTGATCTGGGTAATGCCAGCGGAGGGAAGGCCCTGTTTTTCAAAAAAACGGGTACCATCGTGGTGTTTGTAAAAACCGCTCCTCTGCAGGGGCGGTTTTTTGCTGTGCCCTACTTACTTGCAACCTTTACGAATGGAAAGGGAGAGGGACTTACGTGGAAGAAGAACGAAATGAACAAAAACTCGCCGTGGGCTTGGAGGACAAGCTGGCTCCTGTGCCGACTCTGCTCTACGGCTTGCAGCATGTGATCGTGTCGAACGTCTGGCTGGACCCGCTGTTCGTGGCGGCGCTGATCGGGTTGCCGGTCGCCGTCGCGTCGAACATGGTCAACGCGATTTTTTTAGCGGCGGGGGTTGTGACGCTGTTACAAGCGATGAGACTCGCACGCTTGCCTGTCGTGCAAGGTCCGTCGGCGGCGTTTGACGCGCTGATGATCGCGGCGGGCAAAGCGAAAGGTCTCGGGGCGGCAGGCGGCGGAATTCTGTTGAGCGCAGGCATCGTCCTGTTGCTCGCCCTGACCGGCGTTCTGCAAAAAATGCGTGTGCTCTTCACGCCTGTCGTAACGGGTACGGTAATCGCCGTCGTCGGTTTTGCACTTTCCGGCTTTACCTTGTACGAATTTCTCGGCGGCTCGGCGGGAACGCCTACTTTTCTAAGCGGGTCTACGCTCGCGATGTCGATTCCCACCGCACTGCTCGTCATCTTGCTTTCTGCTTTTGGAAAAGGGCTCTGGCGATCCTACGCATTTCTCATCGCATTGGTCGTGGGCGACGGAATTGCACTCGCAACGGGCAAGCTGTCATTTGCAAGCGTGGGGGAAAAGGCTTGGTTCGGTCTCCCGCAATGGCTGCCTTATGGAAGTTTGACGCTCGATTGGAGCGTGTTCGCGACATTTTTCGTGGCCTACATCGTCGCAGTGATTGAAGCGATGGGCGTCTACGCGGTCGCCGCCGAGTATGTCGGCGTCCCGCTCGACGGCAAACGAATTCGCAACGGATTCGCGGGAGAGGCTGTCGGCTCGATGCTCTCCACACTTGTTGGAGGCTTTCCGACCACGGCGTATGCGCAGAATGTCTCCCTGCTTCGCTTGACAGGGATTGGGTCGAGGTTTACGGTAATAGTGGCCGGGTTGATTTTCATCCTCCTCGGCTTCGTGCCCAAGGCAGGGGCGGTGCTCGCTTCGACTCCCGATGCGGTGGTCGGCGGTCTGTTTTTGCCGGCGGCGGCGTCTCTGGTGATCACCGGCGTCTCGATTTTGGGCAGAATGGAGAAGACCGAGAGCAACCGATTGGTGGCAGGTCTTTCGCTTTTGCTGGCAGTAGCTTTGCCGCAAGCTTGTAACGGAGTCACAGGCTGGGCCGCTCCGTTTTTGACGAATACAGTTCTGGTCGGCGCGTTGTCTGCGGTGGTTCTGCAAGCGGTCTTGGTGCAGATCCCGCGTGTGTTCGGGCGTCGAGCAGAGTAGGGAAGAGGGAGGTCGACCGCGTGTCGGCCTTTTTTTCGAGGAGAACAGGAGGGATTCAACCATGCGCGAAGCATCGGAGCGTATCGTGGAACGCGTGCTGAGCTATATCGAGGAGTTCGCAGACTCTTCCAATCTAGAGAGCGTACATAATGAGGCATTCGGCAAACTGGCATTGGACTTGTTCGCCTACCAATTCCAACACAACCCCGCTTACAAAAAATACTGCCAAGCCCGCCGCAAGTCCCCCCTCACAGTGAAACATTGGCAAGACATCCCGCCGATCCCCTTCCAAGCATGGAAGGAGCTGACGATGAGCTGCGAGCCTGTCGAGGAGGCCCAAGCGGTCTTCATGACCAGCGGCAGTACCGATCCGACAAAAAAGGGTCGGAACTACCATCCGACCCTCCAAGTCTGGGATGCGTCGATGGTGCCGCCGTTCCGCAAATTTGTCATGGCAGGTCGTGACAAAATGGCGATTTTGGTGCTCTCACCCGCCGCCGATGTCAACGAAAACTCCTCCCTCTCCCGCTATCTCACGAAAGCGGTGGAGAACTTCGGGACGGAGGACAGCGGTTTTTATTACGACCGAGGCCTCGGGTTTGAAATGGCGCGCCTCGCCGAAACCATGAAAGACCTCGTCGCCCGCAACGTCCCCGTGATGCTGATGGGCGCGACGTTTGCCTTCGTGCATTTCCTCGACTACTGCAAAGAAACGAAGCTCTCGTTCGAACTCCCGGAAGGCAGCCGCATCTTCGATACCGGCGGGTTGAAGGGACAAGCTCGTGAAGTCTCGGCGGAGGAACTGCTCGCGAGCTTCCAAGCGGTGTTCCACGTCAACCGTGCGAACTGCGTCAACATGTACGGCATGACGGAGTTGAGCTCTCAGATGTACGACCGCAATTTGGAAACGCAAGCGGCGGGCGGCGAGATTCTGTACGACAAAGTCGGCCCTGCGTGGGTGCGTACCGTCGTGCTCGACCCTGACACTCTGCAACCTGTGGAACGCGGCCGCACCGGCGTCCTCGCCCACTATGACCTCGCGAATTGGAACTCGTCGCTCGCCCTGCTGACCGAAGACATGGGCTATGAAACGGACCACGGCTTCGTTCTGCTCGGACGTGCCAAGGGCGCAGAAGCACGCGGTTGCTCCATCGCCGTCGATCAACTTTTGCAGGCACAGAGGGGGTAACGAGATGATCGCGGCGTTTCATGTGCCAAGCGGCATCTCGTTTGCAGAGTACGAGGAGCGGGAGATTCAGACGGAGCAGGGGACGGTGACGTTGCAATTTCCTGTCCTCACCCCGGCGAACATCCACGAGATCGCCGAACGAGTGCGTCAAGGCCGAGCACAGGGTCTGGCTCGTTGGTCAACGGAGCAAATCGTCACCCTCATCGACGAAGCTGTCCACCTCTGGCTCAACCCCTCCTATGAAAAACGCCGCTTGGCAGAATCCCTGCTTCCCGTCCTCACCGGCTACGACGCGGAGATGATCCGTCTTGAGTTAAAAAGGTTCCTTCGCAACTTTCGTCGCAAGGAACTCCACCGCTTCCTCGCCGAAGAGTTGGACGACCCGGCGGTGCTCGACGGATTTCGTCCGCGCAAGTCGGGAGGGCAGAGTCGGGCGTTTGGGCCGGAGCTGTTGGTGCAGATTTTTTCGGGGAACGTGCCGGGGTTGCCGATCTGGAGTCTCGTCATGGGACTGCTCACCAAGTCGGGGACGATTGGCAAGACGTCGTCTGCGGAACCGCTGATGGCGGCTTTTTTTGCGCAGTCTTTGGTGGAGGTGTGTCCGGAGATTGGCGAGGCGATTGCGATACTGCCGTGGCGGGGCGGGACGGTCGATCTGGAAAAAGCCGCCTACGAGCAGGCGGACGTGATCATCGTCTACGGTTCAGACGAGACGGTTGAGCAAGTTCGCACCCAAGCGGGCGCCGGGAAAGTAGTCGTCGGCTATGGGCACAAGATCTCGTTTGCCATGATTGGACGCGAAGCACTGACGGCAGACCGCTACCAAGAGACGATCCACCGACTGGCCGAAGACGTCGCCATCTACGACCAGCAGAGTTGCCTCGCCCCGCAAACCCTCTTCGTGGAACAGGGCGGCGTCGTCGGACCGCGCCAAGTCGCCCAACTACTCGGGGCCGAACTGGAACGGTATCAGAAAAAACGCCCGCGTGCGACCGTCAGCGAGGAAGAAGCGCTGGCGATCCGTCGTTTGCGAAGCGAGGTGGAACTGGCAGAGATGGGCGGGGAAGAAGTGGCCCTTTTTGCTAGTGAGACGGGGACCGACTGGACGGTCACGTATCGAGAGAAGCCAACGTTCGCAGGCTCGACGCTCAACCGCACGGTTCAAGTCTCGGCATGCCATTCAGTAGAAGAAACCCTGCCTCTGCTGCGACCCTATCAACGCTATCTGCAATCGGTGGGTCTCGCCGTAGGGCCACAGCGTCTGTTCGAACTCGCGAATCTCTTAGGCGAAGCGGGCGTGAACCGTGTGACCGCCATCGGGCAGATGACACGAGCGGCGGCGGGGTGGCATCATGACGGCCGCTACAATTTGCTCGACCTCTTGCGCTGGACGGACATCGAAGCGCGGGTCGAGTTGGACAGTGAACGCTATGATCCCGATGTCGAGTAAAAGGAGGGAGGGAGCCAAAATGGAGAACCTATTCAGTTTGCAAGGAAAAATCGCCTTGGTCACAGGTGCCAGCCGAGGCATCGGCGCGGGAATTGCCAAGCAGTTGGGAAGTTTGGGCGCGTATGTCGTCGTGAACTATCTGAAAAACGAAACCGCCGCACAGCGCGTCGTCGCTGAAATCGAAGCAAACGGCGGCGGTGCCGTCGCTCTGCAAGGAGATGTGCGGGACGCCGACAGCGTGCAAGCGATGGTTGAACAAATCGTCGAGGCATTCGGGCGCGTCGACATCGCGATCAACAACGCCCTGAGCCCCTACACGTTCAACCCCAAAACGCGCAAGACCGCTTGGCAAACGCAGTGGAGCAACTACCAAGCGCAATTGGAAGGAAGCCTCGGCGGTGCGTTTCACGTCTGCCAAGCGGTCCTGCCGCACATGCAAAAGCAATTGTCCGGTCGCATCGTGAATCTGGTGACGAACCTCATCGAGTTTCCCATCGTCCCGTACCACGACTACACGACGGCGAAATCGGCACTCCTCGGCTACTCGCGCAACTTGGCGGCGGAGGTCGGTCGATTCGGGATCACGGTGAACTGCATCGCCCCCGGTTTGACCTATCCGACCGACTCCAGCCGCGAGACGCAAGAAGATGTGCGCGAGTCGATCCTCCGACTGACGCCGCTTGGCAGACTGGCGACTCCCGATGACATCGCGCGTGCAGTGGCGTTGTTCGCCACAGATGCCTCCGCTTTTATCACCGGGCAGTGCCTCTATGTCGACGGCGGGTTGGTCATGCGATAGAATTGGTATATATGTAAAGGAGATGGAGCGATGCGCGTACTACTCATGACGGCGGTGTCCGTCGAGCAAGAAGCGGTCTTGCGCGGACTGCAAGGCGCTGAAAACTTCGACGTTCAACTGGCGGGCGTCGGCCCGATTCAAGCTGCAATCAACACGACGAAAGTGTTGGAATCTGCAAAGTCCCCCTATGACTTGGTGATCAGCGCCGGCATTGCAGGCGGTTTTGTAGGACGAGCAGAAGTCGGCTCCATCGTGGTGTCCACCGAGATCATCGCCGCCGATCTGGGAGCGGAGACCCCCGAAGGGTTCAGTTCCTTGGACGAGCTGGGATTCGGCGCGACCCGCGTGCCGGTCAACCCCGACTTGGCAAAAAAGGTCATGGAAGCTCTGCAAACAGCGGGACTCCAAGCCCAATCCGGCCCGGTGCTCACGCTCTCGACCGTAACCGGCACCGCAGAAACGGCCGCTCAATTGGCGGCGCGAATTCCCGGAGCGGCCGCAGAAGGCATGGAAGGCTACGGAGTCGCTCTCGCCGCACACGAGCGTGGCATCCCCGTTCTCGAACTTCGCACCATCTCGAACCCGGTCGGTCCTCGTGACCGCGCCGCTTGGAAAATAAAAGACGCGCTGGTCGCACTCGAATCCGCCAGCCGCGTGTTAGTGGAGGTACTCCGATGAAAATTGCATACTCCCCCTGCCCGAACGACACGTTCGTTTTTCACGCATGGGCGCATGGTTTGATCGAGGGCGCACCCGAACTCGATGTGACCTACGCAGACATTGACATCACCAACGGACTGGCGGCGAACTCCACCGACTTGGACGTGATCAAAATTTCCTACGCCGCGCTCCCGTGGGTTTTGGAAAATTACGCACTCCTGCCGTGCGGCGGTGCTCTGGGTCGAGGCTGCGGCCCGCTGGTTCTCAGCGCCAACGCCGAAACTGCGAACAACCCCGCAGCCCTCTCCGGCAAAAAAGTAGCCGTGCCGAGCGAGCGCTCCACCGCCTACTTGTTGTTCCGCCTCTGGGCGGCACAAAACGTCCCCGGCGGCGTCGGCGAAATCGTCGTGATGCCGTTCCACGAGATCATGCCCGCCGTGCGCGACGGCAAAATTGACGCGGGCCTCGTCATCCACGAAGCGCGCTTCACCTACCCCCAATACGGCCTGACGCAACTGGTCGACTTGGGCAACTGGTGGGAATCGGACACCGGACTGCCGATTCCGCTGGGTGCGATCGTTGCGCGCCGCGACCTTGATCGAAACGCGATCACCGACTGGGTACGGCAATCGGTCGAATACGCGTGGGCACATCCGGAAGTTTCGAAGGACTACATCATGTGCCACGCCCAAGAACTCTCCCCCGAAGTCGCCCAACAGCACATCGACCTCTACGTCAACGAATTCACCCGAGACCTCGGCGACAAAGGATACGAAGCCATCACCGGCCTCCTCACACGCGCCGCCGAAGAAGGACTCGTGCCGAAGTTCGACCTTTCAAAGCTTCGATAAAAAAGAGACCATCCCGTCAGCGTGCGGGATGGCCTCTTTTTTTTCAAGACTCGAAGTACAGGTGGTGGTGCAACTGACACCCCGGATTAAACCCCGCCCCGCACTGCGGGCACTTCGACTCGCAATTTTTGTACTCGTTCACCGTCAACACATGCCCGCAACTCCCGCACAGCACGGCGGGTTCGTCAAACCGCGACTTCGGCCACGGCTTCGGCGGGTGGTCGGCCGTTTCGAGGTGGCATTCGTAGCAGGGGTAGTACCGCTCACAGCACCCGAACTTCAACGCGATCACATCGAGTTCGGAGTGATAGTGCTTGCATCGCGTCTCGTCATCGACTTCGACGCCGTAGACTTTGGGACGAACCATCGGCAACGGCTCACCGGAGACGACTTTGCGAATCCCGTCTTGGCAGACGCCGTAGGGGAGCCACGGACACGTCGAGCAGATGTGCAACAGATCGTCCGGGAGCAACGAACTCGCGACACGCCCGAGAATATCTCCCCACGTCGTCACCTGACCCGCTCGAAGCCCCAACTTCTCCAGAATCAGCGCATCCCGCTCCGCCACATTCCGATCTTCACAATGATACTCCCCGTCTGCCGGAAAGCACGCACACAACTGATCCGGCCCCGCGACAATTTCACACTCCGTCGCAGGCTCCTCCAACAATCTCCGGTACACCCCGGTCATATTGTCCACATACGTATCCGAATACCCCATCCCTCGATACCCGAGCAGACAGAGCAAATGATGTCCGCGCAACGCAATCGGCATGACGATTCATCTCTCCTTGCTGTCTTCAACATCCTACCGCAATACTCGGATGTAAAAATGGATATCCTGCCCATAGCGGTCCGGTTCACGCAGAAGTTCGTAGCCGTGTTTGACGACTTCTTGCGGGACGGTTTGGAACGACTGCGGACAGTCGGCGATCACGTGGAGAATTTGACTCGCCCTCATTGTTTGCAACGCATCCAGCGTTTGCACGACCGGAAACGGTCACGGTTCGCCGCGGATGTCGAGAACGAAATCTGCCTCAACTTGATTCATCATCAGGACCTCCTACTCCTTCATCGGTCGGGCGACAAACGCGTCCGATTTCACTTGCAGCCCTCGCCCGAATTTGTAATGACGGCTCCACCAATGCGCCGACAGCCACCAAAGTCCGAGCATCGCCAACGTGCCGAGCAGCCCGACCGTCTCGCCCCACGATTTCAGCAAGTTGATCGGTTGCCAGCCTTGCACGAGGGTGTTGTAAAAGCCGAGGTGGTCCCACGCGAACGCAAGCAGCGTCGCGCCGACGAGGTTGCCAAGTCCGACGAAGATGTAGAGCACTTGGCCTTCCATCATGCGATACATCATTCCGGTTTCACAACCGCCCGCCATGACGATGCCGATCCCAAACAGCAGACCGCCGAGCAACGTACTCGGAGCGGCCGGTTTGATCAGAGCCGGAATGCCGTTATGAATGTAGAAAAACGTGCAGACCGTCGCCACGATCATCCCGACGGCAATCGCTTTGGTCATCACGGCGCGACCGGAAATCCATTGGTCGCGAAACGCCGACGTGAAGCAGATTTGCCCGCGCTCGATCAGAATCCCGAAGCCAAGTCCGGCAAGAGCTGCGACGGCGAGCAAGTGTTTCCCTTGGATCGTGAAGGTGATGACGATCGCGAGAAAAACGAGGATGACGATCAGGCCAACCCAGGGTTGGACAGAGCGTTTTTTCCCGGACGGGGTCGCTTGGAGTTGTGCTTGTGAAACCGGCTTGAGGTTCGGTTTCCCGCGCCACCATTTGGTCATGACGATCTTGACCCCGATGTACGTTCCGGCGGCGGTTGCGAGCATGAACAGCCAGGCATGGAACGAAAACTGCGGCACACCGCTGAAAAAAGCCGCCAGATTGCAGCCAAGCGCAAGCCGTGCGCCGAACCCGGCGATGACGCCGCCGACGAAGCCTTGCAAGAGGCGGCGTTTTTGTTGCGGCACGCGAATTTTGAACGAGTTGCTGAGCAGGACGGTGATCAAAGCGCCGATCAACATCCCGATGACGATCCAACCGTCTGTGCGGGTGAGCGGCGAGCCTTGCATCTTGATCAGGTTGAAGTACGCCCACTTCGAGGTGTCGACCCCGAACCACTGCAACACATGTCCGCCCAGTCGGGTGAATTCGCCGGTCACTGCCCAGACGGTGCCCGTTGCGCCGAAGTACAGCGCACTCAGCACGCCGGCGAGTGAGATCGCGACGTACGGATTCCAGTAGGTTTGAAAGATTTTTTGATAAAAACGCAAGCGGATGACTTCCTTTCTCCCAATGATGTCCACTCCTGACACTACCACAGATATTTATATGTAGAAACCCTCTCCGCCCATGAGAAACAAAGAAGGAAACGAAAACGCAAAAGGGGAATGGAGTAAGGAGAACTATCGGAACACGAAACTTTTTCCCACAGGGAGTGACGTTATGGGCTTTCTAAAACCCTATTTCGGAAAATACGCCAAACCGTTCTCGACGGCGGTGCTTTTCTTGATGTTCGAAGCGTTGTGCGATTTGATGCAACCGACGATCATGTCGAAGATCATCGACGTGGGCGTGGCGAACGGCGACCTGCACTATGTCTTCAAAATGGGCGGCCTGATGCTGTTGATCACTGCGTTCGGCGCGATCTCGGCTTCCACCCGCAACGTGGTCTCAAGCCATGTCTCGCAAAACTTCGGAACGGAGCTGCGGTCTGACCTCTTCCGCAAAATCCAAGCGCTCTCCTTCCGAAACCTCGACAAATTCGACCGGGCTTCGCTCGTCACCCGACTGACCAACGACGTGACCCAAGTTCAAGTCTTCGTCAACGGCCTGATGCGGATCTTTGTAAAAGCGCCGCTGCTCTGCCTCGGCGGTCTCATCATGGCAACCCGCCTGAACCCGCAACTTGCCGTGGTGCTGGCGGTCGTCGTCCCGATTGTCGCGATCTTCATCGTGATCAACATGCGAGTGGGCTTCCCGTACTTCAAAAATGTGCAAAAAGCCCTCGACCGCGTCAACGGCTCGATGCGCGAGTACCTCTCCGGCGTGCGGGTGGTCAAGGCGTTCAACCGCTTCGACTTTGAAGTCAAGAAATTCAACAACGCCAACGAGGAATTCCAAGCGAAGTCCATCGCGGCGACTCGGGTGATGGTGGTGTTCTCTCCGTTGATCATGCTGACGGTCAACCTCGGCATCATCGCCGTGCTCTGGATCGGCGGACACCGTGTCGCGCAAGGGAATATGCAAGTCGGACACATCATCGCGTTCACCAACTACATGACGCAAATTCTGTTCTCGCTGATGTTGATCTCGATGGTCTTCAACATGTTCGTCCGCGCGAGAGCTTCGGCGAGTCGAATCGGAGAAGTGTTTGAGGAAGAGAACGTCATGACGTGGAGCGAAACCCAGTCCGTCGCAGCGAATGCGGGGGAGAAGGGCCGCATCGAATTCCAGAACGTCTCGTTCTCTTATGAGGGCGAACCCGTCCTGAAAAACATCTCGCTCACCTGCAACCCCGGCGACACCGTTGGAATCATCGGCTCCACCGGTTCGGGCAAAAGCTCTCTCGTCTCCCTGCTCCCGCGCTTTTATGACGTGGACGCAGGTTCGATCAAAGTCGACGGCCAAGACATTCGCGACCTCGACCCGAAAAAACTCCGCGAGAAGATTTCCATCGTTCCGCAAAAAACCACGCTGTTCACCGGCACGATTCTCGAAAACATCCAATGGGGCAACGAATCGGCAACCCTTGAAGAGATCGAGCAAGCGGCACGGATGGCGCAGGCGCACGACTTTATCACGACCACGCCGGACGGATACAACACCCGACTCGGACAGCGCGGGGTCAATCTCTCCGGCGGGCAAAAACAACGGGTCTCCATCGCCCGCGCCCTCGTTCGCCAACCGGAGATCTTGATCCTCGACGACAGCACCAGCGCCGTCGACGTCGCAACGGAAGCGAAGATCAAGGACGCGTTGAAAACCTATGCGCGAGGTCTCACGTGCCTCCTGATCGCGCAACGCATCACCTCCGTCATGGATGCCGACCTCATCGTCGTCTTGGACCAAGGCGAAATCGTCGGTCTCGGCACGCACGACGAACTGCTCCAAAGCTGTGACGTCTACCAGCAGATCTACCAGTCCCAAATCGGAAAAGAGGTGCGATAGAGATGTCCGACTCCAAGAAACAAAACCAAGAACAAGTCGCGCCTCCGCTGGTCGGCGGCGGTCCTCGACCGGGGCCAGGAGGCTTCGGTGCTCGCGGTCGCGGGCCGGTCGTGAAGCCGAAGAATTTCAAAGGCACGTTGAAACGACTCTGGCAGTATTTTGGCCGAGAGCGCAAACTCCTGACGCTGATCTTCGTGCTGATCCTCGTCGATTCGGCGATTACGCTCTCCGCTCCGTACCTGATCGGGAAATCGATCGACGCGATGGCGACGAGCGGCGGCGTGGACTTCTCGTTGCTGGAGATCACCATCGGAACGCTGTTGGTGGCGTATCTCGCAGACGGGGTGCTGACGTTTTTCCAAGGGTGGTTGATGGCAGGGGTTTCGCAGAGGATCGTGAAGCGACTGCGAGGAGCGCTTTTTGAGAAGTTGCAGAAGTTGCCGGTTTCGTTTTTTGATACGCGGACGCATGGGGAATTGATGAGCCGCCTCTCAAACGACATCGACAACGTGAGCAACACGATCTCGCAATCGACGACCCAATTGATGTCGGGGGGAATTGTGATCGTGGGGACGCTGGTGATGATGCTCGTGCTGAGTCCGTTGCTGACGCTGGCGAGTCTGATCACCATCCCGCTTGTGTTCCTGCTGACGCGCACGATTGCGAAGAAAACCAGCGTGCTTTTCAAAAACCAACAAATCCAACTCGGCAAGCTCAACGGGCACATCGAAGAGACGATCACCGGCCTGCATGTGGTCAAAGCGTTCAACCACGAGGAAAAAGTGATCGAGGAATTCGAAGCCGTGAACCAAACCCTTAAGGAAGTCGGGTTGAAAGCGCAAATCTGGTCGGGCTTCCTCATGCCGATCATGAACGTCATCAACAACCTCGGGTTCACAGTCGTCGCCGTCGTCGGCGGGGTCATGGCGGTGAACGGACTGGTGACCGTGGGGATCATCGCGAGTTTCTTGAGCTACTCACGGCAATTTGTTCGACCGCTCAACGACTTGGCGAACATCTTCAACGTCTTGCAATCCGGCGTCGCCGGAGCAGAGCGGGTCTTCGAGATTCTGGATGAGCAGGAAGAGCCCGACGATGCGCCGAACGCCATCGAGTTGCAGAATCCGAAAGGCCATGTCGTGTTCGAAGGGGTCAGTTTCGGGTACAAACCGGAAGTGCCGATCTTGAAAAACGTCAACTTCGAGTCTGTCGCGGGCACCTCAACCGCGCTCGTCGGACCGACCGGGGCGGGGAAGACCACCATCGTCAACTTGCTGACGCGGTTCTACGATGTGACGGACGGCACGATCTACCTCGACGGGCGGGACATTCGCGAGTATACGAGGGACTCGTTGCGCCGCTGCTTTGGGATCGTGTTGCAAGACACGTATCTGTTCTCAGGCACGATCAAGGAGAATATCAAGTATGGCAACCCCGACGCAACGGACGCCGAAGTGGAAGCGGCGGCCGCGATGGCGAATGCGGACGTTTTTATCAGACGCTTGCCGAAACAGTATGACACGGAGCTCGCGGAGAACGGCGGCAACTTGAGCCAAGGTCAACGCCAACTGCTCGCCATCGCCCGCGTCATCCTCGCCAAACCGTCGCTGTTGATCTTGGATGAAGCGACGAGTTCCATCGACACCCGGACGGAGTTGCACATCCAAGCCGCGCTGTTGGAAATTTTGAAGGGGCGCACGAGTTTCATCATCGCGCACCGTCTGAATACGATCCGTGACGCAGACACGATCATGGTTGTCGACCAAGGGCAGATCATGGAGCAGGGAAGTCACGATGTGCTGATTGAACAGCAGGGTCGGTATTACAACATGTTCTACAACCAGTTCAAGAACATCGAGGGGTGATCGAGATGTGGAAGGTACGGATGGTGAGAGAAGAGGATGTGCCTGCACTCGGGGAGTTGATGAAGGAGTACATCGTAGACTTCTACCAGCGACCGGAGCCGCCGAAAAAGCGGTTGGCGGAGTTGATCGAGTTGTTGCGAGAAGAGGAGCGGGGCGTGCAGTTCGTCGCCGAGCGAGACGGGAAGCTGATCGGATTCGCGACGTTGTACTTCACGTTCAGCACGTTGCGAGCGCAGAAAACCACGGTGATGAACGACCTCTATGTGGTCGAGAGCGAACGCGGATCAGGTGCCGCCGTCGCCCTGTTCCAGCAGTGTGAGTCGTACACCAAAAGCAACGGATACGCCTTCATGACCTGGGAGACGGCCCAAGACAACCACCGCGCCCAACGCTTCTACGAAAAAATGGGCGGGGTAAAAGGTGACTGGCTGACCTACTCCATCTAACGTTGAGTTCCCCGCTCCACTTATGCTAGAATAAAAAAGCAAGGAACGCGTAAAGTAAAAAATGACCGCAGGTGCTGGTAACACCCACGGTCGTTTCTGCACAAACTGATCCCCTCAAAGGGGTCGGCTCTCTGGGTTTAGAACAAAAATAGACCTCTTCCCATTCGCCTGCAAAGCTCAAGGGGGGTCTATTTTTGTTGTCTTAGTAAGTTCAGAATGCCAATGTCATACTCTCTCACCCCCTTTCCATAGGGGATGAGCCGACCGCCCTTGAGGACTTATTCAGTTGTACAGCTAGTATTCTATCATAGGAGAATCTAAAGAGGAACATCCGTTCTTTAGATGGAGATAAAAAGTTGAAAGATAACATCATCACTCTTAAAAAAACCCTTCCCCGCTTGCTCATCGGACTGGATGGCTTGAGCGGATCGGGGAAGACGACGCTCGTTGAGACCCTTACCGACGAACTTTCTCAGCAGAACCACTCCGTCACCGTCGTACATCTCGACGACCTTATCACCGAGCGAAGCAAGCGGTACCATACCGGATTCCCGCAGTGGCACGAGCACTACAACTTGCAGTGGGACGTCGCGCGCATCGCAGAGACGCTTTTCCAAAGCTGGCATCGCGGGGACCTTGAACTTCACCTCGACCACTACGATTCCACAACCGGCACCGTCTCCATCAAACCCATCCACGTCCCGCCCGAAGGCATCCTCCTCGTCGAAGGGGTTTTCCTGCAACGCCCCGAATGGCGAGACTTCTTCGACTACCTCCTCTACCTCGACTGCCCGCGAGACATCCGCTTCCAGCGCGTCTCCGCCCGAGGCAACCAAGACCCGCACGACCCGGCGCGTCTCGAAACCTACAAACTCCGCTACTGGGCTGCCGAAGACCACTACTTGGCGACCGTCCAACCGCACCTCCACGCCGACCACGTCCTGAAATCGAACTGAACCCGCCGCACTCGGTCGGGTTCTTTTTTCCATATCTGGGGCAAGATTCTGGAGTGAGATCATTGTTCAGGACTTGCCGGAATTGCGGTAAGAAAAAAATCTTTTCCCCCCTATGAACTGCTATATAATAGGAAAAAAGTGAATGCGTTTTCATCGTCCCAAGGTGGTGAGCCCGGTGCTAGACAGTCGAAAACAAGAGTTGCTTCATACACTTCTCCAAGCAGAGGGCTATCTCTCTGTCGACGACCTGTCCCAAACCCTGCACGTCTCCGAAAAGACGATCCGCAACGACCTGAAAATCCTGGACGAGTGGCTGCAACACTACCCGGACGTACAGATCATCCGCAAGCCCAGCGTCGGCGTGTACCTCGCCGCCGACCCCGAGGTCAAAAAGGAGATCCGACGCGCCGTCAAGCCGCATCCGCCTGAACCGCAAACCCGAAAACTGCAACTCGCGAAGTGGATGCTGGAATACGACAACGTGTGTACTATGCAACTGCTCGCCGATACCTTTTACGTCAGCAAGTCCACGATCAACTTGGAGTTGGGGGACGTGGAGGCGTGGCTGGCCCGCTTCCACCTCGACTTGGTTCGCAAACCGAACTACGGCCTGCGCCTTACCGGGGGAGAGCGAGACTGGCGATGCGCACTGGTCGAGACGACGCGACTCCTGCTGGAACGCGAACTCCCGAATCTGCGGACTCATCCCGACCTGCGCTTCTACGAAAGCAAAGTGCGGGAACTGGAATCCGCGATGGAGTTTCGCTTCACCGACCACGCGATCCTCACGCTCACCCTGCAATTCGAGATCACGGGCAAACGCATCCAACAAAAAAAGCCCGTCGAACTTTCACCCGACGAGCTGTCCCATTTGCAAGCCAAAAGAGAGTTTGCCCTCATCCGGCGAATGTTTCCCGCACTCGAAGACTCCGAAATCGGCTACCTCACCCTGCAAGTTCTCGGGGCGAAAGTACGAGTGGACGAAGACGTGCCGTCCGAACAAGTCGAGCAAGTGCTTCAACAGATCAACCCGGAGTCGCTCGTCCTCGCCCGTCAAATGATCAGGGAGATGGCACGCTTTCTCGAACCGGCGTTGCTCCATGACGAGGAGCTCCTCTCGGGACTCTCTCTTCACTTACACTCCGCTCTGCACCGTTTGCGATATGGCCGGATCGAAGAGAACCCGCTGATCCACGAGATCAAGAGCCTGTACCGACATACCTTCGAAGCGATGTACGCCGTCACCCAAGAGCTTGAAACGGAAATCGGCGCCCCCGTTCCCGAAGATGAAGTCGGATTTCTCACCCTGCATTTCCAAGCGGCCCTCGTGCGAAATCAACAGACGCAACCTGAGCCCAAGCGTGTGCTCATCGTCTGCTCCACCGGAACCGGCACCGCGAAACTGATTCAATCCAAACTCAGACAGCACTTCCCAACGCTCGACATCGTCAAAACGACATCGGCGTTTGACTTACAGGGAGACGTCGAGACCTACAACCCGCACGTCCTGCTCTCCACCATCCCTCTGCCGTCGAGCTCGGTCCCGACCCTCACCGTGTCCCCACTGCTAACCCCAGCGGAGATGCGAAGGATTGAACAATTTCTCGACCAGTTGCAGACGGACTCCGCAACCCCGCAGTCTTCTTCCACCGTATTAAAAAGCTATCTCACCGAGGAGCTCACGTTCCTCGATGTCGAGGGCGACCGACTCTCCATCCTCGGATGGCTCGCCGACCAGTTGCACGCCCGAGGGTATGTGACAGCGGAGTACAAGGAAAGCGCCGTCAAGCGCGAACTCCTGTCCTCGACAGCCATCGGCGGTGAGATTGCCATCCCGCACGGTCCGCTGCCTTGCATTCGCAAGCCGGGCATCGCCGTTGCCAGACTTTCGAAACTCATTGACTGGGGCGGGGAGAAGGTCCGATTTGTTTTTATGCTCGCCGTGCCGCCCGTCGATCCCGAGCAAACGAAGCGCCTGTTCCAAGACCTCACCGCCCTCGTCGACGACACCGAACGCCGCCGAGAGTTGCAGCAACGTCTCACAGCAACAGACTTCCTCCACCAACTTTAGAAAGGGGAACCCTCCCATGAAAATCACCGATCTCGTAACGCCCGAGCTCATCCAACTCGATGTCCAAGGCACGACCAAAGCAGAAGTCATGCAAGAACTCGTCAACCTGCTCGACAACGCAGGTGCGCTGAACGATGCGGCCGGCTACCTCCAATCCCTCAACGACCGTGAAGCGGTCGGCAGCACCGGCATCGGGTTCGGCGTTGCGATCCCGCACGGCAAAACCGATGCGGTCAAGACCCCGCGCGTCGCGTTCGGCGTGCAAAAGTCCGGCGTCGACTGGGACTCCCTCGACGGACTCCCGGCGAACCTGATCTTCATGATCGCCGTACCGGCGACGGGCACAGGCAACGAGCACTTGAAAATCATCCAAATGCTCTCTCGCAAGATCATCTCCGAAGACTTCCGTTCCACGCTCCTGCAAGCGGCAACCAAAGACGACGTCCTCAACCTGCTCAGCACCATCGAATAATTGAGAAAAAGGCACCCGACATCCGGGTGCCTTTTTATATTATGATAGAGACATCCATACATAAAAGGAGACCTGTCACATGAACGACAAGTACCAAACCCTTTTCCAACCTGTGCAACTGCCTGTAGGAATTGAATTGAAAAACCGAATCGCGATGGCTCCGATGACCATCATCTCCTCGAACCCGGACGGGAGCGTAACCGATGCAGAACTTGCTTACTACGCTCGTCGTTCCGGTGGTGTGGGCATGGTGATTACGGCGGCGGCGAAAGTCGTGACGACCGACGGAACTCCGGGCATACTCGCGGCAGACCGCGATGAGTTGATCCCGAGCCTGCGTCAACTCGCGACGACGATCAAAGGCCGTGGCGCACGCGCCGTTTTGCAAATCATCCACACCGGTCGCAAAGCTCCCCAATCGGAACACGGCCCCGTCGCGCCGAGTGCGGTGACCGACGATGTAGAGGGGGCAGTCGTTCCCCGCGAACTGACCGACGCGGAGATTCGCGAGATTGTGCAGGCGTTCGGGCAAGCGACACGTCGTGCGATGGAAGCGGGCTTTGACGGGGTGGAGTTGCACGGAGCGAACGGGTATCTGCTGCAACAGTTCTTCTCTCCGTTCACCAACCGCCGCGAAGACCATTGGGGCGGTACGCTTGAGAAGCGCCTGAACTTCCCGCTCGCCGTCATCGAGGAGGTCAAAAAAGTCGTGCAGGAGCACGCACGCGAGCCGTTCATCGTCGGCTACCGATTCTCTCCGGAGGAGCCCGAGACGCCGGGGATCACGATGGCGGAAACGCTCGTCCTCGCCGACACGCTTGCCGAGCAGAATCTCGACTATCTCCACGTCTCGCTCCACGATTTCTGGTCGGAACCGCGCCGAGGAGTCGAGGACACGCGCTCCCGGATGGAAATTCTCCACGAGCGCGTGGGCAAAAAAGTGCCGCTCATGGGAGTGGGCAACATCTTCACCGCCGACGATGCGGCAAAAGCGTTGCAAACCGGAGTGCCGCTCCTCGCTTTGGGACGTGAACTGATCCTCGAACCCGACTGGGTGGAAAAAATCACCGAAGGCCGCGAGCACGAAATCAAAACCACGCTCTCCCTGCAAGACCAAGCGCGCCTCCAACTGCCCGACCCCCTCTGGAACATGATCCAAGGCATGAAAGGCTGGTTCCCGATCGAGGAATAAAAGAACTCCAACCCTTTTCGAACCGACGCTTCGCAAGCAAGTTCAGCAAGCAAGTTCTGCAGGCGAGTTCTGCAGGCGAGTTCTGCAGGCGAGTTCTGCAGGCGAGTTCTGCGGAGTGGGCACCTCGAAAAAAGGCTGGTCCCATCAGGGGCCAGCCTTTCTTTTCTCAAGTTCGCGGTCCACGTCGCCGAGCACCATCTGCGAAATCTGCGCTTGTGACTCTTCGGTGATCCCTGCAATGTGCGGGGTGAGCAGGACGTTTGGCAACGCCGCCAAGGGATCGGGTTTCTCCGGCGGCTCTTGCTCCCGAACATCGAGGATGGCGAAACGTTGCGGGTTGTCTCGCAGACTGCGGACCAGCGCCGACTCGTCCACGATGGCACCGCGTGCCGTGTTGATCAGCACAGCACGAGGTTTCATCAGCGCCAACTCCTCGGCCCCGATCATATGGCGTGTCTCCGCAGTCAACGGGACATGCAGAGACAGATAATCTGCCCACGCACAAACTTCCGCAAGCGTCGCCCTCTGCACGCCGCCGTCCTGCACCGCGAGATGTGTAGGATGAAGCAATGGATCGTACGCGACGACTTCCATCCCCAGCACCCGCGCCCTCGAAGCAACTCGCTGCCCGATATCGCCCAAGCCGATCAAACCCAACGTCTTGCCGGACAACTCCTGCCCGATGCCAGACCCTCGATCCCACAACCCCTGCTTCGTCTGCACACCCAATCTCCCCAAAAAACGCGCCTGCTCAAACATTGCGGCGATGACAAACTCAGCCACCGCATTGGCGTTGCCACCCCTTGCGATCACCACCGCCACCTCGCGCTCACGCAGAGCGGCGAGATCGAGATTCTCAATCCCCACACCCAGACGCCCGACGACTTGCAAATCAGGCAACCGTTCCAACAGAGCTCGATCCACCTGCGTGCGATTGCGTACCACCAACGCTTTTGCCTTCGCACAGGCTTCCATCAACCGCTCCCGATCTTGAACGAGGGTCGGATCGTAGTGAACGGCCCACTTTTTCCAAAACCATTCGGGCACCGGGCCCAGTAAGTCTTCCGCGATGACGACGTCCATGATTACCGCCTTGCCTTGCGCCAGATGCGGGTAATTTCTTTGATGCGGCGATACATGCGCGGGTCGCGAAGTTTGGCGAACAACGAATGCGCGGGACCCGTGTTCTCCTCGATCATCCAGAGCCGTCCCGACGTGTCCACCGCCAAGTCGAGTCCGATTTGCGAGTAGTGCTTCCAATCTTCAAAGCGGTTGACCGTGCGGTGGGCGAGGGTGACCATTTCCTTTTTCAACTTGGCGCGTTGGGTCTCGGAGAGGCCGAGCGACTTTTTCAGAGCGGTGTCGATGTCGGATACATAGCCTTTGCCACGGGCGACGTTTGTGATGACGCTGTTCGGCCCGGCGACTTTGGCGAGCATCCCGACGTACTCCCATTTGCCGTGTACGCGCATCATCATCAAGCGAATGTCATAGGGACGTTCATTGATCTTGGCGAGTTGGATACCCCGCTGCACGATGTACGTGATCCCCGGACGTTGTCGTGCTCGCAGTTGACGGTAGAGTTCGGAGATCGTCTTGCTGTGTACGGCTTTGCCCCGCTCAACAACGAACGAATACCCGCTATCCTCACGCTTCCAAACTTTCGTAATCCCGCGGCCACCCCATCCGGCGCTCGGTTTCACGTAGACGCTTGAATATTTCCCGAGGAATTTTTGCAACGAAACTTGAGTGAGCACCGCCGTCTCAGGTAAGTATTTTTTAATCTGCGGGACTTGCGCGAAGAACCGCCAACAGCCCCATTTGCCCAGTTCAGGCTTGCGCTTTTTCAAAGGGATCACCGCCTTTCACAACAGGGTATGACAGGGCTGTCGAATTCGCATTGGGGCACATACCCTGATGGAGACGATTGTTTGGAAAAAAGGAGATGACCCCTCGTGCAACGCCTGATGTGCAAAGGCAAGATCCACCGCGCCGTCGTCACAGAAGCAGACCTCGACTATGTGGGCAGCATCACCATCGACTCTCTGTTGATGTCCGCTGCCGACATCCGACCGTTTGAAATGGTGCAAGTGACGTCTCTTCGCAATGCCACGCGCTGGAAAACCTACGCGATTCCCGCCGATCCGGGCTCCGGCAAGATCTGCTTGAACGGGCCGCCGGCGCGGCTTTTTCAACCGGGGGACATCGTGTTCATTCTCAGCATGGCAACGTATGAGGAGTCTGAACTCGGGCAACTCAAACACCGCGTCGTGCTCGTCGACGAACACAACTCCATCACCGAAATTCGCGAACACGACATGTAAAGCGGGGCGCAAAAAAAGGGTGACTTCTCCCGGAGGAGATCACCCTTTTTTTTGTATGGCGATGTACGCGTATGGAAAAAATGTCCTGTGTACTGCAAAAACGGAAGGTGGTCTCCACATGGACAACAACGAAATTCTCTCGGAAGGCGAAACGCAGCAGACGCTGACAGATCGCCAAGGACATCCGATTTCCGATAACCAAAACGTCAGAACTGTCGGCAACCGCGGCCCGGTGACGCTGGAAAACTACCACTTCCTCGAAAAAATCTCGCACTTCGACCGCGAGCGCATCCCGGAGCGCGTCGTGCATGCGCGCGGGGCGGGGGCGCACGGGTACTTTGAAGCGTACGGGAGCGTCGGGGACGAACCGATTGCGAAGTATACCCGAGCGAAGTTGATGCAGGAAAAAGGGAAGCGGACGCCGGTGTTCGTGCGTTTTTCGACAGTTGTGCACGGCGGGCATTCGCCGGAGACGTTGCGCGACCCGCGCGGGTTTGCGGTGAAGTTTTATACGGAGGATGGCAACTGGGATTTGGTCGGGAACAATCTGAAGATCTTTTTCATCCGCGACCCGCTGAAATTCCCGGACATGGTGCATGCGTTCCGTCCGAGCCCGGTCAACAACTTGAGTAATCCGGAGCGGATGTTCGATTTCCTCTCGCAGACGCCGGAAGCGACGCATATGGTGACGTTTGTATTCTCGCCGTGGGGGATTCCGGCGAACTACCGCGAGATGCAAGGGTCTGGCGTCAACACGTACAAGTGGGTGAATCAGGACGGCGAGGCTGTGCTCGTGAAGTATCATTGGGAGCCGCTCAAGCAGGGCATTCGCAACTTGCGCCAGAGTGAAGCGGACGAGATTCAGATGCGCAACTACAGCCATGCCACGCAGGATTTGTATGAAGCGATTGAGCGCGGGGACTATCCGGAGTGGGAGTTGTGCGTGCAGATCATGAGCGACGACGAACATCCGGAGTTGGATTTCGACCCGCTCGATCCGACGAAGCTCTGGCCGGTGGACAAGTTCCCGTTCCTGCCGGTGGGCAAGATGGTGTTGGATCGCAATCCGGAGAATTACTTTGCGGAAGTGGAGCAGGTGGCGTTTGGCACGGGGGTTTTGGTGGACGGTCTGGACTTCTCCGACGACAAACTGCTGCAAGGCCGGACGTTCTCTTACTCCGACACCCAGCGTCATCGCGTGGGGACGAACTACCTGCAAGTCCCGATCAACGCGCCGAAAACGCACGTCGCCACAAACCAAGAAGGCGGGCAGATGGACATGCGTGTCGACCGAGCACCGGGACAAAACCCGCACGTCAACTACGAGCCGTCGACGCTCGGCGGGTTAAAAGAAGCGCCGAAGCCGGGCAAAGACCACGAACCGCAGTACGACGCCAAACTCGTGCGTGAGAAACTCGATCGCACGAACGACTTCAAGCAAGCGGGGGAGACGTACCGTGCGTTTGAAGATTGGGAGCGGGACGAGTTGATCTCGAACTTGGTGGGAGCGTTGAGTGTGTGCAAACCGCACATTCAAGAACAGATGATCGAGTACTTCACCAAGGCCGACCCCGAGTACGGACAACGCGTCCTGGACGGTCTCGCCCTCGCAAACCGTGGGAGCAACGAGCACACCAGCTCTGCCTCCGCAGATTCCGCAGTCGACGCCGCAAAGAAAATGGGCGGAGAGTCGGATCGGTATTAGGCGAGAGGCTCTTTTATGAAAAAGGCACCCGCGAGTGGGTGTCTGAGAACCCGATCCACTTTTAAAATAAAAAAACACACGCTCCTCCCAGCGGAGGCGTGTGTTTTTTTTCGACCGTATTGACCCGCCCGCAACCTCCGTGATATAGTTTCATCGTTGAACCATTAGAATGCGGAACGTTGCAGTATCGAACAAGGAGGACAAGATGGAGACTTTACAGCTCAAACCGCTGATCGAGCGGTACATGTCAGCTTCGTTCAACGTCAACCGCGTCATGCATGCGCTGCTTCGCAAGCTGATGCCGGAGAACTTGACGGCCGATCAGCACGAGACGCTGTGCTACATACGCGAACGTGGCACCTGTACTTCGTCTGAGTTGGCGGATTATTTTTTTGTGGGCAAGAGTTCGATCACGGCGATTGTGAAGCGTCTGGTCGAGAAGGACTGGATCGAACGCCGTCCCGATGATCAGGACCGCCGTGTCACCTACTTGGCACTAACCCCCGCGGGGGAGCAATTGATAGAAGAAATGCAAACCAAGATCGAAGAACTGCTGGCGAGGTACATCGTGCATTTTGAAAACCAAGAAGCGCTGCAGTTCATCGAAACATTCGAGAAACTTGCCAACTTGCTGGTTTGCGAAGAGGAGGTCAAAGAGAACCTATGAAAACAATCGTCAAACTCAAGTGGTTCTGGTTGGTGCTCTGGCTGGTCGCAGCCGTAGGGCTCGCCCTCAGCGCCCCGAACATGGAACAACTCGTCCGTGACAAAGGCCAGATCAACGTCCCGGACGGCTACTCCTCTTCAACCGCCGCCAAACTGATTGAAGAGATGAACCAAGACAAACCCCAAGGCGCGCACGAAGAAGCGGCCGTCCTCGTCTTCCACGACGACAAGGGTCTCAGTTCAAGCGAGATGGACGAAGCCAAAACCGCCGTCGAAAACTTGAAAAAAAACCAAGACCAATACGGCATCGTCTCCGTCATCTCGCACTTCGACACCAAAGAGCTTGAGAAAAACATGGTTTCCAAGGACGGCAAAACTCTGCTCGTCCTCGTCAATGTCAGCACCAAAGACCGCACGCCGGCTGAAGCGCGCGATGCGTTGAACAAAGCGGTGGCCGACGTCAAAGTCGAGCACTACTACACCGGCAACATGCTGATCAACGAAGACGTCGTGCAAAGCTCGCAAGACGGGTTGAAAAAAACGGAGTGGATCACCGTCGTCTTCATCCTCGGCATCCTCTTCATCGTGTTCCGTTCGCTGGTCGCCCCGTTCATTCCGCTGCTCACCGTGGGGATTTCCTACCTCGTTTCGCAGTCGGTCGTGGCGTTCCTCGTGGACCTGTTCGACTTCCCGCTGTCGAACTTTACGCAGATCTTCATGGTCGCCGTCATGTTTGGGATCGGGACCGACTACTGTATCTTGCTGATCTCTCGTTTCAAAGAAGAGCTGGCACACGGGCACGACCGCGTGACCGCCATCCTCAACACCTACAAAACCGCAGGCCGCACCGTGTTCTTCTCCGGCCTCGCCGTGCTTGTCGGGTTTGCTTCCATCGGATTCTCGACGTTTGTCCTCTACCGCTCGGCAGTCGCCGTCGCAGTTGGCGTTGCGGTTCTGCTGATCGCGCTCGTCACGTTGGTTCCGTTTTTCATGGGCGTGATGGGCAAAGCGATTTTCTGGCCGTCCAAGGGCGCGCTTGAACACAAAGACAGCAAACTCTGGGGGAGCGTCGGGAACTTCTCGCTGAAACGCCCGCTCTGGGCGCTGGTGATCCTCGCGATCATCATCGTGCCGTTCCTCTCGGCGTACAAAGGCGCGACCTCGTTCAACTCGCTCGAAGAACTCGGCGACAAGTACGATTCGGTCAAAGCGTTCAACGCGATTTCCAACTCGTTTGGCCCGGGTGAATCGATGCCTTCGAAAGTCGTCGTCAAAGTCGACAAACCGATGGACACTTCGGCAGGGCTTGCCACCGTGGAGCAAATCTCCCGCGAACTCTTGCAAGTCGACGGGGTCAAAGCGGTTCGCAGCGCGACTCGTCCCAGCGGCGACGCCGTCGAAGAATTCGGAGTCCCCAAGCAAGCGACGCAACTCGGCGACGGGCTGGGGCAGGGGACGGACGCACTCGGCCAGATCAACAAAGGCCTGACCGATGCGAGCAACGCCCTCTCCTCCAACGCGCCGAAACTTAACGAAGCCGTTGCCGGCGCATCGCAACTCGTAGACGGCACCAACGCGCTCAAATCGGGCGTCGTCCAACTCGGAGACGGCCTGAAGCAGATTGAAAAAGGTCTCCGCGACGGTTCCGTCGGCGCAGCAGACCTGAGCAAAGGTCTGAAACAAGCGAAATCCAGTGCCGACCAGCTCGCCGCAGCCGCCAAAGAACTGCAAGGTCACTACAACGAGATGGGCACCGGACTGGACCAACTCTCCAAAGCCTACGATGGCGTTGCCACCCAATCGGCAGGTCTCGCCCAGGGTCTCGCCGATGTCGGCACGGGCCTGAACGGACTTTCGCAGAAATACCCGGATCTGCAAAAAGACCCGGACTTCTTGAAAACCCAAGGAGCGCTCACCCAATTGCAATCGGGCGCTACCCAACTGAGTGAGGGTCTCAAGCAACTGAACGAAAAACTCACCGCCGTATCCACCGGGATGACGCAAGCCAATGCCGGCTACAAGCAAGCGGCAGACGGGCAAGCGGCACTCGCCCAAGGACTCGCGCAACTCTCCGCCGGACTTGACCAACTGCAAGCGGGCATCGCCAAAGCGGCAGACGGCCAAGGCCAGATCGTCACGAAACTCCCGAGCGTCACCACGGGCTTTGACCAACTGACGACCGGACAAAAGCAACTGCAAAGCGGCTTTGCCCAATTGAACGGCCAACTCGGACAACTGACCGACGGCCTGAACAAGTCCACCGACGGTCTCTCCCAAGTCTCCGGCGGACTGAAAACCGCCAACGACTATCTGAAAGAACTGTCCGCTAACCCGAACCAAAACCTCTCGGGCTGGTACATCCCGGACGAAGCGCTCCAAAACGCCGACTTCCAAAAAGCGCTCGACAGCTACATGTCCAAAGACCGCAAGATCATCACGTTCGACGTGGTCTTTGACGGCAACCCGTACGCCGTCGACACGCTGAAAAAAGTCGACGGACTCACCGACGCCGTCGCCCGCGCACTCAAAGGCACCGACTACTCGAACGCCACCTACGCGGTCAACGGGGTCACCTCGATCAACAACGACTTGAAAAACATCTCGGCGGCAGACTACTCCCGCACCGTCATGCTAATGCTGATCGGGATCGGGCTGATCTTGATCCTCATGTTCCGCTCCATCGTGATGCCGCTGTACATCTTGGGCTCGCTGATGTTGACGTACTACTCGTCGCTTGCGATTGCCGAAGTGATCTTCGTCCGCGTACTCGGTCACACGGGCATCTCGTGGGCGGTTCCGTTCTTCGGCTTCGTACTGCTGATGGCGCTTGGGGTCGACTACTCGATCTTCCTCATGGACCGCTTCAAAGAGTACCGTGATATGAAACCGAACGATGCGATTCTGCTCGCCATGAAAAAAATGGGCGGCGTCATCATCTCGGCAGCGGTCATCCTCGGCGGCACGTTCGCCGCGATGCTGCCGTCCGGCGTCATGTCGCTCCTCGAGATCGCAACGATTGTGCTCTGCGGTCTCACGCTCTACGCACTCGTCATGCTCCCGCTGTTCATCCCCGTCATGGTCCGCATGTTCGGTGAAGCCAACTACTGGCCGTTCATGCGCAAACCGGCGGAAGTCAAACAGCAGAAGCAAGTTGAGGTTACGCTGTAACACGCTGTAAAAAGGAAAAGAGACACCCCGGTGAGGGGTGTCTCTTTTCTTCATTTTGCCACGCAAAAAATTTTTTTCAAAATCATATGTGCACTTTTGCCCCTTGCGTGCATGGTAGGGGGTGTAAGGCCAAAACAACTCTGGAGGGATACCACAATGATCAACACAAACCAAGGCTGGACGAGCATGGCGCTTCGTCTGCAAACCGGATTCGATGAGAAAGGCGCACCGCAGTTCAAGGACAAAACCTACTCCCGCGTGTTGCCGACCGCCACGCAAGACGATGTGTACGCCGTCGGCGAAGCACTCGCCAGCCTCAGTTCCTACAAGCTCCACCACATCCAACGCCTCAGCCGTGAAGACCTGACCCGCATCTAATAAAAAAACACCCACTAGGAGGAACTCCCCCATGGAAAAACGCGATCTCGAACTCTACTTCACCACCAGCCTCAAGAAAAAAGTCAAACTCGTCATCCCGGAACCGAAACCGGACATCACCACCACCGAAATCCACGCCGTCATGGACCTCGTGATCGAAAAAGGAATCTTCGGATTCCCCCAAGGTCTCGCCGTCGAGAAACTCTCGGCCCGCATCGTCGAGTCGAACGTGCAGAAGATCGAGATTTAATAGTAGAAATGAAAAAGAGACATCTCCCGCGCAGGGGGATGTCTCTTTTTTCGTACCGATCTACTCGGTCTTATTGAAGTGGTTCAAATCCCAATGGGTTCCGAACTTGTCGGTGAGCTTTGCGTATTTCCCGCCCCAGAACATTTGCGCGAGGGCGATTTGTACGTTGCCGCCTTGGGAGAGCTTCTCAAACGCGTGATTGATTTGCTCGTCGGAGCTAAACTCAATCGCGAGGCTCACGGAATCTCCGCTGGCGATCGGACGATCCGTATCGGAGAAGTAGAGGAAGTTGTCGCCGAATTTCACACGACCGTGCAATACTTTCTCTTCAAAGCCTTCCGGGATTTGCATGCCCGGAGCGCTGTTGTAACGGTCCAGTTGAATGATCTCGCCTTGCACGACATCTGCGTAAAAGTTCATTGCTTCTTCTGCTGCGCCACCGAAAGTCAGGTACGGTACCAACTTCATTGAGAAAAACCTCCTGAAAGTCTAGTTTATAGTGTCAATGCCAGTATACATGATAACTCTACGTCGGCACCACAACCAACTTGCGTTTGCGCTTGCTTTTGAGACTGACTTTGATTCTCCAGATGGCAAGACCCGTTACCATGAAGAACAGCGGCAACACCCCGATTAGCACATACAGCAACTTCGAGAACAGACCGCCCCACGACGCGAAGTGCAGACCGCGCTTCCAACGTTGATAGAGCGTGATGCCCGCTTGCGGGTTCGTCTTGTGCAGAACTTGCCCCGTGTACGGATTCACGTACGCCGTCGCGTTGCCGATGTCCGCGGGGTTGTAGCCTTGCTCCAAACTCACCGTCACCGCTTGCTTCCCGTCTGCGGGGAGTTTCACGTTCAACCACTGCGCATCCGGATACTTCGACTGTACGTTTTGCAGCAGGGAATCGACCGGCAGGGGAGAGCCCTCCGGCTTCACTTGTGTCACAGACTTCGGCACAACTTCCTGCGTCGGGCTCCCAAACCAACCGAACACATACTTGTCGAGCGTCATCGCCGTTCCCGTAAGCGTCAACACCAGCAAGAGCGGAACCGATAGAATCCCGAGCGACTTGTGCAGGTCGCGCTGGAACATCAGTTTTCCTTTGTTGCGCACGATGCGGAAGCCGAGCGCGAACTTGCGAAGCCCCGGCCACCAGAGATAGGCGCCCGTTCCCAGCACGAGCGTCAGCGCAATCCCCATCACCGCATTGACGACCTGCGCCGTCTGTTTCCCGAACAAATCCCCAAGCAGCAGGTAGCGATGAATCTTCAACACCCACGAGATGAACGTCGCCCCGGCCCCCGATTGCCCCAGCACATTCCCCGTGCCCGGATCGAGGTAGAGTTCTTGCGACCCGCCGCTTTTCTTCGAGAGGCGAACATGGTACCGCCCGTCTGCCTTCTCCGGCGACTCCACCGAATCGACATGCGCATCCGGGTACACCTTCGTTACAGTCGCAAGCACCGTCTCAACCGGCACCCGGCCCGGCGTCGTTGCATACAACTCCGGGTCCACCCACTTCTGGATATCTTCTTTCAAAACCAAGATCGAACCGGTCAAACAAATCATCACGAAAAACAAACCAACCCCCAAACTCAACCACAGATGCAACTTCAACATCCACTTCCGCACAGCCCAACACACTCCTTGTATATGATAGTGATAATCATTATCAACGACAACGGTGCAAGCATACCTCCTCGGAATTTTAGTTGTCAATACGGAATTCTCAAAAATCTAAACTTGACGGAACGCGAAGGAACTGGTACATTTGGGCATGTAAGTGATAACGATTATCATTACCAAATGCTGAGGGGGATTCCTCGTTATGAATAAGATGAAAAAAATGACCAAGGCTCTGATCGGCCTTGCTGTACTTAGTTCACTCGCACTCGTCGGCTGCTCGTCGTCCCAAGACGCCGCAGCTCCGACTACAGATAAGAAAGAAACTCCGCAAGCGCAAACCCAAGCACTCGATCTCAAAGAGCCGATCGCGCAATACCGCACCTTCGTCATTGAACAAGCGGACGGTCTCGTTTCCTCCACCACGAAGTTCGCAGAAGCGGTCAAAGCGGGAGACGTGGAAAAAGCGAAGCAGCTCTACGCGCCGACTCGCCAATACTACGAGCGCATCGAACCGATCGCCGAAGCGTTCGACAACCTCGACCCGGACATCGACGCTCGTGAGAACGACGTAGACCCGTCCGATTTCAAAGGCTTCCACAAAATCGAAAAAACCCTCTGGGAAAGCAACACCACCAAGGGCGAAGAGAAAACGGCAGACGAACTGCTCGCCAACGTCCAACTGCTGCGTGCAAAAGTCGAAACGGTCGACATTGAAGCGGCTCTGTTCGTGACCGGCCCGGTTGAACTGCTCAACGAAGTTTCGGCCACCAAAGTCACCGGCGAGGAAGAACGCTACTCCCACACCGACCTCTACGACTTCGCGGGCAATGTCGAAGGCGCTGACAAAATCTTCACCCTGCTCCAACCGGCGCTCAAGTCGCACAACGCAGAACTCACCGACACGATCGGTCAGCGTTTCAACGACCTGAACACCCTGCTTGCGAAGTACAAAAAAGACAACGGCTACACGCTCTACACCGAACTGAGCAAAGACCAAACCAAGGAACTCAGCCAAGCGGTCGACGCGTTGGCAGAACCGCTTTCGCAAATGGGCACGGTCCTGGGAGCGTCTAAATAATGGAAACGAAAAACGACCAAACCCTTTCCCGTCGTCAATTGTTGAAGATGGCAGGGGTCGGCGGCGCCGGTCTGCTCCTTGGAGCGGGCGGCGTCGGCACGCTTTTTGGGACCGGAGTGGTTTCGGCCAAGGGTTCCAAAGCGGCTACGGCTCAACCGAACGCTGACATCTTGCCTTTTTACGGAACGTACCAACAGGGCATCATCACCCCGCAGCAAGACTTCATCTACTTCGCCGCTTTTGACATCATCGGCAAAAAACAATCGGACGTGCGCGGACTCTTCGAAAAATGGACAGCCGCCGCAGCCCGCATGACCCAGGGCGAAACGGCAGGCGACGAAACGAACAACCAACACTTGCCGCCGACCGATACGGGAGAAGCGATTGGCTTGACTCCTTCGAAACTCACGCTGACGTTCGGCGTCGGACCGACGCTTTTCACCAAGGACGGTTCCGACCGCTTCGGACTCGCTTCGAAACGCCCGTCGCAATTGGCCGACTTGCCGGCGTTCTCCGCAGATGAACTGCAAGAGGAATGGAGCGGGGGAGACATCGGGGTGCAAGTCTGTGCGAACGATCCGCAAGTGGCGTTCCATGCGATTCGCAACCTCGCTCGCATCGCCCGCGGCACCGCAGTCATTCGTTGGAGTCAAGCCGGGTTCCAACGCACGGAGAAAGCGGCCGCCCAACCGGGCACGGCGCGCAACCTCATGGGCTTCAAAGACGGCACCGGCAACCCGGACGTCACCGACGCAAACGCGATGAACGACGTCGTCTGGGTGCAACCGTCCGAAAGCAAGGCTTGGATGACCAACGGTACCTACATGATCGTCCGCCGCATTCGCATGCGCATCGAAGAGTGGGACCGCTCCACGTTGAAGGACCAAGAGGCCACGTTCGGCCGCTCCCGCAATTCCGGCGCTCCGATCGGCGGCACCGACGAGTTTGAGAAACTCGATTTGGAGAAAAAAGACGCGAGCGGCAAACCGTTGATTCCGGTCGACTCGCACGTGGCACTTGCACACGGCGACGGCAAAGTGCGCATCTTGCGCCGTTCGTACTCGTACACCAACGGCATTGATTCCAAAACGGGCCAACTCGACACCGGGTTGTTTTTTGTCTGTTTTAACCGCGATCCGTTGAAGCAGTTCGTGCCGATGCAGACGCGTCTGTCGAAGAGCGATCGCTTGAATGAATACATCGTGCATGTGGGCAGTGCGGTGTTTGCTTGTTTGCCGGGCGCCGCGCCGGGCGGTTTTATCGGACAACAACTGTTCTAGGAGGGGTACGTGTGGCCAAATTCACAACTCGTGTACTGAGCGTCCTGTTGGTGCTGCTGCTTTGCTTCACCACGGGAGCTCATGCCGCCGATCCGCTCTTGCCGCTCGTCGGCAATGCGCTGACGCAAGCGAAAGCCGGGAACTGGCAAGCCGTCAACTCCGACCTGCAACAGTTTGAGACGACGTGGTCCGGCCTCTCCGCCCAACACCCGGAAGCCAGCCGTCAGCAACTCAACGACGCTCTCGCCGCGGCGAAAAAAGCCGCCCAAGGTGCGTCTCCCGATCCAACCGCTGTCAACACAGCCCTCGCGAACTTGGTCAAAGCGACCGACGCGCTTGCGTCCGACAAGACGGACAACGCCGACGGCAAACAGGATCTGAAAAAACTGACCGACTTTGTCCAGCAATCGCTGACCTCTCTGCAACAAGGGGATCTGGCAAAAGCGAAGAGCCAATACCGACTCTTCGAAACCGGCTGGAAAAAAGCCGAGTCCTACGTGCGCAACGAAGACTTCGCGGCGTACTCGAAGTTCGAAACCCAGCAGACCGCCGTCCACGTCGCGCTCAACGCAGAGACGATCGACGTCACGAAAGCGGAGAACGCTTTGCAGAAGTTGATCGCAACGTCGAACGACTTCATGAGCGGCAAAAAAGACACGTCCGCCTCCGCAGCGAGTGCAGAAGGCAAGACGCTCTCCGATGCGATTAAGTTCCTGACCGACGCCCGTGAGAACATCGAGTCCGGGGACGGCAAGCAAGCGGGCGATCTCGTTCAGCTCTTCGTCGAACTCTGGCCGTCCGTTGAAGGTCAAGTCTCTACACGCTCGGCACAAGCGTACAGCGAGACGGAGACGAAAATGGCAGAGGCGCTGCAAGACCTCGCCGCCACTCCGCCGAACACCAAGGCGGCGCAGAACGTCCTCACGTCGATGATCGATCAACTGCAACCCTTCGCAGATCAAACCCGTTACACCGCGTGGGACGCAGGTCTGATGCTGTTTCGTGAAGGCTTGGAAGCCTTGCTCGTCGTCGCCGCTCTGCTTGCGTTCTTGCAACGCACCGGCAACCGCAAGAAGCAAGTCTGGGTCTGGACCGGCGTAGGAGCAGGCTTCGGAGTTTCGGTGGCATTTGCCATCGTCATGTCTGTGTTCTTCTCCACCGTTGCGGCGGGAGGCAACCGCGAGATCATCGAGGGCGTAACCGGCCTGATCGCCGTCGTGATGATGTTCACCGTCGGGGTCTGGTTGCACAGCAAGTCCAGCGGCAAGGCGTGGAACCAATACATCTCCAAGCAGATGGACTCCGCTCTTGCTTCGGGCAGCCTCTGGTCGCTGGCGTTGATCTCCTTCCTCGCGATTGCGCGTGAAGGGGCGGAGACGATCATTTTCTACCTCGGCATGGCATCTGCCATCGACAAATCCCAACTGCTCCTCGGAATCGGCGTGTCGCTGGCCGTTCTCTTGTTGATCGGGTTTGCGATCCTCAAGTTCAGCGTGCGCATCCCGATGAAGCCGTTCTTCAGCGTGGCAAGTCTCTTGATCTACTACATCGCCTTCAAGTTCCTCGGGCAGAGTGTTCACGTCCTGCAGATTCAGGATTGGTTCTCCGTTCACACCCTCAGCGGGTTCCCGACGTTGGAGTGGATCGGCTTCTACCCGACATGGGAAACCATTGCGGCACAAGTCGTGCTGGTGCTGCTCATCCTCGCGACGACCTCGTGGACGAATCGCAAGCAAGCCATCAAGACCACCAGCGCGTAAAAAAACCGCCTCTCCCTGCATGCAGGCGAGAGGCGTTGTACTTTTCTTAATTTTCATATAACATGATAATTATATGAAAGAGAAAGGGAGGTACAGCAAATGAATCAAAAACAGGCATGGCGTCGCATCTTGGTCACATCTCTTGTGGGCATGGGGGTCATCGGACTTCTCGGCCCGTCTACTCTCGCAGGAGCCTCTGTGAATTCGAAAGGATCTGTTCCTATGAAGGCAACCAGCGTTGACACCAAAACATTTCGTGAAATCTCCGACTTCTCCGGCGGCACACACGCGGGAGTGACAGTTTCAGCAAATGGACTCACGCTCGATACCAGCGCCCTGCTCTCCGGCACCGACACGCTCGGTCGCTACAACGGCGGCGCGTACCAATACGGGCAGTACACGTCCGACGTGATTCCGGTCAATTTCAAAGAAGCGATTGCTTCGA
Source organism: Tumebacillus amylolyticus (assembly GCF_016722965.1). NCBI lineage: Bacteria > Bacillati > Bacillota > Bacilli > Caryophanales > Alicyclobacillaceae > Tumebacillus > Tumebacillus amylolyticus. The sequence continues at coordinate 185,717 of NZ_JAEQNB010000001.1, forward strand.
TTCAAGCGAACACCGCTCCGGGCACGTGGACCGAAGTGGAACTGAGCGCTGAAGTGGACGGCGTCTGGTCGAAATGGTACAGCATGGGGGTCTGGCTGGAAGGCAGTCAACCGTTCAAACGCCATTCGGTCAACGGCCAAGGCGATACGGTCGGCACGGTCTACACCGACACCCTCTCTCTGAAAAAAGCGGCCACCGCTGTGCGTGCCCGCGTCACGCTGTTCACAACTGATCCGACTGCAACGCCGTCTGTTCGCGACTTGGGCATTACGTTTGCAAACGGTACAGATACGGCGGGAGCAGTCCCGAGTACCGGCCTCGTCAGCGACTTGGCGGTGCCCAAACGCTCGCAGATGGTCTTCCCGAACGGCGGCGAAGTGTGGTGCTCTCCGACTTCGACGTCGATGGTGATGGCGTATTGGTCGAATCTGACGGGCAACGCGGCTTGGAACCAGACCGTGCCGACGGTTGTGAACGGGGTTTGGGATTACACGTACAACGGCGGCGGCAACTGGCCGTTCAACACGAACTACGCGTCTTCGTTCGGACTGGTCGGGAAAGTGGCACGGATGAGTTCGCTGGCAGAAATTGAGCAGTGGACGAATGCAGGCGTGCCTGTCATCGTCTCCATCGCTTATAAAAAAGGCCAGTTGGATAACTCCCCGATTCCGAGCTCGGCCGGGCATCTTTTGGTGGTTCGTGGGTTCGATGCAGCGGGGAATGTCCTGACGAACGACCCGGCCGCAGCGTCTGATGACAAAGTCGGCATCACGTACAATCGTCTGCAATTTGAACAATGCTGGCTCGGCAATTCCAACGGCACCACCTACCTGATCTACCCGCAAGGCTGGGCAGTTCCGTCCACCAACGGGCACTGGTAAGAAATCGCATAAAAAAGAAAACGGAGCCGCGATGCGCGGGTCCGTTTTTTTCTGCGTGCTTATGGCTACACCGTATGGTAAAGAGGTGATCCGTGTGAGCGCAGAGGAAGTTCAACCTGTGATGGGCGTGTTGACGGAGACGGAGATTCGGGAAGGGCTGACGAGCGGGGAGGTTGTGATCTGGCCGTTTGAGGAGGGAAAGTTGACTCCGGCGGGATATGATTTGACACCCTCGGAGTTTGTTTATTCGCTGAACTCAAGGTTGCTGGTGCCGGTGGTTCATGAAGGGCGGGAGAAGTTTTGTTGGGTGGAGGCGCAGGATACGGTATTGGTTTTGACTCGCGAGGCTGTGCGGATTCCTCGCTATATCGCCGGGACGCTGATGTCGAAGGCGAGTGTGACGGCGGTGGGGTTTGGGCATTTTTCGATGGCGTTGGATGCGGAGTGGCAAGGACCTCTGCTTTTGGCGTTGACGAATCCGACGGGGCGGCGGTTGAAGTTGCCTTTTGTGACGGTCGGTGAAGGTGGGGAGATTCGGGAGCATACGATTGCTGCTCTTCGGTTTGATTTGATTCGGTCGTTTATGGGGATGCCGGGGGTGGAGCGGGAGTCTCGGTTGCGAATCCCGGGGGTGGGGGAGAAGGGTGTTCTTGAGGAATGCTTGCAGGGGATTGCGGAGATCGATTTTTCGTCGGGGCAGGTGGAGTCGGGGAGGTTTGATGCAGAGGGGTTTAAGCGGAATTATGAGGAGGCGTTGAAGAGGATTCGGTTTTTTACGGAGCGGGGGCATAAGGTGTCCGGCGAGGTTTTGGGGAGGAGGCGGTGGATCGGGATTGGGAGGGAGGTTGGGTTTGGGGGGTGTTTGGTGGGGGTGGTTTGTTATATGGGGTATCAGGCGGTGGCGTTTGGGGACTTTACGTTTTTAGCGTTTGGGGGGTTGTTGTTGGGGGTATTGGCGTTTGGGAAGAGGTAGTGTGGGGGCTGGGTGGTGCCAACCTCCGGGCGGGCATGTTGTTCCTCCGCTCAAACAACCCCTTCGAGGACTCCAGGGGAAACTCGCTCCCCGAACAACACGCCCGCCCTCCGGTTGCATCGCCATGTGCCCGACGATGGGAAAAGCAAATCTTTTGAGTGAAAAAAAGCCCCGCTAGGCGGGGGCTTTTAGCGTTGAAAACCGCCTTCGGAGTGGATGATTTGGCCGGTGATCCAGGCGGCTTCGTCGGTGGCGAGGAAGGCGATCAGGCGCGCGGCGTCTTCGGGTTTGCCGATTCGGTTGAACGGGAATTGCGGGAGTAACGCTTTTTCGAGGTCGGGTGTCATCCAGCCCGTGTCGGTAGGACCGGGGTTGACGGCGTTGATGGTGATTCCCTTTTGGGCAAGCGGCGGCGCAAGCGTCGTCGTGAGCGTTTCGATCGTGCCCTTCGTTATCGCATACGCGATTTCGGTATACATGGGGCCGAGAGATTGGCCGGAGGTGAGGGAGATCACTCGCCCTCCCTCCGGGAGGTCGAATCGGCGAGCAAACTCTGCGGTAAGCAGAGTGGTCGCCCGCACGTTGATTTCGTAGTGGCGGTCGAGGATGTCCGCGTCGAGGGACTCGAGGCCGTCGTTGGTGGAGTAGCAGGCGTTGTTGATGAGAATTTGCGGTTTGCCCAGTTGGCTGGCGGCGTCTAGGACTTGTTTGTAGGCGGTGGGGTGGGCGAGATCGACTTCAAGTCGCTCGCAGGTGACGCCCATCGCTTGCAGTTCTTGTTGGAGTTGGATCGGTTCCAGTTCTCTGAGGTTGGCTGGGGAGAGCTCGTCATATTGGCTCCAATAGACGATGAGGATATCGGCCCCAAGGGCCGCCAAGGCCCTTGCGGTCGCAGCGCCGATGCCGACTTGGCGGCTGGCTCCGGTGATGATGGCGAGTCTGCCTTTGAGTTTTTGTTGGGTCATGTTTGGACCTCCAGTGAAGTGTTTTTTTGGTGGCGAAGGTATTCGACGAAGGCGTCTTTGACGTAGTAGTAGTCGTCGACGTGTAGAATTTTTGCCCCTGCAAGGGACGGATAGAGAAGGGTCTCGACGTAGCCGAGGTGCTCGCCTCCGCCGACGGTGTACCAGCGGTCGAGGTCGAGCGGCTCACCGTTGACTTGGACGTTGGAAATCGTTCCGTCGAGTTCCGTCCAGGTGAGGCCGTCGAATTGGAGTTTGCCAATCGGCAACCCCTTGGGGCGAATGCCGTTGCCGTATTTGGGATGTGCGTAGTAGTCGGGGTTGTTGCGTTCGTGGAGCAAGCCGAGCAATTGCTTGCCTTGGAATTCGAAATGGGCCACATTGACCAAACTCATCAGGTTTCGGTAGATGTCTCCCACTTGGATCGGACCCGCAGGGAATCCTTCGATGGCAACAGCCCCGAACATCATGCCCAGTTCCGCTTGGTAAAAGGTCCTCATCGCCTTGGCGATTCGTTGGACGAGCTCAACGTGTTCGAGCGGGTTGTCGAGAACACAGAGGACTTCGGACATTTTTTGTTGGACTTGGGTTTGAGCCGCTTGGTAGATGGCGTTCAATTCTTCGTCGGGGGTCATGTCTTCTTCGATGGGATGCAGGGTGCCGGTGGCACGGGTGATTTTTTGACCCGTTGGTTGGGTCAAATCGAGTTCGAGGTGAAGTTCACCGAGAAAACGAGCGTGCGAGCCCGTTTGCACGACCCAGATGCCGGCGTGGTGTTGCGGCTCGTGGAGCGCATCGTGCGAATGTCCGCCGATGATCAGGTCGATGTCACCCGTTACGCTTTGGGCGAGCTCGATGTCTTGTGGCAACCCGGCGTGCGACAGCACGACGATCAGATCGGCGCCTCGGGACCGCAGGTTCTCGGCGAGAGATTGGACGGTGGTGATCGTGTCCACGTTTTTGAGGGGCATCAGGTCTTCGTAGATGGTGCCGAATTGGTCGGTGATGCCGATCAGCCCGACTTGGATTCCTGATGCGTCCAGCAGAAGCGCATCCCTCATGCCGCCGATCAGGGAACCGTCCGACTCGCGGACATTTGCCAACAGCCACGGGACACGGGTTGCGTGGCTCATTTCGCGGATTCGTTCCAGCGAGAACCGCAATCCTTCGTTGTTGCCAACCGCCGCCGCGTCATAGCCGAGCGCATCGTGGAGGTCGAGGTTGAGTTGGCCGTTCGTGAACAAACACTCCATGACCGCCATGTCGAGGTGGTCGCCGCCGTCCACGACGAGGACGGGTCGACCCTGCGCGCGCAGGTCGGCACGTTTTTGGCGAAGCAGGCTTGCCAGTTTGAGCTCTTGGGTGAATGAGGAATGGATGTCGTTGGTGTGCAAAAAAGTCAGTTCTCGCTTCAATGGTGCTGCCCCCTCGAAATTCTGTTGTTGTGTAGTTCGACAGTTTTGAAAAAATTTCCTGTCAGATAGAAAAAAGGAGGTCTCCTCATGGATCAACAGAGTCGAATTGGCAGACTGGTGAAGTTGACAGAGCTGATCCACAAGAATCAGGATGTCATGGCGCTGTTGGATCATGTGGCGACCGCGATTCAAGCGGAAATCGTGCGGGTCGATGTCGTCGGAATCTATTTGCCCCAGTCGAATGGCCGCTACTCCTGTGTCTGCGGGAAACCGGAAGTCGTCAACGGCGTTTCTCTGGTAACGCTCATCGTGGATCCGGAGAAGGACCAATTCGTCCGGGAAATCATCGAAAGCAAGAGGGGCATCTATGTGTCCAACGCTCTCGATGACCGGCGACTCGACCCGGATAAAGTCAAAAGGCTCGACATCGATTCGGTCCTCGGCCTGCCGATCGTCTACGAAGACGAGGTCTACGGGCTGATGTTCATGCAAAATGTCGGAGCCAAGCTTCACTTAACGGAGTCTGACATTCAACTGGTCGAAACGTTCGCCAACATGGCCGCCGTCGCGTTGCACAACGCCAAGCTCATCTCCTCCCAGCAAGCGCTCTTGTTCGAAAAGGAACTCCTGCTCGACGCCACCCGCTCGCTGTCGTACTGCTCCTCCTTTGACGAAGTGGTCGAGACGAGCGTCCGCTTCTTGCGCGAAGCTCTCGGCATGGAGAAAATCGGTCTGCAATTGTACAACCCTTCACAAAAAAAATTTCGGTCCCTCAAAACGTGTTGCCCGATTGAGGAGCTCCAACAATTGATTCTCGACGACGTCAAACATCCGGTGTTCCTCGGCGACCCCGGTGGGGAGCGCGGAACGCTCCTGCTGCCGTTGATTGCGACCGGAGATTTCTTGGGGGCTTTTGCGGTGTGCGAGTACGAGGAAGCCCAATTCACGTTGCAAGGCTCGACCCATCTCGCGCAATCGCTCGCCGATGTGACGGCAACGGCGCTGGCCAATCTCATGCGCATGGAGCAATTGGAGTCACAAGCAATCGCCGAACGCCAACAATCCGAAGAGCTGCTGCAAAAAAAGGACAAACTCGCTCTCGTCGGTCAACTCGCCGCCGGAGTGGCACACGAAATCCGCAACCCCTTGGCGTCGATTACCGGATTCGTGCAGTTGATGCAGGAGGGAGTGATCAACTCCCGCTACTTGGAAATCATGAAGTCGGAGTTGGATCGCATTGAGCTGATCATCTCGGAATTCCTCGTGCTCGCCAAACCGCAAGCCGTGCGGTTCGCCCCCTGTGACTTGAGTCAGCTCTTGCAGAATGTCGTCGTGCTGATCGAATCGCAAGCGACGCTGAACAACGTGCGGATCGTCACCGACCTCTCGCCCAATCTGCCGCGCATCCTCGGCAAGGAGAACCAACTGAAGCAGTTGTTCATCAACATTTTCAAAAACGCCATCGAAGCGATGACCCATGCACCGGACGCCGTCCTGCACATCGGCGTGCAACCGTCCGAACGGCAAGACGCCCTCTCCATCCACATCACCGACAACGGCTGCGGCATCTCTCCCGACCGTCTCGCCAAACTGGGAGAGCCGTTCTACACCACAAAGGAAAAGGGCACAGGTCTCGGGATGATGGTTTCCTACAAGATCGTCGCCGACCACCAAGGAAACATCGAAATCTTCAGTGAACAAGGTCAGGGAACTCGTGTCACCGTGACATTTCCCTGTCAGTAAACGAAACGCGACCAAGTTCACTAAATAAGTAGGGATTTTTTACTAATTTCGTGATAAAATAAATGATATTCAAACTGTTGAGGAGGGTGTTCTCATGAGCGGGAGAAAGTGGGTGCGACATCCCGGTCAGGTCGTGACCTACGGCGAACGAGACCGATCCCAACTCGGCCCGGATTCGGTGGTCACGATTACGCGCTCGGAGCGCTTGAGTCTGTTTCGGTTGTTGGTCGCGGCGGTGTTGAACGAGACGATCATGCGACAGATGGTCAAGCGGGACACGGTGATTTTTGCCGAAGTGGCGGCGAATGTCCAAGAGGGCTGGGCGCAGACGATGTCCGTCTGGAAAAACGGACGCGAGATGACGGAGTTTCGCAATTCCGGCGCGCACGGCAAGGCGTTGAAGTTTTTTCACTGGGTCTTCTACGGGGGTCGTGTTCACTCGTATGTTCTGACGTACAAAGCCCTCGGGCAAATTCCGCACATCGAGGAGGCAGCCCAGATCGTCAAGCAGTACGGACGGTTTGCCGAGTCCGGTGAGATTGTGCGGACGGCCAAGAGCCCACATGCTTCCTGAAAAAAAGAGCAACGAGTACGCCGATGCGTGCCTCGTTGCTTTTTTTGTTTCAAATTCTGGATGGAAGGGGAAGGTAACAGGGAGAAAATGGAGGGGGTGTTGAGGATGGATCAAGTGCTTTTGGCGCGGTCGTTGTTCGGCACGACGATGGCCTTTCATATTATCTTCGCGACGATCGGGGTCGGACTGCCGCTGATGATCTTGATCGTGGAAGTGTTGTACCAGTTAACGGGGGACGGCGATTATGCGTTGATGGCGAAGCGCTGGACTCGCGGATTTGCGGTGTTGCTCGGCGTGGCGATTCCGTCCGGCACGATTGCGGGCGTGCAATTGTCGTTGCTGTGGCCGGAGTTTATGAAGGTGGTCGGCAAAGTCATTGCGTTGCCGTTTCAGATTGAGATCTTCGCTTTTTTGCTGGAAGCGTTGTTCATGTCGATCTATGTGTACGCCGCCGACCGTCTGTCGCGGGGGATGCGGATTCTGAGCGTGGTGTTGGTGGCGTTCGGTGCGGTGATGTCCGCGATCTTGATCACCAACGTGCATGCGTTTGAGGGAACGCCCACCGGGTTTAAGATCGTGAACGGGGAGCTGGTGGACATTCATCCGTGGGAAGCGTTTTTCAACCCGAGCTTTGCCGTTTCGGCGACGCATGTCACCGTGTCCGCGTACATGACGGGGGCGTTCGTGGTCGCTTCGATGGCCGCCTACAAAATGCTTCGTCGCGGGTTGCCGCAAAAAGAGTACGTGTTCCATCGCAAGGCGTTGCTCTGCGGCCTGATCGTCGGCGGGATTTTTTCCGCGTTGACGGGGTTGAACGGGCATGCGTCGGCGCAGCACTTGTATCGCGAGCAGCCGGAGAAGTTGGCGGCGGCAGAGGGGCTTTTCGAGACGACGACGTATGCGCCGCTGACGATCGGCGGGTTCACCGATAAAAAAACGCACGAGGTCAAGTACGGGATCGAGATTCCGTGGGCGTTGAGTTTCTTGGCAGACAATCGCTTTGACACGGAGGTCAAGGGCTTGAACGAGTGGCCGGAGGAGGATTGGCCGCCGCTGTTCATCCACACGTTATTCAACGCAATGGTCGGCGTGGGGATGTTGTTGTTGCTGATGTCGATCGTCGGGTTTGCGTGGCATCGATTGCTCAAGCGGCAGACGTTTCCGCGCTGGATGATCTGGAGCTTTTTTGTCTCGGGGCCGTTGTCGATGCTTGGGATTGAGTTTGGGTGGATTTTTTCCTGCACGGGTCGTCAGCCTTGGATTCTGTATCGGGTGATGCGGACTTCGGAAGCTGCCACGCATACGGGGAATCTGGGGACGCTGTTCTTGCTGTTCACGGGCGTCTATCTGATGCTGGCGGTCGTGGTCGTCGTGGTGCTGCGTGCCTACTTCAAACGCCATCCGCTCGGGGACGACTTGCTGACAGAGGAGGACGGGATGCATGTCTGATGAACTGATTGCCGTGAGTTTGCTCTGGCTGTTCGTCTTCATCTACGCGATGGCCGCTTCCATCGACTTCGGGGCGGGATTCTGGGCGCTGATGTATCTCTATAGGAAGGAAAACAACATGACGACGATTGCCAATCGCTATCTCTCGCCGTCGTGGGAAGTGACCAATGTGTTTATCGTCTTGGTCGTTGTCGGGATGGTCAGTTTCTTTCCCGGCGCGACGGGGACGCTTGGGACCGTTTTGCTTTTGCCGTTTTCGATTGGGCTGTTGCTGTTGACGGTACGAAGTGCGTTTTTGGTTTTCTCGCATGCTGCGGAGAAGAGGTATGCGCGGACGCTCAGCGTGATCTCGGGGGCGACGGGGATTTTTTTGCCGATGCTGTTGATTTTGGTGTTGCCGATTACGTACGGCGATGTGATCGGAGTCAGCGGCGGGACGGAGCATTTGTTGTGGGGGGCGTTGCTGAGTTCTCCGAGCACGTATGCGTATCTGGCGTTTGCCGGGTTGTCCACGCTGTTTCTGTCTTCGTTGTTGCTGGCGGATTACTCGCATGTGTCGGAGGATTGGCGGGCGTACAAGGTGTACCGCAAAGACGCGATTTGGATGGCGCCGTTTGCGTTTCTGGCGGCGATTTCCGTGTTGGTGACGATGCGGGGAGACGCGCCGTGGATGTATGAGAATCTCTCGGCGCACAAGGGTTGGATTCTCGGGTCGGGTGTTTTGTATCTGCTGGGGTACCTGGCGCTGTTCGCACCGAAAAAAGCGGGCATGCCCGCCAATGGACGTCCACGGCTGGCGGTGGTGGCGACGATTTTCCAATACCTGCTGGCGGCGACGGGGTACGGCATGGCGCACTTGCCGTATATCGTGTATCCGACGGTGACGATCGAGTCGGGGTTCACGGATGAGAGCACGTTTCATGCGTTGTTTGCTTCCTATCTCGTCGGATTCGCGATCTTGACGCCGGGGTTTTGGTTGTTTTGGCGGATGTTTATGCGGGACAAGAAGTATTTGCGACAGAAGTAGAGAGTTATGGCAAAAGGGAAAAAGGGGCACCTCACGCGTCAGGGCGGGAGGTGCCTTTTTTAGTTGGGAGGTTGTTGCGTGGCACGAGCGGTGTGGAAGTGGGTCATGGCTTTTTTGAGGAAGTCGCGTTCTTCGTCTGTGAAGTGGTAGGCGGGGGGCCGTTCCTGTTCGGGCAGGGCGTTGTAGGAGGTCCAGGATTTTTTCATGCCTTCGAGGATCGCGGGGTCGCCTTGGGAGACGCGGGCGTTGATTTCGGTGAGCAGGTGCGCCATGTGTTGTGATTCTGCAGAGGCGGGGTCTGCTTGTTGTGCCGTGAGGGTTTGGAGCTTGGTGCGGAATTCGTCGTACTGCTCGTGGTGGAGACGGCGGGTTTCGTCTGTCCAGACCTTGGTTTGCAGTTTGTGCCGCGCTTCTTCGGAGTAGGACGATTCATAGAGGTCGCGCATCTTCAAGCGTTGGGCGGGGGTGAGGTGTTGGCGAACCCATTCTGGTTTGTGTTCGGCTTGGTAGACGTGCAGGATCGAGGAGAGCGCTTCCGGGTCGTCCGGGTTTTGTTGCAAGAGACGCTGACTGGCTTCGACGGCGCGCAAGATCAAGTCGAGTTCCGCCCGCTTGTCCAAAAGCATCGCCCGCTGTTGGGCCAATCGCTCCGAGAGGTCCTGCGGGCTGGTTTGGAGACAGGCTTTGATCTCTTCGAGCGAGAAGCCGAGGTATTTCAACGCGAGGATGTATTGCAAACGGTGCAGGTCCTCTTCGGTATAGAGCCGATACCCCGACTCGCTATGTTGAGAAGGAGAGAGCAGCCCCGTCTGGTCGTAATAACGCAAGGTGCGGATGGAGATCGAAGCTTTTTTGGCAAGTTCGCCGGTTTGATAAAGTGGCGCCGTCATGAAGGCCTCACTCCTTTTCTACCTACAGGATAAAGGGTGACGTTGGGGAAGGGTCAAGCACAAAATCTTGCAAAAATTGGAACTCTGTCGTACTCTTGTGACAAGATGAAGAATTCGGAGGTAGTAGAGATGAACAAACAAACAATCCCGCTGCTCACGTCAGAACTGGCAGACCTGATTGAAAAATCGGACTGCGACGTGATGAAGGGTCGGATGGAGTACATAGGTCGTCATCAAGGCAACCCCTACGGCGTGGAGATTCGCCAGTTTGGGCGGGCGACGGCGATGTTGGCGCATAAGTTTCCGGTGATCGATTTCAATCGGGTGTACGGCATCGGGCATGAGGAGATCGAACATCTCGATGAGATCTTCGCCTTTTTCGCAAGCGCCAACCGTGAATTCATGATCGACATCGCGCCGCAACGCATGTCTACGGAACTGCTGCAAGCGCTCACCCAGCGGGGATTCCTCCAAACCGGCTTCCATACCGCGATGTATGGAGTTCCGGACCTCTCCCACGTCCACCCAGTCGACGGACTTGAAGTTCGCCGTGTTCAAAAGGAAGAAGTCGAGCTGTACGGCCGAATTTTTACCTCCTCTCTGGAAATTCCCGACGACATCCCGGAGCGCAAGGAGAGCAATCTCCTGCTTCTCGAAGACCCGCACTGGACCCTCTACCTCTGCTGGCAAGGAGAGACTCCGATCGGATTCACCATCATGCAGATCGTCGACGGTGTCGCCGGATTCGCTCTCGCCGGGACTGTGCCGGAGTACCGTAACCGAGGTGCCCAGACGGCGATGTTGCATCAGCGAATGGTGGACGCCCTCGCCGCCGATGCCCGTCTCGTCGTCGCCCAATGCGAATTCGCCAGCGGATCGCAACGCAATTTACAACGAGCAGGTTTTCAGGTTGCCTACACCAAGTCGGTCTGGAAACGACAGGAGGCTTAATTTCAAATTATGATCCCTGCCATCCAAGAACGTTTCAACGACACCATCCTGCAAGACGCAGCCAACCGCTACGGCACCACCCTTGACGGGTTGAAAAATCTCGGCGGCTTCGAGAGCAACGTCTATGAATTCCACCGTGACAACCACGCCTACATTTTAAAAGTGACGCACACCATCCGCCGCAGCGTGAACTATTTGCTCGGCGAACTGGAATGGCTGAACCACCTCGTCGACGGCGGCGTCTCTGCGTCGCGTTGCATCCCGTCCACCAACGGCAACCTCGTCGAAGTCATCGAGGAAAACGACGGCCACTCCTTCCTCGCCATGGCCTACGAAAAAGCACCCGGTACCCGCGTGCCCAAGGAACAATGGGGTCCCAATCTGTTCCGCGAATGGGGTCGTGTCATCGGCCGGATGCACAAACTCACCCAAACCTACGAACTCCGCGACCCGGCACTTAAGCGTCAGGAGTGGTACGAGGAAGAGTGCCTTCAACTCAGAAAATACCTTGCCGACGACCCCGAAGTCATCGCGGCCGGTGAGGAACTCCTGCAACGCATCCATAAGTTGCCCCAAGACGCTACTTCCTACGGTCTCTGCCATACCGACCTGCACCAAGGCAATTTGCACGTCACCGAGGACGACTCCATCGTTGCGTTCGACTTTGACGACTGCGGATACAACTGGTTTGCAAACGACGTAGCAATTATTTTGTTCTACGCGATGCGATACCCGTCTGAAACCTATCCGACGCGCGCGGCGACGACCGAGGCGTTCCTCACGCACTTTATCGCAGGCTACCAAGAGGAGAGCGAATTCAACCCGGAATGGCTGACCCTGTTCCCCGACTTCCTCCGACTGCGTCACCTGCTGCTCTATATCGTCATGCAACAAGCGGGCGAGACCATACCGGAAGAGTACCGCCAAAAACTCATCGACGGCACCCCGCTGGTCGAGTTTGACTTCACGACGATTGCCGTCCCGCGCGCGTAAGTGAGTGAAAGCCCTCCAACCTGCACAGACTTCAAGCAGGGGGTGAGCGCATGGATCAAGGCACTCTGGCAAACCTGAACACCGAGCAAGCCCGCAAGATCGACCAACTTGAAGCAGAGCTTGGTGTCGTGTTGGTTGCGTATGACGGCTACAAGCAAGAGAACGAGCAAGGCCAACCGCAAGCGTAAGAAAAAGCCTTTGCCACTTCGGTGGCAGAGGCTTCCGTGTGAAGACAAAGTACCTCTGGAAAACGAAAAAAATTAAGTCGAGTCTGCTTATATAAGAAAGCCCTCGTTGTCTCACGACACGAGGGCTTTTGTCTGCATGATGACGGCTCGTTACTTTCGATGCAAGCTTACGCGCAGTCGTCCCGTGTCGGGCAAGTCATGGTTTCCAAAATGGTCCAAGACACAGCAAGGTCGGCGGAGCGAGAAGCCGTCATCTCAGTCGTCACTTGAACGTCGAGATCGAACATGTTTTCCATTAGAATCATCCTCCTTTACATAAAATGTACTAGGATGTATGTCTAAGGAGTCGTGTGAGTGACGTTTGGCAAAAGCCTTTGACAAACGTTATCTCACAAATAAACTATACCATGATTAAATATATACTTCAACAAATTATATTATATTTTTCTGTGTTTCTGAAAATGATAAATAAATTTTCTCGAACGGGGAATGGAACCACCATGCAACAAGCAACCGCCAAGGTGGCAGAGGCCTTTTTTCTCAGTGTCGTCCGAAAAATTGCGGTATCGCGCAGTCCACTCAAGAGGTATACTAATTCCGTATGGATACCTAGAGGAGGAATTTGTAAATGAGCGTACATATTGGAGCTACCGAAGGCCAAATTGCAGAAACGATCCTGCTGCCGGGCGACCCGTTGCGGGCGAAATACATCGCCGAAACGTTCTTGGAAGGCGCAGAAGTCTACAACAACGTTCGTGGCATGCTCGGCTACACCGGTACTTATAAAGGAAAGCGCGTCTCTGTGCAAGGCACCGGCATGGGCATCCCGTCGATGTCGATCTACGTGCATGAATTGATCTCGCAATACGGCGTCAAAAACTTGATCCGCGTGGGCACCTGCGGCGCGTACAAAAACGACGTCAAAGTCCGTGACTTGATCCTCGCCCAAGCGGCTTCGACCGATTCGGCGGTCAACCGTCACCGTTTTGGCGGCAACATCGACTTCGCACCGGTTGCGAACTTCAAGCTGTTGAAAAACGCCTACGACGTCGCCGTCTCGCGCAACATGCCGGTTCACGTGGGCAATGTGTTTACGAGCGACACGTTCTACAACGACCGTGGCGCGGAATTGGTCCCGTTGCTGGCGTCGTACGGCGTGCTGGCGGTTGAGATGGAAACGGCGGCTCTGTACTCGCTGGCTGCGAAGTTCAACGTGAACGCACTGGCAGTCATGACCGTCAGCGACCACTTGATCACCGGCGAAGAGACCTCTTCGGAAGAGCGTCAATTGACGTTCAACCAAATGATCGAAGTGGCGCTGGAAGCGGCGTTGCAGGAGTAATTCTCTCATGGCGGCATCCGATCTTGCTGTGAAAAAACTCCGCCTGCGCCCGGACGCCAAAGCTGTCGTGTTGAATGCGCCGGAGGGATATCTGGACTTGCTCGGGAATCTCGACGGGTACGATCTGCGGACAGATGTGGACGAGCCGGGGACGTTTGAGTTTGTGCAGGTGTTTGTCAAAAGCGTGGCCGAGTTGGCGCAATGGGCTCCTCGCGCGATTCAAGCGCTGAACGGGCCGAACGCGATGTTCTGGATCGTCTACCCGAAGAAAAGCGGCAAGATCAAAACGGACATCACCCGCGATGTGGGGTGGGACGTGTTGGATCAGGCGGAGTATGAGGGAGTGGCGTTGGTGTCGGTGGATGAGACGTGGTCGTCGATGCGATTCCGGCCGCAGACGATGGTCGATCCGAACTCGATGCGCAACGGCAAGACCCGGGCGGAACGCATGGCGGCGATGAAGCAAGCGGTGAAGGACAAACCGGTTGGCGACCGCACCGTCGAAGTGCCGGAAGACTTTCAAGCGGCGCTGAACGAGAGTGCGCAGGCCAAGGACTTGTTCGACAACCTCGCGTACTCGCACCGCAAAGAATACGTCACTTGGATCACGTCCGCCAAGCGCGAAGAGACCCGCACCCGCCGAATCGCCCAAGCCATCGAGAAACTCCAAGAAGGCAAAAAGCGCCCGTCCGGGGTGTGACATCTTTACAGCTGTGTGATAAGATAAAAAAAGACCGCAGATGCGTCAACATCTACGGTCGGCACAACAGTGGATGCCCACAAGGGCGTCGGCTCTTACAGGTTGCTACAAACAAGATGTAGACCTCCCGTGGCCAGGAAAGCACAAGGGAGGTCTACTTTTTTCTCGTCACGCGAACCAGAATCTCTACGTTAAAGAACCACGCTTTGATCTTGCTCACAAACTCGAATTTTTTCATCCGCTCACCCCCTTTCTATCGGGGAGTGAGCCGACCTACCTTGGGTGCTTATCCAGTTGTACTTCGAGAATTATACCACAGTGAATCTGGATTACCATCTTAAACGAAACAATAGATTCGCGTAGTCCTACTTAACTCTCATAGAAGAAGAGCACTCCCACGTGGGTGCTCTTTTTTTCGTACTCCTCTGCGCATAGAGCCGCAGTCGATTGGAAACGATTGGGGTGAGGAGGTGAAGCGTGATGCAGTTTGATTGGTGGGATATCTTGAGTCGAGTGGCGTTGGCGTTTCTCTTGGTCCTGCTTGCCACGCGGACGCTCGGCAAGAAAATGCTCCAAGGTCTGAGCTACCTCGACTTTATGGCGAGCATCACGCTCGGGGCGCTTACGGGAGCGATTGTGCTCGACCACAACTTGACCATCGCCGACCTCATCCTCGCCATCTCGTCTTTTACCGGACTCGTCCTGATCATGTCCTTTTTTCAACTCAAGATTCGCCGCGTTCGTCGCCTGCTTTCCGGTCTCCCGCTTGAAGTCATCCACGATGGCAAGATTCTGGAGCGGGAACTGCGAAAGTCGCGGATGACGATGGAGTTGTTGATGCAGCAACTGCGAATTCAAGGTGTTTTTAACATCGAAGACGTCAAGCAAGCCTATCTCGAAACCAATGGCAAACTCAGCGTTCTGTTACGTCCGCAAGCCTTGCCGTTGACCCTGGGGGACTTTCTCTCCCCAGACCCCCGGTTGCCCGAACAGCGTCATCCGGTGGAACTGATCGTCGACGGCGAAGTGCTCACACACAACTTGGAGCGCTGGGGATTCAACCTCGCGTGGCTGTTGCAAGAACTTGAACGCCAAGGGGCGCGGGACAGTGCGGACGTCGCGTATGCCATCCTCACTTCACAGAACAAGCTGTACGTCGATCTCTACCGCGATGACTTGCAGATGTGAAAAAAAGTTGCCTTTCGTCTCGGGACGAGGGCAACTTTTCTTGGGGTGCTATTCGGCAATTCCCACGCGGCAACGCAGGAAGTCGGTGCTTTGTAAGAGGTGGTATGTGAATTCGGCGGTATCTCCGGTCGTAATTCGCATGCCGCTTTCGGGGAGGGCATCCCGTTCCACACGATAGGTGCCGGTGGCGGGGCCTTCGGGGAGATACGTGGGGCACACGAGCGTCCAAGCAAGTTCAGGCTCCGACGAGGCAAGCAAACGATAGGCACGTTCATGGTCTTCTGCCGCCGCCGTCGAAGTGCGGCGTGTTTCGCTGGAACGATAGCGGAGGAGGTGCGGCTCCGACCGAGCTTGCAAAATGCCCGCCGTGCCCACCGACACGATCCGCTTCACACGCAATTCCCGCATCACATCCAAAATCACAGCCATGCTCTCAGAGAGCACCGTCCCGCCGTCTGTATTCAACGAGCAAAGCACGGCGTCCACGCCAGTCATCGCCCGAGTAACATCCTCGCGCGACCGCGCATCTCCCACTACAAAGCCAAGTCCCAAAACCTCACGCACGACTTCGACAGACTCGGCACTTCCGACAGACTCAGCACTTCCGAAAGCTTCAGCACTTCCGAAAGCTTCAGTACCCCCGAAAGCTTCAGTACCCCCGAAAGCTTCAGCACTCCCGAAAGCTTCAGCACTTCCGAAACCCTCAGCACTCCCGCTTGCTTCTATGAAATGCCGGGGCTGCATTTGTTCCCGCAACCACTCCGCTTTTTCCTCGCTTCTCACCAATGCAACTACTTCGTTCCCGTCTTGCAACGCAAGCCTTACAAGTTCGCGTCCTACGCGGCCCGTGGCTCCTAGGATCAACAGTTTCATCGTACTTTTCGATACCTCCACGCTTCATGGAACACAAGCGTCGGCTGCTTCTCCTCTCCAAAGTACGCAAACCGAATCAACCCTTGCGTCTTCGAGAGAAACACATCCTTCGCCAGCGCCTCAAATTCATGCTCCCGCCCCGAATCGGCGACACTCAACTTCCCGTCTCGCACATCGACTTCGTACTGCTCCACCGTGTCATCATAGACTCCGATCCAGTCCGCCCACTCGGCCGGATTCGCTTCATACACCGGAATTTCTCGTCGCCCGCGCACATGCCCGTTCAAAATAATGCCTCGAACCGGACTTTCATCTTCCACAGGGAACCCGACCGAGTACAAAGCTCCGTCGGCGTTTTGGGTGAAGTAGACGCGTTCCCGGAGAGGGGACAGCGTCATTTTTTCCCCGTGGATGTTCAGGAGGAGGTCGTGGCCCTCGGTCAGCACTTCGACGGGTCCATGCAAGTTGGAGAAGTACGTGCCTACATAGTGCGGCCACTCCGCAGAATTCGCGGCACTCTCGTCCACAACAGGCTCAGGTTCCGGCACAACCTCCCCGAACCGCAACACGTCAAACATCTCCAACCCTAACCCGTACAGCTGATCGCCGTTCCCCAGCACCACCAACCCAATCTGATCTTCCGGCGAAAACACAAGCAACGACTCATACTGGTTGCTAAACTGCCCAAAATGGTAAAAACGCACCTTGCCGCGCTTCGAATCTCGAAACCACGTCAACCCGCAAGCGAAGTCGCTCACCCGATACCCCGGCGTCTGCGGTGCTTGCATCTGCGACGGAATCGACCCGCCCTGCAAATGAAACCGAGCAAACTTCGCCAAGTCATTCGCGCTCGACATGCAATACCACGCCGGATAATTCGCAACTCCTTCCAAGAAAGTCCGACTCACTTCCCACGTGCCATCCGCCTTGCGAACATGCGGACGCGCAAGGGGGGAGGAGAGCGCAACCAACGGATCAAACGTCGTATTCGTCATCTCAAGCGGTTCAAACACCAACTCCTGCATGAGCTTCGAAAAGTGCGTGCCCGTCACCGCTTCGGCGACATACCCCGCGAGATTCAAATTGTGGTTGCTGTAATGATACCCCACACCGGGAGCGGACATCAGCGGAATCGTCGGCACATACTCGCGCACATAGCGCTCCAAACCCTCGGGATCACGCGACCCCATCGGTTCTCCTCCGGTGGGGAAGCCGCTTCGATGTGAGAGCAACAAACGCAACGTCAGGAGTTCGGCGGCACCGGGCTCACTCAATTCCAACCACGGCAGGTAGGTGCGAATCGGCATGTCCAAATCCAGCACGCCTCGCTCGACAAGTTGCAGAATCATCGTCCCCGTCAACGGCTTCGTCACCGACGCAATTCGAAAAAGCGTATCGGCCGTCACCGCCGGCGAATCCGCGAGTATGCTTTCCTGTCCGTAGCCTCGTGCGTAGAGAATTTCATCCCCGGAGACGACAGCGACGGCGGCGCCGGTGATGTGGTTTTTTTGCATATGAGATTCGACCATGGAGTCGAGTTTTGCGAGGGTATTGTGAGAGAGCATGAAGGGTCCTCCGACTTTCTTTGACTTATACTTGGTAGTATCCCATGATCTGGACATTTCTGGCAACCGGAGAGTAGCGGTTCGTCAGTTGTGCATTCACTTTTTTAACAAGTCATGATACCATGAGGGCATGAGTTTTTTGGACAGGGGGATTTGCTTGAAGGCGACCGCAACCAAGATCTTGCCTCATGGGATTCACGAGGTGTTCACGTTTGTCTCGAACCCGGACACCATGCACCGCTGGGTGGACGGCGTGTCCAACCCGCGCCGCACATCGGATGCAGAGCTCGGGGTGGGACTGACGTTCGCCACGCACTATGCGTTCAATGGGCGGCAGGCGGAGATCGACTATGTGATTACGGAGTTCGAAGCTCCGCATCGCTACGGCATCAAAGCAACGTCCGGCCCGTTCCCGTTTGCGAGCGAAGTTCTTCTCGAAGAAGTTCCCGAGGGCACCTCGATGACCTACACCATCGACGCCGGATCGGACAGCAAGGCGACGTCTGTGATTTTTGCTTTGTTCGGCCCGTTGTTGCGCAAGGCGATGGTCAAGCGCCTGCACCGACAATTGGAAGACCTCAAAGCTCTCGTATAAGCGAAAAAAAGCCCGGCTCCCAGTAGGAGAGCCGGACTTTTTTTGCTAAAATGGAATGTATCTAAAGCGAGGTGTTTCGGTTGCTACAACACGCAACAGAGCTACTGAAGAAATACTACGGCTATGATTCCTTCCGCAAAGGACAGGAGTCGATCATCGACAACATTTTGACAGGCCACGACACGCTCGGCATCATGCCGACCGGCGGCGGGAAGTCGATCTGCTACCAGATCCCGGCGCTGTGCTTCGACGGAATCACCCTCGTCATCTCCCCCCTCATCTCCCTCATGAAAGACCAAGTCGATGCTCTGCACAGCATCGGAATCCCTGCCGCCTACATCAACTCGTCCCTCTCCCAAGCCGAAGCTGACAACACCCTGCGCGCCGCGCGTTCGGGCGCTTACAAACTGCTCTACGTCGCACCGGAGCGACTGGATACGGAACGGTTCCGCTCGGAATTGCAGATGTTGCCCGTTTCGATGCTCGCCATCGACGAGGCGCACTGTATTTCGCAATGGGGTCATGATTTCCGACCGAGTTATTTGGCGGTGCCGAAGATTTTGGATTTGTTGCCGGAGCGTCCGCGTGTGACGGCGTTTACGGCGACGGCGACGCCGGAAGTTACGCGCGACATTACGAGGTTGCTGGGGATTGCGGGCAGCGATGTTTTTGTCACGGGGTTTAATCGGGAGAACTTGCGGTTTGCAATCTTGCGCGGCGAGAACAAGCGGGACTTCACGCTCGACTACCTGCGACGCAATCGCGACCAATCCGGTGTCATCTATGCCGCGACGCGCAAGGAAGTGGATCAGCTCTATGAGACGTTGACTGCATCGGGATTTGCAGTCGGGAAGTACCATGCGGGGCTGACCGACGAGGAGAAATCGAAGTGGCAAGACCAGTTCCTGTACGACGACGTGCGGATCATGGTGGCGACCAATGCGTTCGGGATGGGGATCGACAAATCGAACGTGCGCTATGTGTTGCACGTGAACATGCCGAAGAACATGGAGTCCTACTACCAAGAGGCCGGTCGTGCGGGCCGTGACGGGGAGCCGTCGGAGTGTATCTTGCTCTACCATGCGCAGGACGTGCAATTGCAGAAGTTCCTGATCGAGCAGTCGGTTTCGTCCCCGGAGCGCAAAGCGGGGGAGTACAAAAAACTCCAGAGCATGATCGACTTCTGCCACACGACGCAATGTCTGCGCAATGCGATCTTGGAGTACTTCGAAGACGAAATTCCCGAGCCGTGCGGAATTTGTTCGAACTGCCGCGACGATCGCGAGTTGCGGGATATGACGCGGGAGGCGCAGATGATTTTTTCCTGCATTCGTCGGATGCGCGAGCGGTTCGGCGCGGCGTTGGTTGCACAGGTTTTGAAAGGGTCGGCGAACAAAAAGGTCAAGCAGTTCAACTTCGACGAACTGCCGACGTACGGCCTGATGAAACAGTACAAGGAAAAGGAAATCTCCGACCTCATCCACGTCCTGACCGCCGAGGGGTACTTGGCGCTCAGCGAAGGGCAGTACCCGGTCGTGCGGTTGGAGCCCAAAGCGGTGCTCGTGTTGCAGGGGCAAGAGCAAGTCTTCCAACGCGTGCAGCCGGTGCGCGAGACGGTGTACCAGCGAGACGACACGCTGTTCGAACGCCTGCGGAATTTGCGCAAGGAGATCTCGCAGCACGAGAAAGTCCCGCCGTACATCATCTTCGCGGACAGCACGTTGCGCGAGATGGCAGACACCTGCCCGACGGACGAGCCCTCGCTGAGACGGATCAAAGGCGTCGGGGAAGCGAAAGTCGCAAAGTACGGGGAGCTCTTCCTCGAACTGCTGCAAGCGTATGCGAGGGAAAAAGGGTTCCAACCGTCTGCGGGCGGTGGGGGAGAGACGTCGTCATCAGGCTCAGGCTCCGGCACTGCTTCAGCCTCCGACGAGACCCCGAGTCACATGATCACCTACGATCTCTTCCAAGCGGGTCTCGACGTGGATGCCATCTGTACGGAACGCAATCTCAAAGCCCAAACCGTCCAAGACCACATCATCCGCGCCGTCACCGAAGGCCACGAAATCGACTGGACGCGCATCGTCTCCGCCGAGCATGAACCTCTCATCCACACCGCCATCGAAGACCTCGGCGCCGAAAAACTCCGCCCCCTGAAGGACGCCCTCCCCGAGGAAGTGGACTACTTCGCGATCAAAGCGGTGATTTGCAAACGGACGTTGTAACAAAAAAAGGAGCGGTCAGCATGATCTGACCCTCCTTTTTTCATTCGTTCTCTTCTCGATTCCGCTTCCGCTCAGCAAGGAGTTTACGGATGACTTCGATTTCCTTGGTTGCGGGTTTCATGATATCTTCCAGAAGCTTTTTTGCTAGGGGTCCTGCGGCTACATACTTCGGTTCAGAAGGCTTTTTCATGCAAGTCCTCCCTGATCACTGATTCGTATTTCTTACGATCAGTTTGATCAAAAAAGAACGGGGAAACACAAACTAGAAGAGATCTTCAAACTCTTCTTGCGATAACTCTCGAACCGTCGGCAACTTGAACGACATGGGCTGAGTATACTCGTCTACAACTTCGAACTGAATCGGAACGAATTCAAACTTCCTGTACCACTGAATCAACCAATCCGCTTTTACGGCACGCAAAAACAAATACCTGCACCCTAGGAATTGAGAGAGGTAAACAGTGCGCAAAATGATTTCGGTCAAAACTTCTGTTCCCACGCGATTTCTTTGAAAACGATGATCCACTGCCAGCATGGGGATCTCTACGGCTGGTACGCTCTGATCCTTTGACCCGATTTTCATTCGCTCTGTCTCGTTGATCTCCAGCTTTGAGCATTTGGAACTGTAATAGGCCACCACCACTCGACCCTTGCAAAGGACCCGAGTCTGCGAAAGTCCGCCGGCTTGGTCAAGAACGGCATCTCTGCGCAAGTATTCATCAAACTCCTCATAACCAGAAGAAAAGCCTTGGACATCGTGTTTGTCACGGTCCAAGACTTCCCATACAAAGCTATTCATGTTCATCTTGCGTCCTCACTTCCATGGCCCGTAATTCGCGAGACTTCAGCAAGTTCCGAATGACTTCAACTTCACGTGTGGCGGGTCGAGACAGGTCTTGACGAAAGAACTCTGCAAGCTCACCCGTTACTTGCAAGGGTAGAAATTCCTTGGATGACACTGCAACCGCCCCCTTTTCATGTACGTCCATTTTAACATAAAAAGACCGGGTATACCTCCCCGGTCTTTCCTCTTACAAATACCTCTCCTGCATCAACTTCACGTGATCCACGATGTTCTCCGACACATGGGGGATCGAGTACCCGACGAACAGCGGGGTGGTCGGGAAACGGGGGACGATTTTGCAGAGCAGGGTGCCGTCCAGTTCGTAGAAGAACAGGTTGTAGGAATTGCAGTTTTTGTTAAAATGGTTCATCACGTAGTCGACCGTCATCTGGATGTAGTCCGCCCAACTGTCCATCTGACTGCGATCTCGCAAGATCACGTTCCACTCGAAGAACCCGACACGCGGTTTCGTGGAGACGTTCAGCTCAACGCCCGGCTGCTGGTCAATCACCAAGCCCTCAAACTGCTCCCACGTCACATGCGTGCGGTAGTCCAGATGCTTCAACCCGACGATCTGCATGTGCGGGTGGCGAATCGAACCGCCGGAGAGGGGGCCGTGGTTTTTATAAAAAATCACCGAGCGAAACTCGCCGGTCGCTTCCATCGCTTCCCACTGCTCCACGCCAAACCGAATCAGCTTGTGCAGATGCTCACGGTCGTACTGCCACAGGTCCGACTCGCACTGGTCGGTCTCGATCAGCACCGTCTGCAGCGTGTCCCGCAACACGGGGAACTTGTTCTTGAGCAGGATGATCGAGTCTTGCTCCGCGATCACATCCTCCAGAGAGTCACGGTCGCAAAACGGACAGGCCGTCGTGCGGTTCATGATGCTGTTCGGTTTCTGTCTCCCGAGCATCGAATCAAAGTGTAGATGTGTATGGTTCATGTTCAAGATCACCTTTTCTCAACGATTTCTCGCCGGCCCTGTAGAACGGCAACGCCAGCAGGGTCAACCCTGCCAAGATGCCAAACACCACGGCTCCGTGGTCATACCCGAATCCATCTAGCAACAACCCGCCGGCCCACGGTCCGAGGCTCTGTCCAAGAAACTGCAACCCGGTCGCCCCGAAGTACACGCCGCGCAAACCCTCCGGCGCCAAGTCCGCTACGGCGACTTCCGATACGACAAAACACAGAATCTCGCCCACGGTGAACAACAACATTCCGAAAATCAACAGCCAAAGCGACTGAAACACCCCGAAACACACGAGGCTCAGCACAAAACTCACTCCGCCAAGCGTCACCGCCCGCATCGGCGAGAAGCGCGACGCCCACTTGCTCACGGGCGCTTGCAGGACCAACACCCCGACGGCGTTGGCGACCAGCAGATACGAAAACCATTGCACCCCGTTCGAGAAGTCGGGCGAGACGCCCAGATACTGCCCGAGCGTCGAATCCAGATGCGAGTACGCCGTGCAGACAAACGCCTGCCCGATCAACAAGTTCCGAAACACGCGGTCGCGCAACACAACTCGCAACGCCTCGCGCACCGTCACTTTTTTCGGCAGGTCTTGTGCCGCAGGACGAACGGACTGCTTTTTTCCTATCATAGCACACGAAATGAGAGTCCCATAGAGCAAATACACCCCCGCCGTCATGGTAAAAGGAGTCGTGCTCACCGTGCTTCCGGCGTACACACCCACCAACGGCCCCAGCGACGCCCCGAGATTGATCGCAAAGTAGCGCACGGAAAAAACGCGCAGGTGTTGCTCCTGCGGCGTCACATCGGCGAGCAACGCCCTCGCCGCCGGCTCAAACAAGTTCCGAAAAAGTCCGTTGAGCATCGAGCAGACCAGAAACACCCAGGTCTCCGTCGCCAACGCAAACCCCACGAAGACCAACACCATCGCCAACACCGACCCGACCATCACTGGAAACCGTCCCCAGCGGTCTGACAACCACCCGCCGACAAACGAACTCACCGTCCCGACCAACAGCCCCGCGCCGAGAATCGCGCCTACCGAACTCGCTTCCAACCCTTGTACATCATGCAAATAAATCGCCAAAAACGGGATCGTCATGAAATACACGCCCCGTGACAAAAACGTCCCGACCACCACCAACCACGCAACCGGATGCAACGACGAAAGTTTTCCTTCCATTCGCTTCCACTCCTCTCTTATAATCTTAATTGTAGAGAGGAACCGGAGAGGTGGCTTGGCAAGGGTTGCTTGCCGGGCACCGCAATTTTTGCCGAGTGGAGGGTGAGGGCGTGAGATATCTGAACTTGGAGCTGGGGCGCAGCAAGATCATGCTCACCCAGTTTGACCCGCATGGCTCAGACCCGAAGTTGCACGGGCACGGAGATGAATTTCAGATCTCCATCCCGCTGATCGGGGTGCCGTTGTTGGAACACGGCGATGCGCCGAAAGTCGCGAAATTGCCGGATTACGGGCGTTTCATCACCGCTCCGGGGGAGTTGCATCGGCATTTTGCCGGAGAGGGTGCGTCGCGGTTGTTGCTGATCAACTTCAAGCAGCGTTTTTTGGAAGACGTGTTGCAAGACCGACTGCACCACCTTCCGACGTCGCTTGAGTTTGCGCCGTGGAGCGAAGGGCCGAACGATGCCTTTCGAAAACTGGCGGAGCGGCTCATGAAAGTCTCGATGGCGGGCCCGTTCGATGTGGAAACGCAGGAGGTCGAGCTTGAACTGGCACAGGTCTTGCTCTCGGCGCAACCCGGAACGCACACCGCGTATTGGAATGCGAACCCCGAAGCTCAGCATCATCCTGCAATCGGACGGGTCTTGGCGTTGATTCATGACACCCATGCTTCAACAGACCTCTCACTGGATGGTCTTGCGGAAGAAGCGGGGCTTAGCAAGTACCATTTGCTGAGACTGTTTCGGACGGTGATTGGCCGAACGCCGGGGCAGTATCTCGCCGAGGTGCGGTTGGAGCGGGCGGAGGGTTTGCTTGCCGAGACGGAGCTCGATGTAACCACCGTTTGTTTTGACGTGGGGTATGGCAGTTTAAGCAGTATGGAGCGGGCGTTCAAACAGAAGTACGGGATGAGTCCGACCGAATATCGCCGACAGAAGAGGGGAAGTTGAGCCATGAGTTCCTTGCATTACTATGGAAACGAGACGATCATGTCGTTGGATCAAGTCATTCACCTGCGTCCGAATGAAGTTCGCGTGTTGGAATGGGTGCGGACGTATGAATTTCTGGAGAACAGCGCGGGGGAGGACGACCCTGTGCAGGAGTTTTTGGAGATCAAAATCGTGGAGGACGCTGCGGTGCGGGTGCGTCGCAATCGGATCACGGAGTTTCCCGAGTTTGTGACGGAGCGGGAAGAGTTGCATCCCGACGTGGAGACGGCGCTTGACGTATTCATCGGGTGGGCAGCGGCGTTGTTGTAAAAAAAAGACCTCCGCGCGGGAGGTCTGCTTGTACTACGCGAGCTCTGCGTACCCGTCGACGACGAGGTCGAGCTTGCCGGTTTCCGGGTCGATGACCAGACCGTGGACCGGGGTGTTTTTCGGGAGCAGCGGGTGGTTGCGGACGACTTCGACGGAGCCGCGAACCGACTCTTCGACGTTGGCAAAGCCGTGCAGCCATTTTTCCAGATCGAGTCCGGAATAGTCGAGGACGTCGAAGGTTTTCTCGTCGACGCCGCGCGATTTCATTTTTTCAATCGTTTGCGACGGATTGATGGAAGCCATGCCGCAGCCGTGGTGCCCGATGACGCAGACTTCCTGCGCGCCGAGTTCGTACAGCGCGACGATGATCGAGCGCATGATGCCGCCAAACGGGGAGGTGAGGATACCGCCGGCGTTTTTGATGATCTTGGCATCTCCGTTGCGCAGGTTGAGCGCGCGCGGGAGCATCTCCGTGAGACGGGTGTCCATGCAGGAGAGGATGACGAGTTTTTTGTTAGGGAATTTGTCTGTTTGGTACTTTTCGTACTCTTTGTTGTCAACGAATTCTTGGTTGTAAGTTAGGATGTCTTGGAGGATTGTCATGGGTTACTCCACTCCTTCACTTGATAAGCAATTTTCTCCATCATTGTACCATAGGAGGTATGTGGGTGTGTCAAGTCTTGATGTTTTGCTTGGACAAGGTCGTACTGCGGAAGTATATGCGTGGGGAGAAGGGTTGATTCTCAAACTCTATCGCACAGGGTTTCCGAAGGAATGGGTGGACCACGAGTTTCGCGTGGCCCGTGCGGTTCGGGAAACGGGGGTTGACGCTCCCGATGTGCGGGAGCGCGTACATGTGGAAGGTCGGGAAGGGATCGTGTACGAGCGAGTGGAGGGTTCGACGTTGCTCGGCGCGTTGCAGATCGGATGGTCGCCGGAGCGAATTGGGGAAGTTCAGGCGGAGTTGCATGTGAAGATGCAAGGCAAGACCTTGCGTGGAGTACAAGGATTGGACGCAGCGAAACAAGAAGCGAGTCCTTTGCCCTCCATGCGTGTCCGCTTACAAGACGAAATCTCGCGTGCCGAGAGCCTGTCCGAAGACGTTCGATCTCGCGTGCTCGATGTGCTTGCGAGCTTGCCTGATGAACAGGCGCTCTTGCACGGCGACTTTCATCCGGAGAACATCTTGCTGACTCAAACTCGCGGCCCTGTGGTGATCGACTGGACGACGGCGACAATCGGTCACCCGCTTGCCGACGTGGCCCGCAGTTCCTTGCTGCTAACGCTTGCCGCACTCCCGCCGGGTCTGGAGGGCAACCCCGTCATCGAAGCCATGCGCCAAACCATCCATGACGCGTATCTCGCCCACTACCACGAACTCACCCACACCAGCCCCGCCGACCTCCTCCCCTGGAAGATCGTCAGCGCCGCCGCCCGTCTCAGTGAAAAACTCCCCCAAGTCGAACACGATCGAGTCCGGGCCTTCCTCGAAACCAACCTCATTTATAATTTGTAACTCTCCTGTTACTCACAAATGTAAGATAAGAGAGAGCTTCTGTGGATGGAGCCCAGCACTTTTCCATCGTATAACCGCGCCCTGTGGCTGCGGTTCTTTTTTTACGTAAATTTCCCTTGCCTCAACTGGGGGAAATCCCTTGCTCTTATCAGGGGATTCCCTTACAATTTATAGATGAGAGATTTGAGAGAGGGGGTTGCGCAAGACATGGCACACATTCCGATGAACCCGAACCCGAAACGCACCAACAATGATCCGATCAATGCCACGATGGCAGACGTAGTGCTCTTCCCGTTGCTGATCGTAGCGATGGCTCTCGGCGCTCTGGCATTCGTTACTCACTTGATCTAATACATTCGTCTGCGAAAAAATCCCTGTGCCGCACCTGCGCCGCAGGGATTTTCTGTACATACTGAATACCAGAGAGGAGCCTACCCGCCCATGATCAAAACCACGAAATTCAAAGGCGTCCGCGTCCAATTCACCCGCGACCGCATCGAAGAGGACGACCGTGACCTCGACAAGTTCTACTACGAAATCCAACACGACGACGAACGCACCTACCTCCCGATCAAACTCGAAACTCAAGTCACCCAAGACTTCTGGGGCACGATGATCGCCGACGAAGAAATCGAGTTCAACAACGGCGACTTCCACTCCCTAACCGAAGACCTCGGCCTCAAAATCGCCAAAGCGTTCGGCCTCGTCGAATAGCCCGTTTTTACAAAAACGTCCCTGCCAAAAAGCCCCCCGTCCGCCTCTGCGTTCGGGGGGCTTTTTTAGTTCTAGAAGTAGACTGTCCAGACTACAATCTAGAAAACACGCAAACAAGAAGGAGAAGAGTAAGTCACCTCGAATCATAGTATCAATCAAATTAATTAAATCATTTATATTATTTATCACTTTGAGAGGTGATGTACGTGAGACCGATTATCGGCATAACCAGCACCTTGGTCAAACTCAACGAACTGAGCGAAGGCGTGTACGTTCACCAAGACTACTACCGAGGCATTGAAAAGTGCGGCGGTCTGCCGCTCGTGCTCCCGCTGACCGAGCCGGAACTGTTCCAACGCACGCTCGATTTCTGTGACGGCGTGATTTTTACCGGCGGGGAAGACGTTGATCCTGCTCACTACGGCGCCGAACCGCATCAACAACTCGGCCCGACCCTCAAGCATCGCGACCGCGTCGAAGTCGAAGCGATTCGCTATGTTCGCAACTTGGACAAGCCACTGCTCGGCATCTGCCGTGGTGCCCAAGTGCTGAACGTCGCCCTCGGCGGCACCCTCTACCAAGACCTGCCCAGCGAACTCCCGCACGCCCTGCAACATCTGCAAAAAGCCGCCCGCGGCGTCGATTCGCACTGGGTTCATGTCTCTGAAGGCAGCCGCCTCCACCAAGTGTTCGACAGCACCAAAGTTCGCGTCAACTCGTTCCATCACCAAGCCATACGCGATCTTGCACGAGGTCTCGTCGTGACGGCGACCGCTTCGGACGGCGTCATCGAGGCTGTTGAAGACCCGAATTCCACCTACACCGTCGGCGTGCAATGGCACCCGGAATCGATGTGGGCCACCGATGACAACATGCTGCGCCTGTTCCAAGACTTCGTGGACCAATGCCGCCGCTGATTGTAGAGAAAGAAAAAGGGGGAACCAAACGTATGACTTCCAAACAAGCTGTCAAACTCGCGCTGACCGGCCTGCTCGCCGCAAGCGTCGTCCTCACCGGTTGCTCGACGTCCACGACCACAAGCGACCCCGGCTCCAGCACATCCAATGAGAAAAAACGTACCGACCTCACCGTCGCCCAAGCGGCCAACCCGACGACGATGGACCCGCAAGACGCGCAGGACACGCTCTCTTTTTCGATCATGAAAACGATGTACGAAGGCTTGCTCGGCTTTGACAAAGACATGAAAGTCATCCCCGTCCTCGCCGACGGCATGCCGACTCTGTCTGCCGATGCCAAGGAAGTGACGTTCAAACTCAAACAGGGCATCAAATTCCAAGACGGTACCGACTTCAACGCCGAAGCGGTCAAAGCGAACCTCGACCGCGTCAAGGACCCCAACAACAAACTCAAACGCGCCTCGCTGTTCGCCACCGTCGACCACACCGAAGTTCTCGACCCCTACACGGTCAAAATCGTGCTGAACAAACCGTTCGCCGCCATCGTCGAAACGTTTGCCCACCCCGCCGCCATGATGATCTCCCCGAAAGCGATCAAGGACTTCGGCAAAGACGTCCAACGCCATCCGGTCGGCACCGGCCCGTACCAATTCGTCGAATGGAAAGACGCCGACCACGTCACCGTCAAGAAATTCGCCGACTACCATGACAAAAACAACCTCGCGAAGCTCGAAACCATCGTCTTCAAACCGGTCACCGAAGCGTCTTCCCGCGTCTCGATGCTCAAAGCGGGCGACGCCCAATACGTGTACCCGTTCCCTCCCGACCAAGCGGCAGCGGTCAAAGGCGACGACAGCATCGCCCTCGACCAAACGCCGTCCATCGTCGAGCGCTACGTGGCGTTCAACACGACGAAAAAACCGTTCGACGACAAGCGCGTTCGCCAAGCGCTCAACTACGCCGTCAACAAAGACGCGCTGATCAAAGTCGTCGCCAACGGCTATGCACAACCCGCCAAATCCGCCATCGCACCGAACGTCTGGGGCTACAAGGAACAAACCCCGTACAACTTCGACCTCGACAAAGCCAAAAAACTCCTCGCCGACGCGGGCTACGCGAACGGCTTCGACACCACGATCTGGACCGCCAACGCTTCCGAATCCGCCAAAGTCGCAGAATTTATCCAACAGCAATGGAAACAAATCGGCGTCAACGCCAACGTCCAGCAAATGGAATCGGGCACGCTTTCCAACCAAATGTACGTCAAACCGGAAGAGTCGAAAATGCTGACCTACTCCGGAGGCTGGTCACCGTCCACGGGAGAAGCAGACTGGGGTCTTCGTCCGCTCCTCACCAAAGACCTGTTCCCGCCGGCGGGCTACAACGTCGGCTACTACGTCAACGACCAAGTGGAAAAAGACATCTCCACCGGACTCTCCACCGGCAACAAAGACGAGCGTCTCGCCGCCTACGCAGACGCGCAAAAAGTCATCAACGACGATGCCCCGTGGCTGTTCCTCTACGTATCGGACAACCTCGCAGGCAAGCGCAAAAACGTCTCCGGCGCGTTCGTCCTGCCCGACGGTGCGCTCGATTTGACGCACGCAGAGTTCAAGTAAGAGGAAGCACATCTTGAAAAAAGAGGTCCAAGGACGTGAGGCCCTTGGACCTTTTTTTCCAAAGGAGGAGGGATGGACGTGCTCGTGTATGTCGGCAGGCGGTTGCTTGGGATGGTGCCGATTTTGCTCGTGGTGGCCGTGGTGATCTTCATGTTCTTGCATCTGATTCCCGGCGACCCGGCGCGGTTGATCGCAGGGCCGGAAGCGTCGCTTCAAGACGTCGAGAATGTGCGGTCGTCGATCGGTCTCGACCTTCCGATCTGGAAGCAGTTCTGGTTGTTTTTCTCCCGCGCTGTGCAAGGGGACTTCGGAATGTCGTATCGGACGCACCAGCCGGTTTTTCAGATGATCTCGGAACGGTTCTGGCCGACGCTTGAATTGGCGTTTTGGTCGATGATCTGGGCGATGGCGGCAGGTCTTCTGCTTGGCGTCGTCGCGGCGACGAAACGCGGCAAGTGGGCGGACAACCTCGCGATGTTCGGGTCGGTGACGGGGATTTCGATGCCTTCGTTTTGGCTCGGGCTGTTGCTGATCGAGTTGTTCGCCGTGAAGCTTGGCTGGCTGCCTTCGGGCGGGGCAGGCGGTTTTAAGTACGTGATCTTGCCCGCCATTACGCTTGGGTCGGGGGTCGCGGCGGTGATTGCGCGGTTCACGCGGAACTCGCTTTTGGAAACGTTGCGCGAAGATTATGTGCGCACGGCGAGGGCCAAAGGGGCGCGGGAGAGCGTCGTGGTCTGGTCGCACGCCTTGCGCAACGCGTTGATTCCCGTCGTCACGATGACCGGCTTGCAGTTCGGGTTCCTGCTCGGCGGGTCGGTGGTCGTGGAAGCGGTGTTCACTTGGCCCGGCATGGGTCGTCTGCTCATCGACGCCGTGAACTTTCGCGATTATCCCGTGATTCAAGCGGAGATGTTGCTGTTTGCACTGGAATTTATGGTCATCAATTTGGCGGTCGATGTGCTCTACGCGGTGCTCAATCCGCAAATTCGACTGGATCGCTAGAAAGGGGGAGAGGACATGTCGCAAGTCTCGCAAGGCAAGGCTGGAAACTCCCCGTGGAAGCGGTTTGTGCGAAAGTTCAGTCGCCAGCGGATGGGGATGGTGGCGCTCGTCGTCGTTGTGATTTTGTTTTTGCTGATGCTGATCGGACCTTCAATTTCGCCGTTTGACCCTGCGGAGCCGGATTACAACGCGGTGATGGAGGGACCTTCGGGGTCGCATTGGATGGGCACGGATGATTTTGGCCGTGACATTTTTTCCAGAGTGTTGAACGGGACGCGCATCTCGCTGGCGGTGGGCTTGAGCTCGGTGTTCGGCGGGGCGTTGATCGGGATGTTCTTCGGTTTGACGGCCGGGTATTACGGAGGGAAGTACGATTCGCTGGTGATGCGGGCGTGCGATGTGCTGTTTGCGTTTCCGGGCATCTTGCTTGCGATTGCGATCATCGCCATCCTAGGTCCTGGTCTGCCGAATGTCGTCGTCGCCGTGGCGGTGTTTACGATTCCAAGCATCATTCGTATTGTGCGGGGGGAGACCCTTGCGTTGAAAAACAAAACGTACATCGAAGCGGCCCGTGCGACAGGACTTCGGGACCGCGAGATAATCTGGCGGCATATCTTCCCCGGCACGATTTCGGTCGTGTTGGTGTACGTGACGATGCGGATCGGGTCAGCGATTTTGATTGCGGCCTCGCTTTCGTTTCTCGGCATGGGCGCTCAACCGCCGACGCCGGAGTGGGGGGCGATGCTTTCGAGTGGTCGTGATTACCTGACGACCGCCCCGCACGTCGCGATGTTTCCGGGGTTGGCGATCTTGGTGACGTGTCTGGCGTTCAACCTGCTCGGCGACGCCCTGCGCGATGCGCTCGACCGCAAGCTGACCGATTGAGAGGAGGGAGAGCATGGCACTTTTACAAGTTTCAGACCTGGAGATTGCATTCAAAACGGAACGGGGCGACGTCACCGCCGTGGCGGGCGTTTCCTTTTTTCTCGAAAAAGGAGAAACGCTCGGCATCGTCGGGGAGTCCGGCTGTGGAAAGTCGGTGACGTCGCTCTCGATCATGCGCCTCTTGCCGAACCCGCCGGGTCGAATCTCAGGCGGGAGAATCGAACTTGGCGGGCGCAATTTGGTGGAGTTGAGCGAGCGGGAGATGCGCGAGGTGCGGGGGAATCTCGTTTCGATGATCTTTCAAGAGCCGATGACGTCGCTCAATCCCGTGTTCACGATTGGCAAGCAGATTGATGAAGCAATTCGTCTCCATAAAAAGGTCAGCAAACGCGAAGCCCGCGTACTGACCGTCGAGATTTTGAAAAAAGTCGGCATCCCGCGCCCCGAGCAGATTGCGAAGGAATACCCGCATCAGTTGAGCGGCGGGATGAGACAGCGGGTGATGATCGCAATGGCGCTGGTTTGCGAGCCGCAGTTGTTGATCGCCGACGAGCCGACGACCGCGTTGGACGTGACGATTCAGGCGCAGATTCTGCATCTCATGGACTCGTTGAAGCGGGAGACGGGGACGTCTATTTTGTTGATTACGCACGATTTGGGCGTGGTGGCGGAGATGTGCGATCGGGTGTTGGTGATGTATGCGGGGCAGGTGGTGGAGGAAGCGACGGTGGAGTCGCTTTTTGCAGAACCGAAACATCCGTATACGGTGGGGTTGCTGAACTCGATCCCGCACGCAGATCGCAAGTCGGAGCGGTTGCCTTCGATTGCAGGCAATGTGCCGTCGCTGGCGGAGATGCCCGTCGGCTGTCGCTTCGCTCCGCGCTGTCCGGTTGCTTTAGAAAAATGCCACTCGCAGAATCCGGAGTTGCTCACCGTGAGTGAGAGCCACGCCTGCCGTTGCTGGCTTGCGCAAGAGGAAGGAGGGGAGATGTCGTGAGTGAACGTACGAAGGAAGTTTTACTCGACGTCCGTGGACTGAAAATGTACTTCGAGCTCCGCGGCGGGCTGCTTCATCGTGTGACCGGCCATGTCAAAGCGGTCGACGACGTCTCCTTCTCCGTGCGTCGGGGCGAGACGTTCGGGATCGTCGGCGAGTCGGGGTGCGGGAAGTCCACCACGGGGCGGATGCTTCTGCGTTTGCTCGACCCGACCTCCGGCACCGTCCTGTTCGACGGCGTAGACCTTGCGCAGTTGAATCGTGAAGCCATGCGCCAAAAACGCCGCGAAATTCAGATGGTCTTCCAAGACCCCTACGCTTCTCTCAACCCGCGCATGACCGTCGCCGACATCCTCGCCGAACCTCTGCGTGCGCACGGCGTCACAGACCGCGCCGAAGTCGAGCGACGCGTCTCCGAAATCCTCGCGGCCTGCGGACTTTCTGCGGAACAAGCCCGCCGCTACCCGCACGAATTCTCAGGCGGTCAACGCCAGCGAATCGGCATCGCCCGCGCCTTGGTGTTGCAACCGAAACTCATCGTCGCCGACGAGCCTGTTTCTGCACTCGACGTCTCGATCCAATCGCAAATTCTCAACCTCCTGCAAGACTTACAAGACACCTACGGCCTCACCTACGTCTTCATCTCCCACGACCTCTCCGTCGTCCGCCACATCTCCGACCGAGTCGGCGTCATGTACCTCGGTCGCATGGTTGAAATCGGAGACGCCGAAACCCTCTACGAAAAACCGCTCCACCCCTACACGCAATCCCTGCTCGCCGCCGTCCCCATCCCGGACCCGACCCAGAGACGCGAGCGAACCCTCCTCCAAGGCGACGTTCCCTCCCCCGCCAACCCGCCCCAAGGGTGCGCCTTCGCCCCGCGTTGCCCCCATGCGACCGAAATTTGCCATACCAAACGCCCCGAGTTGCAAGAACTCGCACCCGGTCACCAAGTGGCGTGCCATCTGTACTAAAAAAGGAGCCCTCCGCCCAAGCGGAACAGGGCTCTTTTTCCTTGAAAAAAAGACCCCTGTTACATACAAGGAATCATTTTTTCTCTATAATGGGGAGAAAAATGGAACGTCAGGAGGGAACCTTTTTTGAACACTGTCGCTGTCTCTCAGCCTGCCAAACGCAGCAAGGTTTGGCTGATCATCGTACTGGGCGCGTTGGCGGCGTTTGCCCCGCTCTCCATTGATATGTACTTGCCCGCGTTGCCGACGATGGCAAACGATCTGCAGACCAATACGTCCTCCGCCCAACTCACGCTGACGGCGTGTCTGCTCGGGTTGGCGCTCGGCCAATTGTTCGTCGGCCCGATCAGTGACATCCGAGGTCGTCGGGGTCCGCTGTTGATCGGCCTTGTCGTCTATACGCTGGCTTCGTTTCTCTGCGCGATCTCGCCGAACATCTGGATGCTCGTGGGACTGCGCTTCCTGCAAGGGTTGGCCGGGTCCGGCGCCATCGTCATCTCGCGGGCGATCGTCCGCGACTACTACTCGGGCTCGGAGATGACGAAGTTTTTCTCCCTGCTGATGCTGGTCAACGGCTTGGCTCCGATCTTGGCCCCGATCATCGGCGGGCAACTGCTGAAATTCACTTCGTGGCAGGGGGTCTTTATCGTCCTCGGCCTGCTCGGTGTCATCATGTTCCTCGCGACGTTCTTCGGGCTAAAAGAAAGCCTGCCCGTTGAAAACCGCTCCGAAGCGGGCATTCGCAACACGCTCTCGACGCTTGGCGGCATCATGAAAGACCGCGTCTTCATGGGCTACGCGTGGTCGCAAGGTCTGGTCATGGCGTCGATGTTTGCGTACATCTCCGGTTCCCCGTTCGTCTTGCAAAATGTCTACGGCGTATCGCCGCAGTTGTACAGTCTGTTGTTTGCGATCAACGGGATTGGGATCGTGCTCGCCGGGCAAGTGACGGGACGACTGTCTTCGAAAGTCGAAGCGAAAAAAGTCTTGGTCACCGGCTTGCTGATGTCGCTCCTCGGCGCGGTGCTGCTCAACATCATGTTCGTCTCCGGCATCGGGTTGATCGGCGTCATGGTCTCGCTGTTCCTCATCGTCTCCTGCGTCGGAGTCGTCGGCCCGACGTCCACGTCGCTCGCGATGCAGAACCACGGCCGCTCGGCAGGCAGTGCCGCCGCGTTGCTCGGTGTCACCCAACTTTTCGCAGGTGCGATTGCCTCCCCGCTCGTCGGTCTGGGCGGGAGCAACAACGCGACCCCGATGGGCCTCGTGATTTTGGTCGCCTCGGTCGGTGCCATGCTGTGCTTCGTACTGCTGGCGAGAAGGAAGTAAGAAAAAAGAGAACCCGTTGCGTGCGGGTTCTCTTTTTTTATGCTCCATTCTTACTCGTTCGTATCATGGCGAGGTGGGCATACCTCACACCGACTGGCTATGAGAATATCATATTATTTAGTATAATCAAATTAAATAGAACGAAGTCGTGTTTAGGGGAGGGTTTTCAAATGAGCAGAGGGAGACGGAGACGGTCCGGCGGGACATTGGGGGATGTGTTTGGGCTGTTGGGCGCGGGCGTTCAGTTGGTCGCGGAGGTTGGCAAGCACTCGCCGGTGGAGAAAGTCCGCAACTTGTCGCAAACGGTGGAAAACTTCCTCGACGCCAACGACCCGGGTCGTGTATCGAAGCGATTGCGAACCGATGAAACGCATCGCTTGCAAGCGGGCGATCATATCTACTCCCAACGGGTCGGGTATACGCATCATGGAATTTACGTCGGATCGGGGCGCGTCATTCATTATCTGCTGGATCACGGCATTTGCGAGACGACGCTCGATGGATTCGCTTGCGGGTCGAACATCCACCGCAAATCTAGCATCAAGCGCTACTCCGACCGCGAGATCGTCCGTCGAGCGTATGCGCGAATCGGCGAGAGTGACTACAACCTGTTCCACAACAACTGCGAACACTTCGCCAACTGGTGCCGAAACGGGAGTTGAGGAAAAAAAGGGAGTGTCCGCAATCGGCGGAACACTCCTTTTTTTACAGATCACGAAGTTTTCGTACACACGGCGATGCCGAGGAAGTACCGGACGCCCTCACGGCGTTCTTTTTCAAACGTGGGGCCGCGCTGGTTGTAGAACTCGACGCTGAGCTCCGGATAAGAGGCGAACAGGTGTTGAAACTCCGCCTCCGTCAGTTGGTGAACGTGAAACGGTTCGCTCGTCGGCATCCCGCGACCTCGACCGTACGGGGTGGAGATCACAAGTGTCCCTCCCGGATTCAACATCTGCACGAGATGGTCCAGAAACAGCCGGTCATCGGCGACATGCTCCAACGTCTCAAAGCTCAAGATCGTATCAAACGTCCCCAAAAGCGCCGGTAACTGCGGGTCGAGTGCATCTCCTTGGCGGTAGGTCACTTTTTGGTGATGGTATTCGCGGGTTGCATACGCAATGGCCTCGGGGTCGTTGTCCACCCCCACCATCTCGACCAACTCCCGCTTGCGGTCCTTCGCCACCATGTGGCATCCGTAGCCGCTGCCGCACGCGATGTCCAGCACCCGCCCCTGCACATACGGCAACGCAAAAAAGTACCTCGCCACATGCTCCAACAACATCCCGTTCGTCGGCTTCAATAATTTCGGGATGATTCGCTCGCCTGTCCACTCCATGTTGTCATCTCCGTTACGCATTCGAATTTGCTTTTTAGATTTTAACATAATGTAGCTGTCATCACATGCAATCTCTGGCATAATAGGTACGTGTATTCGGACACGGGGAGAGGGGTCTGTCCTTGAGCAAGGATTTCTTTTTGAATGTCATGATCGTCTTGTTTCCGGTTCTGTTCTACCAAGTGTTCCATAACAGCCCGAGACGGAAACGGACGCAGCGCAACAAACTCTTGATCGGACTGTTCGGCGGCTTGTCTGCCGTTGCGTGTTTGAATTATCCCTTTGTGGATGGATACGGTATATTTTGGGACTTTCGCGTGATTCCGCTGACGCTCGCGATGGTTT
The DNA here is from genome assembly GCF_016722965.1 of Tumebacillus amylolyticus. NCBI lineage: Bacteria > Bacillati > Bacillota > Bacilli > Caryophanales > Alicyclobacillaceae > Tumebacillus > Tumebacillus amylolyticus. The sequence goes on from NZ_JAEQNB010000001.1 coordinate 222,150, forward strand.
ACGGCGGTCGAGCGGCCGGTGGATTGGCGTTGGGGATGGAGATCGTGTTTCGACTGTGGATCGGAGGTCCGCAGGCGTGGTTTTCCGTGCTGTTCTCGTTGGTCTTGTATGCAATCCTCTTGGGACGGGAGAAAAAATTCCTTCGTCTCCTCCCCCGCCAGCGTGTCGCATTTGTCACGATGTTCTCCGTGGCGGAGTATCTGGCCTTTCTCGGGATGCTTGCGTACGAACTTCAACTGTTTCACGCGTTGTCCTTTCGCGAAGAAGGGGCCAAAAATGCGCTGTTCCTCCTCTTGATCGGGCTCTTGCAAGCGGTCGTGATGGCGATTGCCGCTTTGGTCGTCGAGCACCTCATCTCCACATCGCGCATGCGGTCGGAGGTGCAACGCACGGAAAAGCTCGGCGTGATCAGCGAATTGGCCGCCTCCGTCGCGCATGAAGTTCGCAATCCGCTGACAGTCGTGCGCGGTTTCTTGCAAATCGCGCGCGGGAGCCTGGACGACCGAAACCGGCAGTATATGAACACGGCCCTCGCCGAACTGGACCGCGCGGAATTCATCATCAGCGACTATCTCAACTTCGCCAAACTGCAAGTCGAGACGGTCTCCGTGTTTGAGGCGTCCCTTGACTTGCACCATACGGTCAAGCTGATGAGTTCCTACGCGCTGCTTCGCGGGGTGAAACTTGACCATCAGATCGAGCCGGGTCTGTGGGTACACGCGAACCAAGAGAAATTGAAGCAAGCGGTCATCAACCTCTTGAAAAATTCCATTGAAGCCTGCCACAACGGCGGTCAGGTCAAGATGCAAGCCTATCGCGACTCCCAACAAGTCATTCTACAAGTGCTCGACACGGGTGTCGGCATGAACGAGGAGCAAATCAAGCGCCTCGGCCATCCCTTCTACACCACCAAGGAAAAAGGAACGGGTCTCGGACTGATGGTGACGTTCCGCATCCTGCAAGCGATGGACGGGCAGCTCGCCTTTGAGAGTAACGTGGGCGTCGGGACAACCGCTACGATTCGGTTGCCGCTGACAGCTCCGTAAAAAGAAAAAACCTTCTCCGCGCGGGCGGACAAGGTTTTTTTTTTGTTAGGCTTTGACGGTGTGGGTCGGGGTGGTGTTTGCACCGATCCTTTTTTTCCGAACCCAGAAGCAGGCGGGGATGCCGATCAGGGCGATGAACGTGGCGAGCAGGTAGACGTCGTTCATGGACAGCGTGAACGAATGGATGGCAATCTGCTTCGCAGTCCCTGCGTGTTGCGCTGTGAGGTCGGCGGTGTGAACGGTCTCGCGAGCGCCGAGCATCGACGTAAACATCGCGATGGCAAACGAACCTGTCATATTGCGCAACCAGTTGGTGATCGAAGACGCGTGGCCGGAGACGTTGCGCGGAATCTCCTCCATCGCAGCCGTTTGAGACGGCATGAACGACAGCGAGATGCCGAGGTTTCGGACGACCATCCACCAGACGACATAGCTGCGTGTCGTGTCCGGTGTCAGTTGCGCCATCTGCCACGTGCCGATTGCAATCAGGACGATGCCTGTGATCATCAGCGGCATCGGGCCGGTTTTGGAGTAGAGACGACCGACGAGCGGCATCATCAGCGCCATGACGAGGGAGCCCGGCAAGAGAATCAGTCCGGTATCGAGCGGCGAAGCGAGCAGGACATTTTGCAAGAACAGCGGCGTGAGATACGTGCCGGAGTACAAAGTGAGCGTGATGATGCAGAGGATGATCAGGGAGATGTTGTAGCGTTTGTTTTCGAAGACGCGGACGTAGAGCAGCGGAACGTCGATTTTGAATTCGCGCCACAGGAACAGAGCGAGCATCAAAACGCCGAAGACCAACAGAGAGACCGTCGTCAGCGAACCCCAGCCCCATGCATTGCCTTTGGAAAACGCGATGAGCAGAGAGAGGCTCCCGGCGATGCAGGTGAGCAGCCCCGGCAAGTCGAACGATTTCGGGACGTTGAGACGGTAGTACGGAATCAAACGCTGGGTTAGAATGATCGAGAGCAGACCAATCGGTACGTTGAGCAGGAAAATCCAATGCCATGAGAAATTCATCAACCAACCGGCAAGCGTCGGTCCGATCGCCGGGCCGAGCATTGAGGACAGCGACCAGAGCGAGAGCGCGAGCGGTTGCTTTTCTTTGGGCACGACTTGGAAGATAATCGTCATGGTGGCGGGCATGACGAGACCGTTGAACGCCCCTTGCATCGTGCGGAAGGCGACCAGCGACCAGTCGTTCCACGCAACGGCGCAGAGCAGAGAGAACAGGGTGAATCCGATCAGCGACCCCAAGTAGAGCCGTTTGTACGAAAAACGCTCCCCCAAGTATCCGCAGATCGGAGCCGTCGTCCCCGTTGCCAACAAAAATCCGGTCAGCGCCCACTGCATGGTGCTGAGGTCGGAGTGGAAATGCTCGATTAAAACAGGTACTGCTACGTTGATCGTCGAGGTGCTGAGGACCGTAAGGAAGGCCCCGCAGAAGATCGCGATCATGATCGGCCAGAACTTCACGGTGGAAGTCTGCGCTTGGGACGTCTCACTCAAACTGGATCTCCCCTTCTAGAAGTTGAACATATGTCAATCCTGACATATAATTACTCTATATGTTACGCTTCCCGAAATTCTATGTCAACAGTTACATATGCGGAGGTTTCGATGAATACGCTTGCATACGCATTATTAAGCTTTTTGGCGCGTCGTCCGATGTCGGGGTATGACCTGATGTTGGCGATTCAACCGCTGTGGCAAGCCAAGCACAGCCAGATCTACCCCCTGCTCGCCAAGTTGGAGACGGAGGGCCATGTCGATTATGTGCTGGTCGAGCAGAAGGACAAGCCGGACAAAAAAGTCTATTCGATCACCGAGTCCGGACATGTTGCGCTCCAAGACTGGTTGCAGCAACCGAGCGGCGACCCGATCATTCGCGACGAGATGGTGTTGAAGCTGTACACGTTGTGGCTTGGCGACCATGCCAGCGCGAAACGCGTGGTGGAGGAGCGGATTGCGTACTTCCGCAAGCGTCTGCAACGATTGGAAGTTACGCTCGCCGACGTACAGGACGAACACAGTGAAGTCCTCACCGAGCCGGACATCCTCTCCCCCGTCTTCACCCGCCTCAAACTTCTGGAACGCGCCATCACCACCGCCCGCTTGGAACTCGACTGGTGCTTCGACTTCCTCAAACAGATCGAGCAAAGTGAAAAAAAGCCCCGCTGACACGATGGTGTCGGCGGGGCTTTTTTTGTATCTTAATCCTCTTCTTGATTACTCTAGTGAATGAGTCTATAATTACTCAGTAGTGAAACTATAATTTCTAAAAAGGAGAACAAACTTGGATATCATACAACTCCCTGATATCTGGTTTCATGGAACAACGGAAGCAGAGAGTCCAACGCTTGCTTCAGGAATTCAGGTGTCATTCGGTCGTGAGTTCACTGACTTTTGGCAAGGTTTTTACGTAACGTCCTGTCCGTTCCAAGCCTTTTACTGGGCTCAAGAAAAACGGAATACGTATAATGAACGACAACGCTTCCGCAGAACCAAGATTAAAGGCTACAAGCCGGAATTCACGAAAGCCCTCGTGATTATTTATAGATTGGACAAGCAGAAACTCTTTGCCTTCCGAGGTCGTATCTTTGCAAGAGAGCCCGATGCAGACTGGGGTGGTTTTGTATATAATAATCGTAACGGCTTACACGTCTCCGCACATTACGGAAGATACAAGACCTATGAATTCGTAGAGCATAACCTGGATTTTACCTACGACTATGTCTTTGGTCCGTTAGCCGACGGCCTGCCCAATTTCGCTGAGGTCTCATCCCTTCTTCGTTTGAAGAAAATTCCCTTTGAAGACTTTGTCAGTGCGATTTCCCCAAGGGGCGTGATGAAAGATCAACTTTCCTTCCACTCTGATCAAGCTGCCATATGTCTGACACCACTTCTGGAGGTGAACACCGATGCCGAAGCCAATCAATTTTTACAAGAATACCGATCTGCCCGATGATCTTTATGATTCTTATCTAGAGCGAGTGGAAAAAGCACTGGTTCAAGAGCATTCTCTCTCGGCGGGAGATGCCAAGAATCTACTGAAGGATTCATGGGTCGAGAAGTCCCTTAAAAAAAGCACCGTCTACATCACCCACTACCGCCCCGAACATTGGGCGAATGAACTGTACCAGGACTTTTTGCTGATGAACCACTAAAAAACCACGAGGACACTCCTGTCCAAGTGGTTTTTTGTTTGATTCAGCTCACTCCCACACCATCCTCAATCCGCCCTTGATCCTGAGCGAAATGGAAGGCTCCGGGGTTGCGGTGAAGGTGGGATCTGCGAGGCGGAGAGTTCCCGTGCGCCAGAGGGAGGCGAGGATGAGGACCGATTCCATCATGGCGTATTGGCTGCCGATGCAGGCGCGGGAGCCGGCTCCGAAGGGCAGGTAGGCGAAGCGCGGGATCTCCTGCTCGCTTTCGTAGAAACGCGAAGGGTCGAACACTTCCGGCTCTGAAAAAACGGCCGGGTCGCGGTGGATCGCATAGGGCGAGATGATGTACGTCCCTCGACCGTTCACTGGCACGCCGGAGAGTTCGACGGGCTCGATGTTCTCGCGCAGAATCGCCCACGCCGGCGGATACAAGCGCAACGTCTCTTGAATCACCGCCTGCGCATACGGCAGTCGGGCGACATGCTCGTACGTCAACTCCTCCTCCCCGACAACTTCTGTGATTTCCTGACGCAATCTCTCCCCCGCTTCCGGATGCTTCGCCAGCAAGTAGAACACCCAGCCCAGCAGATTCGCCGTCGTCTCATGCCCCGCAATCAAGACGGTGATGATCTGAAACCGAATGTCCTCCTCGGGAAACGCATTCGCCAAGAGCGGGCTCAACAGCGGAGCCTGATTCCCCTGCGTCTCCTGCGCAAATCTTCGCAACACCGCCCGCGACGCTTTGAACGTGCGGTTGCTTTTCAAAGGCAACGCCAACGGAACCGGCCACGGCGAATAAATTCGATCTGCACTGTACTGAATGCACTCCTCCACCGCAATCCCCAGCCGTTCCGCTTCCTCTTGCAATTCCACTCCGAGCATCGTCTTGCAGATAATCCGCAGGGTGAGCATCATCATGTCGTGCGACAACGAGCGGGCTTGTCCGCTTTTCCAAGAAGACACCGTCTCTGCCGAATACCTCGCCACCTCTCTTGCGTAACTTTCGAGGTTCGGTTTGGTAAAAGCGGACGTCATGACGCGTTTTTGCCGATCGTGGGTGGAGCCTTCCGATGTCAGGACGCCTGTGCCGACGGTGCGTTGGAGAATGGACGAGGAGCGGCCTTTGACGAAGCTCTTCTCCTTGGTCACGAGAATTTGCTGGATGACGTCGGGGTCGTGGACGACGAAGGACGGGCGTTTTTCGCTGTTGTAAAGGGACACGACCTCGCCTGAATCCCGAGTTGCGACCATGAACCCGAGAGGGTCCCGCTGGAACCATAAATAATTCTGCAACCGACTGCCCGGCATGCGTGAAAAAGTCGTCATATTTTGTAAAATTCTCCTTCCATTAACATCCAAGTCGTGCTATTATGAATTTCTGTCTCTCCAAGAGAGGGGGAAAACAAGAGCTGTGAACTTCTATCTCACGCTGTTTCGCAAGACGTATGTACGGAACTTTCAGTACCGGATCGCGGCGCTCGTCAACAACTTTGGAAGCTTGATTTTCGGCTTCATGTACATCGCGATCTGGCAAGGCACACTCGGCTCCAACCGGCATGTGATCGGGTTTGGGAGCGAGGAGATGGGCTGGTACATGGCATTCGTGCAGGGGGTTTTCTTCCTGACGATGGGCCTCCCGCGGGGCTTTCGAATCGACGAAGCTGTGCGGACCGGCGAGATTTCGCTGCAGTTGATGCGTCCGGTGAGTTTTTTCGGGTACTATGTGGCGCAGTGTTTTGGGGTTCAAGTGTATAATATCATCTTCCGTTCGATTCCCATCTATATCATCTTGTCACTTTTCGTCGGTTTCCCAACCTTCGCTGTGACACAACTCCCCTGGTTGTTGCTCTCCTTGCTGCTCTGCATGTATCTTGCCTTTCTCATGACGTACTTTGTTGGCATCACCGCATTTTGGACGAACTCGGTTCGATGGTCGTTCATCGTCCAGTATACGCTCATTATGACGTTCTCCGGTTTCCTCGTGCCGCTGCCGATCTTGCCGGGCTGGCTCGCGACGATTTCCCTCTATTCGCCGTATGCGGGCATGCATTATTTTCCCGCGATGTTCATACTCGGGCGTCCGTCTGTGGAAGGGATTGCGCTTCCGCTGTTTTGGTGCGTTCTGCTGACGTTCGTCGCCCTTGCCCTGACCCGTGTGGCACGGCGCAAGCTCGAAGTGCAAGGAGGTTGACGGCGTGAATCTCTATTGGAAGTTGCTCAAAGCGAGCATCAAGTCGCAGATGGAGTACAAGACCGCTTTTTTCATGGAACTGCTCGTGTTTATGATCTTGCAGGCGCTGGACTTCCTGTTGGTGGCGGCGATTCTGTTGAAGTTTGATACGGTCGGCGGGTGGAATCTGTACGAAGTCGGATACTTGTTCGCGGTGGCTTCGATGGTGCGCTCGCTGTATCGCGTGTTTGCGAACGACATTCATAATTTTGAGAAGTACACGGCGAACGGGGAGTTCGATCAATTGCTGACCCGCCCGGTTTCGCCTTTGACTTTGTTGATTGCACGGGGTGTGTATTGGAACCAGATCGGCGGGTTCATTCAAGGTGGGATTATGCTCGGACTCTCTCTTTGGGGGATGCATGAGCAGGGTGTTTCGATTGGCCCCGCGCTGCTCTATCTGCCCATTTCGCTCGTGACCGGGACGATCATCGTGTTCTCGCTGGGACTTGCGACGGCGACGATCGGGTTCTGGACGGTGCGGATCAATGAGTTTCTCGCGTTTACCCACTACGGTCCGCTCAATGCGGCGAGTTATCCGATGCACATCTATCCGGGCTGGTTGCGCGGCATCCTGTTCACGCTGATTCCGGTTGCGTTCATCACGTATGTTCCGGCGCTGTACCTGTTTGACAAGGGCGGTGCGTTTTGGTATCTCCTCGTCTCGCCGTTGGTGGCACTCGCGACGATGGGCGTGACGTGGAAGTTTTGGAGCTTTGGGATCAAGCAGTATCACAGCACAGGCTCTTGAGGAGGTTTTCAAGATGATCAAAGCCAACGACCTGACGAAATTCTACTACGTCTCCGAGCAAAAAAAAGGCCGCTTCGCCACCCTCCGCACGTTCATCTCCGGCAAGCAAAATAAAATTCCCGCCGTGTCCGATATGTCGTTTGAAATCCCACGCGGCGGCTTCGTCGGGTACATCGGCCCGAACGGGGCCGGCAAGTCCACGACGATCAAGATGCTGACCGGCATCCTCCACCCCGACGGCGGCACGGTGGAAGTCGCGGGACTCAGCCCGCAACGTCACCGCAAGGAAGTCGCCCGCAAGATCGGCGTCGTGTTCGGGCAGCGGACGCAATTGTGGTGGGACTTGCCGACGCGCGATTCGTTTGAACTGCTGGCGGCGATGTACAAAGTCGGGAAGCAGGACTATGACAAAGCGATGGAGGTCTACGCGGAGTTGCTCGGTCTGCATGAGTTTCTCGATACGCCGGTGCGCAAGTTGTCGTTGGGGCAACGGATGCGGGCGGACTTGTGCGCGGCGCTTTTGCATGATCCGGACGTGGTGTTTCTCGACGAGCCGACGATTGGGCTGGACGTGACGGCGAAGACGCGGATTCGGAGTTTTTTGAAGGAACTGAACGAACGGGAGCAAAAAACGATCCTGCTCACCACCCACGACATGGACGACATCGAGCAGTTGTGCAAGCAGATCATCATCATCAACCACGGGCAGAAGGTGTACGACGGGTCGCTGGACTCGCTGCGGGAGCTGTATCCGTTGCCGAGTGTGTTGGAAGTGGAGTATCACGGGCGGGTGGAGGAGGTATTGTTGCCTCCCGGTACGCAGTATGACGCGGGGCGCAATGTGGCGCGGATTTCGTTCGACAAGCAGACGACCCGGCCGATGCAGTTGATCGACGCGCTGGGGCAGTGCGGGGAGGTTCGAGATATTCGGGTGCAGACGCCGAAGATTGAGGATATTATTTCGGAAATGTATGCCCAGCCGCAGATGGTGTAGGGGTATTTCTGAGAAAAGAGAGGCTGGCCGGGCGAGGACCGGACAGCCTCTTTTTTAGTGGAGGAGGGCGAGGTGGAGGCTCTGTTTGGCGGTGGCAACGAGCTGGGGTTGCTGTTGGTCATAGCCGTAGAGCATGAGAACCAGCGTGGAAAAAACGGCTCGGAACCGCGCCATCTCTCGGGTTTGGGCGTCGACTTCGCCGTAGATTTTGTAAAAAAGGTCACGGCCCTCGGGCGGCAAGTAGCTGTAGACGATGGAGAGGTCGAGAGCTCGGTGCCCGATGTGTGCATCGCCCCAGTCGATGATTCCTGTCAGGGTGCCTTCGAGATTCACCACGAGGTTTCGGATGTGGGGATCGGCGTGGACGAGAGTGTCGTACACGGGAGGCTGCCAGGTTGTTTGGGAGAGGGTGTCGGCGTAGGCTTGCAGGGTTTGCAAAGTCGTCGGCTCGAGGAGATCGAGGTCGGCGGCTTTTTTGAGATGGTCGTGAAGTTGGGGCGTGCGTTGGGTGAGATCGAAGCGTTGCATGATGTCGGTGGTGGGGATGCCGCAGGCGAGCGCTTTTTCGAGAGGGAAGGAATGGACGGCGAGCAAAAATTCAGCGAGGGGCTGAGCCGCTTCGATTCGGCGAAGATGCGGAACTCGCTCAGGCGCAAGACCGTGAACGAGACGATACCCAAGGAAAGGCCAAGGGAACTCCTCACTACATTTCCCGTAAAAAAGCGGCTCTGGAATCTGCAACGAAAACCGCCCGACCAAGTCGGGCAACAACCGACCCTCCGCTTGCAAGAGTTGCACTGCAATCTCCCGCCGTGGGAAACGAAACACGTACTCTTTATTGACCTGATACACCGTATTATCAAACCCCTCGCCCAGTACCTGCACACAGGCAGGTGCCAACTCAGGAAATTGGGTCTCAATCAGTTGCCGTGCCAATGCTTCCGTCACCACATGCTCCGGTGACCAAGGTTGGGTCATGGTGGGGGACCTCCTGATGTGAATCGATGATTTTCCTACAACCATAACAAAACAAAAGCCTGTCCACCAGCGCGGACAGGTCTTTTCACAATTAGATATTCGGGTTTGCTTTGGCCGGTTTCGGTTTTTTCTTGTAGGCTTCTTCTTCAGCAGGAATCTCCTCGACGAAGGTGGACGGGTCAATGAAATCCTTGTCGTTTCGGAAACGTTTATCCTCCGGGTGTTGCGCATCAAGAGTAAACTTCCCTTGTACCATACCTGTCAAGACATAATACTTTTCGTCCGGTCTAGCCACGTCGCTGTTATCGGTGTGAAGAAAGAGTATCACGTCCTCGTCCGGTGCAAAATCAGGGTTGTCCTCCGACTTCCACGTTGTGTTTCCGACGTACCCTTTGTCGATTCGAATGGCGATGTCCTTGTCATAAGGGGTGCCTTTGAAAACTTTGTTCACATGAACCATGACATCCGTTTGAATGACATTTCTCACATCTTGGCCACGTCCCCAATTCGGGTTGCTCCATCTGCTGGGCAACAGTTCTTTGACTTTCCCACGTACGATGACTTCTGATTCACCAACTAAGTCTGTCTTGTATTTTGTTGGGATAATGCCATGCACGCTGATCGTTTGGGGCTCGGTGCTGTCCGCATCCTGAACAGTTTGTGTTGTTGCAGTCTTTTCCGGCTGGGTCCATGCTGAAAATCCGATCATCCCAGCTCCAACCGACAGGCAGAATATCAAGAGAAGTGTTTTCTTCATAGGTTCGATGACCTCCTATTTATATAGGAACAAGATTCCGTTTTTATCATCCTGTTCAATCGTCCGCTTTTTGGTCTCCCCTAGTGCACTCTGGTCAAACATGGTGGCTTCTGGATCAACGCTGTGTGCCAAACCCAACAAGTGACCCAGTTCGTGAGTAATATTTGCCCCGACATCATAGTTCCCGCTTGATCCGTCGCTTGCAAAGGGGTAATAGACATTAATGTCGATATCCGCCTCGATTATCTTGTTGGTTGAAGAATTGGTCCTAGTGGATGTCTCCATCAGATAGCCAATCCCACGATTCCCCCGAGTGATATCATTTTCGTTATTCAAAACGGGATAGGTCGTCAGCGAGTGTTCAGGAAGACTTTGAAAAACCAGACTTCCGGCACCTGCCGTGTTCCACTGTCCAGCCGCGTTCGAGATGGCTTGCTTTGTTTCCGGAGCAAAGCCACTGTAGGCATGAACATAAGCAGGTGTCGTACTATATCCTCGTGAGTTAAGAGCCCACGAATGGGCTGCACTAGCACCAATTGTAGTCCCGACTAGAACAGTAAGAAATCCTAACCCCCACTGGGTTTTGCGCATATTGGTTGCCTCCTCTATAAATCTACAAATCGAAACTTCTAAGTAACAGTCTATATCGGGGTAATCCTGTGTATCAATGTCTATTTATTAAATTATTGTAACAGAGGTATCGTTTACTTCTCTCCAGATCTCCCCTATAAAAAAAGCCCGAACAGGCCAGCTCCTGTTCGGGCTTTTTTACTTACGGGGTCAGCGTTAGTTGTTTCGCTTTCTGCTGATACACCTTCGGGTCGGTGCTCGTTACATGATACCCACCCGTCGTCCAGTCCTTCACTTGATCGTCATACCAAGGCGACAGCAAGTGTCCCGATTGACCGGGGCCGACGACGTTGTAGGTTTGCGTCAGATTGGAGAGGTCGACGACCGTTCGCCATGCTCCGCCGTGGTTGACTTCGCCGTTGGTGGTGTCCCAACCTGCGGCTTCGACGGTGACTTTGGAGCCGGGGACCGGGGTTTTTGCAGGGTCGAACAGCAGATCAAGCGGCTTCACCGCTGCCAGTGGATGGTGGAACGGGACTTGGTGGAAGTCGCCCCAGTTCCATTTTGACGCATCCTTGCCCTGCAACTCCACCGCACGGTCTACCGCTCGTTGGAACGAGGTGAGGGCGACGGCGTCGAGGCCGCCTTTTTCCTGAACCCAGGGTCCCGGTTTCCCGTTGGCGGCGTTGCGAATGAGGTGGTCGACGGTGCCCGCTTTGTCTTCGAACAGCGCCATCGTCTCTTCCGAAAGCTCCGGCTTGAACAGGACGTTCGGCAACTCGCTCTCCCACAAGTTGTAAACCAGCGAACCGCCTGCGTCCAACGTATCTCGCGCATCCCAGTCAAAAAGCACCTTCAACGCGGCCAAGTCGATGTCGCGCAGTTTGTCTTTTTGCTTCTGTACGGCGCCGGTGAGGATCGGCAGGAATTCCTTCGCTTGCAAGTTCGTCGGGTCGAATTGCAGCTTCTGCATGTCTTCCGCCGTCAATCCCGACTTGCCCGCCAGCGTCTGCGAAATCTCCTTCTCTCGATACGGTTGCGCCCAGACGTTGGAGAGGTGGTATTTGTAATCGTCGCCTACCACCTTGTTGTTCGCCGTCGCGATGTATCCGGACGGCGGGTTGACCGTGGTCGGCAGTTCCTCCCACGGGATGAAACCTTGCCACTCATACTCCCCCGTCCAACCGGGCACGGGAGTCGAAGCATCGCCCTTGGTGCGGATCGGAATCAGGCCGTTCGCCCGATACGCAATCGTGCCGTCCTGCGAAGCGAACACAAAATTCTGCGCCGGCGTCTGGAAGTAGGTCAGCGCTTGCTTGAACTCCTCCCAATTCGTCGCCTTTGCGAAACGCTGCACCGCTTCCAACTCCGAGGATGGTTGCAACGCCGTCCATTTCATCGAGAGCACGGTATCCGAGTTTTTGTCATTCGCGAATTCCGAAATGATCGGGCCATGACGAGTGATGCGCACGTCGTAAGGCACGGCAGCCGCATCCTTGACTTTGATCTCTTCGTGGATCACCTGCGCCGGCTCCCACTTGCCTTGGTACTCGAATTCATTTTCATTTGCCGGATTGCGTTTCTCCATGTAGAGGTCCTGCACGTCCGGCCCGACATTGGTCACACCCCACGCGATGTGGTCATTGTGCCCGAGGATAATCCCCGGAATGCCGGCGAAAATAACCCCCGACACATTCAGCGTCGGCGCTTTCAAATTCGTCTCGTACCAAATCGACGGCGTGTTCAACGACAGATGCGGGTCGTTCGCGAGCAACGGCTTGCCGCTCGCCGTCTTGGAACCGGACACGACCCAGTTGTTGCTCCCGTTAAACGGGTTCGGCTTCACCGCTTCTGCCAGCAACGGCCCGACATCCAGCGGATGGTCCTTCATCGCTTGGATGATCGTCGGCGCGTCCACAGGGTACGACGGGAACAGGTCGAGCGCTTTTTCCGAAGAGAGATGTTGCGCGAGGTCGTAGTGGAACGCTTGCTCTTGCCAGTGCCCGCCGAGGTCGAACGCCATGTACTTGCCGATCGTCAGCGAATCGACCGCCGACCAGTCGCGCGGCTGGTAGCCGAGCAGCGTAAACTCAATCGGTAGGGAACTGTCTGCCTTGGCTTGCGCGATGTACGCGTTCACACCTTGCGCATACCAATCCAGCACTTGCTTTGCCTCCTGCGAGTACGCACTCAGACTTGCTTCTGCCGCCCGTCGCAAACCAAACGTTCGGAAGAATTTATCCCGCGAGAGAGCTTTCTCCCCCACCACTTCAGACAGTTCGCCCGAAGCTTGGCGGCGCGAGAGGTCCATCTGGAACATCCGGTCTTGGGCGGTGACATAGCCCTGCGCCAGATAGAGGTCGTGTTCATCTGTCGCTTCGATGTGCGGAACGCCGTGGTCGTCACGCCAGACGGTGACGGGCTTGTCGAGGCCGTGCAGCTTGAGAGTGCCCTCCACCACGGGAAGACTTTTCGAGATCAGATAATACCCGGTGCCGGATGAGGTGAGGAGGAGCAGAACCAAGACCAGCGCGATGGAAGTCACGATCTTCCACAGACGGCGCTTGGGCCACAAGCGAAGTCGTCGTCTCGGTGTAGGGGTTACGGTCGGTTGCAAACAAACATCCCTCCTTTTCTCCCTCCATAATGACAGAAAATTCCGCAAGAAAAAAGACCCTGCCACGCAGATGTGGCAAGGTCTCTTTTTTCTACAATTCCGTCCGCAAGCTCCACAGCTCCGGGAAAAAGCGGTGATCCAACGCCCGCTTCAAATACTCCACGCCCGACGAGCCGCCGGTGCCCATCTTGAAACCGATGATGCGCTCGACGGTGATCATGTGGTTGTAGCGCCATTGTTGCTGGCGGTTGTCGATGTCCACGAGTTTCTCGGCGAGTTCGTAGAGGTCCCAGTACTTGTCAACGTTGCGGTAGACTTCAAGCCAGGCTTGTTTCACGCTTTCGTTGGGCGTGTAGTCCTGCGACCAGTCGCGGTTCAACGCCTGCTCGTCCAGATGCAGACCGCGCTCCGACATCGCCCAGATCGCCGCGTCGTAGATCGAGCGTTGGTTGAGGGCTTTTTGCAGAATGTCGTAGAGGTCGGTTTGGTGTTGGTAGACGCCAAGCGAGGCGGCGTTCTTGCGACCGAGCATGAACTCGATCAGGCGGTTCTGGTAGGACTGGAAACCGGAGGAGCGGCCGAGTTTGTCTCGGAACTCCATGTATTCCGACGGGGTGAGCGTCGAGAGCACGTCCCAGGACTGAATCAACTGAATTTGGATGCGCGAGACGCGGGAGAGCATCTTGAACGCGGGCTCCAAGTTGTTCTGCAAGATGGAGGCGCGGGCGGCGTCCATTTCGTGCAGGATCAGCTTCATCCAGAGCTCGCTGGCTTGGTGGATGATGATGAACAGCATCTCGTCGTGATGGTCGGACAGGCGTTGCTGGCTGGTCAGAACTTTCTCCAACTGCAAGTAATCGCCGTACGTCATGTCTTTGGAAAAATCCATTTGCAGGCCTTGCTTGTCGTGCGGGTGATTCGAATTGGACATGTGTGTCGCTCCCTCGGGTGTTGGCTTGGAAGTGGCAGTAGGCATGAAAAAACCGTGCGGAGTTGCAACCGGCACGGATACGTAATTTCTATTTTTGGACAGAACCTGATTCTCAGTGTACCAAATTTATGAAGACTAGTCTAGAGCTTTCCGGAACTCTCCCCTAGAATTAGCTGTGAAGGGGGGATTCATTTGCGCCGCGTCTATTCCCTGTCTCTGCCCGTCATCGGCGAACTGAGTTTGCAACATGGGCTCGCCGCCGTCGACGCTCTGTTCGTCGCGAAACTCGGCTTGCTTTCCCTCAACGCCGTCGGCGTCACATCGATGTTCAGCGTCATCCTGCTCTCGATTCTGAACGCGCTCGGGGTGACGGTCACCGTTTTTCTCTCCAGAGCTACAACGCACGCCACTTCGGAAAAAACTCCCTCCCACGCGAGGTCTCTCGTCTGGCACGGACTCGTTATGGGCGGAAGTGTCGGCCTCACCGTGGCGATTCTCTGCCTGCTGTTTGCCACGCCGCTTTTGCATCTGGCCGGGGCGCAAGGCGAGTTGCAACGGACGGCGATGCCGTACTTTTTCCTCGTCTTGAGTTCCACGCCGGTCCTCGCGCTGCAAACGATGCTCGCCGCTTGCTTGCGAGCGTCCGGCGATACGCAGACGCCGCTTAAAGTCGGCTTGCAGATGAACCTCGTGCATGTCGCACTCGATGCCCTTTTTATCTTCGGCTTCGACATGGGCGTCGCAGGAGCGGGAGTTGCGTATCTGCTCGTGCAACTTTTCACGCTCGGTCTCTATCTGAGACGTGCCGCCCACCACCTCCCCACCCGACGAGACCTCAAACTGTCCCGCCCGATTCTTGCTCGGATGATGCGGTTTGCCGTACCCGCCGTCATCGAGCGACTGTTCAAACGCGGCGGGCAGGCCGTTTATCTCAGCTTCGTCGTGCGCATGGGCACGGAACCCTACGCCGCGAATAACATCGCCAACGTCCTCTCCCTTTTTACCTCGCTCCTCGGGGATGGCCTTGCCACGGGCGTTTCCATCGCAATGGGCCAAGCGATCGGCGACGAGACCTCAGACCGTCAAACTCTGCAAGCACGTCTGACCGAAATTCGCCGCTGGGGATTCCTCGGCGCGGCCGTTTCGATGACGCTGACGACCCTGCTGCTCTGGTGCCTCAGCCCTTGGATTTCACTTTGGTTCACCGACGAACCGCACGTCATTCAATTGATCACCCTCGTTCTCGGAATCTACATCTTCTGCCAACCGTTTTTCGCCGCCAACCTCATCGACTGCGCGGCGATTCAAGCGGGCGGCAACAGCACCTACACGATGTGGGTGACGATTCTCGGCGTGTGGGGCGTGCGCTTGGTCTTCATCCCGATTCTGATCTTCGGCTTTCACCTCGGACTCTCCGGCGTTTGGATGTGCATCGGGCTCGACCACATGACCCGCGCGTATCTCTACCGCCGGTATCGCTTGAAACGTGATATTCTGTACGTACCTTGAGAGGAGGCGCGGAACCCATGCTGTCATTTCGACCTGTGAACGTCCCGGAACACCAAGAGCAAGTGCTTCATTTCTTCAAATCGGCGGCCACCGACCCGAACGAAGTGTTTGACGAAGCCGAGTACATCGAGTTCGCCACGCAAAAATCAGAGGAACTCCCCGAAGGCTTCGTCTTCGCCGAGCATGACAACCAAATCGTCGGAGAACTCGTCCTGCGCACGCAGCTCTACGAAGACCGCCACGTCGGCTACGTCTCTCTGATCTACGTCATCCCCGAGGGACGCGGAGCCGGATACGCCCAACTCATGTTCACCTATACAGAGGAAGTCTTCCGCAAGCTCCAACTCCCCGAATACCACCTGCGCGTCGACCAACGCAACGCCCGCGCCGTCGCCTTCTACGAAAAACAAGGACTCACCAAACTCGCCGAAGAACGCAACCGCTTCAACGACCTCTGCTGGCGAATGGGCAAAACCCTCTAAGCACGCAAAAAAAGGACTCTCCACACACGGAGAGTCCCTTTTTTCTCAACCTTACATGCCTGCTTGCGGATCGTCTTGCATCATGCCGAATACGTTGCCTTCGGTGTCTTTGACATACGCGAGGTAGCCAACGGTCGGAATCGTAGCGACCGGGAAGAGAACTTCGCCGCCTGCTGCGACAACCGCTTCGACTTTCGCATGGACGTCTGCCACACCGAGGGTGTTGAAGGTTTCCGGTTTTTCCTGTTGCGGCATGAATCCGCCGTTGATGCCCGGGCCTTCCTCGCCGGTGTTGATCATCCAGTACACGTTGCCATCCGGCATCTCAAACTTGTTAAACGTCCACCCGAACACATCTCCGTAAAACTTCGCCGCACGCTCAAAGTCCTTCGCGGACAATTCAAAATGCACAACACGATTCATCGTATGTATCCCCCTAAACTAGTAAATGAAGTCTTTATCTAGTATACAACATAAGAAACATTCTAGGAAACAGACAATTGTTAAGATTCGATAAACGAAATAAATAAACCCCTTGTCGTTTCGAGTCCATTTTTGTTTGTTGACGTGTATGATTTATTTCTATAAAATTTTGACAAATACCTGTACTAGAAAAAGAGGAGGTTTCATCCATGTCCAAGCGTCGTCCGATGTTTCTCGCGGTGCTGATGGCGGGTCTGTTGGTTGTCCCGTCCACGCTCCCTTCGACACAAGCTACGGCGGGTGCCATCGACACTCCGCAACAAAGTCCGGATGCTCTGCAAACCGCTTTTGAAAAAGCCTCACAGGAGTTCGGCGTTCCGCTGAATGTCCTCATGTCCGTTTCGTACAACGAATCCCGTTGGGAACAGCACGTCGGCGTGCCTTCTCTCTCGGGCGGCTACGGCGTCATGCACTTGACTTCGCTGTCCCAGCCGGACCTCTCCGCTCGCGGGGAAACCGCTGACGAAAGCGCTGAGGGCGAGTCGGTCACGACCTTGCCCGCCAACAACGACCTTTCTGTGAACACGTTGGACGCAGCGGCGGAACTGCTCGGCACGAACACCGACGTTCTCAAAACCGATCTCACCGAAAACGTTCGCGGCGGCGCTGCGCTGCTCGCTCAATATGCGCGTGAAACGGTCGGATCGACTCCGACTCAGGCATCTGACTGGTACGGAGCCGTAGCGAAGTACAGCGGTTCGGACATCGACGAGATCGCGACCGACTTCGCAAACGACGTCTACACCACGATCCAAACCGGCGAATCGCGCACGACTCCGGAAGGTCAAACGGCGACGTTGACGGCCGAAGGAGTTACCCCGAACAAGTCCACCGCCGACAGCCTCCACCTGCGCAACGCGAAAAAAACCGGCACCGACTGCCCGAACGGGCTGGAGTGCCGGGAGATTCCCGCTCTCTACAAGCAATTGTCGGCGAGCCAAACCAACTACGGCAACTATGACATCGGCAACCGCCAACAGGACGGCGACGACATTCGCTACATCATCATCCACGACATCGAAGGAACCTACGAAGCGGGCATTCGGACGTTCCTCTCCCCGTCTTACGTCTCGGCGCACTTCGTTGTCAACAACGTCGACGGCCAAGTCACCGAGATGGTGAACCCGAAGGACGTCGCGTGGCAGGCGGGCAACTGGTACATCAACTCGCACTCCATCGGCATCGAACACGGCGGGATCGCAGCGGAGGGCGGTGCTTGGTACAGCGAGCAAATGTACCACGCGTCCGCCAAACTTGTGAAGTACCTCGCTCAAAAATACGACATCCCGCTCGACCGTCAGCACATCCTCGGACATGACGATCTGCCGGGCACGTCGCAAGCGACGCAGAAATCGATGCACTGGGACCCGGGTGCATTCTGGGATTGGTCGCACTACTTCGACCTGTTGGGCCAACCGATCAACCCGAGCAACGGGAACGGTCAAGGCAATGACAAGAAGCACGGCGACAACCCGATTCTCACGATCAACCCGCACTTCTCGACGAACCAACCGCCGCTGCTCTACGGCACGAAAGTTCTCGATGCGCAACCGTCGAACTTCGTCTACCTCTACCAAGCTCCGAGCTTTGACGCACCGCTTCTGAGCGATCCGGCTCTGCACGCCAAAACCGTGCCGGGCACGACGCAGATCAGCGACTGGGGCGACAAAGCGACGATCGGCCAGACCTTCTACCAAGCGGAAGTCCAAGGCGACTGGACCGCGATCTGGTACGGCGCACAAAAAGCCTGGTTCTACAACCCGAACGGCACCAACACCGTTCCGGGCAGCGGCTTGCTGATCACGCCGAAGTCCGGCCTGACTTCGATCCCGGTCTACGGCACCGCCTATCCGGAAGCAGCGGCGTTCACCGCGGCCGGCATCCCGAAAGCGGTCAACAACCCGCTTCAATACAGCATCCTCCCGGGCCAAGTGTACGTCTCGGCGGGCACCGTCCCGTCCGACTACTTCTACGCGAAACTCTTCAACGCCCCGGAGACGTACAAAGTCGTCAAAGGCAACGACCAGTTCTACCAGATCTCCTTCAACCACCGCATCGCGTTCGTCAAAGCAAGCGACGTGGATGTCGTCCAGCCATAAGAAAAAAGCCGTCGTCCGGTCTCGTACCGGGCGATGGCTTTTTTTTGTCCGCTTTGTTTTATTTCCTCTCAAACGTGAAGTACGTATGGCGGTAGACATTCCGCTCATCCACCACGCCGGGTTTCTGCTCCACAACTTGCCAGTTCAACCCGTCAAACTCGGGGAAAAACGTATCTCCCTCAAACGCGTGCCGAATCAACGTGAGGTACATCCGATCGGCCCGAGGCAACAGTTCACGAAACAACTCCGCCCCGCCAATGACAAAAACGTCCCCCTCCGGCAACTCCTCCAACGAGTGAATCACTTCGACACCCTCCGCCGAAAAATCGACCTGTCGCGTCAACACCACATTGCGCCGACCCGGCAACGGTTTCCCAATCGACTCGAACGTCTTGCGCCCCATGACCACCGTGTGCCCCATCGTCACAGCTTTGAAGTGCGCGAGGTCGGCAGGCAAGTGCCAAGGCATGGCGTTGTCCTTGCCGATCACACGGTTTTCATCCATCGCGACAATCAACGAGATCATACGGACACCGCTCCTTTGATCGCAGGGTGCGGGTCGTACCCGACCAACTCAAAGTCCCCGAACGAGAACCCGAAGATGTCTTGCACCTCCGGATTCAACTTCATCGTCGGGAGCGCACGAGGTTCGCGGGACAGTTGCAATTTTACTTGCTCGATGTGATTCAGGTAGATATGAGCGTCTCCCAGCGTATGAACGAAATCCCCCAGACCCAATCCGCAGACCTGAGCGACCATCATCGTCAGCAACGCATACGACGCAATATTAAACGGTACGCCGAGGAACACATCTCCAGACCGCTGGTAGAGCTGACACGACAGCTTCCCGTCGATCACGTAGAATTGGAACATCGTATGGCAGGGTTGCAGCGCCATCCCCCCCAACTCGCCCGCGTTCCACGCACTCACCACCAACCGCCGAGAATCGGGATTGCGCTTGATCTCGTCGACGACATTCTGAATCTGGTTGATCACTTTGCCGTCCGCCGTTTCCCATCTCACCCACTGCTTGCCGTACACCGGCCCTAGGTCTCCCTGCTCGTTTGCCCATTCGTCCCAGATGGACACGCCGTGCTCCTTCAAGTAGGCGACGTTCGTGTCCCCCTTCAAGAACCACAGCAATTCGTGGATGATCGACTTCAAATGAACTTTTTTCGTGGTAACCAAAGGAAAGCCCTCAGCCAAATTGAACCGCATCTGATGCCCGAAGACCGAGATCGTGCCGGTGCCGGTGCGGTCTTGCTTCGTCGTGCCGTTGGTGAGGATGTGCTCACAGAGTTCCAAGTATTGTTTCATGATGTCCGCGCCCCTCTCTATGACCTTATTCTATCAGTTTTTGTCGTCGTAAAACACATGCTCCGCCCGAATCGACGACTCCTCCACCGTAATCAACCCATAGGAAAAACGCGGCTGTTTCCGCTTGTCCGTCGGGGAGCCGGGGTTAAAAAGCAAAACTCCCCCCTCCTCCCTTACCAGCGGAATATGCGAATGCCCAAACACAATCACATCCACCGACTCCTCCAAAAAAGCCGCCCGCGCCCGCTGCTCCGTCGATTTCCCCTTGCCATCCCCATGTACGAGACCGATCTGAAAACTCCCGACGGAGATCACCTTTTTCCGTCCAAACTTCTCGACGATCTCTTCGCCGTCCACATTCCCGGCAACACCCTCGACAGGAGCAATCTTGGCCAACCACTCGTAGACAGCGAGCGTCTGCCAGTCCCCCGCGTGCAAAATCAAATCCACGCCGAGCAACCCCTCCCGCAACGCCCTCGGAAGCTGCTTCCCCATCTTGGGCATATGCGTATCGGACACCACACCGATTTTCACGATCAACACCTCCACCCTACATGATAACAAAAAATCCCCTGTTTCAAGATGGGGGTCTCGTGCGTCCAATTGATGTGCAAGTTGAGAATCGAAATTCTGAGAGGATGACATTGCCTGATGAAAGCTAGGACTTGGATGATCTACTTGAGCGTGGTCGCCCTCGTGGTGGCGGGGCTTGGGTGGTATGCCGCTGATCATAAAAAAACGATGCCTTCTCTCCCGAACGTTACGCCTAACTCGCAAACCAGTCCGTCGAAACCAGCTCCCCCGACTCCGGCACCGTCGCAGGACTCCCCCGCCTCCTCCGACATTCGGGGTGTCATCGAGGGCTTTTACGGCGATCCGTGGACGTTGGCCCAGCGCAAAAGCATGTTGCAGTTCATGGGCGAGCATCATTTCAACACCTACGTCTACGCGCCCAAGGACGACCCGTACCAGCGCAAACAGTGGAGCCGTCTCTACCCCGCTTCCAACTTGCACGAGATGCAATCTCTCGTGCAATCGGCCGAAACCAACAACATCCATTTCGTCTACTCCCTCTCCCCCGGACTCCCGGCCCCACTTCCGGGCGAGACTTCCACATCGGACGACGAAACCCGTTCCATCACTTACTCTTCGCCATCCGACCGCGACCAACTCGCGGCGAAAATCGACCAACTCCGCTCCATCGGCGTCCATGACTTCCTCCTGTCCTTCGACGACGTGCAGGAAACGCTCAAACCCGCCGACCAAACGCAGTATGGCACCAATATCGCATCTGCCCACATCACACTCGCCAACGATCTGTACCAACGAGAACACACCCTCGACCCGACCTTCCACCTCTGGTTCGCGCCCACGACCTACTACGGGGTCCAAGACAACCCGTACTGGCAGACTCTGCGCGCCAACCTCGATCCGGCAATCCCTGTGATCTGGACGGGCAACTGGGTTTTAAATCCGACGATCACCTCCGCCCAAGCGGAGACCGTCACCCACCTCCTCGGCCGCAAACCGTTGCTCTGGGACAACTACCCCGTCAACGACTACACCTACGTCGTCAAAAAAGCACCTCAACTTTTCCTCGGCCCGCTCGTTGGCCGCGATGCCGATCTGCCCGGCCACCTCTCCGGCTACATCGCCAACCCGCAACTCCAAGAGGAAGCCTCCAAAGTCGCCCTCTCCACCATCAGCGACTACCTGCAAAACCCGTCCGGCTACCAACCCACCCCCTCTTGGAAAAACGCCACTGCCACCGTCGGCGGCATCGGCGACCCGGCGGCGTGGCAACTTTTTTGCAGCTATGCACAGGAAAGCACCTTGCGCACGACGAGCAACCCCGAGTTCGTGCAGATGACCCGCGACTACTGGAACGCACCGAACCCGCAAGCCCGCGCCACAGCAGAATCCCGCCTGCGCGCCGAATTCCAGAACCTCGCCGCTCTGCCAACCCGACTGAGCCAAACGGTCCGCAATCCCGACCTGCTCACCGAAATCAATCCGTGGCTTACGAAACTCGCAAGTCTGGCCCAAGTGGACCTCACCGCCCTCGACTCCCTCAACGACCCGCAAAACGCAACGCTCCGCCAGCACCTGCAAACCCAAATTCGCGGCACCCAATCCAGCTCTTACAAAATCGGCACCGACCTCCTCACTTTCGCCCAACAAGCCGCCGCCCACTAGGTGAAAAAAGAAAACCGCACGCGTAAAGCCGTGCGGTTTTTTTCCATCTCTACTATACTAGTAAATAGCAGTCAAGAAAGGAGGTTTCGCCATTTATGACCCTCGACCCGCAAGTCACCCGAATGATGGAACTGCTCGCCAAAAGCAAACTCCCGCCACTCGAAACTCTGCAACCGCCGGCGGCCCGCAAAGCGTTGACCGTCCGACACCTGCGCGCCAGACAAGCGGTGGGCAAATTGGTCCCGCCGGAACCAGTGCAGGAGGTACAAGATCGCATGATCCCCGTAGCAGACGGCGAGATCAAAGTCCGCATCTACATACCCGAACGCACAGAAACGGGCCCCATGCCCGCACTGGTTTTTTTCCACGGAGGAGGGTTTGTGCTCGGAAGCCTCGAATCGCACGACGAAATCTGTAGGGCGCTGACGAATTTGACTCCCTGTGTGGTGATCTCCGTCAATTACCGTCTCGCCCCTGAATACAAGTTTCCGACGGGACTGTGGGATGCCTACGCTGCGACGCAGTGGGTATTCCAAAACGCCGCCGAACTTCACCTCGATCCCACACGCATCGCTGTTGGAGGAGACAGCGCAGGCGGCAACCTCGCGACCGGAGTCTGCCGTCTGGCCAAGGAACGCGGGGACTTCCAACCCTGCTTCCAACTGCTCCTCTACCCCGCCACCGACCTCGACGCCCAAACGCACTCCAAAAAGCAATTCGCCAAGGGATACCAACTCGACGACACCCTCTTGCACTACTTCCACAGCCACTACGTACATCATGAGCAAGACTTCCAAAACCCGCTGGTCTCGCCGCTTTTGCACCCTCTTGAAAACCTGAGCACTCTCCCGCCCGCCCACGTCCTCACCGCCGAGTACGACCCTCTGCGCGACGAAGGCGAAGCATACGCCTCACTTCTGAAAAAAGCGGGCGTGCCCTGCACCCACACCCGCTACGACGGGATGGTTCACGGATTCCTGGCGATGACCGCGTTTTTGGATCAGGCACGTGAGGGTTTACAAGACCTCGCCGCCGTACTGCGTCAATCTGCCTTTCAAATGCCTTCCTAAAAAGAGACCCGTGAAGCGATGGCTCCACGGGTCTTTTTTTCTATAGTTTCGCGAGTTCCGCACCGAGGAACTTCGCGACTTCGAGCATGCCGAACTTGCCGGCTGCAGCTTCGGCGTCGGAGTTGTAGTTGGTGTTCGTGTTGATGTCGTAGGTGTAGATTTCCCCCGCTGCATCGCGGATGAACTCGATCCCCGCCACTTGGACGTGGTTCGCTTTCAACACCGCCGCGTACTTCTCCAGAATCGGGTCTTGGAAGCCCTCTTGAATCTGGAACTTCGGCTTCTCCTCCACTTGCTCGCCCACCGGGCAGAACAGATCGCCGATCTGGCACGCATCGGCCGGGCACAGCTCGAACCCGCCCGACGTATCCACGCGAACTGCATACACAAACTGCCCGCCGACAAATTCACAACGCGTAATATACGGCTCCGGCGCTTGGATGTACTCCTGAATGAGCGTAATGCCATCCACCGGCTCCTCAAACGCCTCCGAGTTCAGATATCCCTCAAGGCCCTCCAACGTCTGGAACAATTGCACACCCAAGCCCTTGCCGGCGCGGTTGTGCTTTGTGATAAACGGCTGACCCGCATAGGCGCGTGCCGCTTCTAAAATTTGCTCCTTGCCCACCGCAGCCGTCGTTTTCGGCGTGCGAACACCGCCGGCGTTGAGCGCGAGGTATTGCTTGACCTTGCTCACTTCGAGCTCCAACGCGCGAGTGCCGTTGAACACGGTGCGACCATGCGCTTCCAGCCAAGCCAACACGTTCGACGTAAACTCCGGGGCAAAACGATGATCTCGCGTATGCGCCGACGCACTCATACGGGAGTAAAAAATCCCCTCCGGCGGTGCCTGCGTCAAATCGAGGGTGCCTTGGTCGAGATGCCACTCCTCGTACGGCAAGTTCAGTTCCTCCAGACGGCGGGTCAGGTGTACCGTCCACTCGCTGTTTTCATGGATCACATAAATTTTCGCCATCGGGCATACGTCCTTTGCTGTACAGAATTTTGCTTTATTATAACACAGTGAATCCCGCTCGGAAAACAAAGAAAACCCGCCCCTGCACAAGCGGCGGGCGGGTCTTTTTTTTACAGAATCGGCGGTTCCGGCTTCTTGGGGAGTCGTTCGGTGTCTTCTTGGTTGTCGCGGATCGTTTTTTGCAACACGAAGGACGACATGATCAGGAAGAGAGCGGTAACCGAGTAGTAGCCCTTGACGGACAGGTCTGCATCCAGGGTATAGATGCCGATAAACATCGCGAACGTCGCCAAAACAAATGAGGCCCAAGCCAAAAACGTAAATGCTTGCGTATTGCGTTTGCCCATGTGCGAACCCCTCCTAAATAATGACATCTTACAATGAAATTTATCCCTTGGCAACTAGGAAACTAAAATCTCATTATAATCGGAGGTAAATGCACTCTTGTTATCCGCGTGCCGGCAGTCGTACCGAGATCGTCGTGCCCTGTCCCGGCACGCTCTCCGCACGAATCTTGCCCCCGTGCGCTTCGACGATCCACTGGGCGATCGACAGCCCGAGACCTGTGCCCGGATGCGTGCGCGCCCTCATCTTGTCCCCGCGGAAAAAGCGGTCGAAGATGCGAGGCAAGTCTTCGGCGGAAATCCCGATGCCGGTGTCGGTGACTTCGATTTGCACGTGGTTGGCGGTTTTTCGGCAGGTGACGTGGACACGCCCGCTCTCCTCGGTGTATTTCAACGCGTTGTCCAAGAGGATGACGAGCAACTGCTGCAACCGCTCTTCGTCGCCGAGAATTTCGACAGGGAGTTCGTCGAGGGAGGAGTGAATTTCAATGTCCTTGAGCATCGCGAATTCGCGGAACCGTTCGACCATGCGCCCGACCAGCTCGTCCACACGCATCGGTTGGCGGAGAATCTCCAATTCGTTCGAATCGGAGCGGGCGAGTGTGAGCAGTTGCGAGACCAGTTTGCTCATGCGGTTGGTCTCTTCGATGGCGTCCGAAATTCCGACGCTCTCCTGCTCGATGGTGTTGTCCGGATGGCGGAAGAGGCGTTCCAGAGACGTTTTCATCACGGTGAGCGGAGTGCGAAGTTCATGAGAGGCGTCGGCGACGAACTCTTGCTGTTTGTTCCAGGCCTGTTGAATCGGACGCAGGGCTCGGGTGGCGAGATAGACGCCCGCCCCCACGGCGACCAACGCGCAGACTGCGCCGGCGACGATGATGACCCAGAGCATGCTGGTCATCATTTCTTGCGATTGTTGCAGGCCGGTGAGCAATTGAAGGGTTTGGATCGACGTGCCGTTTGCCATCTTCATTTGCACGGGCACGTTGTAGACACGATAGTCGTTGCCGCCGATGGAGACGGTGTGGAACTGTCCCGGCTGTCCCTTGCCCGGAGGTTTTTTGGGATCGCCGTCATGATCCGGGTCGGGGCTCAACTTTTCCATATCTTCTTGAAAAAGCGCTCCCTCCGGCATCTGCAACGCCGCGTTGCCCTTGTCATCCCAGAGCACGTAGACGACCCGCCGTTCCGCTTCGCGCCCCTGATCGAGCGGACGACGATCCAGTTGACCGTGCGAGGCATCGTTGAGGAAGTGCTGGGCATTGTCCTGCAAGTTGTGGTCCGTTTGGGAGTACAAGCGCTCTTTGGTGTACAGATACAGCGTCGTGGAGAACGCCGTCAACAGCAGAAAAAACACCAAGGTGTTGAGCAACACGAGGCGCAGCTTCGTTTTTTTGAACATGCGCCTACGCCTCCTTGAGCATGTAGCCGATCCCTCGCACGGTGCGAATCATGGACTCACAGTGGAACGGGGTGAGTTTTTTGCGCAAGTAGTGGATGTAGAGGTCGACGATGGAGTCGTTGGCTTCCGAATCCAAGCCCCAGATGCGGTCGAAGATCTGACTGCGGGAGAGGATCTGCTCGCGGTTCTGCACCATGTATTGCAGCAACTCGAATTCTTTGTTGGTGAGTTTGAGCGGCGTGCCGTGGACACAGCCGTCATGCTCTTTCGGCAAAAAGGAGAGGGGTCCGTACGACAGCTCTCCCTCCGGGGCGAGCTTGCCGTCCCGACGCAAGAGAGCGCGGATGCGGGCGAGCAGTTCTTCGGTGGCAAACGGTTTGACGAGGTAGTCGTCTGCGCCGGCATCCAAGCCTTTGACGCGGGCGTCCACCGAGTCTTTGGCGGTGAGAAAAAGCGCAGGGGTCTTGATGCCTTTTTGCCGAAGACGCTTGATGAGCGAGAGGCCGTCGAGACCGGGGAGCATGATGTCGAGCACGAGGAGGTCGTAGGAATTGCTTTCGGCGAGCAAGAGACCTTCGTCGCCCGCTTCGGCCTCTTCGGTGAGATAAGATTCGTCTTGCAAGATGTTGACAACCGCGTGTCGCAGGGCACGGTCGTCTTCGACAACGAGGACTTTCATCGTCATTTTTTCCAGAGCCTCCAAGCATTCCAGAGATTCGCCGTCAGCAGACCGATCAGCAGGTACGCGAGACCTCCCCAGAGGAGATAGAGCGCGACGCTGACCACGGCGGCGATCAGGGCAAATACGATTTGGTCAGACGTTCGACCCGGCGAGGTCGGCGGGTCGGTCAGCATGACAAAACCGAGGAACAGTGCGGAATTCACAAACGGCGTTCGCAGGGCGTCGCTGGCGAGGTCGGTGTCGATTCCGAGCAGTGCCAGCACGAGAAACGCGAGAACGTAGACGCCGAGGAACGTGAGCACTTGGGCGTACTTGTTGACTTTGCGGGTGATGGCAAAGCCGATGAGCAGCAGGGCAAGGGTCCACCAAGGTGAAAGTTCTGCCATACCGCCCCACCAGTCTTGGTCGGTGGAGAGGAGAAGAACGCCGAGCAAGAGACCGATGGCGGCAGGGTTGAGCATCGGTTTTTTGCGCACGCGCAGGAGATTTTTGAGCAAAACGCCGAGAGCAGCGGTGGCGGCCGGGATGTACCACGGGGTGGTGACGGAGACCACCATCGCCACGATCAGTCCGGTCAGGATCGCGCCGTCGGGGAGTTTGTTTTTTCGTTTTTGGAAAAAGGCGAAGGGGAGGTCGATCAGCACGCCCCCGAGGATGGCGCTCGATGCGTTGAGCAGGCCCGACGTGTTGTGGGTGAAACCAAGGCCGATGGCGGAGAGGAACAGCAGAGAGAGCAGGACGAACGCTTTGGGCGTGTTCCAGTAGCTGAGTTTTGGGGTCGGTGCGGTGGTGAGCGGTACTTCGGGTTGCATGTTCAAACCTCCTCGCCTCTGTGGATGTGTAGGTCGGGTGTGATGAAAATTCCGGTGAGTCCGGCTTCCTGCAGCAGTTCTTGGCCTTGCACGGGGCCGAGCAAAAACGCTGCTGTTGAAAAAGCGTCCGCCAGCATCGCAAACGGTGCGACGACGGAGCAACTGAGAAGTTGGCTTGCCGATGTGCCTGTGCGAGGATCGAGCAGATGGTGCGTGTTCGGGTTCTCGCGGGAGATTCGTTCGTAACTGCCGGATGTGCAAATCGCGGCGTTGGTGAGCGAGAGCGAGGTGATGATGTCGTGGGGCTGCGTCGGGTGTTGGATGCCGACTTGCCACGGTTCTCCTCGTTCGTTGAGACCTCCTGCGTAGACATCGCCGCCGGCGTTGATCAGAAAGCCGGCAGAGCTACGCAATTCCTGTGCGGCGAGGTCGACGGCGAGACCTTTGGCGACCGCTCCGAGGTCGAGACGGAGCGGTTTTTGGAGGAGGACGGTGCGTGTTTCTTCATCTAATAGGACGTCGCGATAGGTAGCCGGGACGTGGAGGTCCGCAAGAGGTGGCGGGAGCGTTTTTTCCCCGGTGAGGTAGTTGCGGTTGAAGCCTTGGCTTTCCATGTGGTGCCCGATAGTGGGGTCGAAAACGCCTTCGGTGAGGTCAGCGATTTCGAGGGCGATTCGGATTGCTTCAAACAGTAGAGGGCTGACGGGGGTCGGCGCTCCGATTTTTTGGCAGAGTTGGCGCAGTTCGCTCTCAGGGGAGAAGCGACTGCAGACTTGCTCGACGGCGGTGAATGCGGTGAATGCACGGTCGAGTTGACGGTGCAGAAGGTCCGTTGGTTCCGCAGATACGAGTTGAATCGTGACCAATGTATCCATATGCAAGGCGGCACGAGTGAGTTTGGTAGGCTGAATGGGAATCGTCATCACGTGTTGAGCCTACGCCTGTGCTTGCGCGAGGGCTTGGTTCATTGCGTTGCGGAAGTCGTCTGTGGACTTGGTGGCACCGCTGACGGTGTCCACTTTTGAACTCTGACGCTCGACCGCTTGGGCAGGAAGCCCGTCAATTCGGCTCTGCGGATAGTGTGTGTCACAATTGGTGATTTCTACCGCTGCGATTTTGCCACCCTGGATGGTGACCGCAACTTCCACTGAGCCGATGCGGTTGGAGCCCATGCCGGTGTACGTGCCGTCCTTGTAAGTGCCGGTAGATGCGGACGATGTCGTGTTGGAGTTGGAAGTCTGCCCTTGGGTATTTGCCTTGCTTTGCCCGCCGTTGGGAGTGGTGTTGGGAGCTTGGTTGTTGAAGTTTCCGTTGCCGGGAGGGGCATCGCCACGTTGCCCTTGAGGGAAGCGACCGCCGTGGTCGCGACCTCTTTGTCCTTGGAAGCCTTGTTGCTGTTGTTGATTGGGTGCTGTATGAGAATCAGGCGAGTTGACCGCTGCCATCACAGACGAAGCCTGATTCTGCATCGCCTGCGCCGAACTCGGATCGGTCACCAGATACCCCGCCACATAAATTGCACCAATCGCCGCTCCGCACAGCGCCGCGATCTTATCCGCTTTTCTGGCCATTCAACTCTCTCCCTTCAAATTCGTACTTCCATCTAGATGAGTCCAGTATACCAACGGAAAATTTGTTTTCCATTTGAGGTTTCTAAGAAAAAAACCGCCCGGCACACAGGGCGGTTTTTTAATACGAATTAGATCTTCGCGAGCCAGCTCAACAGGTGTTCGGCCAAGGCTTCGCGGGCGTCGTCCCAGTTGTGGTCGGTGTCGACGGTGAGGTGTTGCAGGTGTTGGGCGTTTGCTCGTTGGAACGCTTCGACCAAGGAGTCGTGATGCAACGCCGTCGGTCCAACATCGTCGCGCAGAGCGCCGAGGAGGAGCACCGGACGGGTGGTGATCGACTTTGCTTGGTGTACGAGGTTCCAAGCCGCACCGTGGTCGGCGATCTGTTGGGTCAGTTCGCGACCGTTGATTCCGGTGAGAAAGAACGTGGATTCCTCGAACATCGCCGTCACTTCTGCCAGCGACCGTTCATCATCTCCCACAATCTCGGCCGCCAGCCCGAAGTTGAATCCGGAAATCGAAGCAACCCCCGTCACGTCTGCATCTCCCGCCGTCGTCATGAGGCTGAGGAACCCACCCATGCTGTGTCCGACCAGCACGAGTTTCGACGTGTCCAGTTTGAATTCCGCCACGACATCCTCCCGACGCAGATACGCAAGCGCCGCCTGTACATCTTCCAACGCATTCGCAAACGAAAAATTCCCTTGGCTTCCCCACGCGCCTCGGTAGTTCAACAACAACACACTCCATCCCGCCTTGCGCATCGCGACGGCAAGGTCGTGATTCTGTTGCGCCCCCGGAAAACCGTGCAGCAACAAAAGAGTCGGATGCGGGCCGACACCCTCCGGCGTGAACATACGACCGACCATCATGGCATCCCCCGACGGAACTTTAAGCAAAGACATCATCGTCATCTCCATCCCTCCTGTACTTCCCTGTTGTTGAGTTCATTCTACCAATTCAATCCACTTTTGTGTATCGTAGAAGCTACAATCTATGAGGAGGCCCCAGAATGACTCCGGAACTTGCAAACTCTCTCTCCGACATCCTCGAAGCATTTGGAAAAACGCCTGTGGACCGTTATGAAGTGGATCGACTCCCGACTCCAGGCGGCACGTTGCAAGGTTTTCATCAATGGGTGAACGGCAAGCCGACGGTGGGCTGTTTCCATGTGACGCGCATCGGCGAGGAAAGCTACTATTATGTATGGATCGACTGGCACCGCAAGAACAACTACTACCTCGTCGTCTACCCCCACGACCGCTCCACCACCGTCGCCGAATTGCAAAACGTCGTCGAACACGCAGACGGCTGCGACCTGCTCTGGAAATACAACCCGCTCAAACGAGACGGGCTCAACGCAGAGCGCAAAGCCCACTTCAAACAACTCCTCGGCTCGCTCGACGTCACGGTCCGTCTGCCGCAAGCCCCCGAGGAAGTTCCCGCGTTCTTCGACGAACTCTACACCCTCGCCCGTCATCGCCAACTCGCCGATCGCCTGCCGCTTGTACAAAAAGGATGAGCCCACGAGGGACTCATCCTTTTTTTTCCGAACTATTGGGTGACGACTTGGCGTTCGGACAGGGTCTTGTGAATGTAGCGAGCGACGTGGACGCCGGCAGCCGATGCTTGGGCGAGACCACGGGTAATCCCCGCACCGTCCCCGATGGTGAACAGGCCGGAGATTTCCGTCTCGAACTTGTCGGTGAGCTTCGGGCGAGCGGAGTAGAACTTCGCTTCGACGCCGTAGAACAGCGTGTGCTCCGACGCGATGCCCGGCGTTACTTTGTCGAGGGCATCCA
The DNA here is from genome assembly GCF_016722965.1 of Tumebacillus amylolyticus. NCBI lineage: Bacteria > Bacillati > Bacillota > Bacilli > Caryophanales > Alicyclobacillaceae > Tumebacillus > Tumebacillus amylolyticus. The sequence continues at coordinate 252,936 of NZ_JAEQNB010000001.1, forward strand.
TCATCTCGATCAGCGACTTCATCGTGTTGTACGGAAGCACGAGGCCGAGGTCGCCCGGAACCGCCTCTTTGAGCGTCGGTTCGAGGAAACCTTCTGCGATGCGCTTCGGCGTCGAGCGGCGGCCTTTGAGGATGTCGCCGTACTTTTGCACGATGACGGAGCCGTTGGAGAGGTCGTTCGCGCGGCGGGAGATTTCCTTGGCGTACTCGATCGGCTTGTCAAACGGGTCGGTGAACGTATGCGAGACGAGCAGGGCAAAGTTCGTGTTTTTCGAGCCGAGCTTCGGGTCTTTGTACGAGTGGCCGTTCGCCGTCATGACGCCGGAGTGGTTCTCCACGACCACGTGACCCGACGGATTGGAGCAGAACGTGCGCACACGGGTGCCGACGCTGGTGTTGAACACAAACTTCGCTTCATAGAGATGCTTGTTGATTTCGTCCATAATGACGTCGGTCGTTTCCACGCGGACTCCGATGTCCACTTGGTTGTTGTGCATGCGCAGACCTTGGCGTTTCAGAAGCTCGGACAACCATTGCGAGCCGTCGCGGCCGGGGCCGATGATGACTTTTTTGGCGCGAAGTTCTTCGCCGTTTTTCAAAACGACGCCTGTGACGACCGGGCCGTCAGCGGTATCTTCGACGAGTACGTCCTCGACGTAGGTTTTGAAACGGGTCTCGATCTTGGAGTCCATCGTTTCGAAAATGTTCGAGAGGATCTTCAAGTTCTCTTCGGTGCCGAGGTGGCGCACGCGGGCTTTGAGGAGCTTGAGTCCGGCAGATTGCGCCTTGCGTTCGATATCGGAAACGGACGGCGTGGTCGGGTCGGTGATCGTCGTCGTCCCGCCGTGTGCGAGGTTGATTTCGTCAGCGTATTCAATTAATTTCAGCACTTCGGAGGGAGAGAGATAGTCGCCCATCCAGCCGCCGAATTCGGTGGTGAGGTTGAATTTGCCGTCGCTGTACGCACCTGCGCCGCCCCAACCGGCCGTGATGGAGCAAGCGGGCAGGCAGCCGGCGTATTCTTTTTTCTGGTGAGCGGGCGGGCATTTGACCAACTTCTCCTCCAGAATCGGACAACGGCGGTGGTAGATATCGAGGCCTTTGTCGATCAACAGAACGTTGGCGTTCGGATCGAGATGAGTCAATTCATAAGCTGCAAAAATTCCACTGGGCCCTGCGCCCACGATGATCACGTCATACAACATCGTCAGGTCTCCCCTTTCAGGTTCACAGGACACGTAGTCGGCACTTTACGGGTACCGGTAGAGACACTGAGCCATATTCCCAGCGTATACGAGTCTCAACGGGTTTCATTGTACGGGAAAACACGAACAATAGTCAATGACCATTATTTTTTGTTCGTGAAAAAGGAAACCCTTACTGCGCGGGTTTCCATGTGTAAACGACGTTTGGGATCCACTTTCCGGTGAAATCTCTCCCGCGAATGGTGACGTTGCCGTTTTGCACTTCCACGAACATTCCTTCGCTGTCGGGGCGTTGCTTGCCGTCCGGATTGTACGGGCGGCCGGCCGAGGATTCGTTGACCATGAGGAACCTCTCTTGGAAAAAAGTCGTCGGGCGGTCGAGGTTGATGTGCGTGTGACCGGAGAAGAAGATGACGTTCGGGTGCGCGGAGAGGATTTTTTTCAGGAGTTCATGCTGGATGACCGTTCGGTTCCAACCTGGGCGGGCGGTGCCGGAGACGGTGTAAGGCAAGGGTTGATGGAGAAAGAGAAACGTCGGCTTGTCGGCGGGGGCTGCTTGTAGTTTTTCTTGCAACCAGTTCAGTTGGGTTTCGGATAAGTACGCGTCGTCGTTGAAGGACGGATCGCTCATGCGGGACTTTTCAGAGCCGAGGAAGAGGAAGTGGTAGCCTTTGATGATTTTTTCCGTGTAGACTTGCTTGCGACCGGCGAAATCGAGGAAGCGTTGGAGCGCTTTTTCATCGGTGTCGCCGTTGGGGAATGAAGTTTTGTTCATCGTCTCGCTTGCGTCGTAGAAAGCTGCGTAGAACTCATGGTTTCCAATCGTCACTTCCGTTGGCGGGTGCGGCGTTTCGGCGAGCAGTTTGCGCAGCGTGCGATAGTCGTCCGGGAACCCGTTGCTGAGGTCTCCGTTGATCACGAGCAGATCGGAGTGCGGAGCGGCTTTGTTGATGTCGGTGAGCACATTGCGAAACTTCGTCTGCGTCGCGACGTCTCCGTGGTTGATATGAGTGTCGCTGATCACCTCGAAGGTCAGCGATTTGAGATCGGGGTTCGGGGTGATGACAGAGGCTTGCACGTCAGGTTCCGGTTCCGTTGTCCATTTGGGATAGAGAACCAAGCAGGCAATCAGGGTCAAACAGGATAGGAAAAAGGCAAATAACTTCGATTTCATCTGATCACCTCAACTTGATTTTACACGCAATTCAAATAAAAAGGAAAGCAAAAAGAGGTGAATGTACAGGCGTTAATCTTGCGAGAGAGCGGGAGGTATGATATCGTTCGGGGGTTAATGCTTATAAAAAGGGAGGTCCTTCATGCACACTCTAACTTACAAACAAGCTTGGTTTTCCAACATACGCGGTGACATTCTCGCGGGGATGACGGTTGCGTTTGCGCTGATTCCCGAGGCAATTGCGTTTGCGATTATTGCCGGTGTGAATCCGATGGTCGGTCTGTTTGCTTCCTTTACCATTGCCATGGTCGTGGCGTTCGCGGGTGGACGACCGGGTATGATCTCGGCGGCGACGGGCGCGATGGCGTTGGTGATGGTCAACGTGGTTCGCGATTATGGGATTGAATACATGTTTGCCGCGACGGTTCTCACGGGTATCATTCAATATTTGCTCGGCGTGTTTCGAGTCGGGCGGTTTATTACGTTTTTGCCGCAGTCGGTGATTCTGGGCTTTGTGAATGCGTTGGCGATCTTGATCTTCATGGCGCAGTTGCCACAGTTCGTCGATGTCGGCTGGGAGATGTACGCGATGGTTGCGGGGACGCTGGCGATCATCTACTTGTTCCCGCGGGTCACGAAAAAATTTCCGTCGGCGTTGCTGGCCATCATCGTGATGACGATTGTCGCGGTTTGGACAGGCGCGGACTTGCGGACGGTCGGGGATATGGGCACAATTACGCGAGACTTGCCGAGTTTCCATATCGCCAACATTCCGTTCACGTTCGAAACGTTGAAGATCCTCCTGCCGTTCTCGCTCTCCCTTGCGGTGGTCGGGATGTTCGAGTCGTTGCTGACGGCGACAATCCTCGATGAAATGACCCAGACCAAGAGTGACAAAAACCGCGAAATTCGCGGCCAAGGTCTCGCCAACGTCGTGACCGGATTCTTCGGCGGCATGGCGGGCTGTGCGATGATCGGGCAGTCTGTGATCCATGTGAAATCGGGTGGGCGCGGAAGACTGGGGACTTTTTGGGCAGGGTTGTTCTTGGTGTTTCTGTTGCTGGTGCTCAGTGACGTGGTGCGGCAGATTCCGATGGCGGCGCTGGTCGGCGTGATGTTCATGGTCTCGATTGGGACGTTTGATTGGAAGTCGATCTTGCACATTCGTCGCATGCCGGTGAGTGAAGCGTTCGTGATGCTCCTGACGATGGGAATTGTCGTGGCGACTCATGACTTGTCCAAAGGCGTGCTGGCCGGGGTTGTCATTTCGGCGCTGCTGTTTGGCTGGAAGATTTCGAGATTGAAGGTTTCCAGCAGCTTCGAACAGGGTGGGACTCGCAAGGTCTACCATGTGACGGGGCCGTTGTTTTTCGGGACGACGAGCCAGTTCCTCGACATGTTCGAGGTGGATAACGACCCTTCCCAGATCGTGATCGACTTCAGCGGTTCGCACGTCTGGGACCATTCGGCGGTCACGGCGATCTCCAAAGTGCTGAACAAGTACCGGGAGTCAGGCAAGGTAGGAACGCTCGTCGGCCTCAACGACGAGAGCCGTTTCCTGATGGAGCGCGTTGGATTGAAGATCAACAGTGCGCAGTAGAAAAGTACACGTAGGATCAAAAAGATCGTCGATGAGAAAGCTTCGTTGACGATCTTTTTTTGTTTTAAAAAATAAATTATTATTCGACAGGTTATTCTCTATCTAAATATTTTTTCATATGATAATATCTAAAACATAAAACAAAAGGAGAGTTGTTATGAAAAAATCGAAGTTGTTCGCAATGATGGCGTTGGGTGCGATTCTGTTCGCGGGTTCCACAGTTGGATTGAGTTCTGCTGCGCATGCAGCGACGTTTGATCCGTTCGCGACCTACAAAATTGTCAATCAAAACAGCGGGAAAGCACTGGACGTAGAATATAATTCCACCGAAGCAAGCTACAGACTTCATCAGTGGACCTATATGGGATTGGCAAGTCAGCAATGGAAACTGAAACCGTCCACTGACGGGTACTACTACATCATCAATGTCAACAGCGGGTTGGCAGCAGATGCTTCTGGATCATCCAACGGCTCCAAGGTTTGGCAATGGTACTTCGACAATCGGGAAAGTGAAAAATGGGACATCCAACCCTTCGGAAGCTCCTACAAAATTGCCTCCAAACTCTATGGCAAGGTATTTGATATTGAATTCAACTCCACGTCCGATGGAGGCAATGTCAACCTCTGGCAATCCCTCTCCGGGGTTAACTCTCAGCTCTGGAGCATCCAAGCACTCTAAGTACGCCTCAACCTGATAGCAGGTTGTACCATACAAAAAGACAAGCATCTACACAAGTAGGTGCTTGTCTTTTTTGTACCGCTGCATCAGGTGCGCGGTCGAACTCGGTTTGTCGGCACGGCGTTCCACGGGTCTTCGGGCCAATAGTGTTTGGGGTAGCGGCCTTTGAGGTCTTTTTTGACTTCGAAGTAGGCGTTCGCCCAGAAGCTGGCGAGGTCGCGGGTGACTTGCACAGGACGTTGGGCAGGAGAGAGCAGGTGCATCAGGATCGGCACTCGTCCTCGTGCGATGCGCGGGGTTTCGGGGAGACCGAAGACTTCCTGCAAACGCACGGCGAGAACGGGAGATTCCGGATCGCTGTAGTCGATCGGAATTCGCGAGCCGCTCGGCACGGTGATGTGTGTGGGGGCGCTGGCTTCGAGTTCGCGCTGCTGCTCCCATGTTAAAAGGGATTCGAGGAGTTGCGTCAGGTTCAGGCGTGAGACGGCGTTCAGGTTTTTCGCTCCGTAGAGATGCGGGCCAAGCCAATCGGGCAGCGTTGCGGTGAGCGCTTTCTCCGAGGCATCCGGCCAATTCGCGGGGTCGGCATGGTGGAGGAAGCAGAGACGCTGTTGAAGTTGGCGAGCGTTTTTGGTCCACGGGAGGGACTTTTCCAGACCAACGCTGGCGATGCCTTGGAGCAGGGCCGGCAAGATTTCCTCCGGGCTTGGGTTGGTCAGTTGCATGTCGCGCAGGATCAGGGCACCGAATCGTTCACGCGTACGAGCTTTGACGGATTGGGTGGTGGTGTCCCATTCGACGAGGCGTTCGTCGGTGATCTCGTTTTGGAAATGGAGTTTCAAAATCTCGAGGTCAAGCGGGGCCGCGAGATAGATGCGGCTCTCTGTCCCTTGGTCGTCCAGTTCGGCTGCGACGAGGTAGGGTTCGGAGGAGAGAGCTTGGACTTGCGGGAGGACGGCACCGCGCCCGTTTTGCAGGAGAAAACGCCCATTCGTGCGGCGTTGTGCGATTCGGTCCGGGTAGGCGAAGGCGAGAAGCAGACCGGCGGCGTCTGAATCAAAGGTGTTCGATTTCAAACCGAGAGTCCGCTTCCACTGCCCCGCTTCTGTGAGAATGCGCCGTGCGGCGGAGGTGTCGACGGCGGTGCCGGGCATCGTCGTTTTTTCCTGAACGGCGCGGAGGACGTCGAGACGCAGGCGAAGGTCTGCATCGGCAAGACGGTCTCCGCGCAAGATGTCTCGTTCATTGAGCAGGGCCGCGAGTTCACAGGCCATCGCGCCGTACCCGAGGGGGTCGGCTTGCAGAATCATGTGCGCAAGTCGCGGGTGCATGCCGAGTTCTGCCAGACGCCGTCCGTGGGCGGTGATTTTCCCATCGGGGTCGAGTGCGCCGAGCTGTTGCAAAAGCGTCAGTGCCTGTGCGTAGGCAGCAGCGGGCGGCGGGTCGAGCCAGAGCAATTCGGAAGGGTCGGCAACGCCCCACGTTGCCAGTTCGAGAGCGAGCGGGGCGAGGTCGGCTTCGAGAATTTCCGGTGTGCTGCGCGGTTTCAATTGCTGGTCTTCTGCCTCGGACCACAATCTGTAGCACACTCCCGGCCCGAGACGACCTGCACGTCCACGGCGTTGGTCGGCGGAGGGACGTGAAACCGTGGTGGTTTCCAATCGCGTCATCCCCGTGCGCGGAGAAAAACGCGGGACCCGCATCTGCCCGCTGTCGATGACGACCCGCACGCCTTCTACGGTAAGCGAAGTCTCTGCGATTGATGTTGCCAGCACGATTTTTCGCTCATGAGGTTGGCAAGGGGTTAACGCTAGGTCTTGCTCTTCGCGAGATAGACTTCCGTGGAGCGGGGAGATACGGACTTTTGCTTTCCCAAGACCCTGCTCCGCGAGCAAAGCTTCCGTTCTCCGAATCTCTCCCGTACCGGGGAGAAAGACGAGGATGTCGCCGGTCTCTTTTTCCAACGCCTCTATAATTGTGCGCACAACGGCAGGTTCGACTCTCCCCTCTGCTCTACGGCTTGCAAACCGAGTTTCAACGGGAAACGCGCGACCCTCACTTTTCAATATCGGCGCGTCGCCGAGCAGTTCCGCAACAGGTTCCGCTTCAAGCGTTGCCGACATCACCAGCACGCGCAAGTCCTCGCGCAGCATCTCCTGCGATTGCAGACACAACGCCAGCCCCAAGTCGGCGTGCAAACTCCGCTCATGAAACTCGTCAAAAATCACGATCCCGTAGCCTTCCAACGCCTGATCCCCTTGCAACATGCGGGTCAGGACGCCCTCGGTCACGACTTCAATTCGCGTCTTGGGACCGACTTTGGTGTCCATTCGCACGCGATACCCGACGGTCTCGCCCACAGCCTCGCCCAAAACCGAAGCCATAAAAGACGCCGCCGCCCTTGCCGCAAGCCGTCTGGGCTCCAGCATCAAGATCTTCTGCCCGTTCAACCAAGGCTCGTCCACCAAAGCGAGCGGAATCCGCGTCGTCTTGCCCGCCCCCGGAGGAGCCACCAAAACCGCACTCACCCGCCCGCGCAACGTCTCTTTCAACTCAGGCAACACCACATCAATCGGCAACCCCGCCATCTCAAAACCTCCATCCGACAAAAAAGACCAGACCGCCACGACGATCTAGTCTCATTTACAATCTATATTTGTAGTCAAAAGGAAAAGAACAAGTGTTCCACACTCGTTTCTCCTATGGTAGAATACGAGAGACACAACTGAATAGGCTCCTCAAGGGTGATCGGCTCATCCCCACGAAAGGGGGTGAGAGTATGTCCAACCACGATGAATTGTCGCTCATGCTTCAGTTTGGATTGCTGTTAATCGCATTCCTCAGTCTGATCGTGACGATTATGAAGCACTGGATTGACATGCAAAACGAGAAAAAGAAATAGATCGCCCTTGAGTTCTCACAGCTCAGCGATCTATTTCTCATCTAGAAAATGAGCCGACACCCCTGAGGGGGTATCCGTTGTGCAAAACGACCGTAGGTGTTAGCGCACCTATGGTCATTTTTTCTTATCTCCATTCTAACACAGCTTATGCGGGGTTCTCAACTTAAACGGCTCCATTACGCCTTCTCTCGAAGCTGCTCAGACGATTCCAACTGTTGTTTCACCACGACTTCATCTAAGTAGCGCGTGAAGACAGATTGGCCGCTGTAGGTCAGAGTCAACCAATGCAAGGAACGCGTCATCCCGATATACAACAACGCAACATCGCGTTCTTCGTTCTCTTCCCGTTTAAACGGCATGTTTTCCAAATTGACGATGAAAACAGCACGGAAGTCCAACCCCTTCACACTGTCGAACGTCGAAATCTTCACCGTCTCTTGAGCTCGATCAAACCTGCGTTTGGACTCCGCACTCTCTGTTACCCAATAAAACGGAATTCCCTCACGATACAATTGCCCTCGAATAGTATCAATGTACGGCTCCCTATATGAGTTCTTCACCCGATACAGAATCACCATCTCCGACAGCGGAACTCCAAACTGATGATACAGCTCTGCGATCTTGGAGACGACAAACTCCATCTCCTGCCGTAAACTGGTACAGCGCTGAATCGTCGGCTTCGGTCCTCGACGCTTGGTGCTTTGCGGAGGTAAAATTTCCACTCCTTCTGTACTTCCTTGCTTAACCTTGTCCTGCAAAACCGAATGCTTCTGATAAAAGTCCCACGCAAATTGCACGATCTGTGCCGTGTTGCGGTAGTTGATCGTCAGCACCTTCGAACGTCCTCGGAAATCGAGTCCTATATTCTGATTGAGGCTTGTCTTGCGTTTAAAAATGTTTTGCGCTCGATCCTCCACCAGCAAAAGCGACTGTGTCTCTTCATTCAAAACGCTGCCCACCAACTTCAACCACTCAGGCGCAAAATCTTGTCCCTCGTCGATGAGGATTGCATCGTACGTAGGTAAAATTGCTTCTCGCTTCTCAATCTTTTCAAGCAATAAGGGGATTTGTTCGTCATGGTACAGTCGGAATACATCTCGAATCCATGCATGGAAATTATGAACTTCAATATTTGAGGAAACCGAATCATTCATCATCTCTTGTATCATTCCCTCTAAGCGACGAGCCAGAGGGACACCATAACAGAGGACGAGAATTTTCCACTCGGGATGCATCTTCGCCAACATCCGAGCTCTGCTTGCCAAGATCAACGTCTTACCGCTACCCGCCACGCCCCGAATCAAGCGATGCTTGTCTCCTAACTGCTTAGCCAAATTCTCTTGGTGAAGATCCATCGTCTTGATATTATGCAAGGACAGAAGCCATTGGTCTTGATACCGAACGGGCTCTCCGTGCTCAGCACTAATTCTCACTTCCGGGAACAGATGATAGCGGATCGCTTGAATCTCTGCCTCACTTAATCGCTCCGATCGACGGTAAAAAACGGGCATCATCCCCTGCAACTTCTCCACCAGATGTTCTTGGGAATAGTCCTCGTCATCCAAATCAATCTCGTCGCGGCACAGCACAAGATGCGGATCAATCAAACTGTACAGATCATGACGAATAAAGTCCTCCTGCTTCAAACGGGTGAAAACTGTCCCAAAGCCAAAGGGGAATTTCAAATGTCCATGATATTTTCCTTCGAGTTGCACCAAGTCTTTGTCTTTTTTGAGTTGATCGGCGAGATGGAATGCATACTGCCGTGCTTGTAACAATGGGCTTTTTACCTTCTGCACATCTCCTCCGGAGGTATGGAGTGTCCATTCCTCACGGTTGAGTTGGTAGAGCGTATTTTTTGTGTAGTCCTTGACTTCTAATACAAGAATTCCTAAATCAGGGCCAATGATGACAAAGTCAGGGCGCTTTCCACTAATCTCCGGTTCAAAATAGACCAGGTAGTCTTCCGGCAGGTCCTGTTTCAAAGTCTGAAACAGAGTCCGTTCGCCAGCCGTTGCTGAACTGCGAATCGTTTCCGGGATCATAAATGCCAATGTACATTACTCCTCAATAGACGTTTGATAGTATTTACTTTATTCGAAATTCACGCGATTGGCAAAAAAAGACCAGACCGCCTACGCGATCCAGTCTTTTTCCTTAATACCCCGCCACATGCCCATCCGTACGCATCTCGGTGCCACCTGCGAGCACGCCGCTGTCCTGATCTCTCCAGATAATCTGCCCGCGTCCGAAACTGCCGCGGCCGATGGCGACTTTGACGTTGTGGCCTTTGCGATGCAGAGCGTCGACGATGTGCTCGGGCACGGAGGCTTCGAGTTCGACATTCAACCCGTCCGTCCATTGCCAACGCGGGGCGTCGAGCGCTGCTTGCGGGTTCAGCGCGAAATCGACCGTGTTCATCACAACTTGCACGTGCCCCTGCGGTTGCATGAAACCACCCATCACTCCAAACGGTCCCACGGCCTGCCCGTCCTTCGACATAAAGCCAGGGATAATCGTATGATACGGACGCTTCCCCGCCTCCAAACGATTGTCATGCGTCGGATCGAGCGTGAAGTTGTTCCCGCGATTGTGCAACCCAATCCCCGTCCCCGGCACGACCAAGCCGGAACCGAAGCCCATGTAGTTGCTCTGGATAAACGAAACCATATTGCCCTCACCATCCGCCGTACACAAATACACGGTGCCCCCACTTCGCGGATCTCCCGCTTCCGGACGGCGTGCCGTGTCGCCGATCAACTTCCGACGCTCCTCTGCATACGACTCCGACAGCAACTGCTCCACCGTCACCGACATGTGATTGGAATCTGTGATGTACTTCTGCCCATCTGCAAACGCCAACTTCGTCGCTTCAATCGCCGTATGATACGCCTGCACCGTCTCGCGCTCCGTAAAATCAAAGCCCTTCAACAAATTCAACGCCATCAACGCGACAATCCCATGCCCGTTCGGCGGAATCTCCCAGACATCATACCCGCGATAATTGACTTTGATCGGCTGCACCCACTCCGGTCGGAAGCTCGCCAAGTCCTCGCCGCGCAAATACCCGCCGTGCTTTTTGGAAAAAGCGTCGATCTTCTCCGCGAGATCGCCTTTGTAAAAAGAAGCCGCCCCCGACTCCGCAATTTCTTGCAACGTCTTCGCATGGTTCGGTGACCTCCACATCTCGCCCACACGCGGAGCACGACCCTCCGGCGCAAACGTCTCAAACCAATGCTTGAACTCCTCACCCTTCAAGGTCTCGCTGAAAATCTTCACCGCACGCTCCCAGTAATACGCAAGCGTCGGCGACAACGGGAACCCGCGCTCCGCATACTCAATCGCCGGAGCCAGAACTTCTGTCAATGGCAACTTCCCAAACTTCGCCGACAACTCTCCCCACGCAGACGGAGCGCCGGGCACCGTCACCGGAACAAACCCGTACTTCGGCATCTCTGTGTGTCCCAGACTCCTCAACTCTTCCAGTGAGATCGCCGCAGGAGCAGGGCCGCTCGCATTCAAACCATGCAGTTCGCCTTTCGTCCAGATCAACGCAAACGAATCGCCGCCGATTCCGTTCGAAGTCGGCTCCACCACCGTCAGACAAGCGGCCGTCGCAATCGCCGCATCAATCGCATTGCCTCCCTTGCGCAAAATTTCCAAACCCGCTTGCGCGGCCAGGGGTTGCGACGTCGCGACCATGCCATTGCGGGCGTACGTAGTCATCCGGCGCGAAGCATAGGGATGATGCATTGCATCGAGATTCATCAGAACTCCTCCTTTTTTCTAATACAGATGGCAAGCGACGAAGTGCCCGTCCGCCGTTTCCTTCAAAGCGGGACGCTCCGTTTTGCACACGTCCATGCAAGCCTGACAACGCGTATGAAACGCACAACCGCTCGGCGGATTCGCCGGGCTCGGCACATCTCCCGTCAACACGATTCGCTCCCGCTTCTCGCTTGGATTCGGGTGCGGGACGGCGGAGAGCAACGCTTGTGTATAGGGATGGAGCGGGGTTTCGTACATCCCTTTTTTCGGCGCGAGTTCGACCAGTCGGCCCAAGTACATGACCCCGACACGGTCGGAGATGTGGCGCACGACAGACAAGTCGTGCGAGATGAACAGGTAGGTCAGTTGGAACTCCTCTTGCAAGTCTTTCATGAGGTTGAGAATTTGCGATTGGATCGAGACGTCGAGTGCGGAAACCGGTTCGTCGGCGATGATCAGTTTCGGTTGCGTAATCAACGCCCGTGCGATGCCGATCCGCTGACGTTGCCCGCCTGAAAACTCATGCGGGTAGCGGTCAAAGTGGGCTTCGGTGAGACCGACCGTTTGAAGCAGTTTGTTCACTTTTGCCTTGCGTTCGGACGCGTTGCCGATGCCGTGGACTTTCAGCGGCTCTTCTAAAATCGACCCGATCGTCATCCGCGGATTCAGCGAAGCGTAGGGGTCTTGGAAGACAATCTGCAAGTCGCGGCGCGCTTTTCGCAGAGCGTCGCCTTTTAACGAAGTGAGGAGTTGACCTTGGAAAAAAACTTCGCCCTCCGTGGGCTCGATCAAGCGCAGAATCGCCCGACCCGTCGTGGATTTCCCACAGCCCGACTCGCCGACGATGCCGAGCGTCTCCCCCTCTTGCACGGCAAACGAAACATCATCGACCGCTTTCACCACTTCCTTGCGCGTGCCGTAGTATTTTTTCAACCCTTTGACTTCCAAAAGCGTGCTCATGCGTGTTGCACCTCCTCCAATGCGGATTCCTCTTGCAACCAGCAGCGACTCTGCCGGCCTTCTCCGAGTTCGAACAGCGGCGGTGTTTCGGACAAGCATTTCGATGTGACATGCTCACAACGCGAAGCAAATCGACAGCCCTGACGCACCGACCCCGGCAACGGCACGGAGCCCGGAATCGACTCCAACCGATCCAGATCGGCGTCCACTTTCGGAATCGAGCGCATCAACCCTTGCGTGTACGGATGAGAGGGGCGTTCAAACAACGACTGCACATCGGCCGACTCCACGACTTGCCCCGCGTACATGACGATGACGCGCTGGCACATCTCCGCCACCACGCCCAAGTCGTGCGTAATCAGCAGAATCGACGTGTTCTGCCGCGCACTCAGATCGCGCATGAGATCGAGAATCTGCGCTTGAATCGTCACATCGAGCGCGGTCGTCGGTTCGTCCGCAATCAACACATCCGGGTCGCACGACATCGCCATCGCGATCATCACCCGTTGGCGCATCCCGCCGGAGAGCTGGTGCGGGTATTCGTTGACGATCTTCTCCGGACGGGGGATGTTGACTTTTTTCAGCATCTCGATGGCGTGGTTCAGGGCTTCTCGCTTGGAATGGCCGCGATGAAGCATCGTCATCTCGGCGAGCTGTTTGCCGATCGTATAGACCGGGTTCAGCGATGTCATCGGTTCTTGGAAGATCATCGCAATCTCATTGCCGCGCACGTTGCGCATCTCTGCATCGGTGAGCCCGAGCAGGTCGCGCCCGTTGAATTGGATCTGGCCGTCTGCGATCTTCGCACCTTTGGCCAGCAGTCTCATGATGGAGAGCGACGTCACGCTCTTGCCGCAGCCGGATTCGCCGACCACGCCGAGGGTTTCGCCTTTTTGTAAAGCAAATGAAATGCCGTCGACGGCGGGAACAACGCGTGTTTCACTGTGGAACTGAGTCTTCAAGTTACGAACTTCCAAGATGTTGGCCATCGCTGTTGTCCTCACTTTCGCTGTTCAGCTTTGTACCAATGTCTCAAAAACTTTTTGTTCAGTCAAGAACGAATTTTCTGATTGATCCGAAAATACTTTTGGTGTAAGGTAGACGAAACGAAAGCGAAATTGCGTTTTTGCTTTCGAAAAGACATCACCAGGGGGTTTGACAGATGAAAAAGCCATTACAACTGAGCTTCACGATTTTATTGGCAGGTGCCATGCTGGCAACGGTCGGTTGTTCCTCGAACAACTACGCCACTTCTTCAAAAACCGATTCCCAAGGAACCGCAACTGTGAAAAACGGCGGCACCCTCAACATCTCCCTGGACGCGGACCCGCCGAAACTCGATCCGAGCTTCTCGACGGCGCTGGTCGACCGCATGGTCTTCCAAAGTATCTATGACAAACTGGTTGATCTCGATGAGAAAGGCAACATCGTCCCGATGCTCGCAGACAAATGGGACGTGTCGCCCGATCAGAAAACATACACGTTCACCCTCCACGAAGGCGTGAAGTTCACCGACGGCACCGACTTCAACGCCGACGCCGTCAAATTCAACATCGAACGCTACATGGACAAAGCTTCCACCCGCCGCAACGAACTGCAAGCGGTCGACAAAGTAACGGTCGTCGATCCCAAGACCGTCAAGATCGATCTCAAGCAACCGTTCGCCCCGTTCCTCTCCGTGCTCACCGACCGCGCCGGCATGATGGTTTCGCCGGACGCTGTGAAAAAGTACGGCGACGACTTCCTGAACCATCCCGTCGGCACCGGCCCGTTCGTCTACAAAGACCGTGTCAAAGGCTCGACCCTGACGCTTGAGAAAAACGCTTCTTATTGGAAGAAAGACCTCCCGCACCTCGACAAAGTCGTCTACAAAGTCATCAACGACTCCTCCCAAGCACTGAACAACTTAAAAAGCGGTCAAGTCGACATCACCAACGTATTCCCGACCAAGGAGATCCCGAACTTCGCCAACGACCCGAAGATTTCCGTCGTCAACCAAGCGGGCCAAGGTTTCCAAGGCATCCACCTGAACGCGTCCAAAGCTCCGTTTGACAACAAAGAACTCCGCTCCGCCGTCGACCTGATGATCGACCGCGACGCCATCGTCAAAGTTGTGCTCAACAACGCGGGCACGCCGGGCCATTCCCCGTTTGCCCCGACCCAATTTGCATACGGCGACAGCGACAAGTACCAAGCTCCGAACGTCGACCAAGCCAAGGAACTTTTGAAAAAAGCCGGCAAGCCGGACGGCTTCACATTCACCCTCAAGATCGGCACCTCGCCGACCAACCAACAGCTCGGCCAGATGATCCAGAACATGCTCAAACCGGCCGGCATCACCGTCAACTTGGAAAAAGTCGAGTTCGGCACCCTCCTCGACCAATCGAAAAACGGCAACTTCGAAGCAGTCCAACTCGGCTGGTCGGGCCGCCCGGACCCGGACCAAAACCTCTACGACTGGGACGTTTCGAACGGCGCGCAAAACTACTCGCGCTACAGCAATTCGCAAGTTGATTCTCTGCTGAACGACGCACGTCTGGAGGGCGACTCCACCAAGCGCAAAGACCTTTACGAAAAAGCGATGAAGATTCTCAACGACGAGAACCCGTATGTCTACCTCTACCACTCCAACAACGTATTCGGCCTTTCGAAGTCGGTTCAAGGGTTTACCTACGTCCCGGACGGCTTGATTCGCACCGTGAACCTGAGCAAGTAAGACACTTTTCACAGGAAGGAGAATCCACATGGCATTCCTGGTCAGGCGATTGTTGTTGGCTGTTCCGGTCATCTTTTTGGTAACCGTTTTGGTCTTCTCCCTCATGCATATGCTGCCCGGTGACCCAGCAACGGTCATCCTCGGGCAGGAAGCGCCTCCGGAAGCGGTTGCGGCGTTGCGCGAAGAACTCGGGTTGAACCAGCCGATCGTCACCCAGTATCTGCATTGGATCGGCGGCGTTCTGCACGGAGACCTCGGGCGTTCGCTCGTTGACCATACTCCGGTTTCCGAACTGTTGGCACAGCGTCTGCCCGTCACGGTGGAATTGACGATCGGGACGTTCGTGATCGCCCTGCTGATCGCGATCCCGGCGGGCATTCTCTCGGCGACGAGACAGGGGAAGTTTTTGGACTACATCTCTTCGATTTTGGCGATGAGCGGGATGTCGATTCCGTCGTTTTGGCTGGCGATGATGTTGATCGTACTGTTCGCCGTCAAACTCGGCTGGTTCCCGGCGTCGGGGTATACGCCGTTTTTTGAAAATCCGGCGGCGAATCTGACGGCGATGATCTTGCCGATGGTTGCCACTGCGATGCGGGAAGCGGCGGTGCTGATGCGGATGTTGCGCAGTTCACTGCTTGAAGTCATGAACGCCGACTACATTCGAACCGCGTACTCCAAGGGCCAGCGCGAACGCGTCGTCGTCTTGCGCCATGCGCTGAAAAATGCGCTGGTGCCGGTTGTCACCACCAGCGGTCTGATGATTGCCGGACTGCTCGGCGGGTTGGTCATCACGGAGTCGATTTTCTCGATTCCGGGCTTTGGCAAACTGATCGTCGATTCGATTTACACCCGTGACTTCGTGACCGTGCAAGGGGCGGTGCTCGTCTCTGCGTTGCTGGTCGTCGTCATCAACCTCGCCGTCGATCTCACGTACTCGCTGATCGATCCGCGCATCAAAGTCGGGAAGGGGGCAGAAGGATGAGCCACGCTGTATCGGAACTTTCAAACACGAACACCCACGTACCCCTGCAAAAAAAGGAGAGCCGTGCCCGCCAATTCTGGCGACGGTTCTCCCGCAACAAATTGGCGGTCGTCGGCGGGGTCATCATCCTCGTGCTCACTTTGACGGCGATCTTCGCCCCGTTGATCGCCAACCACGACCCGATTTTTGAGCAAGACTACAACAACTTGATGGCGAAACCGGGCAACGGGCATTTCCTCGGCACGGACGATCTCGGGCGAGATACGTTCTCCCGTTTGATCTACGGTGCTCGTCTTTCGCTGGAAGCTGCGTTGATCTCCGTCTCCATCGCGCTCGTGATCGGGGTGCCGATTGGTTTGATTACCGGCTACTACCGGGGTTTTTGGGACGAATGGGTCATCATGCGCGTCGTGGACGCGATGCAAGCTTTTCCGTCGATCATCCTCGCGTTGGTCATGGCGGCGGTGCTTGGAGGTGGATTTTTTAACGCGATGGTGGCGATTGGGATTGGGTTCTTGCCGTCGATTATCCGCATCACCCGTGCGCAAGTGCTGACGGTGCGCAACTTGGAGTATGTGCAGGCGGCGAAAGCGATTGGGGCGCGCGACATCCGAATTATGTTCCTCCATGTCTTGCCGAACTGCCTCGCGCCGTTGCTCGTCCAAGCGACGCTGTCGATGGCGGCGGCGATTGTGGCCGAAGCGGGACTTTCGTACCTCGGACTGGGGGCGGCGCCGGAGCAACCGAGTTGGGGCTCGATGTTGCACATTGCGCAGGGGTATCTGAATATTGAGCCGCTGCTTGCGTTTTGGCCAGGCGTTGCGATATTTTTAGTGGTGCTCGGGTTTAACTTGCTGGGGGATGGCATCCGGGAAGTTCTCGATCCGAAACTAAAACGGTAACGGGGTAATTAGGGGGAGTACGCATGGTATACGAGTACGCAGACGCAGAAAGTGAACTGCCGAAATTGGAACTGGACGACGTGGACAAACAAATCTTGGAGGTTCTGCACGAGAACAGCCGCATCTCGTACACAGACTTGGGGAAACGAATCGGTCTGTCTCGTGTTGCCGTCCAGACCCGCATCCAAGCCTTGAGTGAAGCTGGGGTGATTGAGCGGTTTACGGTGGTCATCAATCCGGCGATGGTGGGGATGAAAGTTTCGGCGTTCTTCAATGTAGACATCGAGCCGCGCCACCTCGATCAAGTGGCGCAGGAACTTGCCAAGGAGCCGGAGGTCACGAGTTTGTATCACATGACCGGGCCGAGCACGTTGCACATGCATGGAATCTTCACGTCGAACATGGAGTTGCAGAAATTCATGCTGGAAAAACTCTACGCGATGCCGGGCATTCTCAAAGTAGACTGCCAGATGTTGCTCAAACGCTACAAAAGCCGTATGGGGATGAAGCTGTAAGAGAACATCCCTTTTTATCAGGAGAAGGGAGGCAACGCATGTCCGCGATCTGGTATTTGTTTCTCGCGATGGCCCGTGCCGGCCTGCTGGGGTACGGAGGTGGGCCGAGTGCCATCCCGTTGATTCGAACGGAGGTCGTCGAGCGCTACCATTGGTTGAGTGACCAAGAGTTTGCCGATGCACTCGCCATTGCCAACACGCTGCCGGGTCCGATTGCCACCAAACTGTCCGCCTTCGTAGGCTACAAAGTCGCCGGCATCCTCGGTGCGACCTTCGCGCTGATCGGCATGGTCGCCCCGACCGCGATTGCGGTGATCGTCCTGCTGAAACTGCTGATGACGTTCAAAGACAGCCCTTATTTGAAGGGATTGATCTCCGCCGTCCGACCGGTCGTTGTGGTCTTGCTCTTGCAAACCGCTTGGCAAGCCTCGCAGAACAGCACGTTCGGCGACTGGAAACCGATCGCTGTAGGAGTCGCGGCGGCACTGGCTCTGTTCTGGTTGAAAATCGACGCGCCGTACGTGATTCTCGGCGCGATGGTGCTCGGGTTGATTTTTTTCCGGACGCCGAGTGTGTAGGGAAATCAAGTTAAATCCTTGAGGAAACTCAAGGATTTTTTTGTTGTCTTTTAGTCGATAGAAACCTATTATTAATATAGTAATTTGCTATCTAATGTAATAGAGAGGGTTGAGGGGTTTGAAAGGTCGAGAAAAAATCAGAAAGTCCTTGGCGGTCGTAACACTGCTCATTTCAACCGCGTTGTTCGCACAGTCGGCAAGCGCGTATGTGAGCTATCGTTTGTTGTCAGTGCCTGCTTCACTGCAACAGCAGAGCCTATGGTGCTGGGCAGCTTCCACGGAGATGGTGGCGAAGTATTTTGGAGCCAATGCTACACAAAGCGATATCGTCACCTATGTAAAAGGCTCTCCCGTTAACGTAACGGGAACAGTTGCAGATGTCCAAAGGGGGCTTTCGAAATACAACATTAAATCCTCCTACATTGCCACCACGATGACCTTCCAAACGATTGCGAACCAAGCGAGCAACGGCCAACCTATGGTCGCGTCGATCTCATATACGGATGGAACAGGTCATGCACTTGTGATCCGTGGGTATTATGAAGACACATCTCTCTCTAAGCAAGACGTGTACTTCATTGACCCGGCTAACGCTACCTACAATATCCTTCCTTATGGAGATTTTTTGAGCAACAGCAAATTTAGATGGGTCAACAGTGTCTACGCAATTTACGTATAATGGGAAGGGGTGCAAAAGTGAAACGAATTCTAACTACTCTGTTCCTCGTATTGTTTGCAACTTGCACGTTGGGTCTGATCCAACAACCTGCGTTTGCCGGTAGTCCGGAACCTAAGATTCAATATGCTGACCAAAAAGTAAAATCAATGGTCGAGGCCGACTTTCAAAATTATAAGAATTCCTTGGAGCACACCAAGGACAACTTCGGAGTAACAGAGCAAGAGTCATACTCCAAAGCTTCCCTCGGAGACGGGGTCGCTTATTACGACTTGGCAAACAACAGTGACCTGAGCGCAGACCCGCTCACTTTCGCCGGATACGTCTTTCCGATTCATGTCCAAGGAAAAACGGGCGGGATCGTGTTTGCTCAGGAGAAGGAAGGGAAATGGGGTGTCTTCTACATCCAAAGCAACTTGACTTTCGAACAAGACCTTGCGGAAGCGAAAAAGCGAATCCAAGCAGATGACAGTATCAAACTCGTTTCCGACATGTCCACCGCGCTGTATGCTGTCTCGATTGAGTCGGAAACAGGGAATAGCGGTATCCTTCCTATGAGAGACAACCTGGCTTTGGGGTTGAAAAAGAATGCCCTCATTCCGAAGTCTGAGTTTCAATCTCAACTGAAGAGCCTCAAGGCTGCGAGAGAATCTAACAAAATCAGTAGCAATAATGGCAAAGACAATGAACTTATTCAAATGGGCGGTGGTTTCGGCACGGCTCAAACGGCTCCGACCGAACAAGGGGCTACAAAAAACCTCCTCATCGGCGGTGGAGCATTGATTGCAGGTGCGCTCTCCATCTTGGCGCTTCGTAGACAGAAAAAGCAAAGCGAATCGAAATAAAAAGAGAACCCTCGGCAATTCCCAGATCGAGGGTTCTTTTTTTCTATCAAGTATGAACGGGGTTCGCCCGTTTGGGGATTTTGTTGAGCGCGACGCCGTTTTTGTAGTAGAGGGCGGGCGAGAGCAGGTTGTAGTAGATGTGGACATTCGAGCATCCGTGCTCCTGCAACAGCGTATGAAGCATGAGCGCAAGGGCATCGTGCGTCTGCTGGTCGCGTTGGAACATCTGAATCTCCACCGATTGCGGGGAGTTGAGGATGGGTTCAATGGCGGTCTTCTCAATCTTGATGATCTCCGTCGGGATGTTGACGATCTCCGAGATGCGGGTGACGACTTCCACGGCGATTTTTTTCAGGAACGCCGTTTCGAATCCCGTGAAGCGAATATATGGCATGTTGATTCCCTCATTTCGTTTCGTGTTGCTAAACGTATTGACTCTATTGTATCAAAAAAAGTCGCGTTGCAACGGCGGTGCCTTTTTCTAATTTCGATTTAGTGGTAAAGTATTAGAAAAATAAGGCAACTCAAGAAAAGGACTGAACCCCACCCATGATGCGAGAACGACTCGACCAAGCGATTCAACTGCGTGAGGAAGGCCGCGCCAAGCAAGACCAAACCATCCTAGAGCAAGCCCGCACGCAACTTTTCGACTTGCTGGCGGAAGACCCGGAGAACGCGGAGATTCACTTCCAAACCGGCGTGGCACATGACAATCTGGGACTCGGACGAGAAGCGATCCCCTACTACGTTCGTGCCGTCGAACTGGGACTTTCCGGCCCTGATCTGGAACGAAACTTGCTCGGACTCGGCAGCACGTACCGCGTGCTCGGCGAATACGAGAAATCGGTGGAAACCCTGCGCCGCGGTGTGCAAGAGTTTCCCGAGAACCGCGCTCTCCAAATTTTTCTCGCAATGGCCTTGTACAATTCACAGAACTACAAGGAAGCGATGGAACTCGCGCTGACGAACCTGCTGGAGACCACCTCCGACGAAAAACTTCAATACTTCAAACGCGGCCTCTCCTACTACGCGGCCCATCTCGATGAAACCTGGTAAGGAGCAGGCATCTGGCACTTCCAACGATCCACGTTGCGAAGTGCCTTTTTTTATTTCACGGAATTGTCAAAAAACACCTCGCCCCTCCGAATCCTCTACTAAAACCCACGAACGCAACGGGAAAGGGGATGCACCGCATGAACTTCAACCGCAAAGCCCTCCGATGGACTTCCATGACAGCGCTTACCCTCCTCCTCGCCGGACTTGCACTCATACCCTTTGAAGACCTGACCCAACTCGACCCGCTCACCAACATCCGGCACATCGGCACCAACAACGACCAACTCAACGCCGTCAACGACCGAATCGTCGGGCGCATGCAGAACATCTCCGACCTTGCCGAAACCACGCAACAAATCGACGCCCACCTCCACACCTTGCAAAAAGGCCTCGACGGTCCCGCGACCTCGCTCGGCCATCTCGATCAACTCTCCCAGCGTGAAGTCGATCTCAGCAAGCAATTCGTCGGACTCGCCACGCACTTGCAAACCAACCTGACGTCCATCAACAGCTCCTCCACCGGCCAACAGACCACCATCCAATCGATGAACGACACCACCGCCCTCCTCGCAGCATCGGCGAACCAACTCGCCGCGACCAACGACACCATGGCCGACAAGCTCGACCAAGCCGCCGTGCTCACCAAACAAGTGGAACAATCCATGCCCTAGGGAGGGAATCCAAATGAAACCCGTCTGGAAAATCCTCGGCCTCGGCGTCCTCATCGTGCTCTTGGCCGACACCATGCTGACCACACATGCTTTAAAAAAAATCGACCGGGGCCTCGACCAAAGCCTAGATTCAACTTCGCGAATGATCCAAATCCAAGAAGCGATCGTGCAAAAAAACGCTGCCCTCGACGACGTCATCCAAACCACCCAAGTGATGGACACGCAACTCTCCGCCACCCTCACCGCCACGCAAAACGTCCAAACCCACATCGACACCATCGTCCAACTCAACGACCAAACGCTGAAAATCAACCAATCTCTCGCGGGACTCGGCGGAGACGGGCAAAAAACGCTCGAAGGCATCTCCACCGACATGGGCAAACTCCACACGTCGGCGGGTGAACTCTACACCGCGCTGACCAAGCTCCAAGCCACCGTCAAGCGAGACTCCACCAACATGGCCGCCATGCGCGGATACGCCGACCAGATGAACGCCAAAGTGCCGGGGGTGCTGAAATGAAACCTCACCTGAATCCCAAACCCAGATTCCAGCTGAAGCCCGCCCTGACCGCCAAACTCGCGCCCGTCGTGAAAACGCTCACCATCCCGAAAATTTTCACCGTCCTCTGCCTTCTCGCGCTTGGCATCAACGGTCTCCTGCAAGTCAGCCTGCAACACGACATGGCAACGAAAGCTGACAAACTCAAATCCCAGCTCCAACACACCCAACAGCTCTCCGGCGAGATGAAAAACGGACTCCACGGCCTCGACGACCTCCGCACCGCCAGCGTTCACATGGCGGGGACGCTCGACCAACTGGAGCAATCCACTTCGCAGATGAGCGACGGCCTCGGGCAACTCGACGGCATCGTCAAGGGCATCGACGGCACGATCACGCAGCTCGGCGTCTCCACTCAAGCCACCGGAACGGCCATCGACTCCACATGTCAACATGCCAACGACCTGCTCACCACCTTGCAAAAAATCCGCGAAGTCAACAGCGACGTCATCGCCAACCTCGACGGCATGATCCAAAACCAACAGCGCATCAATTCCGACCTCGCCGAGATGAACGCCAAGACCGCCGTTCTCCCGCAGACAGGAGGCCACTAACATGAAACTCCACTTCGAAAAAAAGCCTCTCCTCGCCCTGCTCGGCGCGGCTGTCCTGGGCATCGGCGGGCTGACGGCGTTGATTGCGCAAGCTCCGACGACCTCGCCGAATCTGATCACGATGCTCCAAGACCTCGGCGGCACGACGAGCGACATGCTGGCAAATACGGAGTCGCTGCAAGGGGAGGTCTCGCAAGTCCAAACCAAACTCGGGCAACTCAACGCTCAAGAAGCGATCCTCCAACAGCAAGAAAAAACGGGAGCCGACCTCCAAGCGAAACTCGCGGAGCAGGAGCAACTCACCTCAAACGGGGTGGCCCTCATGGAACAGATTCTGCAACGCGAGCAAACTTCCGTTGATTCGACCACAGCTCTCGCCCAGCAAGCACAAGCCATGAACGGCGATGTCGAAGCCAATGCCGCGACTCTCACCGAACTCGCGACCGCGTTGAACACGGCGAACAACGAGAGCAACAAACTCAACGGGCAGATGGATGCCCTGCTCTTGGAACTTGCGAAGTCGAAGGACTCCTTCAAACTCTTCGGGACGGTCTTTGACATTCTGCAAGACCCGTTGAACCTGCCGAACACCCTGCAAAAACTCAACGACTTCCTCAAAGGAGGCACCGTAGACAAAGCCACCGGCGGTCTGCTCGGCGGTCTCGGAAGCACCGTAGGCGACCTGATTCCAAATCCAACGCCCTCGAATCCAGCACCTGCAACTCCCGCGTCGCCCGACCCCGAGAACCCCGTAGGCGGTTTGCTCGGCAACCTCATCCCTTAGCCCAAGGAGGCGTCCCTATGAGCACGAAAATTTTTTCCATCCTGCTTTTTCTCGGAGGCTTCCTCGGCGTGGGCATGTTCGGCTACAGCCTCTACCAACAAACCCAAGTCCAATCGCAAATGAACGCCTCCATGTCGGTCATCAACGACTCCATCATCTCCACCCGCGTCGTCATTCGTGAAACGTCCACCGTCCTCGACCCGCTGACCGAAACCACCACCGCCCTTGCGCAAATCGAACAGCGCGAGCAAGCCACCGTCCAACATCTCGCGTCGATGAACGCCCACCTCCGTACAACGGCTGACAGCGAAACGCAGATCATCACCGGCCTCGACAACCTCAATTCCTACGTCACCCACGCCGGCAGCTCTCTGCAAAAACTCGCCGACACCAACCACACCCTGCTCCAAACCGGCCGCACCTCGCTCTACTCCGCTCAGCAAGAGGGCGGCCAAGTCGGGCAGCTCAACACGCTTACGACCCAAACGATCACCCAACTGCGCACACTCAACGGAAAATTGGCCCCCCTCCGACTCCTCCCATAAACCAAAGCCAACTTCCGAACCTTATAGAAACGATCTCGGAACCCAAAAAGCCCCAAGGAGGCCCGCACATGCTCGAATCCCTCGCCCTGATCTTCTGCTTCTTCATGATCGCATACGGCTACATCCGCTACCTCATCGCCCTCGCCCGACGCCAAGAAAACCCCGTCGTCCACGCCCTCTGGATGCCCGCCGCCGCCTTCGTCTACGCCGCCATGCTCGCGTTTGACACGTGGATTTTTTGAATGAAAAAGAGACCGAGCCCCACACGGGTGTCGGTCTCTTTTTTTCCGAACCCATCCAAGCCCTCCGACATACCCTCTTAGTAAGATAGGCATTTGCGGAGGAGGAGAGGCGGATGCGGGCGTATCCGGTGAAGTTTGCTCCGGTGATCAAACCTCGCGTTTGGGGCGGAGATGCATTGAAAAAAAGCTTCGGGGTCGAGACCTCGGAGCCGATTGGCGAGTATTGGGTACTCTCAGGATTACCGGGGGACGCAAGCGTCGTGGTCAACGGACCGCTCGCAGGCAAGACGCTGGTCGAGTTGATCGCCGAGATGCCCGACGAGTACCTGGGCATGAATCAAACACAACCACTCCCGCAATTCCCCTTGCTCATTAAATTTCTGGAAGCACGCGAGCACCTCTCCGTGCAGATTCACCCCGACGACGAACAGGCCCAAGCGTGGGAGCAAAGCCTCGGCAAGACCGAAGCTTGGTACATCCTCGACCACGAACCCGGCGCGAGCGTCATCTACGGACATACCTTCCCGAGCGCCGAAACCTACTGGAACGCCGTGCGAGACGGACAGGTCGTGGACTACCTGCAAGAGCTCGAAATTCAACGCGACCAACTCATCTTCGTCCCTTCACGTACCCTGCACGCACTCAAAGCGGGCACCACCCTCATCGAAATCCAACAGAGTTCCGACATCACCTACCGCGTCTACGATTGGGGCCGCCCACGCGAATTGCACCTTGAAAAAGCCGCCCTCTCCATGACCTACGGAACTCCCACAGAGAACCCCAACCAACGCCGCACCATCTTGGAAAAAAACAACTTCACCCACGAACATCTACTCCACTGCCCGTACTTCACCATCGAAAAACTGACCCTCACAGACACCACCCACACGCTCGAAAAAAACCACCCCAATCCCGACATCCTCATCGTAGCAGATGGGGAGGGGACCCTGATCTTCCGTCCCGACCACGAAACCGTCACTTCAGACCTTGAACCCTTCACTCTCAACCTCGCACCCGGAGACACCGTCCTCCTCCCAACCTCCATCTCATCCTACACCCTCACCACCTCCACCCAGCTCACCCTCCTGCGCACCTACTACGAATTGCTGGCACATTGAAAATTCCGTTCTTCCCTTGGTTATGCTATAGTAGTAGATTGAGATAACTCTTCACATTTCAAGCAAAAAATACAGGTACAAAACCAACAGAAGGATGGTATCCATACATGATCTCCACCAATGGCATCACCCTGCGCTACGGCAAACGTGCGCTCTTCGAAGACGTTAACATCAAGTTCACACCGGGCAACTGCTACGGCCTCATCGGGGCAAACGGCGCCGGCAAATCGACGTTCCTGAAAATTCTCTCCGGCGAAATCGAACCGTCCAAAGGCGAAGTCTCGATCACCCCGGGCGAACGTCTCGCGATCCTCAAACAGAACCACTTTGAATTCGACGAGTTCGACGTCCTCAAAACCGTCATCTTCGGCCACAAAAAACTTTACGACATCATGGTCGAAAAAGACGCGATCTACGCCAAAGGCGACTTCTCCGAAGAAGACGGCATGCGCGCCGCCGAACTCGAAGGCGACTTCGCAGACCTCAACGGCTGGGTAGCCGAATCCGAAGCGGCCGAACTGCTCCAAGGTCTCGGCATCACCACCGACCTGCACGACAAGCAAATGAAAGAACTCGACGGCTCCCAAAAAGTCCGCGTCCTCCTCGCCCAAGCGCTGTTCGGCAACCCGGACATCCTGCTGCTGGACGAACCGACCAACCACTTGGACATCGAATCGATCCGCTGGCTCGAAGACTTCATCCTCAAGTATGAAAACACCGTCATCGTCGTCTCCCATGACCGTCACTTCCTGAACACGGTCTGCACGCATATCGCCGACATCGACTTCAGCAAGATCCAAGTCTACGTGGGCAACTACGACTTCTGGTACGAATCTTCCCAACTCGCGCTCGCTCTCATGAGGAACGCGAACAAGAAAAAGGAAGAGAAAGTCAAAGAACTCGAAGAGTTCGTCCGTCGCTTCTCCGCCAACAAGTCCAAAGCGAAGCAAGCAACCTCCCGTAAGAAACTGCTCGACAAAATCTCCCTCGACGACATCAAACCGTCGAGCCGCAAATACCCGTTCATCGACTTCAAACCGGATCGTGAAGCGGGCAACGACATCTTGACCGTCAAAGACCTCACCGTCACCATCGACGGCGAGAAAGTTCTCGACAACATCTCCTTCACCCTCAACCGCGGAGACAAAGTCGCATTTGTCGGCCCGAACGAACTGGCGAAAACCACGCTGTTCAAAGTGTTGATGGGCGAGCTCCAACCGGACTCCGGCGAATTCACGTTCGGCGTCACCACGACCCAAGCGTACTTCCCGAAAGACAACGCCGAGTACTTCGAGAACAGCGACATGAACCTCGTCGACTGGCTGCGTCAATACACCCGCGACCAAGACGAAACCTACGTGCGCTCCTTCCTCGGCCGTATGCTGTTCTCCGGCGAAGAGTCTCTGAAAAAAGCGTCCGTTCTCTCCGGCGGCGAGAAAGTCCGCTGCATGCTGTCTAAAATGATGCAGACGGGCGCGAACATCTTGATCATGGACGAACCGACCAACCACTTGGACCTCGAATCGATCACGGCGCTCAACAACGGCCTGATCAAGTTCACCGGCAACCTGCTGTTCGTCTCCCATGACCATCAGTTCGTCGAAACCATCGCGAACCGCATCATGGAGATCACCCCGAACGGCCTCGTCGACAAAACCGCCACCTACGACGAGTACCTCGCCGACGACCGCATCAAGGAACAACTGGAAAAAATGTACGCGTAACACCGATCTGCAAAAAGAGGAGCTCTCCGCCATCGACGGAGAGCTCCTTTTTTATTGACAAGTTGGAAAAGTTGCCCTATTATGGGCGCAAAATGAACTTATAAATTTGGAGGGATTCCATCGAATGTCAAACCTCTTGTTTCGCTCGGCCCAACCGCACGAACTCCCGCAGGTTCTCGACCTGATTGATACAGCTTTCACGCATTACACGGAGACGCCCGATGTTGCCAACGGACGCTCGCACGTCGAGTTGTTCACGGCGGTCTACAACCGACCGGACCTCGACCCGGAACTGATCGTCGTCGCCGAAGACACCGCCACGGGCCGATTGGTCAGCATGGCGAGCTTGCTCCCGAAACCGGCACAGATCGGCACCCGAGAGATCAACGGCGTCGTCCTCTCGCCCGTTGGAACGCTGCCCGACTACAGAGGCCGAGGCATCGCCGAACAACTTCTCCGCTTCGGACTCCAACTCGCCAAGGAAAAAGGCTTCACCTTCTCCTGCGTCCTCGGCCACCCGACCTACTACCCGCGCGTCGGCTACGTGTCGGCGTTCCCGTGGTACCGCCTTAGCCAGACTCTCCCGGAACAGCTCACAGCGGGAGCGGACACGCGCGCTTTTCAAAATGGAGATCTCCACGCCCTGAGCGAAATCTACAACCGCGAGTCCTCCGGTTTTTTCCTCACCCCCACGCGATCTCTCAACTGGTGGGAAACTGAACTCGCGCATCTCGGCGAACAAGGGCGCTGTTTCACCGATCTCCAAGTCTTCACCCAAGGCGAGGAGATCATCGGCTACGCATCGCTTGGCGAGGCGGACGACAAACTTGTGCTCAAGGAAGTCTCCGTCTCAGACAACGCCCACGCGCCCGCTGTCTTGAACGCACTCTACACCCTCGCGTCAACACGCGGCAAAACCAAACTTCAAGCCACGTTCCCCGCCACCACCTCTCTCGGCCTGCACTTGAAACGCCAAGGTGCTACCGAAACCATCCACGCTCCCTCCGCCTGGATGTTCCAAGTTCTTAACTGGGAGACCTGGCTGGAAGCCTACGCGATCTACACGGGCATGGGGATGCAACTGACCTACGACGAAATCAACCACCAGCTCTACGTCGACGGCGAGCTCTCTCCGACGCTGCAAGCCTCCCCCGAAGCGCTCACCAAACTGACCCTCGGCCTCCACACGAGCGACGAGTTGGAAATCCTCGGCCTCCTCACAGGGCAAGACTCGCACCGCCTCTTTCCGAAAAGGGCTCCGTACTTCAACCTCAACGAAGCCCTTTTCTAGACATAAAAAAACCACCTGCTCCGAGGAGTGGGTGGTTTTTTTGATTAATAGCCGGAGCCGTCTAAGGAAGCGAGAGTAACCCCGAGAATGATGAAGAGGAGAATGACGATTGCGTAGAGAATGACGGCGATCAGACCGGTGACAAAACCCGCCGTTGCCATGCCGTGGCCTTGTTGGCCGGTGCGGGCGATGTCTTTTTTCGAGGAAGAACTGAGAACCATTGCAATGATGCCGGTGATGAGACCCACGTACGGGATGACCAGCGAGACGATGCCGAGAATCATGGAAGCAATCGCTTTGCCGTTCGTCGTCGGGTTGTGTTGCGCTTGCGGTTCAATCGGAGTGTTCATGTTGTATAAGTGCCCCCTTCAAAAAAATGATACTTCATGAGTATAGCCTAAATTTGGATTTTATACATCTATTTTCCGGGAGACACTAAACGATTTTCTTAACCCGAATCGATCGTACAGCAAGAAGAAAACCGCCGCCAGCACGCACAGCACGATCATGAATCCGATCATCCCCTGCGCCGAAATTCGCTCGAACAAAAACGCGCCAAAAAGCGGCCCGATCATCCGTCCGGCCGACTGGCCGCTCGTGACGATGCCTTGGAACATGCCTTCCCGACCCGGAACGGCCATCTCCGCCGCCAGCGCGGGAACACCCGGCCATGCCAGCATCTCCCCCATCGTCAGAATCACCATGCCGACGATGAATCCGGTATACGCAGGCCAGACGACAACGGTCGCCATCGCGAGGGCAAACAACCCCGCCGCGATCAAGATCTGCGTCTGCAACGTCCATGCGTATTTTTGAATGCACCACGATAACAGAGGTTGCAGCAACACGATCACCAAGCCGTTGACCGTCCAAAGAACGGAGTAACTCGACAGCGAGATGCCCGTCGATTGCACGTACATCGACATCGTCGTCTGCCATTGGCTGTAGGTGACGACCATCAACCCGAGTCCGATTGTCAACAGCCACAACGCCACCCACGTCTCGCGCTTGATCTCGCGGGGGGCTCCTTTTGAGCCGGCGGAATCGGTCTTGGACGATTTCGCTTTTTCCACATGAGATTCGGAAATGTTGCTCATAAACAGGAGTAAGAACAAGATATACGACAACGCATTGCCATAGAACGCCAACGTGAACGAGTGCGACGCGAGAATTCCGCCGATGACGGCGCCGATCGCGACGCCCAAGTTGTTGGCGACATAGATCATGTTGACCGCCCGACGGCCGCCCTCCGGCCAGATCACCGTGCTCAGCGCCCGTAGAATCGGCCAAAACGTGCCTTGGAAAAAACCGAGCACGATCAGCAACCCCACATACAGCGGGAAGGAACGCCATGTGCCCATCGCAAGCAAGATGAGCATCGCCGCCGTAATGGAAAGCAGCAGCGTTTTTCGCCCGCTCCAACGGTCAAACAGCCAACCGCCCGCCAAGTTGCCAACCAGCATCGTGGCATATTGGCACAACAGCACGAGACCCGCCACCGTAAGCGATTTGCCAAACGTCTCAATGTACGAAGTCGTCAGGGGCCAGAGGAAGCTCTCCCCGATCGCACTGATCGTAACGCTCAGAGCCATCATCCACAGTGCGCGCGGATAAGCTCTGAGGGATTCCATCATGTAGGCCACCTCAACTCTGTGTGTGAAAGTATAAAGCATTTTCATTTTAACAATTAATTCCGTCCCCCACAATAAGCGGGCAAAAACTACCTGTTCTATCCGATTGTGAAGGAGATTAAGTGTAGCTTTGTCGAAATAAATATTTGGATTTACAGTACGTATGGGGTGAGGGAGGTATTTATAGAATGAGTGAGTATACAACTGTCTCTTATGAGGGTTTGAAACATCTTGCCAAGATCGTGATTCAACCGGACGGCACTCCGCATGTGAAAGCGGAGAACGATGCCGATGCGTATTTCTGCGTCGGGTATTTGCATGCGAAAAACCGCCTGTTCCAAATGGACTTCATGCGCCGCCAAGGGTTGGGCCGTCTGTCTGAAGTCGTCGGGCCGGCGCTGCTTGAATCGGACAAGTTCCAGCGTGAGATCGACATCGCCCGCACGGCGGAGGGCGAGTGGCAGGTGCTGAAAACGTTCGAGGAGACGCGCATTGTGCAGGAAGCGTATGTCGCCGGGGTCAACGCAGTGATGGAAGAATATCGGGCGAGCGGGCAATGGCCGCTCTTTTTCCAACAGCTCGGGTATACGCCGGAGCCGTGGCGTCCGCAAGACTCCATCGTCTGCAACACGGTGCTTGCCCAATTGCTGTCCGTGACGGAGATTCCGGTTGCTTATTCGTTGATTGCCGAGAAATTTGGCGAGGAGACGCTGTCGAAGCTGTTCCCGATGTTGCCGCCCAATCAGCAACAACCGTTTGCGCAAGGTCCGTTTGAAAAATTGCCGCCGCAGCCCTTCCCGATTTCGCAAGAGCAGTATTTTCGTGAGTTCCAAGCGCAAGCGAATGCCAGCGTAGAAGAGTTGGTCGCGGCGACGCTCGATGCGTCCGATGTCGATGCAGGCGTTGAATTCCTGTCTCGTGTGCAAAACATTCCGTTCCTGCGAGACAAGCGGGATCGTCATTCGAACTCGTGGGTCGTTTCGGCGGAGAAGTCCACGACGGGTACGCCGCTTTTGGCGTCCGACCCGCATTTGGTGTTGTCGCTTCCGGCGGTTTGGTACCATCTTCATGTGGAAGCTCCGAACTTTAACATCACCGGCGCGACGATTCCGGGCATTCCGTTCGTCATCATCGGACGCAACGACCATGTGGCGTGGGGTGTGACGGCGGGGCAGAATGCCTCGAACTTTTTCTATAAGGAACATACGGATGACGAGCATCCCAACCAATATTTCTGGGACGGGGCGTGGCACGACTTTTTCTCCACGACGACCGAAATTGAAGTGCGTGGGCAAGAGACGCTGTCGTACACGTATCAATCGTCTGTGCATGGCCCGATCGTGACGCGAAACGGCGCTCCGTATGCGTTGACGTGGATGTACGGCATCCCGAGTCGCGGGATGGTGGCGTACCATGAAGCGACCAAGTCGAAAAACATGCAAGAGTTCCGCGAATGGATTCAATTGGCGGAGAACACGCCGCTCAACTGGGTTTGTGCAGACCGTGACAACAACATCGGGATCACGACCGTCGGCCGACTGGCGATGTTCCGCGACGGCGTGAAACCGTGGCTGCCGATGTCGGGCACAGGCGTTGCGGACATCATCGGGATCGCGCCGAAGTCTGCGATGCCGATGGCGACCAACCCGGATACGCACATGCTGGCGACTTCGAACCAACGCCAAGCGGGGGCCGACTATCCGTACTACCTCGGCACGGCGACGAACTTCGATCCGGGCTACCGTTCGAACCGCGTCTACGAACTGCTCGCGGCGAAGGACAAAGTTTCGCCGGAGGACTTCAAAGAGATGCACTACGACGCAGGCGATTACCTCGCGTCTCAGATCGTGCCGAAGATGTTGACGACGCTCACCGCGACGAACGAGTTGGAGCAAAAAGCGCTCGCCGTGCTCGCGGATTGGAACTACCAGATGCGCGCATCCGACGTGGCACCGACTTTGTGGTGGACGTTCTGGACAACGTATCTGCGCGAGACGTTCGATCCGTGGATGAATCCGGCAGGTCTGCCGGTGGCGGAGTACAACGCGTCTCCGATCGACTATCTGAACTCGGTGCTCAACCAAAACCTTGAACACTGGACGTTGAACGAGCCGACCCATGAGTTCTTCACCGATCCGACGACAGGTGTGGTTCGGACCTCGCCTGAGTTGATGCAAGCGTCGTTTGCCAAAGCGGTGTCTGCTCTGCAAGAGAAGCTCGGCGACGACGTTGCGAAGTGGACATGGGGCACGGTGCATCACCGTATCATCGCTTCGATGCTCGGCGAACCGTCGCTGAGCTACGGTCCGGTTCCGGCAGACGGCGACACGTTCACGATCAACGTTGCGCCGGGCATGCTCGCGACGTTCGGAGCTTCCTATCGAATGGTCGCTGTGCTCGACAACGACTACACCGGCTCCGGCATCTACCCCGGCGGCCAATCCGAAGACCCGACCACCCCGTGGTACACCGACCGCATCGCCCGCTGGGCAACGGGAGACTACGAAATCTTCCGCACCTTCCACGAAGCGGAGCAGAACGCCGAGAACACGCAACGCCTCGCGTTGCATCCGGTGAAGTAGAGATCATTTTTAAAAAGCCGTGTGCCCCACCTGTGAGGCACACGGCTTTTTGGCGTATAATGGTGATACTACATAATTCGGGATGATAGGTGATGGAGATGAGGATTGAGAGATTAGTACTCGAAAACTTCCGTGGGTTTGAACGGCGCGAGATTACCTTTTCAGAGCAGTTTACTGTACTGATCGGGGATAATGGGTCGGGGAAATCAACGATTCTTGATGGTTTGGCAGTGGCATTAGGATCGTTTATGGCGGGTATTGAAGGCAGAGAAATTCGGACCATCCAAAGCGAAGAGGTCCGGCAAAAAAAGATCGTCATTGGGGAAATTACGACGATGGAACCTCAGTTGCCGACACGTGTAGTTTGTACTGGTACGGTTGAGGGGCGTAGACAAACGTGGGATCGTTCAGTACTGAAAGTTAACACATCAGGCGCGATCAGTGAGAGGGCAGAATACCCTTCCCTGATCACGTATGCAGAAGGTCTTCGGGAAATTATAAGTGCGGGAAAAGAAATTAAACTCCCCCTACTCTCTTATTATGGAACAGGTAGAATGTATGCGAAAAAGCCAGCATTCGGATTTGGAAAGCGTGCTTTTTTCCCAGACTTACCGACTAAGCCGGGTTCACGCGTGGAGGGCTATTTTAATTGCCTAAGCTCTGGTGTAAATTGGAGGAGATTTGAGTCTTGGTTTAGAGATAAACGTATGATTGAACTTCAAAAGCAAACGGAATTAGAGATCCTACAAGCCGTACGAAACGCCGTAAGCAATAGTTTCGAAAAATGGAATGCCATTGAATACGACTTTGATACTAAGGAAGTCGTAGCAATTGACGAAGAAGGAATAAGACTTCCTTTCGACATGTTAAGCGACGGAATGCGCAATATGTTGGGTATGGTAGCAGACATCGCCTATCGCATGGCGACCTTGAACCCGCACCTTCGAGATCGCGTCATCCAAGAAACCCCCGGCGTCGTCCTCATCGACGAACTTGACTTGCATCTACACCCTGTCTGGCAACGCAAGGTCGTGGACGATCTCAAACGCACCTTCCCCAACGTCCAATTCATTGTCACCACCCACTCGCCTTTCATCGTGCAGTCGCTCTCGGAAGGCGAACTTCGCTGGTTGCAAAAAGAAGACGACGACGAACGGGTCGAAGCAGAAAAGTACGTCAACCGCAGTCTCGAAGACATCGCGGAAAACGTCATGGAAATCCCATTCCCACTCGCCCAACGCAGCCACCACCTGCAAAACATGTACGAAGCCGCCCAACAGTACTACGACCTCCTCGACCAAGCCGAAGGAGCGTCACCCGAAGAAATTCAACGCCTCAAACAAAAGCTCGACGAACTCAGCGCTCCCTACAGCGACAACGTCGCCTACTACGCATTCCTCGAACGAAAACGCTTGAAAGCCGGCTTGGGGAGAGACGACGATGAGACCGATTGAGAAGAGCAGGCACCCCAGAGACCACCAACAACAAATCCTGACCTTCCCAACCTATCAACACGCCAGAGGCCCGCTCCTCGAAACCATCGGCAGTTACTGCTCTTACTGCGAGCGTCCACTGTCCAACCCGGCTGTCGAACACAAGATGTGCCGACAACACCACCCGCACTTTGAGTTAAAATGGAACAACTTTCTCCTGAGCTGCACCAACTGCAATTCCACCAAAGCGCACCACAACCATCTCGTCCTCCTCGACTGCATCTGGCCGGATCGGGACAACACCTATCTCGCCTTTGTCTACACAGCAGGAGGCAACATCGAGGTCAATTCGAACCTCCCAACCCTCATCCAAGAGCGGGCGCAACGAACTTTGGACATGACAGGCATCCACAGAAAACCCTCACTGGACATCGCCGTCAATCCTACATTCCCCGACCAACGTTGGAAAAAGCGACGTGAAGCGTGGAACGAAGCAACGGACGCCAGACAAGATCTCCAGGAGGACCTTGGCACTCCTAATGAAGCGAAGATGAAAAAACACATCATCAACCAAGCCAAAGCCACGGGCTACTGGTCAATCTGGATGACTGTCTTCCACGACGATCCTGATATGAAAAAACGCCTCATCGACGCCTTCACAGGCACTTCCTCAACCTGCTTCGACGCAACCCAACAACCGGTCCCACGCAGACGTCTCATCTAACACCAAAGAAAGCATCTTAGGAGGTCATCCCCATCGACGGCAGAACTCGTTCCAACATCAGACCGGGCTTAACGGTTGACATCGTACTCAAAGCGGACCAGCGCACGGGCAAACGCACGCGCGGCGTGGTCAAGGATCTGTTGACCAACTCGCCGACTCATCCGCACGGCATCAAAGTTCGTCTCACCAACGGCCAAGTCGGTCGCGTCCAAGAAATCATCACCACGACCAACCCGTAACAAAAAGGCAGGGCACACGCCCCTGCCTTTTTTTTATTCGAGAGGAAAATGACGAAAACTGTCGAATTGTAGGTTGGTTAAAAATATTGAACGGAATAGAAATCGAGGTCACATCATGAGTGATATCCGCGACTTGATCCTACAGATGTTGATCATCATCGCCCCTGTGCTGCTCTATCAAATTCTCTGGCGCGACCGCAAGCCGGCGGGTGTGAAACCGAACTCCTGGTTGATCGCCCTCTTGCTCTCCATCGCCCTGATAAAATGCATGACGTTCCCCGTACATATGCAGGCCGGGATGCAGTTCGACTTGCGCTGGGTGCCGGTCGTTCTGGCATTTTGGTATGGAGGTCCCAAGATCGGCGGCATCGTGGTGGCCGTCTTGCTCGCGTATCGAGGGTACCTCGGAGGAGACGGACTGTACATGCAATTGGCGATTCTGCCGTTTCAAGTTCTGCCGCTTCTCTACATGCATCGCTACATGCGCTCCTTTCGCAAAATCTCGCGTACGCTCGTGGCGCTCTCCCTCGGAGTCTGGGAAGCGTTCTGCGCGTCGGCCGGTTTTTTCATCTCCTTGCATCTGCAGGGGGCTCCGATCTTCACCGCAGACCAGATGGATTTTTTCATCGGCTTCTTGGAACTGTGCGGCATCTCCACCGGTCTCGCGTCGTATCTCATTGAGAACATGATTGAGAACGGACACATGCGCCGCGAGATTCAGCGCGCAGAGAAACTTCACGTCCTCGGCCAACTCGCCGCCTCCATCGCCCACGAAGTCCGCAACCCGATCACCGTCACCCGCGGCTTCATGCAACTGCTCGGCGAATCGGAGCTCGCGACCAAACAGCAAGGCTACATCAAGATCGCCATCGACGAACTGGACCGTGCCGAATCGATCATCAGCGACTACCTTTCGTTTGCCAAACCGCAACTGGAGAAGCTCGAAGTCGTCCACGTCAACGCGCAGATTCGCAATCTCGTGAACGTCTTGGGCTCTTTTGCCGCGTTTCATAGTGTAGAGCTGCTCACGGAACTGGGCGATGAGACCTCCATCGAGGCCGATCCCGCCAAACTCAGCCAAGTGTTGATCAACATCACCAAAAACGCCATCGAGGCCACCAAAAACGGCGGCCGCATCCGCCTCGTCACCCTCCGCCAGAAAAACCACGCCGTCCTCCACATCATCGACGAAGGCATCGGCATGACGGAGGAGCAAGTCCTGCGCCTCGGCAACCCGTACTACTCCACCAAGGAGAACGGCACCGGACTTGGCCTCATGGTTTCCTACCGCCTCATCGAAGTCATGAACGGCACCGTCGACGTGCATAGCAAAAAAGGCCGCGGCACGCAGTTCACGCTGACCTTCCCGCTCGTCGAAGCCCAATAGCGCCCGGACAAGCCACGGTCACAGGAGTTCGCTCATATGGTGAAGGAGACCATCTGGGAGGTGATCTCCTGTGAAGAAGCCCCGTCTGTCCGGCAGCAAATGGAACAAGTACCGCCTGATCCAAGGCGTCCCGGCTCTCGCGGACATCCAACCGGAGACGCGCCTCTACTCCACCTCGAACTTGACCGCGATGCTTCGCCGGTTCAAAACGCTCTACGTCAAACCGGACGACTCCTTCGGCGGACTCGACGTTCTCTGCCTGACCAAGTCAAAGCAAGGCAAGGGCATCCAGATGCAACACGGACGCCTGAAAAAGTCATTCGCCTCCATCGCCGAATTTCACAACTGGTTCCAGACCCTGCGCCGCCGTCGACGTTTCATCATCCAGCAAGGCATCGGCCTCGCCCCGTGGCACGGACGGCCCGTTGACATCCGCACCCTCGTCCAACGCAACGAAAAAGGCCTCTGGGAAACCACCGGCTATTTCGCCAAAGCGGGCGCCCCCGGACTTGCGATCACCAACATCAAGTCGGGCGGCAAGTTGCTCACCGTTCGGACGTACTTGCGCAGTCTCGACCTCTCCCTCGACGAACGCGCCGCGATTTTGCGGGAGTTGCAACTGATGTCCGAACAGGTCGCGCAAGTGTTCGGGCCGAGCTTTTCCAACCGACGCTATGGACTCGACATCGGAATCGACCGCAAGCACAAGCTCTGGCTGATCGAGGTCAACACCCGAACTTCGATCAACGTTTTGCACAAGGTGGACAAGGAAATGTACCGCCGTGCCGCGAAGTTAGCCAAAAAGAAGCTCTAGCCGCCCTGAGCGGCCGGAGCTTTTTTTCATCAAGGAGGGACGTTGGATGGAACTCGTGATCGAAAAAGTCGCCCGGCTCTTGAACCGAGCGGGCGTCACATGGGCGGCGGGCGCGTCGTGGATGTTGAAGCAATACGGAATCGTGCAGACGGCAAGGGACTTTGACGTGCTGGTCGCGCTCCCCGACTTCCCAAAAGTGCATGAGGAACTGTTGAAATTGGGGTACGGGAGACCGGGGGAGACGAAGAATCCGTATCTCACGAAGCATTTTACTACCTATGAGATTGACGGCGTGGACCTCGACGTGATGGCGGGGTTTACGATTTCACACGAGGCGGGGGCGCACGAGTTTCCGTTTGACGCCGCGCATGTCACGGGGCGTGTGCAGGTCGGAGAGCAAGAGGTGCCTCTGTCGGCACCGGAGGATTGGTTGGTTCTCTACCTCTTAATGGGGCCGGATCGCGAGCCGAAAGTACAAGCTCTGGAAGCCTACTTTCGTGAAAAGGGCATCGCGCATCCGCAGTTGCTCTCTCAGGCGTTGGAGCAAGATTTGCCGGAAAGCATCCGGGCGCGGGTGAACGCACTTTTTTCCGCTTGCCAAGCTTTCTGAATTTGCAATACAATGAGGGCAGAATGAGCGCAAGCGGTTGCACGTTTTTTCCACATTGAGATGCAAACGCTTTCAATCAGAGCAAGTGACAAGCAAAGGGGGTTCACGCATGAAGCTTTTTCTGCGCAGGAAGCAAGCGCGCATCTGGTCGCTGATCACGGCAGTTTTACTGGTCGTGCAAGCGGTTGGAGGTTCGCTGTGGCCTGCAATGGCAGGGGCAACCACGAACGGCACGTATGTGGACGGCAGCACAATTCATTTCGTTTTGCCGAAAACGTCGGTCGTCGTGGAAGCCAAGGGGGATTTTAACGGCTGGTCCGATCCCGCAGTGGCGCTGACCGATGGAGACAGCGACGGTACGTATACCGCCGATGTGACCGGACAGACGCCGAGCACGGACTACGGCTACAAATTCCTCGTTAACGGCAATTATCTGGACGGTTCGAATCTGACGGCGACGTCGGACGCGAACGGCGACTTGCATCTGAGCTACACGCCGCATTTTTCTGTGGCGGGCTCGTTTGACAACGCGTTCAACACGCACCACGATCTGACGAACACTCCGGGGACGGGGACGTATGAGTACGTCAGCGACGCGCTTGCAGACGGTGATTATACGTACAAATTCATCGCGTCGGCGGACGGACTGTCCGATCTCTGGTTCCTCGACCCGATCAACACCGCCGTTTCCAACGGCAACTCCAAGATCACCGTCGGCACACCGCCGACTCCGACCGTGCAAGCCGACCCTTTGGCTGACCAACCGGGCGGCAAGTCTAAATGGGTGGTCGTGGGTTCCTTCCAAGGCTGGAACAACGCCTCCACCGACACTCAATTGAAGCATCTCGTCGGTGACTTCTATGAGTATTCCACGGTGCTTGACGCGGGCCACTACGAATTCAAAGTCGTGCGCAGCGGATCGTGGGACGGCTACTCCGACAACGGCAACAACTTCTCGTTCGACCTCACCGAGACGACGAAGGTCAACTTCTACGTCAACGAAGCGTTGAACCAAGTGCGCACCAACCTGCCGAACATCGCAGGCATTGCGCAGTACACCCCGCAACTGAGCGCGACCGATTGGCCGCGTCTGGTCGGCGACATCCAGACGGTGTTTGGCGAACCGGCATGGAGCCCGGACCAAGCAAAGCAGTTTTTCGTCGACTACAACTTCGACGGCTCGCTCTACAAGTTGCAACGCTCGCTTCCGGCGGGCAAGTATGAAATGAAAGTCGTGCAAGGCGACAACTGGGGCGCGAACAACTACGGAGCGAATGGCGCCAACTTCGTGTTGCAAACGCTCGATCCGGCTGATGTGACGTTCTCCACGACGCTTGCCGACCAAACCCTCGTAACCGATTACAAACCGGCCGACGGCAAATCGGACGGCATGATCCACCGGGACAAGATTCAATTCGATTCTCGCTCGGTAACGTACAAAAAACCGTTCGGCGCGATCAAGGAAGGCATGGAAGACCTGACCCTGCGCATCGCGACCGAAGCGGGCGACGCACAAGTCGTTCGTGCCGAATTGACCTCTGCAACCGGTCTTGCTTCGGCGTTCGACATGCACAAAGCCACTTCGTTTGACAACACCGACTACTGGGAAGTCACGATCCCGAAATCGACCTTCCAAGGCATCGGCGTGTGGGGCTACAAGTTCATCCTCATCGACGGCCCGACCAAAGTCGAGTACGGCGACGACACCACGCGCGGCGGTGCAGGCGTCGCTGCCGACGACGGCGCGATTCCTTTTGACCTCACCGTGTACAAAGCGGACTTCAAAACTCCGGATTGGATGAAAAACGCGGTGGTCTATCAGATTTTCCCGGACCGTTTCTTTGACGGCAACCCGGACAACAACCGTGCGAAAACGGTAGACGGGTATCGTGGCGGCGCTCCGGTTGACGGCGTCACGCAAACGTCCAAGGGCGGTTATCCGTACCAATACTTCGACGGCGGCGTAGCGAACGACCCGACCCCGAATCAAGTATGGGGCAACTGGTCGGACGTGCCGGAGAGCCCGGACCGCACCACGCCTGAGCAGAAGCCGTACTTCCCGGATGCCAAGACGGACGGCCTCTGGACGAACGAATTCTACGGCGGCGACATTCAAGGGGCACAGCAGAAGCTCAACTACTTGAAGTCGCTGGGCGTCACCGTCATTTATTTCAACCCGGTCGCATGGGCGTCTTCGAACCACAAGTACGACGCGACCGACTACAAACACCTCGATCCGATGTTCGGCGAGCCGGTTTACAACACGCCGGGCGACCCGACTTCGGGATTGGATTATGAAAAAACACGCGTGGCGTCCGACCGCGTTTTCACCGAATTCGCGAAGCAAGCACGCGCACAAGGCATCAAACTGATCGTCGACGGCGTGTTCAACCACGTGGGCGACGACTCGATCTACTTCGACCGCTACTCCAAATACCCGGAGATCGGCGCGTATGAGTTCTGGGCGAAAGTCTATGACAAAGTCAACGCGGGCACCCCGCAGGCAAACGCCATGCAAGAAGTCATCGACTCCTTCACCGCACAGATCAACCCGCTGACCGGCCAGAACTACAAGTATCCGGAAGACTTCGACTTCACCACGTGGTTCACCGTGTCGAATGAAAAAGTCGACGGCCACTACAAGTACGAAGGCTGGTGGGGCTACGATTCCCTGCCGACCATCGACGCAACCGAACCGGCGCAGGGCGATACCGAAGGCCTGCCGGGTCAACACGAATGGAACGTTCAAGGCTACCGCGACAACGTCATCGGTCACGACTTGACGGGCCTCTCCACCGACCAATCGAGTGCGCTGATGCAATACGCAAACTCGCAGCGTTGGGAATACCTCGGCGCACGCGGCTGGCGTCTCGACGTCGCACCGGACGTCTCCGCCGGAACGTGGCAACAATTCCGCAAAGCGGTGAAATCGACCGGCGGTCTGCAAGATGCCAACGGTCAAAGTATCGACGACCCGATCATCCTCGGCGAAGAGTGGGGCGTGGCAACTCGCTTCCTGCTCGGAGACCAATTTGACTCGGTCATGAACTACCGCTTCCGTGGAGCGTTGCAAAGCTTCATCATCTCCGGCAACGCGCAACAATTCAACGACGCTCTGGAATCGATTCGCGAAGACTACCCGGCAGAAGCATGGAAAGTCATGCTCAACCTCGTCGATTCGCACGACACCATCCGTTCGATCACCAAGTACGACCGACCGGATTGGGAAGAAGAACACCTCGCCATCGCACCGGACGCAACCGACATGGCGATCAAGAAACAAGCGCTCACGGCAATTTTCCAAATGGGCTATCCGGGCGCTCCGACGATCAACTACGGCGATGAAGTGGGCTTGACGGGTACCAAAGACCCGGACTCCCGCCGTTCGTTCCCGTGGACCCGCGTAACGGAAAGCAACGGTACGTTCGCAGGTGGAGATCGTTATGCAGATTTGTTTGCAACGTATCAAAAAGCGGCCAACCTGCGCGACAGCAACGAAGCGTTCCGCACGGGCGACTTGAAAGTTGCGTATCAACAAGGCGATGTCATCGCCTATGCGCGCAAAACCGACACCAAAGCAGGTCTCGTCGTGATCAACCGCGGCGCGAACGACGCGAGTATTGACGCAAACGTCGCCGGATTCCTGCCGGACGGTCTGACTTTGCAAGACCAACTCGGCAGTTCCGTTCAAGGAACGGTCGTCGGCGGCAAACTTTCGCTCACCGTCAAAGGTCTGAGCGGGATGATGATGACGTCCGCTCAAGACCTCGTCGCAGTGGAGCCAGTGAAAAACGTCGCGGCCGTCGGCGGCAACATCCGAGTGACGCTGACATGGGATGCTGTGGCAGAAGCAACCGGCTACAACGTCTACCGCGCTCCGATTGAAGGCGGCACCTTGCAATTCGTGGGCAGTGTGACCGACACCACGTGGTCGGACGTCAACGTGCAAAACGGCAAGAAATACTACTACACCGTCACCGCCAAAACGGACAACGGCGAGAGTGCGCTCAGCGACTACGCATCTGCAACTCCGTCGTTCCCGATCCAAAGCGTGGAGATCACCCAACAGTCCACTCCGGTGACGCTGGGTGCAGGCAACATGACTTCGGAAATCCAAGTGACTTTGAACATTCCGGGCCTGACCGACGATGCAGCACTGGCAGGCAAGGATGCACCGAACCTGCTCGCACGCCTCTTCTACTATAAGGAAGGCACGAGCAAGGCACTGGCGATGGACACCAAACTGCGCTACAAGTCCGATACCAACGATGGGCAAAAAGTCTACTGGGCACAGTTTGAACCGACTCAGCAAGGCGCGCACTACTACTTCGCGAAAGTCTCCACCGACAACGGAGACACGTGGACCGAATCTGCGCAGACCTACGTCGACGTCTACGCCGATCCGAACGACACAACTCCTCCGGCAGCTCCGGTGCTGGCGGGAATCAACGTCGAATCCAACCAAGCCCAACTGAACTGGATGGAAAGCGATTCGGACGTGTACCAGTTCGAAATCTACCGCAAGTCTACGGGCACCGATTTCCAATTGGTCGCCGTCCAACCCAAGACGGCCACGTCTTACGTGGACTACACCGTCAGCAACGACACGGCGTACACCTACAAAGTCGCCGCCGTTGACGCTTCTTACAACCGTGCATACTCCGCCGAACAATCGGTCACTCCGACGCTGGTTATGGTCGATGTCAAAGTGCGTGTCCACTTGCCGAACTACACGCCGGTCAAGGACGACATTTACATGGCGGGCGACCTCAACGGTTGGAACGCATCGGGCTACAAACTCACCGTCCCGAGCGGGGCCACCTCTCGCGATGTAGTCGAGTACAGTTTCAAGATGATGGCGGGCAAGTCGATTCAGTACAAGTACACGCGCGGTTCTTGGTCGACGGAAGCTCTGACGTCGCATGATCGCAAATCGAACGACACGACCGACCCGAGTAACTACGCGTACTCGTCCACCGACACCAACATGAAATTGACGATCAAGAACCAAGGCGGCAACCAGATGGTGGTAGACGACTACGTTCTGCGCTGGGTCGACATGCCGATGATCGTCACGATGCCGCGCATCTCGTACGGCGACAACATCGCGTACACGACGTCCGACGATCACTTCACGCTCAAAGCAAACGTTCCGTACGGCGTGAACTTCACAATCAACGGGCAACCCATCCAAGCAAGCCAAATGGATGCAGCGGGCAACGTGCTCGTCGAGAACATTCCGCTTGCTGAAGGCCAGAATCACTTCACAGTGCACATCGAACCGAGTGCGGAAACGCTGAACCTCCCGTGGTACACCGACAAGGGCCGCGCAAGCCAAGCGACCAAGTCTCTTGATTTGGACATCACACGCGATGGCAACACCCCGGACCCCGACCCGACCGTACCGGTTACCGGAGTAACTCTCAATGCGACCAATATCAAACTGTCGATGAGAAGCGCCCCGTTCAAACTGGCGGCAACCGTTCTCCCGGCCAATGCAACGGTCAAGGATGTTACGTGGAGTTCCAGTGACACGAACGTCGCGACGGTCAACGCAGAGGGAACGATCACTGCGGTTCATCCGGGCCACGCTGTCATCACCGTCACCACCAAGGACGGCAACAAAACCGCTTCTGCTTCTGTTAACGTTAACAATGCGAGCAGTACTGGAAACGAAAACAGCAATGGCAAGCCGGATGACAAAACCAAAACCGTCACCACGCAAACCCTTCAGGATGCGCTGAACTCCGGCGCCTCCTCTGACAAAAAAGTCTCCGTGGACGTCGAAGGCAAAACGAAAGTCCTGCTGCCGACCAACACCGTAGACTTGCTGGGCACCAAAAACCTGGAACTCAAACAGGGCAACCTGTCCCTCGACGTTCCGACGAGCACCCTGAACCAACTCCTCAAGCAAGGCGGAACCACGGCAGGTCAGCAAATTTCCCTGCAATTCCAACCGCTTGAAGAGCAAGCGAAACAAGACCTGCTCACCCAAGCCGGCACCAAGGGCAAAGCGAGCCTCACAGCGGCCTCGGACGTCTATGACTTCCACCTCGCGCTCGTAGGAGCAGACGGTCAGGAAACGACTTCGCTCAGCCAATTTGACCAACCGCTGCTCCTGACGTTCAAAGTCAGCGACAACGCGAACAAAAAGCTGATCGGCGTCTACTACCTCGCCGACGACGGCAAACTCGAATTCGTCGGCGGCAAGCTGAACGCGGACGGCACGATGACCGTCGAGATTCACCACTTCTCCAAATACGCAGTGCTTGAATTTAACAAGCACTTCGCAGACCTCTCCACCGATCACTGGGCGGCGGGCGTCATCCAAGAATTGACCGCCAAGCACGTGATCTCGGGTACGAGCGACGACTCCTTCGAACCGGAACGCAGCATCACCCGCGCCGAGTTCGCCGCGCTGCTCGTTCGCACGTTGGACCTGAAAGCGTCGAAAGCGGCAACCTTCACCGACGTCAACGCAAGCGACTGGTACGCAACTTCGGTTGCGGCCGCCAACGAAGCGGGCCTCGTCTTCGGACGCACCGCATCGGAGTTTGCACCGAACGAAGGGATCACCCGCGAAGAGATGGCCTCCATGCTCATGCGCGCCTACGAAGTGAAGTCCGGCAACAAGGCCAACGGCCTCCTCGACCTGACCTTCACCGACGCAGGCACCATCAGCCCCTGGGCGAAAGCGTCGATCCAAGGAGCTGTGAAACTGGGCTTCCTCGCAGGAGAAGAGAACAACCGCTTCCTCCCGCAAGGCAAAACCACCCGCGCCGAAAGCGCACAAGTCATCTCCAAACTGCTTGAGAACTAAAAAAAGGACCCAACCGCATAGGCGGTTGGGCCCTTTTTTATCTCAATACGAACACCAAGAGGAACGCAATCGGTGTTGTGCAGGCAAGTAGATAATGAGATCGCCTGCGAGTAAGGCTCATCACGAGGTAGTAAAAAAATGTACCTGCGAGAAACGACTCTACAAATCCCCATTTCGCATCGCCCGTGATCGTAAGGCCGAGGAGAGAGACTAGGAATAGTGCAGCAAAACCATACATTGGTTTTTTCGCTGTCGACAACCGAGGGACAATTCGAAACATCGCGGTTACCAAGGTTAGCGCGAGTAGAAAGGGGAGATACAGAAAAATTGCCCCAAGTATTCCGCTGTACAACCAGTCAATGTCCTTGTGCAAGAGTTGAATATCTGTCCAAAGACCGAGTCCAACCATCACGACGAGCGCAACACTGACACCTGCAGTATATCGAATCATGTGAATGTCCCTCCTCTTCAAATTCATGTACGTCTGGTGGTAACTGGAAATGCTGGTGACATCGCCATGCGCGTTGCTTACCCAGTAGTTCGACTGATTGGTCGCGAGTTCCTTG
This sequence comes from Tumebacillus amylolyticus, assembly GCF_016722965.1. NCBI lineage: Bacteria > Bacillati > Bacillota > Bacilli > Caryophanales > Alicyclobacillaceae > Tumebacillus > Tumebacillus amylolyticus. Next base: position 297,790 of record NZ_JAEQNB010000001.1, read on the forward strand.
CTTGCTGACCTGAACCGCATCGTCGTGATCGCAGGCAACGACTTGAACGACTTGGATGTCGCGAAGAACTTCTACGTGAAAAAAAGAACCCGATCCATAGCGGACGGGTTCTTTTTTTGTTATCCTGTAAGTGTAATAGAATTTACGGATTTTCTATAGTTAATTTAATTACAAATAGACGGAGGGGCCATCTATGAGCCTAAAGATCCTCAGCAGGGGGTTGTTCTCGACCCTGCAAGAAGCGTGTGAAGCCGGCGGTGCCATTGATACGTTTGCGCTGTATGCGTCCAATTTGTTGGTGGGCAACGGAGAAGGGGAAGCGGCGCTTGAGATCACGTTGCTCGGCCCGGAGATTCACTTCGAACGCGAGGCGTTGATCGCCATCTGCGGAGGAGACCTCGCCCCGTCGGTGGACGGCAAACTGATCCCGAACTGGCGACCTGTCTACGTGCACGCAGGCAGTACGCTGAAATTCACCGATGCCAAAAACGGGTTTCGTTCCTACCTCGCCGTCGCAGGCGGATTCGATGTCGAGAGTGCGCCGGAACGCCGCAAGTCCGACTTGCTGCATCTCGGACGACCGCTTCGAGAGGGGGACATCTTGAAGTTCGGCGAGTTGCCGGAGTCTGCCGCGAAGCAGTTCAATCGGTTGCGCGACGCAGCTCGCCACGAGACGTTTGCGACGACCGACTGGTTCGTCTCCCACGAAGTCATGCCGTCCTACAACGCCAAGCGTCGCATCCGCGTGTTGCGAAGCGACTCCTACGAGCAATTCTCAACCGGTTCCCGCGAGCGGGTGTTTGCCAGCCCGTTTCAGATGAAGCCGGAGACCAACCGTTTGAGCTATCGACTGGACGGAGTCTCGCTTCGAGTAGAGGAACCCACGATTGCCACATCGAACACCGTCAGCCCAAACCCGGCTCAAGTCGGGGCCATCTCCGTGCGGGAGGACCGCACTCCTTTCATCCAGATGTCCGCTCAATCGGACCCCACCCCTCACATCGCCCGCGTTATTCCCGTTGACTTCCCAGTCCTCTCACAAGTTCGTCCGGGCGAGCGAATCAAATTCCATGAAGTGTCACCCAACGAAGCCCAAGAACTGGCGTACCTGCGTCAGATGGGACTGCGCATTCTCAAAAACACGATTTTGTCTCTGCAAAGTCGTTAAACCAACCGATTCCGGCAGAAAGGAGATGTCGAGATGAACTTGTGGAAGTCGAGTATTTTCTGGCGAATTTATTTGCTCAACCTCGCAATCATCTGCGTTCTGTTGACTTCCATGTTCGCCATCTCGCGCGTGACGCTGCCGGACATCTCCCGTGGAAAATTCCAAGAGATCACCGACACCAGCGCCAACCGGCTCAAAGAGCAGGTGGGAAATGTGGTGGACTATCTTCATGAATTGACGACCTATGTCCAAGGAGACAAGGAATTTGCCTCCCACGACCCGGCGGTCATGCAATCCGAGTTGGTAGACCTCGTCAAAACCTCGGCCCTGATCGACAACGCGACGATCTCAGACGAGGACGGCATCGTCATCGCGTCCACGCCGGCCGATCTCTCGGACACGGTGGGCGAGTACATCGGCGACCGCGAATATGTGGTCAAGGCAATGGGGAATTCATCCGCCTACCTCAGCGACGTCAATTGGACCAACACCGGACGCCCCGTGCTCGTGATCTCCATCCCGATCTTGGACGAGAACGAACACCCGATGTATTGCATCAACCTCGCCTTGCGGTTGAGCGACAACAAACTGCTCTCCAACCTGTTTCAAAAAATCGACCTCGGCGCGGGCGGGTATGTGTACATTTTTGACCGCAACGGGCATTTGATCTCGCACCCCGATCACTACCGCATCGGCGAAGACATCTCGCAAAATGAAGTCGTGCAAGAAGTCTTGAAGCACCAAGACGCCGGGTATCGAAAAGTCACGAACACCAAGGGCATTCTCATGGACGCGTCGTTCGCCTTCGTGCCCGAAGTCGGTTGGGGCGTCGTCGCCCAAGTTCCCGATGCCGCATCGCTCGATTCGTTTTTCTCGTTTCGCAACACGCTGCAACTTCTCAGTCTGATCGTGCTCGTCCCGCTGGCGCTCGTCACGGCCCTGCTGGCGTTGCAGATTATCAAACCGATCCGCACGCTCTACGACGCCGTCGACCAAGTCGCACGCGGCGATTACGAGTCGGACCTCGCCTTGAAGGCTTCCAAGAACGAGATCGGGCAACTCTCCAAACGCTTCAATGAAATGTTCCAAACGATCCGCAACGCTCGTGAACAGATTGAATACCAAGCGCTCCACGACCCGCTGACCGGCTTGCCCAATCGCACGCTCTTGGCTGACCGCATCGGGCAGATGATCGCACACGCCGACCGCTCGCATACGCGGGTCGCCGTTGCGTTTCTCAACCTCGACCGCTTCAAGGCGATCAACGACTCACTGGGACACAGCATCGGAGACCGCTTGCTGTGCGAAGTGGCCCAGCGAATCAACGAGTATGTCTCGGACAGCGACACCGTCTCACGCATCGGAGGCGATGAATTCCTGCTGGCGATGCCGAACGTCGAACACATGCAAGACGTGCTGAGTGTCGTGCATGAGGTTTTGAAATCACTGAACATTCCCTTTTTGATCGACGGGCATGAACTGTTCCTGACGGCGTCGATCGGCATCTCGTTCTACCCAAGCGACGGACTGGGCGTGGAAGAGCTGATCAAAAACGCCGACATGGCGATGCACCGCGCCAAAGAACTCGGCCGCAACATCTGCCAATTGCACACCCCGGCGATGAACACCGAAGCCGAAGAACGGCTCGTGCTGGAAAACCACTTGCGCCGTGCGTTGGAACGAGAGGAATTTCTCGTCTACTACCAGCCGAAAATCGACCTCATCTCCGGACACATCGTCGGCATGGAAGCCCTCTTGCGCTGGAACCACAGCATCTGGGGCATGATCTCGCCTGCGAAATTCATCCCCATCGCCGAAGACACGGGGCTGATCGGGTCGATTGGCGAGTGGGTGTTGCGCACCGCCTGCGCGGACACCAAGCGCTGGCAAGACCTCGGCCTGCCGCCTCTGCGAGTGGCCGTCAACCTCTCTGCCCACCAAGTCCACCAACCGAACTTGGTGGAAACCGTCGAGGACATTTTAGAAAAAACGGGCCTGCACCCGCAGTACCTCGAACTCGAATTGACGGAAAGCATCCTCATGCAGAACACCGAAAACGTCATCGACACCCTGCATCGACTGCGCGAGATGGACATCGCCATCGCCATCGACGATTTCGGGATTGGCTATTCGTCGCTTTCCTACCTGCAACGCTTCCCGATCTCTACATTAAAAATCGACCAATCCTTCGTCTCGTCGATCGTCCGCACCGGAGACCGCATCGACGGCGTCATCGCCAAAGTCGTGCTCGCCCTCGCGCACAACCTCGGCCTCGAATCGGTCGCCGAAGGGGTGGAGACGCCGGACCAACAAGCGTTCTTGCAAGAAGCCGGTTGCGACTTCGCCCAAGGGTTCCTCTACAGCCGTCCTATCCCTGCACAAGACTTTGAATATTTACTGTTAAAAAACGAAAGTGCCTCTGTATAGAGCCCTTTCGTTTTTCTTTTTATATACAAGATTATGTATCAATTGAGTTTTGTGGTAGAATAAGATCTGTTATGTAAGGGGGAAAACCTTTACTAATATTCAAAAATGAGGGGTGTTGTGGGTGAGTCGTGTTCTTGTTTCCTCGATTATACAAAATATTCAAGTTTGCAAGCGAATTAACGACGAGCAATGGAAACACGAATTAGAAGTAGATGTAGAGCACATAATTAACATAAATAACACTGATGAAAAAATACGAGCGTCATTCGAGGAGCTTCCTATAAATGTAAAAAGGATTATTGACGAGTTTATTGGAGAAGAGACATTAACAGCAATTTCTAATAGAAATTCAGAAGCCATTGAAACCGTGCTGACTTGCTTGAAAATATACGCTTTCATGGGATATAAGCAAGGACAAGTAAAAAAACAGTACATAGAATCGCAACTATCTAACGCACATTTCAGCTTTATCGAAGACCAAACAAAGAAATCTCAAGAGTTTGTATCCTGTTTATTAATGGGCGGGGATTATTTAGATCATTTCAAAAACATCCTTCACCTGAACAAAGCCCATAAATTTAGCTATGTAGAATTTGCATTAGCGGTTGACTTGCGAAATGTTGATGATTTTGTAGAGAAACAAGAGCTAGAAGCTAGCCTTGAGACTGGTATTTCTCTTCATTTACCTTCAGTGGAGGCCGTTGATGCGGTACTATCTGAAGTAGAGACTAGTGCGGAATCCGATTACGTTAGCAAGTGCAGGGGTATCTTGCAAAGCGAAGGAGAGATAATTATTTTCATCCTTCGTCAAGATAAACGTTCTTCAATTAGAAAAGTAGATGAAATGGTTATTGACACATCTGCAGAATGGACAGTATTGCGTTTTGACGAACGAGCGAAAACTGTAAAAATCCGAAGCTTTTTCGAAATGGCAAACGAGTTTGCTAATAGAATACTGGGTTTAATGAATTCATCTACAGTACATTACTATGTACAATCTAGTAAGCATACAAGTAAGACACGACTTGTTTCGTTTATCCAGAACTTAATGGCAGGAGATATTCCATCGCTGTCAATTATTGAACTTAGGGTAGTTCCACAGAATATTCCCGGCAATCCTGAGTTTACAATAAAAAGGGTTTCGGAGCTTGTCACAATGCAACAGTCACTAAATGCTTTGGCTCATAGAAACAATGGTTTTAGGCTTTTTAGCGATATAGATGAAATTATTTACATCAAATTCGAGTACAACACCAGTAGTGGGAACAATATTTATCAACTCAAATTTAAGGGGATTGCGGGCACAACTGCTAAATCAATTGAGTTTTATGGTCGTGGCGGGCTAACTAGAATACGTAATATAAAGCAGTTGTTAGCGGATTATGGTGTGATGGTTAATGAAGGTGAGGTTGAAAATTAATGTCATCATCAATAGTTGTAGGGAAGAAGATACAGCCTGATCAATTACAGGGACATGCAGGGTTTCTAGTTCAACATAAATACGCCACTGTTACAGAAAGACAGTTTATCAATTGTATAGACGTAAAAAGATTTGGATTAGGTGAAAGCAGAAAAGGTTGTAATACCATAAATTATATTTCCGCAGGTACAGAAGTACTAAGTTGTCGCAATTGCGGGGAGGATCTTGAACTGTTTTTAGATTCGCCTCAGAGTGAGTTCGAGATCACAAAAATAAATTATCGAAAGATAATGCAAGATTGCTGTGACAAAATAATTGCTAGCGGAGTAATTAGAGAATATAACGAATTAGGAAATGGTGTATATACATTAATTGGTGATGATATAACAGGAGTGTTGGTGTTCAATTGTATAAACTTAGATATTGGGGTTGCAATTCAACAAATTATGGTTGGTGAGAAATTTTTCTGTGTGGATATTGATGGGGAGTCTACAATAAATACATCTGTTCACTATTGTAAAAAGTATAGCGTTCAGGAATGCTTGGAAGCAGATGACGTAACACTTAGAAGTGACTTAAAATACTTACCTAATAGTAGTCAGGTCAATGCATTAATGGAAAAACGCAATCAAGTGCGAAGTAGTTTAACAGAATTGGCCAAAAAGATCACATGGCAAACATATGAGGGGCCGTTTACGGATTTTGTTATAAGCAAAATTAGAGGAAGTCATAGAAAATTTGTTGAGTTTCAATATGTTGTATCAAACCATCCAGCATACAGTACAATACAAGTTCAAGTTGGAGGAGCCGGTAGAACCGACTATCGTTTAATACAAATGAACAGCTACCTAGATATCCTCTTTGATAAAAGTGTCATTATTGATGCAAAGCGATATTCGACAACAGAGATAAATAATGGAGTCTTGGAGAAAATTGAACATCATATAGCACATGATCCTACAGACCCTCGTAGAGCATTAATCATCACCTCAACAGATCATATAACATGCTGGGATGAACTAATTAATTGGTATAACATGACTGGCAAATATAAAATTGTTGTGCTCACTCCTCAAATTCTCGCATTCATACTTTGCTTTTTTGAACTCGAGGAGGAGATTTTAGATTATATGAGGGCCTTGGTGGCCCCTTGAGTAAAAAGCGCAAAATAGCTGAGGATTTTGAAAAAATATTGACAGAACAAGGCCTGACATCATATACTGAAAGCGTCTAATTTCTACCAATCCAACTCGTTAGTAAAAAGGAGGTCTACGTCAGATGTTTAACTTCAAATTTTGGGCTCGAGCCTTGAATCCAGTGTTTGGTAAACTTCATAGTGACGTAGAACAACCGTATGGATCGGTGATGGCACACTGACATTCCCTTGGCCGGGATTGTGAGGATGTGCGTACTAGAGCACCAGTTCAACCATAGGTCGCCGTTCTACGCGCGCACCTATGGTTTTTTGTTGCCCTTCTGGGGTCAGATACAGGAAGCCGTGGGAATCTCTAGGGATTTTTGCGGCTTCTTTTGTGTCTTGGTAACATCCAAATTTAGGAACTGGAACAGAAAAGGGGGACACTATGAAGATTTTTCTCGACCTGTTGTGGTACTTCAAGCGAGAGAAGCGGGCGTATGTGATCGGCGTCATCACGCTGTTGGTCATCGCCATGCTGGATATGATTCCGCCGTACGCAGTCGGCTTGATCGTGGACGGCGTCAAAGACCAGACGCTGACGATGAACTCGCTTCTGAAATGGGCCGCAACGATTGTGGGGGTGGCGATGGTTGTGTATTTCTTGCGCTTCCTCTGGCGGATCTTCCTGTTCGGGGCATCCTCTCGATTGGCAAGGCTTCTGCGCAACCGCCTGTACGAACATTTTACCAAGATGTCACCGCAATTTTTCCATCAACGTCGTACCGGCGATCTCATGGCGCATGCGACCAACGACATTTCGGCCATCGAATTGACGGCGGGGGACGGGGTTCTGACGCTGGTGGACTCGATCTCGATGGGCAGCATCGTCATTCTCACGATGGCGACCACGATTTCGTGGAAACTCACCCTGTTCGCGTTGCTTCCGATGCCGATCATGGCGTGGGCGTCCTCGCGCTACGGCAACATGATGCACGAACGATTCCACGCCGCTCAAGAAGCGTTCTCCACGATCAATGACAAAGTCCAAGAGAACATCTCCGGCGTTCGAGTTGTCAAAGCATTCGGTCAGGAAGAAGCGGAGAAAGCCGACTTCAAACGCCTGTCCGACGACGTGGTGGAGAAAAACATCCGCGTCGCGAAGATCGACGCGCTTTTTGACCCGACGATTCTGCTCGTGGTCGGATGCTCGTACCTCCTCTCCGTGGCGATCGGGGCGCGGTATGTCATGCACGGCGAGATCACGCTCGGGGAACTGACGCAGTTCACGATCTTGCTCGGTCATCTGATTTGGCCGATGCTGGCGTTCGGCTGGTTGTTCAACATCGTGGAGCGCGGTCGGGCTTCCTATGATCGTGTCGATGCTCTGCTGAACGTCAAAGCGACCGTCGTCAACCAAGAGGGCGCGACGGAGGACATTCCGACCGGCGAACTTCGCTACGAGATCAACACGTTCACCTACCCGGAAAAAGAGACCCCCGCCTTGCGGGATCTCCACATCACCCTGCCCCAAGGCCACACCCTTGGCATCGTCGGCAAAACGGGCGCGGGCAAGACCACCCTGTTGAAATTGTTGCTTCGCGAGTTCGACGTGACGAACGGTGATCTCAAGATCGGCGGCACGTCCATTTACGACACGACGTTGAGTTCCCTGCGTTCGGCCGTCGGGTATGTGCCGCAAGACCACTTCCTGTTCTCGGCGACACTTGCGGAGAATATCGCGTTCGGTCGACCCGAAGCCACGCAAGCGGAAATCGAGCAAGCGGCGAAATTGGCGTGCATCCACGACGACATCCTGCACTTTGCAGAAGGCTATGCCACGTTGGTCGGCGAACGCGGCGTAACGCTGTCCGGCGGACAAAAGCAACGCATCTCCATCGCGCGTGCCCTGCTGTTGAACCCGGAAGTGCTGATCCTCGACGATTCGCTGTCTGCCGTCGATGCGAAAACGGAAAAAGCGATCCTCGACGCTCTGCAAGCCAACCGTCAGAACAAAACCACCCTCATCTCGGCGCACCGTCTCAGCGCCATCGAGCACGCGGAGCAGATCATCGTCCTCGACGACGGCGCGATCTCCGAGCGGGGGACGCACGACCAATTGATGAACGAAGACCGTTGGTACGCGACGATGTACCAACGCCAGCAACTCGAATCTCTCGTTGCACAAGGAGGTGGCGCAGATGATCCTTCGGAGACTCGCCGCGTATCTCAAGCCACATCGTAAGACCCTGCTGATTGCTTTTTTGCTGTTGCTCTGCGGGACATCGGCAGAAGTTTGGACGCCGAAACTCGTGCAGATCTTCATCGACGATTACTTGACGCCGCGCAACTTCGACGTGAACGCGTTGACGTGGTTGGGCGCGGGCTTCATCCTGCTGCACATTGCGGCGGCCGGTTTTAACTACTTCCAACTGGTCATGTTCAACAAAATCGCCCAATGGGTCGTCCAGCAGTTGCGGATGGACGTGTTTGGCAAAGTCCAGCACTTGGGGCTGGAATTTTTTGATCGCACGCCGGCGGGGTCGCTGGTTTCGCGGATTACGAACGACACGGAAGCGGTCAAAGAGCTTTTTGTGAGCGTGCTTTCGACGTTTTTGCAGAACACGGTGTTTCTGATCGGGTGTTTTGCGATGATGTTCTTCCTCGACGTGAAGCTCGCGTCGTACTGCCTGCTGTTCATGCCGGTGGTTTTGGGCATTATGTGGCTGTATCGCTACTTCTCCACGAAGATCTACCACATTACGCGGGAGAAACTTTCGCAGTTGAACGCTAAACTCAACGAATCGATCTCCGGCATGAACATCATCCAAGCGTTCCGCCAAGAAGCGCGTCTGCGCAAGGATTTTGCAGAAACCAACAACGAGCATTACGTGGCGAACGTGCGCAACATCCGGTTGAACGGCCTGTTGCTGCGTCCGATCATGGATATGATGTACCTGTTTGCGTTGGTGTTGATTCTGTACTTTTTCGGCAAGCAGTCGTTTACGACGGTGGTGGAGGTGGGCGTGATCTATGCGTTCATCAACTACATCGAGCGTTTCTTCCAGCCGGTGATTCAGATGATGTTGCGCCTCTCGCAGATGCAGCAAGCGTTGGTCTCGGCGGAGCGGGTCTTCGTGCTCTTGGACGATGAGCGCATGGCACCGACGCAACAAGGGGCCGAGTCTCCGAAAGTCGGGGACGGCTCCATCGAATTCCGCGATGTGTCGTTCTCGTACGACGGGCAAACGGATGTGTTGAAGAACATCTCCTTCACCGCCAAACCGGGGCAGACGGTGGCACTGGTCGGGCATACGGGGAGCGGCAAGAGTTCGATCATCAACTTGCTGATGCGCTTCTACCCGCAGTATCGAGGGGAGATTCTCATCGACGGAGCTCCGTTGTCGGCGTTTGCCGATGAAGAGCTGCGGAAAAAAGTCGGGCTGGTCTTGCAAGACCCGTTCTTGTTCGTCGGGGACGTGAAAGGCAACATCCGACTGGCGAACGACGAGATCACCGACGAGCAGATTGTGGAAGCGGCGCAGTTCGTGCAAGCGGACGGCTTCATTCAAAAACTGCCGCAGGGGTATGAGGAACGAGTTGTCGAGCGCGGGGCGACGTTCTCCAGCGGTCAGCGTCAATTGCTCTCGTTCGCACGGACGATGGCGCTGAACCCGAAAGTGCTGGTGCTGGACGAAGCGACGGCGAGCGTGGACACGGAAACGGAAGAAGCGATCCAAGAAGCGTTGGAAAAAATGCGCAAAGGCCGCACCACCATCGCCATCGCGCACCGCCTCTCCACCATCCAAGACGCCGACTTGATCCTCGTCCTCCACCGAGGCGAAATCGTCGAACGAGGCACCCACCAAGAACTCCTCGCCAAAGAAGGCCTCTACCACAAAATGTACCTCCTCCAACTCGGGGGACTGGCCTCGTAATTTTTTTGAAAAAAGACGGCTCCCTTCACGTAGGGATGCCGTCTCTTTTTATAATGTGAATGTTATACTAGATGCAAACAGACCAATGGGGTGACTCATGGAACAACTGATGGACTTGAAAGTCGATTTCGCGTTTAAGCAAATCTTCGGCAAGGTGGGGAATGAAGCGATCTTGATCGCTTTTTTGAACGGCGTGCTGAATCCACCTGCTGACAATCGAATCAAGTTTGTCGAAATTCTCAATCCGGAGATGAACCGTGAGCATCTGGAGGACAAGGCCTCCGCTCTCGACATCCGAGCCCGTACGGAGCAGAACGTTCATGTGAACATTGAGATCCAGCTGGCGAATAAGTATGATATGGAGAAACGGACGCTGTACTACTGGTCGTGTCTGTACAATGACCAGATGAGCAAGGGGATGCCGTACACCCAACTGGACAAAACGATCACGATCAACATCTTGAACTATCGATTTTTGAAAGAGACGGATCGTTTTCATACGACGTTTCACCTGTACGAAGACCGGCAAAAGTTTTTGCTGACCGATATCATGGAAGTGCATTTCCTCGAACTCCCGAAGTTGATGGCCAAGTGGGATCAACAAGAAGTGAACCCTCACGAGGAAGATGTGGTTCGCTGGCTGTTGCTCCTGGAAGCGGACGACCGTACAGATATTCGAAAAGAACTGGAGGAGATTGCGATGGAGGACCCGGTCATGAAACAAGCGTTCGAAAAATGGGAAGAACTCAGCCGCGACCCGAAAAAGCTGGTCGAATATCGCATGCGGCAGAAGGCGATTTTAGATGCGCATGCATTGGAAAAAGAAGCGGAGATTCGCGGTAGTAAGCGTAAGCAAACGGAGATCGCGGAACGGCTTTTGAAAATGGGTATGGCATTGGAGCAAATCGTCGAAGCCACGGGGCTGTCCTTAAAGGAAGTCAAAACCATTGAAGAGCTCATGCACTAAAAAAAGCATCTGACCCTCTCTTGGGGGTTGGATGCTTTATTGTATGGGTCTTTTTACGTCCTTCAAGATAGGTCTTTCACACTATTCAAATTCATTCACATAGATGGGAAAATAAGTGTTGAAATCCTACATATGAGATTCAACGGGGTGGGGACATGACAACCAATCAAAAGTCGCTCGCAGGGGGTTGGAAGAATTCCCTGTGGCTGTTTTGGACGTTTACATTTGTTTTGAACTGGGTTGCTTTTTTCTACATTGGGGCGCGGGGGAAGCGGCCGTTGTGGATGATGGCGGGCTTCGTGTATGCGATCCCGACGGTTTTGTTGTTGGTTTTGGACAGGAGTTCGTCCTCGTGGGTGTGGGATGCGCTGGTGGTCTTGGTGCTCGGACTGGTCTCCATCATTCATGCGTTTCTGGTGCGCATGGAATACCTGCGTCTGCTGGTCGAGGAACGGGAGAAGCAAGTGCGAAAGTATCAGAGCTTGCAAAGCTTGATCGGCGAGTCGGAACCTGAACCCAAGGCGGAATCGGCCACGACGGACCCGACGGTTGAAGCGGCACCACCTCCGGCATCAGGTCCGAGATTGAATGCGATTTCGAATGTGGCGACAGATGCTGGAACTGATGTGCCATCAAGCCCTGTACCCGAACCTGCTCCTCCCTCCGACCTACCCGCCGCGCCAACGCCGAGCCCTGTCCGCCAGACCACTTCGCAAAAAATCGACGCCTTCGTCCTCGATGAACCGACCGACGAAGCGAGGTCGAGATCGAGCGTGCAAACCCTGCACGCCCAACCGCTCTCGATCATCAACCTCAACTCCGCAAGCGCCGAGGAAATTGCGAGCATCCCAAGCCTTACCCTCCTCCACGGCATGACGGCTGTCTCCATCCGCGAGACCCAAGGCCAATTCACCACCCTCGAACAATTCGTAGACTGCATCGGCCTCAAATCTCATGTCGCCGACCGCATCCGACCCTACGTCAACCTTTAGCCAAAAAACACCCTCCGCCCACGGGCAGGGTGTTTTTTTCCTTTTCCAGCCCCGTCACTTGTGAGACAATAGTGGTAAATCATGTCATTCCTATAAGAGCAAAGCGAGGGAACCCCAAAATGTCTCTTACCAAAAAAGGCTCCGCATGGGAGCTCGCACAGTCCTGGTACATCCTCTTGGCCTTCACCGGATTTTTTAGCTGGGCAGCGTTCCTCTACATCGGAATTCGCACAAACCAGCGCAAGTGGTGGGGCATGGGCATCGTGTATTTTCTGCCGTTTGCGGTCCTCTTCTTCTATGGAGCGCAGCATGGCTCCGGCTCTTGGCAGATGAACACGTTTGCCCCGATCTGGCTCGTGAGCATCGTCGCCACGATCGTCCACGCCTTTCTCGTGCGCAAGGAATTCCTCCTGCGACTCGCCGCACACGCGGAACTGAAGTGGAAAGCCAACCAAGACCTGAAAAACTCCATCGAACTCCAATACGACGTCGACCTTGACGACCCGCTTCACAAACGCAAACGCAACCCTCAACCTGCCCCTACCTCTGAAACGGCCGCGGGCTCCAACACCGTCAAACGCAACGCGACCGACTCGGACATGGTAAAATAAAACCAACCACAAACTCAACGAAGGAGTGACCCCCATGTCTTCGAACCTCGTCACACTGCAATGGCTCGCCGACCACTTGAACGACGCCGATGTAAAAATTCTCGATTGCCGCTTCGCCCTCGGGCAACCGCATTCCGGACGCGAAGTGTATCTCCAAGACCACATCCCCGGCGCGTTTTACTGCGATCTCGAACAAGACCTCTCGTCCAAAGTCGAGACGCACGGCGGCCGCCACCCGCTCCCGAACCTCGACGAACTCGCGGCAAAACTCGGCGGGATCGGCATCGACGCCACGACCACCGTCGTCGCCTACGATGACCAAGGCGGCGCGATGGCCTCCCGCCTCTGGTGGTTGCTGCGCTACCTCGGCCACGAGCAGACCTTCGTCCTCGACGGCACCTACTCGCATTGGAAGTCTGCCGGTCTCCCCTCGACGTCCGAACTCCCGACAGCCGAACCCAAAACCTTCACCCCGTCGATCCAAGACGCACACGTTCTCCACATCGACGATTTGAAAAAACGCCTCGGCAACCCCGGCGTCACACTCATCGACGCTCGCGAAGAACGTCGCTATCTCGGCCTCGAAGAACCGATCGACCCGGTCGCCGGCCACATCCCGTCTGCCGTCAACCACTTCTGGAAAGACTCCCTGACAGACGCCGGCACATGGAAACCGGCAGACGCCCAACGCGCCCGCTTCGCAGACGTACACGCCGACGACGAGATCATCGTCTACTGCGGCTCCGGCGTCACCGCGACGCCGAACATCCTCGCCCTGCGCGAAGCCGGGTTCCAAAACGTCAAACTCTACGCGGGAAGCTGGAGCGACTGGGTGTCCTACCCTGAAAACCCGATCGCCACGAAAAAAGGCGAGTAACGACTCATGTCGCACCCGCCGCGCATCCTCGTCGTCGAAGGCAAAACCGACCGTACCCGGCTCTTGCAAGTTCTGACCGAGCCGGTGGAATTCGTGCTGACATACGGCACGATGAGCGATGACAAGTTGGAAGCGTTGATCTGGCCTTTGGTCGACGAGGACGACGTCTACATCCTCGTCGACGCCGACGGCCCCGGCAACAAACTGCGCACGATCTTAAAACGAGAACTCCCCAACGCCCGCCACCTCTACACGCGCAGACTCTACCGCGAAGTGGCCACCACACCGCTTGAGCACCTCGCCGAGATCCTCCACCGCGAACATTTTGAAGTTCGCGCGGAACTTCTCCCCGAGAACCGCCCGCCGGAGGGCAAGCAGACATAAAAGCGTCACGAAGCAACCTCCCCGAGGTTGCTTTTTTTCTGCTATCATAGAACCGAAACCCACAAAAGTGAGGGAACCTACATGTTGAAAAAATTCGTCTCTCTCGGCAGCGTGATGATGCTGCTTTCCGTTGCCATCGGCGCGTTCGGCGCACATGCGTTGAAACCGGTGCTCGTGGAGAACAACTTGCAATCCACCTTTGAGACCGGTGTGCATTACCACATGATCCACGCCCTCGCGATCTTGTTCGTCGCCCTGATGGCCGACAAGTTCCCGAAGAGTCCGAAACTGCTGAACGCAGCCGCCTGGCTGTTTTTTGTCGGCATCTTGCTGTTCTCGTTCTCGCTCTACATCTTGGCGATCACCAACATCACCATCCTCGGTGCGATCACCCCGCTTGGCGGAGTGTGCTTCCTCGTCGGCTGGGCCCTGCTCGCGCTCGCCGCTGCACGAAGCACGCGCTGACGGTACGACCGAACCCCCCTTTCCCACATCGAAAGGGGGTTTTTTTATACCTTCCAACACATACTACCCGTACCATGCAAAGGAGGTGATTCCATGTATCGACGGTTTCGCAGGAAGCGAAACTCGCTCCAAGACAGGCCGGAAGAACGGACGACCTCGAAGCAAGACGAAGACCGCGAGCAGCACAACGACCGCGAGGAAGAGTTTGACGCGCTCAACCGTCAGTATGTGGAACAACTTCGCGAGATCCCGATCCACCATGACTTGAACGACAACCGCAGATACTTGGAGTACCTCTTCAGTGACTGCTCCGATTGCATCATCCGACCGTTTCGGATCGAAGGTTCCCGTGAAGCGTTCGCCCTGTTCGTGGACGGGTTGATCGACACGGCGGAAGTCAACCGCACGCTCAAGGCGATGATGATTGACGAAGGGGGAGTCGGCAACGCCGAACGTCTGGCCTCCGAATCGGTGCCCGCTTCCCAACTGGACGACGTCGACAACTACGGAGACTTGTTGCTCGCCGTGCTGGGCGGTGACACCGGCGTGTTCATCGAGGGCAATGGACGAGCGCTGCTGCTCGGGTTGCGCGGGATGAGCACCCGCTCGATCTCGGAGCCTGAGACAGAAGCGGTCGTCCGCGGCCCGCGTGAAGGATTCATCGAGAATCTTCGCACGAACACCTCTTTGCTTCGCCGCAAGCTGAAAACCCCCAACTTGAAGATGAAAGCGATGGTCGTCGGCAACCAGACGAACACCTCCATCGCCATCGCCTATCTGGAAGGCATCGTCGACCCCGCGACGGTCGACGAAGTCGTCGGACGCATCTCGAACATTCAGATCGACGGCGTGCTGGAATCCGGCTACATTGAAGAACTGATCCAAGACAGCACCTACTCGCCGTTTCCGCAAGTTCAATACTCGGAGCGGCCCGACACGGTGGCGGCCTCGTTGCTCGAAGGGCGGGTCGCTATTTTTGTCGACGGCACTCCGTTTGTACTCATCGTGCCGACGACGTTCTGGCAACTGCTCCAAGCGAACGAGGACTACTACGAGCGCTTCCAGATGGCGACGCTCATCCGCTGGTTGCGGTACGTGTTTCTCTTCATCGCGTTGCTGATGCCGTCGCTGTACATCGCCATTTCAACGTTTCACCAAAGCATGTTACCGACCACCCTCTTGCTCTCGGTGGCGGCGGCCCGCGAAACCATCCCGTTCCCCGCCGTCGTGGAAGCGTTCATCATGGAGATCGCTTTCGAAGCATTGCGCGAAGCCGGGGTGCGCTTGCCCAAAACGGTCGGCCAAGCCGTCTCCATCCTCGGAGCCCTCGTCGTGGGGCAAGCGTCCGTTCAAGCGGGCATCGTGTCAGCCCCGATGGTCATCATCGTCTCGATCACCGGGATTGCTTCGTTCACCATCCCGCGCTACAACGCGGCGATTACGTTGCGTATGCTGCGCTTCCCGCTGATGATCTTGGCTTCGATTTTCGGCATGTACGGCATCTTGATCGGTGTGATGTTCATCCTCGGGCACATGGCGAATTTGCGCTCGTTTGGCATCCCGTATCTCTCTCCGACAGGCCCGCTCTCGTCAAACGACCTGCGCGACGTCCTGATCCGTGCGCCGTGGACGGAGATGTCGAAGCGCCCGTCGTTCCTCGACATTCAAGATACACGCCGCGCCGGCAAACAAATGATCGAGGACGTGGACAGCACCTCGGGGCAAAAAGGGATCGGCATCCCTCACCCGAGCGTTGAGGGGGAGTCTGACGCATGAGTTCATCGAAGAAAAAGACACTCGGCAACTCCTCCCGCCTGCTTTTGATTCTGATCTTATCCACGTTGCCCTTCTCCTTCGGATGCTGGGACCGCACCGAAATCAACGACATCGCCATCGTCGTCTCGACGGCGTTTGACCTCGACCCCGACGGCAAATACCGCGTCACCTGCCAGATGGCGTTGCCCGGACAGATGGGCGGTTCCAACGGCGGCGGCGGCGGAACGAGCGGTCAGAAAAGCTACTATGTGGACTCCGAAACGGGGAACACCATCCGGGAAGCCAACGCTCGCCAACAAGCGCGACTGTCGCGGCAACTGTTTTTTGCACATCGACGGGTGCTGATCATCGGCGAAGAACTTGCCAAACAAGGCATCCGGGAAATCTTCGACGTCGTGGCGCGCGTGCCGGAGAACCGCTTGACCTCCAACATCGTCATTGCCAAGGGCAAAGGCTACGACCTGCTCAACGCGCAACCGCAATTCGAACGGTTCTCCGCAGAAGCGATGCGCGAAATCCTTCAGTCGGACAACATGATCGAAATCAACATGAAGGACGTCGCCCAAGAACTCAGCCAGGTCGGCACCGACCCGTTGATTCCGCTCATGATGCCGGTCCAGACCACCAAAGGCAAGCAAAAATCGACCGAAACCCAATTCATCGGCTACGCGCAGTTCCACGATGACCGCTACGTCGGCCCGATCCAAGACGAAGCCGCTCAGGGCATCTACTGGATTCGGCAGCGATTCAAACCTTACACCACATCGTTTGAGAACAAACAGTTCGGGAAGATCGCCATCAACGTCTACAAAGGCAAATCAGAAGTCATCCCCCATCTGGGATCGGACCACATCACGTTCGACGTGCGGATCAACGCCAACTGCTACATCACCGAAGCCGAACAGGGGATCGATTTCGGCATGTCGGAGAACATCCAAAAAGTGGAGGGTGTGTTCGACCAAAAAATCAAACAGAGCGTACAAGCCGCCATCGCCGAAATCAAAAACCACAAGTCCGATTCCGGTCAACTCGGGTTGGTCATCGCCCGCAACTACCCGCGCCAATGGCAAGACAAATACGAGAAACACTGGTATGCCGAACTCCAAAAAGCAGAGTTTAAGATCTCCGTGAACACCGAAGTCGCCCGTGTCGGTCTAATCTCGGAGAACATCGCCAAGAAGGAGGTAACGGAATGACGTTAGGCTATGTAATTGTGTTCACCGGGGGATTCCTCGCCACGCTTTGGGGGGACAAAAAGGAATTGAAGCATGCCAAAAAAGCCGAAAAGGGCATCTATTGGGGCATCGCCCTCTGCGCCTCCTCGTTTTTCGTCTGCTCCTATGCCAATGTCCACGTCCCGATGCCGACCGAACTCGTCGTGTACGAGATCGCCCCGTGGTTCCACCAAATCACCCAAAACTTGAGGAGTTGAGGCAACATGGCCGAACGAAAACAAGTTCACATGCTCAACCAACGTCAATTTGCGTGGATGATTGCCACCGTCCTCATCTCCGGCGGCCTCGTATCGCTTCCGAAGTCCCTGATGGAACTCGCCAAGCTCGACGCTTGGTTTTCGCAAGCGTTGGGCATGGCGTATGCGTTTTACATCGCGTACTTTCTCTGCCAGTGCGCTCGACGATTTCCGGGGAAAAATCTGTTTGAGATCAACTTTCTCCTCTGCGGGCGATTCGGGGGCGGGCTGATCAACGCCCTGTTCCTGTTTTTCATCTGGATGGTGCTGGTGCGGGACACGCGGGGCTTTGCCGATTTCATGAACTCGACGCTGTTGCTCAAAACGCCGGAGGAGTTCACGATCCTCATGTTCCTCCTCGTCGTGGTGTATTACTGCAAAAGCAGCGTGGAAGTGGCGGCGAGGGTCAACGATTTGATGTTCCCGCTGTTCATGGTCGTATTGTTCGGGATGCCGTTTCTATTGACCAACGAATTCTCGTTTGCCCGGTTGGAGCCGATCTTGGGACACGGCTTTCCCACCGTCTTGGTCGGGAATCTACTTCCGATGGGGTGGTACGGAGATACGTTGATCATGGGAGCCTTTCTGCACACGATCACAGCGAGCCGACAGATTCACTCCGCGGTCAAATTCGGCGTGACCCTCGCCGGTGTGGGTCTGACGCTCTTGATGTTCATCTGCATCTGCGTATTGGGCTCGACGGTGGCGGGCCGGATGATGTACCCGAACTACACGCTCGTCGAGCAGATCCACATCACCGACTATCTGGATCGCTTGGAGTTGGTGATGTTCAGCGTCTGGTTGCCGTCGTTCGTTCTGAAAGTGTGCTTCATCTTCACCGCGTTCCTCATCGGGCTGAATTCGTTCACCAAGCGAACGACACTGAATCTGTACTGCCGCCAGTTCGGGTGGTTGTTGCTCACGACGACCGCGATGGCGTTTCACAGCGTGGTGGAAGTGTTTGACTTCGGCAACTATGGCTCGATCCTCCTCGTGGTGGGGATGCAGCTCCCGATTACCATCCTGTTGTTCATCCTCTTGGCTCGGCAAAAGCGCGATCATCGGGAGAGGCAAACCGATCTGGAGATTCAAGCCAAGGAGCAAGAGCGACGAAACGGCCCGGACGCCAAGTGGTACGACCGCGTGCGGATGAAGACGTGGGCGTTGTGCTCGCTGGGGGGGCTCGCGTTCTGTTTTGTATGCATCGGGCTCGGAGCCCTGCTTGGACGCGACATCGCCAAAGTCGGATGGACCTGTGGAGTCGTCTATGTGCTGGTGATGTTCGTCTTGCTTTTCAGCACCTACATGGAGATGCGTCAAGTGCGCCTGAGTTCGGTCAAACCGGAGATCAAACAGAAACGAGAACGCAAACTCGCGTAAAAAAAGGAGGTGTCCCGCCGAGCGGGGCACCTCCTTGGACATTCACTGATTCGAATAAGCCTGCAACGCCTCTCCACTGCTCGCGTCCACAATCACATGGACCACGCGGACGGAGGGTCCGGTCGAGGGGGTGGTGCGGGTGAATCGGACGATGTACGCCGGAGTCCGTTCCAAGCGTCGGTTGACCTTGGCCGAGGTGAGATGTGTGTTGCTCACCAGACAGTACTCCACATGAACGTCCGTCTCCTTGGAGATCAAGTCTCCGTAAGCACTCCGCGCACTCGCAATGGCGTCACTCTGTGCAATCTGAGGGTCATGATCGGGTACATCTAATGTGATTCCGTCTGTGGCTAGGGCCTGTCTTTCCAATTGGGTGTGGTCGCTGAACCAAGCCAGACTCCCCAGAAGGATCGCGACAGCTGTCACGGCGATGTATTTCGTCTTCATGGTCGTCTCCCTGTCGATTGAGGTTTTTCAAGACCTATACTAAGTATACGATACATTTCTTAGATTGTAACGAATCCAAAAAAAGTCCCACTCCGAGGACGGATGTGGGACTTTTTCCTAGGCTTGTACTTTGAAACGGGCGATCATCTCTTGCAACTCCACCGCCATCTGCGACAGTTGTGCCGTCGAGTTGGCGACTTCTTCGACGGAAGCCAACTGCTCTTGCGACGCGGCGACGACCATCTGCGAGTTCTGCGCGGACTGGTTGGCGATATCGGCCATATAGTCCACCGAAGACGCGATCTCTTCGGAGCCGGCCGACATCTCTTCGACCGATGCGGAGACGTCTTCGATCTGGCTCGCGACGTCCTGCGTCATGCTGAGGATGCGTGTGAACGACTCTCCCGCCTGTTGCACCGCTTCCATGCCCTTCTCCACTTCCGCAGTCCCCGCTTGCATCGCCAGAACGGCTTGGTCGGTGTTGCGCTGCATCTCTTCGATGATCGTGTGAATCGACGTTGCCGCACCGCGCGATTGCTCCGCGAGTTGACGCACTTCGTCGGCGACAACGGAGAAGCCCTTACCATGCTCGCCGGCGCGCGCCGCTTCAATCGCCGCGTTCAACGCCAAGAGGTTGACTTGGTTGGCAACTTCCGTGATCAGCTCCACGACTTGTCCGACTTCACGCGAGCGCTCGCCCAAGGCCTGCACGAGTTCGGCCGACATGCCGACCGTTTCGCGGATTGAAGTCATCTGTTCGACCGCTTTGTGGACCGCGCTTGCACCGGTTTCCGACTCACGGGTTGCGACACTCGACGATTCGGTGGCGAGATTCGCCGATTCGGCGACACGTTGCAGACCTTCGCTCATCTGACGCATCGTCGAATTCGTCTCTTCCGCCCCGCGCATCTGCACTTCCGCGCCCTGCGACATGTCTTGGATGGCGTTCGTAATCTCATTTGTCGCATGCGACGTTTGGTTGGTGGTTGCGTTCAACTGCTCGGCGCTGGCGGCAAGCGATACCGCCGTTTCGTTCAACGTCAGCACGACGCCGTTGAACCCGAGAATCATCTCGTTGAAGTCGGCGGTCAAGCGACCGATCTCGTCTTTGGACTTGACGATACCAGCCACGGTCAGATCGCCGCCGCGTGCCTGCGCCATGAGCGCTTGCAAGCGTTGAATCGGTTTGGTGATCGTGCGGGCGATCAGCATCCCGATGACAACCATCAGCACCAGAGCGGCGACGAGCAGGCCCAAGGAAATCTGCGAGGCTTTTTTCACATCTCCATCGCTTTTCACGTACAAGTTGCTGGCGACTTCGGCGTTGTAATCGCCGAGTTTCGTAAGGGTTGCGGACAAAGTCTCTCGCACCGGACGAACTTCCTTGTCAAAAATGCCATACGCTTGACTTTGTTTGCCTGCGAGAGAAAAGTCGATCACGTTCTGACGCATTTTTTGGTAGGTCGACAATTGGGTTTTGTATTGCTCCAACAGTTCTACTTCTTTGGGATCAAGATTCGTTGCTTCGTACTCCTGTATCAACTTTGCGTTGGTTAGCTTTTGGTTCTCGATATCTTGATTGAGCCGTTGTACCTCGGCTTTGTCGGTGGTCAAGACCATTTCGACGAGATCTGTGTCCACGGTCCGGTTGTTGGTCCGAACCTGGCCGATCCACTGCACAGGCAACAGACGGTCTTGGTACATCGATTGCGAATCGGCTGCGATCTGGTTGGCATAATAGGTACTCACACCGCCGGTTGCCAACAGAAACAGCACCCCGACCCCAATCAACACCCACAGCTTGCTTGCAACTTTCAGGTTTCGTAGAAACATCGATTGTTCCCCCCGGTAAGATTCGACACATGCTTCCATTATATATCAAATCTAGCCTTTTAAATAGACAGTAAACCTAGTAACGACGAAAAAAAGAAGCATCTCCGAACGGGATGCTCCTCTTATTTTACACTTGTACAGGTGTACGTTTTCTGGCTGCGATCAAGATCGTCCCGACCAGCACCACCACTCCGGCCACCGCATACGGCACGGTGGCACCGACGTTGTGCCCGATAT
The DNA here is from genome assembly GCF_016722965.1 of Tumebacillus amylolyticus. Classification (NCBI taxonomy): domain Bacteria; kingdom Bacillati; phylum Bacillota; class Bacilli; order Caryophanales; family Alicyclobacillaceae; genus Tumebacillus; species Tumebacillus amylolyticus. Next base: position 319,318 of record NZ_JAEQNB010000001.1, read on the forward strand.
AGCCGGAAAGCACCGGAGCGATCGCCGCCCCCAACCAACGGACGAAGTTGTAGACGCCGGACGTGATGCTGCGCTCATACGGCGAGACTTCCATGATGTGCGAAGTGAACAGCGCGTTGTTCAGCCCTGAAGCGAGACCCGACACGACGATCAGCACGATGGAGAACGTCATCGACGTCGAGAAGTACAACAGCCCCGTCGCGATGGCGAAACACAACAGAGCGACCGGCAAGATGCTCTGCGGTTTGAACTTGCGTTCCAACTGGTGGGACAGCATCGCCGATCCGTACGCCAGCGCCAACCCCCAGCCGAAAAACACGAAGCCCAGTTGAATCGCCGTCATCTTCAGAACCAACGGCGAGTACGCGAGGATCACGAAGAATCCATAGTAGTAGAACATCCCCGACAACGCCACGCGCAGGAACGGTTTGTGCGTTATCAGATGCACCAATTCGCTCATCCCCGCCACTTGTCGCTTCACTTTGGCCGCCGGTTCGTAGACGAAGAAGATCACGAGCAAGAACGCGAAGAAAATCAACACGGCCGTCCCGATGAACGGATATCTCCACGAATGTCCGCCCAGCAACCCGCCGACGAGCGGACCGCCCGCCATGCCAAGCCCGATCGCCGCTTCATAGAGCCCGACGGCGGTGTGAACTTTCGGCGTCAACGCGATCAAAAGCGTCATCGTCGTGGCGAAGAACATCGAGTTCCCCAAGCCCCAGCCGGCGCGAAAGAGCGTCAACTGCGGGATGCCGTTGGAAAATCCACAGAGCAGTGCGAACACGGTGACGACGCCCAGACCGATCGTCATCATTCGTTTATCTCCGAATCGGCTGGCGGCAAGACCGGCCGGAATCATCATGATTGCCATCGTAAGAATGTAGGCCGTGAACAGCAACTCGACTTGCGTGGGCGTTGCTCCGATCTGTTCGGCAATGATCGGCAAAATCGGGTCAACAACCCCGATGCCCATAAAGGCCAAAAACGTAGCGAACACGGTAACCCACCGCGCCACTACGGGATTTTTTTCAGTTTGCATATTTATTTCGCCTCCCGAAACAAATAATAACGCCATTTATTCCGATCTGTCAAGAAGGGAAAAAGGAGCGCCCTCAAAGAGCGCTCCGATTTTTATTGCGGGCCAAAACTTTCAAGGAGAGGAGGATGACGGAGTAGACGGCCGTTGCGGCAATCGTCGCAAACAGCCAATGATCGGTGCCGAGGAACAGGTACAGCATCAAGTGGGCGAGGAGAATCACGGTGATCCAAAGCAAGAGATTCATGCGGTTGATGAAGCCATACCATCCGTTCATAGATACAACACCTCCTTAGGGCTTAGTATCGGCAAAAATGGGCGTGCCATGCGTGGCAAGAACCCCCTCCCATCCATAGACTGGTAGGGATTCATCGGAGCAGAGGAGGGAATTGACACATGCCGAAAAAAGGCAAAAACACGTCCAAAAACACATCCAAAGCGCAAGGCACAGCCAACAACAACCAGCAAACGACGCCTCCGAGTCTCGGAGATCAACTTAAAGACCGTCTGAAAAACGTCAACAAAGGCGGTCTGCTCGGGATGCTCGGTCAAGTTCAAAAAACAACCCCGGACACTTGGAAAGACCCGGAAGCGGTCAAAGAAATGGCGAAGAAATTCGCGGAACAACTCAAGATCCCGGTCAACGAAGATCGACTGAACCAATTCATGAAAGCGTACAAGGATGCAACCAAAGGCGGCAACCCGAACGCCAACGTGGAAGACCTGGTCAAAAAGTACGGCAAAGGCCAAGTCGACGACAAAACGCTCAAAGAAATGCAGAAGTTCATCAAGCCGAAGGACTAGTTCAAGCTCATGGGACGCTCCAAACGTCGCAAGCGAGACGAGCGGGAACAACGGCGGCGGTCGGAGGGCGAGATCGGGTTTGACGGCGTGGAAGTTTCCCTGCCGTCCCCGTTCGCACCTCCTCCGGCATCGGCCGCAAGCGACCGCTTCTGGCGGTTTGCGGTGGCGTTCCTGATTATCTTCGTCCTGTTGTGGTTGCTCGCCCCCGATCGCGAGTGAAAAACCGGCCCTGCCGAGGGGCCGGTTTTTTTTTGTGCGCGTGTTCGAGAAAAAGAGGACGGTCGAGTTACTGACCGTCCTCTTGTTTCTCCTCCGATTGCTCCGATCCGCCGGAGTTGCCTCCGCCGCCGAGCAGGAAGCCGGCCAGCGGGGAGTTCATCAGCGCCATCAACAGCGTCGACCACTCTCCGGCGGTCATGTCTTTGAACTTGCCGCCGATGACTTTGGGCAGCACGCCCTCTTTGTGCAGATGCGTTCCGACACCGTGCAGGGCGTCAAACATCTGATCGGCACGGCTCATGTAGCCGTGGTATTTCTTGAGGTGGTTGCGCAGTGTCCCGAGGTGTTTCATCGAGTCTTCGGCGAACGTCGGACTCTTGGGATTGGGCAGTTGGAAACTGGGGAACGAAGCACCGCCGGGCAACGGCGAGCGCTTGGATTTCGGCTTGGCGGCGGGCAGAGACTTGCCGGCGCTTTTTTTGGTGGGCGAGGATTTGGCTTTGGCTTTGGGGGCTGTTTTCAGTTCGGCTTTGGCGAGTTCAATTTCGGCTTCGAGGATGCGTTTGGTTGTCTCGTAGGTCGGTTGGGACGATTCGAGGGTGGCGAGGCACGCTTGGAGCGTACGCACGCGTTTTTCGAGCGTCTTGCGGCCCTTTTTCTTGCTTCCGGCCATAGGGGTACACCTCCGAGCTGGGTCATGTTCCCTATAGGATATGGAAGAGCATGAACCGGCGTGTGGGCGGATACACTACGTCCGAGACAAAATTCAGGGGAGGGACGCACATGACGCGCAAAAAAGACGTGCACCAAGACTTTTATGCAAACCACGGAGGCGTTCACTTCACGCAAAACGTGCCGGCCGATCAAATCAACAATTTCGTAAGAGAACTCCCGAGCGACAAACGGGACAACCTCTTCGAAGTGTTGGGCGAGTTGGAAACGGCCGGTATGATCAAGATCACGAACGACGGCCGGTTTGCCGACGGTTCCGGCAAGCTCAGCGGGACCGCAGGCTGCTACGAAGACGACGAGAAGTAAAAAAAGCCTCCGCACGCATCGGCGTGTGGAGGCTCTTTTTGGGTGGAGCGGGAACTACGGGCGAACTTTGGTGGTGATGACGCCGTTTTTCTCCGCGATGTCGGTCAGCTTGAGCATCGTGATCGGCTGGTAGTAGGAGCCGCTGTAGAAGTCTTTGCCGAATTGCAGGGTGGTTTTGCCGGAGGTGCCCGGGAACACGTCGCCTGCGTCGCCTGCGTTCATGTTGTTTTCGAGGTCGAAACGGCCGTCCGCTTGGACGATGCCTACGCCGTAGTGCCATTCGTTCGTGTCGGTGTACATGTCAACCGGGTTGTACGCGCGACGGTCTGCGTTTGCATCTTGGCCTTCGTCCGGACGCCAGAAGTTGCGTTGCAGGACGTTGTCGTCGACATGGTACACGACCAAGCCGTGCATCTTGTCGTTGAACTGGCCGGTTTTTACGCCGCCGTAACGAGCGAGACCGAGGTCGTAGCCTTTGAGCTGGCGGTTTTCCAGCAGGAAGTATTCGGTGCCGTGGGTACCGGATACGGTGTATTTGTAGACTTTGTTGGAGGTGGAAGCGTCCGCGATGGAGAGGTCGCCGCCTTTCCAAGAGTTGATTTCAACCGCATCTGCGAGACCTGCGAAGTAACGGTTCCACGCGTCGAGTTGAACCGGGGTGTTGCCGTTGTATTGCACATAGTTCGGGAAGCGAGCCCAGGAACCGCCCGCCATGACAGACCAAGCGCCGACGCCTTCGGAGTCGTAGCCATAGTCGTAGAGGTCCGGGAGGCCGAGGATGTGGCCGAATTCATGCGCGTAGACGCCGACTGCCGGTGCGAACGGGCCGGAGACGAGGGACGGATCGTAGGATTCGCCGTCGAAGCCGGTCAAGTTGCCGCCGTATTCCGGTTCCATCGAATATTTGGAAACATTGACGCCGTCGACTTTGAGCGGCTCGTTGAGTTCCCATTTGTGAGACCAGAATTGTTGCGGGTCGGTGGACCACTCGCCGCCGGTGCCTTCGTGGATGATGAAGATGCCCGGAACTTCGCCGTTTGCATCTGCATATTTGGAGAAGTCGATCGTCGGGTCAGCCGCTTTGACAACGTCCTCGACGAGGCCTTGTACGTTGTGCGGGTAGTCGCCGAAACCGTTGGCGTTGTAATCGGAGGTCGAAGTCGGCAGAGAGCCGGTGTCGCCGAAGTAGTAGGAGTACGGGTGCGGAGCGGTTACCCAGCCTACTTTTTCCGGAGAGTCTTGGGTGGTGACGTTCAGCTTGCCGTAGGAAACTTCGTTGTAGTAGTTGTGCAGCGTACGGTCGGTCGGAGCCGGGGTGCCGTTCGGTGCAGTTGCGTACTTGGTGAATTGCGGAAGTTCAAACGGGTTGTAGGAAGTTCCGTAGAGCAGGTCGTTGAAGTATTTGGCCGGGATGCGCTCATCCGGAGAGCCCGGGACCGGCGAATGGCCGTTTTCTTCCGGGAACTTGACGAGGATCGCGAGGTTGTTTTGTGTCGGGTTGAGGGTCAAGCGATCTTCCACGCTTTTGTGAGTCGGGCGGGAATTCGGGTTTTTCTGCTTCTTCGGTTCCGGTTGTTTCGCAACGATGCCCTTGGCTTGCAGAGCTTTTGCAACATCCGTTTCGATCGTTTCAGCAGAGAACACTTGCTCTTGGGTGTTTGCAGCAGCGACAGCCGGTTCAGCGGTCGTCGAGGTCAACGACTTCGCGGATACAACAGGCGCGGACAGCATGGTGGCTGCGGTCAGAGACGAAACCACAGCAAAGGCAACCAATTTTTGCTTTTTCATTTCAGTACCTCCCCCTTTTTACTCGACGAACACAGAATTGTCGAATGTGTCTAAAATATAATCCACGAAGTCCGAAAAGTCAACGGAAAGTTTGACACAGATGCTGTTTTTGATTTAACATTATTAAATTAGGGAGGGGTTCCGTTTAGTATCTACGAATGGCGAGTTTGGTCGTTTATAATAGAAGAAAAAGGGAGGCGGCAGAGGATGTTCTGGAGCGGGAAAAAGCGCGGAATTGGGGCGTTGTTGGGGATTTTGGTGATGATTTGGGGGCTGCTCGGCTGTGGGGGAAGTGGAGAAACACAGGAGCAGAAACTGACAGAGTTTAAGCAAGCGCACCAAGCGATTTATGATGCGTGGCAAGCACAGACGACTACACAGTTGCACGATTTGCTTTCCAAAGGCTTGGCCGATCCGCTGTTGTCGCAGCAGATGAGCCAGCAAACGGCGGTGATGCAGCAGCGACTGATGGCGAATGAGCGGCACATTGTCAAGAAGATTACGTTTAATCAACTGGATATGTTGAAGGATGGCAAGGAAGAGTTCACTGTCTACGCTGATTGGACAGTCGACGGTGTACGCGAGCACGGAGACGTGCATGAAATGACCGTTTCGTACAAAAAACAATTCCACGTGGTGAAACAAAAAGACGGCACCTGGAAGATCGACGAGATGTCGGATAAAAAATAACCGTGGTACGACATAAAAAAAGCCGCTTCGGACGCTCAGCGTCGAAACGGCTTTTTTTATTGAAGACAGACTTTCTTGAAAAGGCACTCCATGAGAGCGTCATCCTGAAGAGCGTCTTCTTGAGGGCATCTTCTTGAAACGTGTCTTCTTGAAGAGCGGCCTTGGTAGAGGCGTGCTCTTTTTAGGTTGTGTATTATTGCAGTTGTTTGAGGAACGCTTCGAGGCGGTCCATGGCTTTGGCGAGGTTGTCGCGGGAGGTGGCGTAGGAGATCCGGAAGTTGTTGGGCGCGCCGAAACCGGAGCCCGGGACGAGCGAGATGTTCGCTTGCTCCAAGAGCAACGCTGCGAAATCATCGCAGTTGTTGATGGCGTTGCCTTGGTACGACAAGCCAAACGTGCCCGCACAGTTCGGGAATACGTAAAACGCCCCGGACGGTGCATCACAGGTCACATACGGCATCGCACGCAGACGCTCCAACACATAGTCTCGACGCCAGCGGAATTCCGGCACCATCGTCTCGTCTTGGTGATCGAGGGCGGCTACGGCCGCTTTTTGCGAAATCGAAGCGGGGTTGGCCGTGGTATGGCTTTGGAACGACGTCATCGCTTTGACGATCGCTCGGTCTGCCGCCAAGTAGCCGACCCGCCAGCCGGTCATGGAATAGGACTTGGAGAACCCGTTGACGACGATCGTGCGCTGCTTGATGTCGTCGCCAAGGCTTGCGATGGAAACCTGCTCAACACCGTAGACCAACTGGTCGTAAATCTCGTCGGAGATCACATAGAAGTCATGCTTGCGAATGACTTCAGCCAGAGCTTGCAATTCTTCCGGCGTGTAGACGGCACCCGTCGGGTTGCTCGGAGAGTTGAGGAGCAGAACTTTGGTCTTCGCGGTAACTGCCGCTTCAAGCTGTGCCGGGGTGATCTTGAATCCGGTGCTCTCGTCGGTCGGGATCACAACGGGAACTCCTTCGGCGAGGCGAACCATCTCCGGATAGGAAACCCAGTACGGAGCCGGCATAATGACTTCATCGCCGGGGTTGCACAGCGCCATGAAGGCGTTGTACAGCGAATGCTTCGCGCCGGACGAGACGAGGATGTCGTCGGCCGTGTAGGAAAGGCCCTTGGTCGCGAGTTGCTCCGCGATTTTCTTGCGCAGTTCCACGATGCCCGGCACGGCGGTGTACTTGGTGAATTGTTGGTCGATGGCGAGCTTCCCTGCCACACAAGCAACCTCCGGCGTGCCGAAGTCCGGCTCACCGACGCTCAAGTTGATCACGTCGATGCCGTCGGCGATCATCGCTTTCGTTTTGGTGTCGATGGAAAGCGTCGGGGACGGGGCGATGTTCTTGACCCGGTCTGACAGTCCAAAAGCCATTTCGGTTTCCCTCCAAACCCTATGTTCGAATACTTTTACAATACCCTCGTGATGTAGCTAGGTCAAGCAAACGGCGGGTCGGTTTTGCGCCGACCCGCCTATTTTACTCCTACTGTATTCAGTTGCCTGTGACCCAGTTCCAGAACGACTTCAGCCCGGACTCGGTCTTGTTGGTAATGTTCTTCGCCGTGCTTGTCACCGAGGGGTGCGTTTCACACCATTCGGTCGGCTCCGACCCGGTGAGGAAAAACTCGCGTTGCTTCTCCGGACAGTTTTCCGTCGCCAACTGGCCTGTATGCGGGTCGATGTAGAGTTCAGAAACGTTGCTCGGTTGCGCAAAGTCATGAGGTTCAATTCCTTGGTGTGCGGCGTTCATGAACTGCGCCCAGATCGGAGCTGCGACATACGACTCTGTAGGCGAAAGCAGTTGGTCTTTGTCATAACCGACCCAGACGGCGGTGATGAGGTCCGGGGTGTAGCCGATCATCCACGCGTCTGTATCGGTCGTTCCCGATTTGCCGGCAGCCGGTCGGTCGAACATGCTGTGAACGCGGTAGCCGGTGCCTTCAGGCGAGGTGTAGACCGATTTCATCATGTCGGTGAGGATGTACGAGACGCCGGGGTCGAGGATCGATTCCCGCTGCTCTTCAAACGAGCGAATGGTTCGGTCGCTTGCGTCTTCGATCTGTTGGACGACATGCGGGTTGACTTTGTACCCGCCGTTGGCAAGCGGGGCATACGCTTTGATCATCTCCAGCGGCGATTCGGGAAACACGCCGAGCGCAAGCGACGGGTACGGCTTCATGTCGCCCGTCAAGCCCAATGCTTTCGCGGTGTTGATGACTTTCTCCGGCCCGATGTCCATGATCGTCGTCACGGCGAAGACGTTGTCCGAGCGGGCGATGGCTTGCCGGAACGGGATGTAGTCGTGGAGATACGAGTTGCCGTAGTTGTGGACGTCGTACGTTTTTTCTTGCCCTTGGTCGTCTTTGTAAGTGAACGTGGTCTGCTCGCTTTTGATTCGTGTGGCAGGGGTGTAGTTGTTCATCAGCGCCGTCAAGTAAACGACCGGTTTGAAAGCGGACCCCGGTTGGCGCTTGGCGAGCGCGCGGTTGAAGGAGCTTTGTTTGTAGTCTTTGCCTCCGACCATCGCTTTGACGGCGCCCGTTTTCGGGTCCATGGCGATCAGCGAGACCTGCATGTTCTGCGACGTGGCCGGGAGTTTTTTCAATTGGTCTTGGACGGCTTGTTCGGCGGCCGCTTGCATCTTGGGGTCGAGCGTGGTCTGGATCTTCAGACCGCCCCGGTAGAGGTCGTCGTCGGAGATGCCGTAAGTGTTTTTCAGTTGGTAGGACACGAAATCCGTGAAGTACGGCGCGGTGCCGGTCGGTGTTTTTTGCGGGGCGAGTTCGATTTTTTCCGCAAAGGCTCGTGTGGCTTCCGCTTGGGTGAGGTAGCCTTGGCCGACCATGAGGTCGAGCACGATTTTTTGACGCTCCTTGGCTTTGTTGAAGTCGAGGAACGGATCGTAGAGGCTCGGGCCCTTCGGCAGGCCGACGAGCAACGAGGACTCCGCGAGGTCGAGGTCTTGGACGTCCTTGTTGAAATAGGTCTTCGCCGCCATCTCCACGCCGTATGCGCCGTGGCCGTAGTAGATGACGTTGAGGTATTGCTCCAAGATCTCGTCTTTGGAGTAGTTCATCTCCAGTTGGATCGTCAGCATCGCTTCCCGCAGTTTGCGCGTGAGAGTCTGGTCTTGGGTGAGGAACAAATTCTTGGCGAGCTGTTGGGTGATCGTGGAGCCGCCTTCGACGACTTGTCCGCTTTTGAGATCGACCCAGAGAGCGCGGGCGATCCCGGCGGGGTTGATGCCGTTGTGGTGGTAAAACTGCTGGTCTTCTACCGCCAGCGTCCCGTCGATGATGAACGTGGGGATGTCGGCGAGCGGGACTTTGATCCGGTTGCTGTCCGTTCCTTTGACGAGGTTGGTCAAGAGGCTGCCGTCGCCCGCGACGAGGGCGGACGGGTTGGCAATTTTGTTTGGAGGCAAGTCGGAATAGCGCAAGTATAAGTAGAAGAAAGCCCCGAACGCGATCGTGGACATGAGAAAGATGACCAGTGCTTTCCAAAACCACATCGCCGGACCGCGGCGGCGGGGTTTTTTTCGCGGGGGCCTGTGGGTTTCGACGTTGTCTTCCAGCTCTTCGATGTAAGGAGTTTTCATAGCGTCTCCTCCCTGTTTGGATTCCTAATTCGCCAGTATGAACCAGTCAAGGTGGAATCATACGAGAATTCCTTGGTGAGAATGAGAAAAAGCTGTTTATTTTACCAATAATTTTGGTATAATACCTACCGTCTGCCTTTTCTATCAGCATCGACCTGCAAGTTGACATACATACCCTAAGGAGGTTCTCTCAACATGGAACTTTGGTACACGGAGAAACAAACCGAGAACTACGGCATCACCGCGAAAATTGGCAAAACGATTCACACCGAGCAATCGGAATTCCAACGCATCGACCTGATCGACACGCTGCAATGGGGCAAGATGCTCGTCCTCGACGGCATGGTCATGACCACCGACAAAGACGAGTTCGTCTACCATGAAATGATCACCCACCTCGCGATGAACACCCACCCGAACCCGAAGCGCGTCCTCGTCGTCGGCGGCGGTGACGGCGGTGCGATCCGTGAAATGTTGAAATACCCGTCTGTTGAAACCGCCGTTCTCGCGGAAATCGACGGTCGCGTCATCGAAGTCTCCAAGGAATACCTGCCGGAAATCGCAGGCAAGCTCAGCGATCCGCGCGTCGATGTACAAGTTGTGGACGGCATCAAGTACATCCATGACAACAAAAACTCGTTCGACGTCATCCTCGTCGACTCCACCGAACCGGTCGGCCCGGCTGTCGGTCTGTTCGCTCGCGACTTCTACCAAGGCATCTACGAAGCGCTGAAGGACGACGGCATCATGGTCGCTCAATCCGAATCCCCGTGGTTCAACTCCGAGCTGATCACCCGCGTGTTCAAAGACATCGCGTCGATCTACCCGATCACCCGCTACTACACTGCGTCGATCCCGACCTACCCGTCCGGCCTCTGGTCTTGGACGATGGGTTCCAAGAAGTACGATCCGCTGGAAGTGGACGAAGCGAGCCTGATCGAACCGGAAGGCACCAAGTACTACCACAAAGCGATGCACAAAACGGTCTTCACCTTGCCGAAATTCGTAGGGGAGCTGTTGAAATAACATGAGCATCCACCGTATGAAACACGACCCGGCCTACAGCGGACGCGAATTCATCGGCGCGACCTCGAACTACGACGAAGCGGACACCGTCATCTACGGCATGCCGATGGACTGGACGGTTTCGTTCCGTGCAGGCACTCGTCTCGGCCCGCAACGCGTACGTGAAGTTTCGATCCTCTTGGAAGAGTACTCCCCGTACTTGGACAAACACCTCGAAGAAGTTTCCTACTTCGACGCAGGCGACATCCCGCTGACGTTTGGCAACCCGGCGAAATCGGTTGACCAGATTTATGAGTATGTCAAAGGCTTGCTCGATGACGGCAAGTTCCCGATCGGTCTTGGCGGCGAGCATCTCGTCACCTGGGGCCCGGTGCGTGCGTTCCATGAAAAGTACCCGGACCTCGTCGTGATCCAATTCGATGCACACGCCGACCTGCGCGAAGACTACGAAGGCGAGCCGTACTCGCATGCCTCCGTTCTGCGCAAAGCGTGCGACATCGTCGGACCGAAAAACGTCTACCAGTTCGGCATCCGCTCCGGCACCCGCGAAGAGTTCTACTGGGCACGTGAGAACACGAACTTCTACCCGTTCGACGTGCTGGAACCGCTCAAAGGCTGCATCGAAGAGCTCAAAGGCCGTCCGATCTACCTGACCATCGACATCGACGTCGTCGATCCGGCTGAAGCACCGGGCACCGGCACGCTCGATGCGGGCGGGATCACCTCGCGTGAACTGTTCAAAGCGCTGTACCTCATGCGCGATGCAGGTCTGAACATCGTCGGCTTCGACCTCGTGGAAGTCGCTCCGGTCTACGACCCGGCAGAACAAACGCAGATTCTGGCATCCAAGATCGTGCGCGAAGTGCTGCTCGGCTTGGCACCGCAGAAGAAATAGTTTTTTCGATGAAAAAAGCAACTCCGGGTTCCGGGGTTGCTTTTCTTCAAGTTACAAGGAGGTTGGAGGTATGGGGGACAAAGTGCCGGTGCAAGTCAACGTCTGGTCGCAGCAACGGGCGAAAAGCGGCGAGCGGCTGACGTTTCGCACGGAAGCGGAAGGCACGCTGTACCAAAAAGGCGAGTCGCTCTACATCGCCTATCGCGAAGGCGAAGAGAGCGGGCTCGGGCAGACGCTGACGACGCTTCGAATCGAAGGCCGCCATGTGACGTTGATTCGGCAGGGCGAGACGGTGATGAAGCAATCGCTTGTCAAAGGCGAGGAGCAGAGCGGGACGTACAAGACCCCGCACGGGACGTTCGAACTCGTCACGCGCACGTCGCATCTCGTTGTGAACATGAGTGAGAAGGGCGGCAAGTTGGAGGCGTTGTATAATTTGCGGCTGGCAGGGGATAAAAGTCGTATCGAATTGAAAGTCAACGTCAAACCCTTGCCATAGAGAAAGAAGGTGGAAAGACATGGACGCAAAAGTACTGCTTCTCTCGCTCGTAACAGGGGGGGTCGTCGGGGCGCTGTTTCAACTGCTCCGCTTGCCGCTCCCGGCCCCGCCCGTGCTGTCGGGCATCCTTGGGATCGTCGGCATCTGGCTCGGGGCACAGGTTGTGGAGTGGATCAAGGGCATGATGTAGAGACGGTTTTGAAAAAAAGGAGTCAGACCCGTGTGTGGGTCTAACTCCTTTTTATTGTGGTTGAGTGATGGCTTGGAAGATGGGAATGAGTTCGCCGGGGAGTTTGAGATGTTGCCAGAGCTCGATGTCGTAGGGTGTATCCCAATTGTTACGCTGACCCATAAGGAGGCGCAGTACAGGTTGGACTCGACCCTTCCAGAAATCCTTGCCATGAACCCAACGGGTTAGTTGTACGGGTTCGGGAAGTTGCAGAACTTCTTCCAGACGCGTTTGAAATGTGGAGAAAAGGCGGTCAGCGTCTAGTTTCGAGCTCCACTCTTCAAGTTTTTGTTTGATCTTGGTTTCATCTTGAGCAATTTGGAAATCGAGTAAGTGGTCTTTGAAACCAACGGAGATGAGTTCTTGTTGCAAGGGGTTCACAACAGACCACAGAACGCCTTGTCGAACCCATTTTTGCAGGTCTCTGGTGATCATCTGTTTGAATTTGCTTTCCCCGGCACGGAAGTTGTCACGGTAATGGGATGGAATCATGTTCCAAAGCTCGTCGGGGACAATCAGGTAACTTTCCATGCAATAGCGAGGCAGGATGTGCAAGTTGGGATATTGGGCTTGTAGAGCTTGGACTTCTTCATCCGAGAGCTCGTCACGATCGACGAGTCCCACCCATGTAGGCTGGTCCTTGAGTATCTTCAAGACGTTTTCTTTGCCGTTTGCGTCAATCACAGACCATTGGGTATTCCATTCCGTGTGACCTACGTGTGAACGAAGAGCGGCTTCGTAACAAAGGACGTCGTCCTTGCCTTCAACGAGGAAGATTCGTTTGCCTAAGTTCCCAACTTCCCTTTCAAGAATTTGATCCCTTAGGTCAGTCCATTTTGCCATCGCCCTGCTCCTCCAGCCATTGCTCTAGTTCTTTAACAGCAGATTCCAACTCCTCATCTACTGTTTCTTGCGAATCCTCAGGTTCACCAAGGCGAATTCGTTTTCCGATGGCTTTGTACCTGTCCCATACGTCTGGGTGGTGGGAAGTGATGATGAGTTGCCCGTTACGCTGGGAAACAAGGCTTTCGAGTTGTCCGAGAAGACCTTTAACCAGAGAGGGGTGAAGATGAAGATCGGGTTCGTCGAGGAGTACAACGCCTCCTTCTTCCATCCAACGGCTAATGATATAAATCATGATCAGAACTTGGCGTTCCCCAGCACTGAGTTCGTCAAGATAGTGCCATCGTTTGGAACTATCATTGAGAACTACCCGCAAACGATTTCGATCTGCACGATGAATTTGCGGATCAATCTGCTTATTGATAAGAAATTTGTTCATATCTCTGATGATAGCTTTGTAATTTTTCTCATCAACTATTTTTAAGTTTATGAGGCCAGCTTCTAATTGACCTCTCCAGTTCTCGTTTGCCTCATATGTACAGAGCCAACGGATGCGATAGTCATCGGGAATAAGGCTCCCGACATTTTTTTTGGGCGCTACCCATCGTCGTTGTTCGGCATCTAAGTAGATCAAATTGCTTGACAAGGTCTTTTCTGGGGTGAGGATCAAGCGGTCATGCTCATCAAGCCATTTCTGGACAAACGGAATGTGTTCTTCGGGTATTGATAGGTTTGTACCACTCGGGTTGTTTTCTGAAACGATTTGTCCTAGCCAGAGTAGATTAGGATGTAAGGACTGTAATTCGATTAGAACGTCTTCGGAGCCGATAAAGAGCCCCACTTGGTTATCGGTGTCATTCAGTGGAGAATCAATGATGATCGCTAAACCAGTGTTTTTCCAATTATGATCACCACTAGTCCACGTTGCTGGACTATCTGTAATGCAACATTCCGCAGCAGACCATAGATTCTGGATGTGAAATAGCAGGAATGATTTTCCGGTTCCGTTAGGTCCAGAAATAAGAAGATATGGGTAGGCCTGTCCGCTGTGTGGTTTTCGAAAATCCAATGCTATCTCAGGTTGTGGACCTGCATTTTTAGAGTAAAAATGTGTAATCTTCATTTGGATATCTCCTGTCTAGTACGGAGTTTTTTGCCATCTTAGTATACAGCTATTGTTTCCCTATTCAGACCTATTTTCCTCCTGTTGCGAAGAATTCCTTACCTAGTAGGGACAAACGTGTAACTCCATTTTCCTACCTGTATCATAGGGGAAGACAAGTATTCTGGAATTGGTGGGGTGGCATGGCGGCGTTTTTGATTTTTTTTGCGGGAGTCGCTGGAGACGTCGATGATTTGCTCGATTTTGTTCTTTCTGACGTCACCCAACGCCCAAGACGGAGTCGGAATCTCGCATCAGAAGCGTGGTCGAGAAGCGTGGTCGAGAAGCGCTCCATGTGGGCCGTAGAATTTTCGTATTCGTTACCATCGCTCGGTAGCAGGGTATGACATCTACGCCCAGGACAAACGGGTCAGCGTCGACCGTTTGTTCACAACGTTGCAAGTCATACTCGTCTTATCGAACAAAAAAAGGCCACCTCGCGGGGGCCTTTTTTCATGAAGATGTTAGTTCACACCGACGTTGGTCCAAGCGGTTTGCAGCGCGGTGTAGTAGGAAGAAGCAGAGCCGTACAGCGCGGAGGTGGCCGCGAGGGTGGCTGCCCGTGCGCCGGAGAAGTTGGTGGAAGAAGTCATGTAGTCGCGTTCTGCGATGTACCAGATCTTCATGGCGATGTCGCGGGAGCCGATGGAAGTCGCGAAGTTGTAGAACGCTTTGTTCGGGATGCCGGAGTTGGTGTGGACGCCGCCGTTGTCGGAGGTGGTGTTTACGTAGCCGGACATGTTCGCAGGTTGGCCGCCAAGGGGCGGGTTGTCCATGTACCGCAGAGCGTCACCGGAGATGCTCGGGGTGTAGACGTCCTCCCCGATCATCCAATCTCCGCTGTCGACCGCGCTTGCAAACGCATCCGACCACGATTCGTTAAGCGCACCGGATTGCCCGCTGTAGATCAGGTTGGCGGTGGTTTCCGTCACACCGTGGTACAATTCGTGTGCTGTCACATCAAGCGCGACCATGGAACGGAAATTGACGCCGTCGCCATCGCCGTAGATCATCTCCGTTCCATCCCAGAATGCGTTGTTGTAGTTGGTGGAGTAATGCAGAACGTTGACGATGGAGGAGCCTCTGTTGTCGTAGGAGTTGCGGCCGAGCTTGTTCCAGAGATAGTCATAAACGGTCCCGGCGTAGACGTGTGCATTGCCCGCCGTCACATCGGTGAAAACGTTGTTGGACGAAGTGATATGGTAGGCGTTGGTGCTCCCGTTGCGAGCGGAGAGCGTCTGGATGATGCCGCCGTTCGTTGCGTTCATGTGCTTGGTCCAGTCTTCCATGTAGTACAATTTGGTCGCGTCGCGGTAGTAGGTGTTGATTTTCATCGTGCCGACCGTGCCCACGGCGGGGCCGTCGCCTTGGAGGTTGTTAAAGGCGCGAAGGATCGAGCCGTCTGTCGCGTTGACGACGATCTGCCAGTTGCCCGCAGTGTTTTCACCCAAGTAGTTGACGTTGACGAGGTAGGCGAGCACCGCTTGCTCCCCGACCGGTGCGTAGACGAGCTCTGCTTGGGCCGGGCGGCTCAAGGTGCCCGTGTAACCGGTGTTTGCGACCGCCTTGGAGATCGCAGTCGTCGCATCGAGCGCGGCTTTGGTTGCATTCGGGGTCAGGGCCGCGTAATCGCCGGTGATGCCGACGACGTTGCCGTTTTGCTCGTGTACGATCATCTGGTGATCCAGAACGCGGACGCCGTTGATTTGTTGGTCGAGCTTGGTGTGGGTGACAGACTTCTCGTCGAGATGCGTTTCTTTCGCTTTGAATGCGGAAGCGGCGCGTGTGAAACCGAAGTCCGCTTGGACTTTGTCGAGTGCGTTCAGGGCGCGTTGTTCCGCAGTGGAACCGCTTACATGTCCAATCGTACCGAGCACGTTGTGAACTTTGCCTTGCTCGTCTTTGAGCACTTGCTTGTCCGCCGCACCGGCCGGAAGCGTGAACGCGGAAACAGTCCATGCAGAAAGTACGAGTGTCGCAATCATTTTTTTGTTCATATCTTGAATGACCTCCTATTATTTTATGAATTTAGAATATATGGAAAAAAGACCCTCGTCACTAGGTACGAGGGCCTTTATTTTTTCTGAAACTTTTTAGTTGACGCCGACGGCTGTCCACGCGTTGACAACCGCGTTGTAGACGTCGGAACTTGTGCCGTAGAGAGCCGCTGCTGCTTGGATTGTTGCAGAGCGCGCACCGGAGAAGTCGGTGGACGCGGTCATGTAGTCACGAGACGCGGTGTACCAGACTTTGCCCGCGATGGTGCGGGAGCCGATGGCGGTTGCGAAGTTGTAGAACGCTTTGTTCGGGATGCCGGAGTTGGTGTGAACGCCGCCGTTGTCAGATGTGGTGTTCACGTAGTTGCTCATGTTGTCCGGGTTGCCGTTGAGGGTCGGGTCTGCCATCGAGCGAAGCGAATCTCCTGCGATGTTCGGGGTGTAGATGTCTTCGCCGATCAGCCAGTTTTTGCCCTCGATGACAGACGCCATCGCATCCGACCACGATTCGTTCAGGGCGCCGGACTGGTTGGAGTAGGTGAGATTCGACGTCTTCTCGGTAACGGCATGCGTCAATTCGTGCGCGATGACGTCGAGACCGCCCGCGAAGTTGATGAACGTGGTGCCGTCACCGTCGCCGTACGACATTTGCGTGCCGTCCCAGAACGCGTTGTTGTATTTGCTGCCGTAGTGGACGCCGGAGAGCAACGTGTGCCCGGCGTTGTCGTAGGAGTTGCGGCCGAGTTGGTTTAGGTAGTAGTCATACACAACGCCCGCGTAGTAGTGCGCGTCAACGCCTGCGCGTTGGTTCGCCGTATCCCACACGTTGTCTGCGTCCGTCATGTCCGATTGCAGGAACGAGAATTGCCAGCCTTTGTAGTCGCGGGTGCGGATGACGCCCCCAGTTGCGAACATCGGCTTGCTTTGGTCTTCTAAGTAATACTTGCCGCTCTTGAGCGTGGTGTTGATAGACTTGGAGTCGCCCAAGACACCCGTCCCGGTGCCGGTTGCGTTCTCGATGGTGTTCAGCGCCTGCACGATCGAGCCGTCGGTTGCGTTGACGAAGATCTGCCAGCGGCCCGGTTGGTCGCTTTTGTAAGTGACGTTGACGAGATAGGCGAGCACCGCAACGTCCCCCTGCGGCACGTAGAGAAGTTCGGAGGTGGCAGCTTGGTCGAGTTCACCGGTATAGCCGGTGTGCGCGACCGCTTTGTCAATCGCTTGCTTTGCATCCAGTTTCGCTTGGGTGGCGGTCGGGGTCAAGGCGCTGTAGGTACCGGTTACGCCTTGGACATCGCCGTTGGCTTCATGAACGATCATCTGCTCACCGAACACGCGCAAACCGTTCACGGTGTGGTCGAGTTTGGTATGGGTGGTGCCGTTCTCGTCGAGGTGGGTGTCCTTGGCTTTGAACTTGCCTTGGGCTTTGTCGAAGCCGAAGTCGGCGTTGACTTTGTCCAACGCGCTCAGGGCGCGTGCTTCCGGTGTGGAACCGGACGCTTTGCCGAGTTTGCCGGAGACGGTGTGGACTTTGCCTTTTTCGTTTTTGTACACATGTTTGTCGGATGCCGCCTGGGCAGACAAAGCAAAGGACGAAGTGACGACGGTGGACAGGACGAGAGTCGCGATGAGTTTTTTGTTCACGTTGAAGACCTCCCATGTTGTGATCAGGATGTATAGAAAAAAGACCATACTGCCTGAGGCTGTATGGTCTTTTTTTCTAATGTAGCGATTAGTTGACGCCTACGTTGGTCCAAGCTGTTTGCAGCGCGGAGTAGTAGGAAGACGTCGTGCCGTAGAGAGCGCCGACCGCTTGCAGGGTAGCTGCGCGAGCGCCGGAGAAGTTGGTGGAAGAGGTCATGTAGTCGCGGGAAGCGATGTACCAGACCTTGGATGCGATGGTGCGGGAACCGATCGCGGTTGCGAAGTTGTAGAACGCTTTGTTCGGGATGCCGGAGTTGGTGTGAACGCCGCCGTTGTCTTGGGTGGTGTTCACGTATTGGGACATGTTCTCCGGATCGCCGTAGACGGACGGGTTGGACAGGGAGCGCAGACCGTCTCCCGGGGTGTTCGGGGTGTAGATGTCGTCGCCAACCAACCAGTTGTCGTTTTCGATGGAGACG
Organism: Tumebacillus amylolyticus; assembly: GCF_016722965.1. Classification (NCBI taxonomy): domain Bacteria; kingdom Bacillati; phylum Bacillota; class Bacilli; order Caryophanales; family Alicyclobacillaceae; genus Tumebacillus; species Tumebacillus amylolyticus. Next base: position 337,272 of record NZ_JAEQNB010000001.1, read on the forward strand.
CCTTGTGCGTCAGACCAGGATTCGTTGAGCGCGCCGGATTGGCCGGAGTAGGTCAGGTTGGAGGTGCGCTCGGTGATGCCGTGGGTGATTTCGTGCGCATCGACGTCGAGGTCGCCGGAGAGCGGGATGAAGGTTACGCCGTCGCCGTCGCCGTAGGTCATCTTGGTGCCATCCCAGAACGCGTTGTTGTAGGAACGGCTGTAGTGAACGCCGGACAGCATGGTGCCGCCGTTGTCGTCAAAGGAGTTGCGGTTGAAGTTCGACAGGTAGTAGTCGTAGACTTTGCCTGCGTAGAAGTGAGCATCGACAGCAGCCGGATCGGTCCAGACGTTGTCCGTGTCGGTGTAGTCGGTCATGGTACGGGTGCCGTTCGCGTAGTTCTGGGTGCGAATGACGCCGCCATTGGAGAACATTTGCTTGGTTTGGTCGATCAGGTAGTAGGTGCCGGTGGAGGACTTGATGGTGTTCAGGGACTTGGTGTCGCCGAGAACGCCCTTGCCGGAGCCGATTGCGTTGGTGCCGGTCGGAGTGGAGCCGCCGCCGCCCGGTTTTGCGAAGTCGATCTTGTTGATCGAGTTCACGATGGAACCGTTGGTTGCGTCAACTGCGATTTCGTAACGGCCCGGTTCGTCGCCGACCGTGTTGGTGAATTGAACGAGGTATGCGAGAACTGCTTTGTCACCGGACGGGTAGTAGAGCAGTTCAGCGGTTGCCGGTTGCTCGAGGTCGCCGGTGAAGCCGGTGGAAGCAACTGCGTTGGAGATCGCTTGTGCGGAGGTGACGTCTGCTTTGGTAGCCGTAGCTTTCAGAGCGCGGAAGTCGCCGGTGACGCCTTGGACATCGCCGTTCGCTTCGTGGACGATCATTTGTTGATCGAAGACGCGCAGGCCGTTGATGGTGCGGTCCATTTTGGTGTGAGCGACGCCGTTTGCGTCTTTATGAGTTTCCTTCGATTTGAAGTTGCCGCGAGCGGTGTCAAAGCCGAAGTCTTTGCTTACTTTGTCGAGGGCGTTCAGGGCGCGTTCTTCGGCGGTGGAGCCGGAGACTTTGCCGAGTTTGCCGACTACGTTATGGACGGTGCCTTTTTCGTTTTTCAGGACTTGTTTGTCACTGGCAGCACCAGCGGACATGGTGAAGGCGGAGCCGATGAGCGAAGTCAGGACGAGCGTGGTTACGAGTTTTTTGTTCATTGCTTAAAAACCCCCTTGAATTAATTTATCTAGCTGTAATGTTTTGTTCGTTGTAATTTGAATTGTACGGGAACTGTGAAGAGGAGTCAATGAAATTTTAGAAAATTTTCATTAGTGCTAAAAAGTTGTACTATTCGACACCGACTGCGCTCCAAGCGGCGGCGAGGTCGCGAACGGCGGCAGAGTCAGCGCCGTAGACGACGGAGCAAGCTTGGAGGGTGGCTGCGCGGGCGGTGGAAAAGTCGCTGTCGGGCGTCATGTAATCGCGCAGGGCGAGGTACCAGACGAGGCCGGCTTTTTCACGAGATTGAAGTGCGGTTGCAAAATTGTAAAAGGCCCGGTTCGGGATGGCTGCATAGGCATGCACGTCGATCACAGGCTCATGGACACTAGGATGCGGCAACGGCGCAGGCGTCTCGTCCTGAGAGTCCGTATTGTCCTGGGAGTCTGAGTTGTCTTGGGAGTCTGAGTTGTCTTGGGAGTCTGAGTTGTCTTGGGAGTCTGAGTTGCCTTGGGAGTCTGAGTTGCCTTGGGAGTCTGAGTTGGCTTGGGAGTCTGAGTTGCCTTGGGAGTTTTGGTTTTGCTGGTCGTTCGGGTTGGGCGTCGGGTCGGAACCTGTATTGGGAGTGTCGCCTGTGAGTTGATGGATTGGATTGGTGTCGGTTCCACCGCCGTGTGCGATGACGTAGCCTTCGTCGGAGTGAGCGAGCAGGCTCTGCTGGGATTGTTCTTGAATCCGGTTCAGGTCAAGCTCGTCGGACAGCGTACGCAACCCGCCCGACTTCAGATCTTCCCCGATCGTCCAGTTTTTGCCCTCGATCACACACGCCATCACATCCGCCCACGACTCACTCAACGCTCCGGACTGCCCCTTGTACAGCAGGCCTGCCGTAGAATCGATCACGGCATGCGTCCATTCATGAGCCGCGACATCCAACGGCGCGCGATCCCCATAGACGACCCGCGTTCCGTCCCAAAATGCTCCCACATCCTTGCCGCCAAATTGCACGGCAGAGATCATCGAACTTCCCCGATCATCGTAAGAATTACGATGGAAATGCTTCAAAAAGTAGTCATACACAATCCCTGCATTGTCCTGCGCAGACACGGCAACCGCTTGATTGGCACTGTCCCAGTTGTTGTCGAGATCGCGCACCATCGACTCCGATTGCGTCCCGCCTTGGAACGTATACGTCCGAATCGTCGACCCATTTCGCTCGAAGAAAGGACGAGTTTCATCTATTAAATAATAAACGCCGTTCTGCAACTTCGAAGCGACCCGCTCAACATTGTTCACAGAGGAGATGACCGACCCGTCCACGGCATCAATCAACACCGTCCACCGCCCCGGATCATCTCCCATCCAATTGAGATGCACCACATACGCGAGATAGGCGTTGCCGTCGTTGGCCGGGTCGTACACGAGTTCCGCTTTCAACTCGTCGGTCGAGCCGGTGAAGTGAACGGCCGCGGCCGCTTTTTCCAATGCGTCCGTTTCTGTGATCATGGGGGACTCGGTGTTGGGGGTCAAAGGCTCGCAAAAACCGGTGACGCCGATCAAGCGGTCGCCTTTTTCATGCAACAAGACCTGACGTCCATAAACGGGGAGGTTGTTCAAACGCGGTTGCAGCCGTTGGTGCGTGATCCCGTATTCGTCAAGCGTACGACCCTCATAAGAAAACAGCTCCTCCGGGTTCTGGAAGCCATACGTCTCCCCGAGAAGTCGCAGAGCGTTCATCGCTCGCTGCGATTCCGAGGACCCGCTGAATTTGCCAAGCGACCCTGTAGAACTCCACAGGCTGTGGACGTGGCCCGATTCGTTTTTCTCTATATGTAGCGAGTCGTCCGCAAGGGCAGACGTCGCCGGGAGGAACAGCGCGGCACTGAACAGGAGCGGAGCCAAAGCCTTGTTTTTCATCGGACAACCCTCCAACTGAATTTTATACACGATATCTAAATAGTAAGATATCAACGTTAAACAGTCAATAAAAAACCCCGTGACCGAAGTCACAGGGTTATAGAAGGTGGAGATTAGTTAACACCGACGTTGGTCCAAGCGGATTGCAGAGCGGTGTAGTAGGAAGAGGTGGAGCCGTACAGAGCTGCAACAGCTTGCAGGGTTGCTGCACGAGCGCCGGAGAAGTCGGTGGTGGAGGTCATGTAGTCACGATCTGCCTGGTACCAAACTTTACCTGCGATGGTGCGGGAACCGATTGCGGTTGCGAAGTTGTAGAACGCTTTGTTCGGGATGCCGGAGTTGGTGTGAACGCCGCCGTTGTCAGACGTGGTCACAACGTACTTGCTCATGTTGTCCGGATCGCCGTAGATGGTCGGATCTTGCATGGAGCGGAATGCGGTGTAGCCGCCGCCCGGGATGCAGATGTCTTCGCCCATCAGCCAGTTCTTGCCTTCGATAACTGCGCCCATTGCATCGGACCAGGACTCGTTGAGAGCACCGGATTGGTCTTGGTAGACGAGGCCGGACGTCTTCTCGGTGACGCCGTGGGTCAGCTCGTGACCGATAACGTCAACTGCACCGGAGAAGTTGCGGAATTGAACGCCGTCGCCATCGCCGTACACCATGTAGGTGCCGTTCCAGAACGCGTTGTTGTAGTTTTTGCTGTAGTGAACCAACGAGTCGAGCGTCATGCCGTTGTCGTCGATGGAGTTGCGGTTTACGTTGTTTTTGTACCAGTCATAGACTTGACCTGCGTAGAATTGCGCGTCAACCGCTGCGCGTTGCGTGGTGGTGTTCCACACGTTGTCTGCGTCGGTCATGTCGTACATGAGAGAGGTACGGTTTTTCATGTCGCGGGTACGAATGATCCCGGTCATCGGCTTGGTGGTGTCTTCGAGGTAGTAAGCGCCGGACTTGAGGGTGGTGTTGATCGACTTGGTGTCGCCGAGAACGCCGATCCCGGTGCCGACTACGTTTTCTACTTTGTTGATGACTTTGGTGATGGAGCCGTCAACCGCGTTGACGAAGACGTCCGAATTCACCGGGGTGTCGCCGAGTGCGTTCACGGAAACTTTATAGGTGAGAACCGCTTGGTTGCCAACCGGGAGATACACGAGTTGTGCAGCGAGTGCGCCGGTCAGTTGGTAGCCTTCCGGAGTTACGCCGGTTTCAGCCAGTGCTTTGTCAACTGCGGTGGAGGATTCGATGGAAGCTTTGGTTGCGGTCGGAACGAGCGCTTTGTAAGTCCCGGTGATGCCGGAGACTTCGCCTGCATTTTCATGTACGATCATCTGTTGGCCGAAGACTTCGATGCCGTTGATGACGTTGTTCAATTTCGTGTGAGAGGTGCCGAGTTCGTCTACATGGCTTTCCTTCGCTTTGAAGTTGCCGGTAGCTTTTGCGAACCCGAAGTCAGCTTTTACACGATCGAGTGCGTTCAGAGCGCGTTCTTCAGCGGTGGAACCGCTTACTTTGCCGAGCTTGCCGACAACGTTGTGGACTGCGCCTTTTTCGTTTTTCAGGACTTGCTTGTCTGCCGGAGCAGCGCCTGCGTTGATTGCGAATGCGGATGCTACGAGCGAAGACATAACCAGCGTGGTGACCAACTTTTTGTTCATTTTAAATTGCCTCCCTGTTTTGTAATTGGATGCTCAATGTCTCTGTCTATGTTTTTATTATGCGTTCTTGTGAATAATCTGTCAATAGAATTTTCGGAAAAATTTTTATAGGAATAAAAAAACCCAAGCCAGAGTCGGCTTGGGTTTACTTTATGAGTCTAGTTTACGCCTACAGTGGTCCAGGCGGTTTGCAAAGAAGTTGCATAAATAGAAGTGGGGCCGTACAGCGCGGACACCGCTTGCAAGGTCGCCGCTCGTGCGCCGGAGAAGTTGGTGGAAGAGGTCATATAGTCACGGGAAGCCACGTACCAGACTTTGCCGGCGATGGTGCGGGAGCCGATGGCGGTGGCGAAGTTGTAGAACGCTTTGTTCGGAATGCCGGAGTTGGCGTGTACGCCGCCGTTGTCTGTGAGGGTGTTTACGAAATTCAGCATGCTGTCCGGTTGGCCGTAGAGGGTGGGGATAGCGAGAGAGCGCAATGCATCTCCGGCTGTAGAAGGCGTGAAGACATCCTCCCCGATCTCCCAATCATCGCCGTCGACGACAGAAGCTTGAGCATCGGACCACGATTCGCTGAGAGCACCGGATTGGTTGCTGTAGGTTAAGTTGCAGGTAAATTGGGTAACGGCGTGGGTCAGTTCGTGGGCGACGATGTCTCGAGCGCCGGACAGCGGGAGGTAGTTGATGCCGTCCCCGTCTCCGTACATCATCTCCATTCCGTTCCAGAAAGCGCCGTTGTAATTCGTCGAGTAATGCACGTTTGAATAAATTGGACCACCGGCATTGTCAAAGGAATTGCGTCCGAGGCCCTTGTAATAGTCCCAAACCACGCCGGCGAAGTAGTGGGCATCGACGGCCGCTCGCTGGGGGGAAGCGTCCCAGATGTTGTCGCTGTCCGTCATGTAATAGCCGGTGCTCGTGCCGTTGGAATAGGTGAACGTTTCAATGTCCCCGGTCATGGTTTTGGTGTGGTCTTCTAAATAGTAGGTTCCCGAATAATTGGTGGTGTGCAGGGTCTTGGTATCGCCGAGTACGCCTGTGCCGGTTCCGTTTGCGACGGTCAAATTCTCCAATTCATTGATCGATCGGACGATGGAACCGTCGAGAGCGTTGACAAAAATCAGCCAATTACCGGGGTTCTGTGCATCGTTGTAGGCGAGGTTGACTTTGTAGGTGAGGACTGCGTTGCTGCCCTGCGCGACATAATTGAGCTCGGATGTGGCGGTGCGGGTCAGTGTTCCATGAAAGTCGAGGGAGTTCAGCGCTTTCTCGATCGCTTGTTCTTCGGTCAAAACGGGGGTATCCGTGTTGGGGGTCAGATTGTCGAAATCTCCGGTGACACCCTTCACCGTACCGCTCATTTCATGCACGATCATTTGGTGATCAAAGACCGGAATTCCGTTGAGGGTCTGGTCAACTTTGGTGTGCGCCACGCCGTTTTCGTCTGTATGGGATTCGGTCACATGAAAATGACCGGCCGCTCGTGTGAAGCCGAATTTGGGTCCGACGAGGTCGAGCGCTTGGAGAGCTCGTTGTGCGGCCGTCGAGCCTGAAACTTTGCCCAAGGTGCCGACGACATTGTGTACTTTGCCCGCCTCGTCGCGCAGGGTTTGAACCGTATTGATTTGTGCAGATGCGGAATTCACCAGAACAGACGTGAGCAATGAGGACATGACGAAGATTGAGTAAGTTGACCGTTTCATGATACTGACCCCCTACTTATATTTGGAAGTAATTATATTCATGATACGTCAGTTCTTCATTTAATGTCAATATAATCCCGATAGCAATTAAGCGTTTAGTCCCTTGACATCAAGAAAAAACCCATGACCGAAGTCATGGGTTTTTCCAAAAACTGAGTGGTTATTAGTTTACGCCTACGTTGCTCCAAGCGGTTTTCAGAGCGGTGTAGTAGGAAGAGGTGGAGCCGTAGAGAGCTGCGGTCGCGGACAGGGTAGCTGCGCGAGCGCCGGAGAAGTTGGTGGAAGAGGTCATGTAGTCGCGGGAAGCGGTGTACCAGACCTTACCAGCGATGGTGCGGGAACCGATTGCAGTTGCGAAGTTGTAGAACGCTTTGTTCGGGATACCGGAGTTGGTGTGAACGCCGCCGTTGTCGGAAGTCGTGTTCACGTAGCCGGACATGTTAGCCGGTTGGCCGCCAGCAGCCGGGTTGTCCATGTAGCGAAGAGCGTCGCCGGAGGTAGCCGGGGTGTACACGTCTTCACCGATCATCCAGTCGCCGGAGTCCATTACGCAAGCTTGAGCGTCGGACCAGGATTCGTTCAGAGCGCCGGATTGGTTGGAGTAGGTCAGGTTGGAAGTGGTTTGGGTAACTGCGTGGGTCAATTCATGAGCGTCTACATCGTAGCCGCCGGACAGGGAACGGAAGGTCGAACCGTCGCCATCGCCGTATACCATTTTGCCGCCATCCCAGTATGCGTTGTTGTAGTTGGTGGAGTAGTGAACGGTGGAGACGATTTGTGCACCGTTACCATCGTAGGAGTTACGGCCCAGGCCGTTGTAGTAGTTGTAAACTTGGCCCGCGTAGTAGTGAGCGTCGATTGCAGCCGGGTTGTTCCAAGTGTTGGTGGTGGAGCCGATATCGTAGTAGGAAGAAGAACCGTTTTTGTAGTCGTAGGTTTCGATGTCGGTGCCTTTGTTGGTCAGACCGGTTTTGGTGTGGTCTTCCAGGTAGTAGGAACCGTAGGAGGTGTAGTAGTAGGTGTTAACGGTTTTGGTGTCGCCGAGAACGCCTTTTGCCGAAGCGGTTGCAGCGTTGTCGAAGTCGATTTGGTTGATGGAGTTCACGATGGAACCATCAACTGCGTTGACGAAGATCGCCCAGTTAGCCGGGGTAGCGGAATCGTTGTACGCGATGTTGACTTTGTATGCGAGAACTGCTTTGTTGCCTTGAGCAACGTACATCAGTTCAGCGGTAGCCGGACGCTCCAGTTGACCTTTGAAGCCGGTGAAAGCGGTTGCTTTGTCGATTGCGGAAACGGAGGTCAGAGCAGCTTTGGAAGCGTTCGGGGTCAGAGCTGCGAAGTCGCCGGTTACGCCTTGAACGTCGCCGTTGTTTTCATGAACGATCATTTGGTGATCGAAGACGGTGATGCCGTTGATGACTTGGTCCAACTTGGTGTGAGCCAGGCCGTTTTCATCGTTGTGGGTAGCTTTTACTTTGAAGTTGCCAGCAGCTTTTGCGAAGCCGAAGTCTTTGCCAACGAGGTCGAGAGCAGCCATTGCACGAGTTTCAGCGGTAGCGCCGGAAACTTTGCCGAGGGTACCCATGACGTTGTGGACTTTGCCGCTAGCGTCTTTGAGGGTGGTTTTGTCGGTTACTGCAGCGCCTGCGTTGATTGCGAACGCGGAAGCAACGAGGGAAGACATAACGAGAGTAGTTACGAGTTTTTTGTTCATTTGTGTGACCTCCATTTATTTTTATCTGAACCACTTTTATATGCGGCTCTTGAGCTAAATACTACGGCATATCTGAATAGTGTGTCAACAGGGAACGCAAACTTTTTTGAAAAGATTTTTAAGTGTGACGTTTTTTATTTATAATTTTGGTTTAGCTAAAATAAACGCAAAAAACCCCATGACCGAAGTCACGGGGTTTTGAGTGTCAAGGATTAGTTGACGCCTACGTTGCTCCAAGCGGTTTTCAGAGCGGTGTAGTAGGAAGAGGTGGAGCCGTAGAGAGCTGCGGTCGCGGACAGGGTAGCTGCGCGAGCGCCGGAGAAGTTGGTGGAAGAGGTCATGTAGTCGCGGGAAGCGGTGTACCAGACCTTACCAGCGATGGTGCGGGAACCGATCGCGGTTGCGAAGTTGTAGAACGCTTTGTTCGGGATACCGGAGTTGGTGTGAACGCCGCCGTTGTCGGAAGTCGTGTTCACGTAAGCGGACATGGTGGACGGTTGGCCGCCTGCTTCCGGGTTGTTCATGTAACGAAGAGCGTCGCCGGAGGTACCCGGGGTGTAAACGTCTTCACCGACCATCCAGTCGTTGCCGTCCATTACCGTACCTTGAGCGTCAGACCAGGATTCGTTCAGAGCGCCGGATTGGTTGGAGTAGGTCAGGTTGGAAGTGGTTTCGGTGACTGCGTGGGTCAACTCGTGACCAACAACGTCGAGTGCGCCGGACAAGGAACGGAAGGTTACGCCGTCGCCATCGCCGTATACCATTTCAGCGCCATCCCAGTATGCGTTGTTGTAGCCGGAAGAGTAGTGGGTGTAGGAGTAGATCGCTGCGCCTGCGCCGTTGTAGGAAGTGCGGCCCAGACCTTTGTAGTAGTCATATACAACGCCAGCGTAGTAGTGAGCGTCAACGCCCGCTTTTTGAGTGGAGGAGTTCCACACGTTGTCAGCGTCTTGGTAGTAGTAACCGGTAGAAGTACCGTTTTTCATGTCGTAGGTTTCGATCGTGCCACGGGTGTGGTCGGTCATTTGGTAGGTAGAGCCGGTGTTGATGGTTTTGATCGACTTGGAGTCGCCCAGAACGCCGGTACCGGTACCAACGGTGTTGGTGTAGTTTTCGATCGTGTTGACCGAAGAGATAACGGAACCGTCAACTGCGTTTACGAGAACTTCGTAACGGCCCGGTTGTGCTGCATCCATGAATGCAACTTCAACTTTGTATGCGAGAACTGCTTTGTTGCCGTCAGCAACGTAGGTCAGTTCAGCGACTGCCGGACGGGACAGGTTGCCGGTGAAGCCGGTGGAAGCAACTGCTTTGTCAGAAGCTTGAACGCCGGTGATGACAGCTTTGGAAGCGGTCGGGGTCAGCGCTGCGAAGTCGCCGGTTACGCCTTGAACGACGCCGTTCGCTTCGTGAACGATCATTTCGTGGTTGAGAACTTTGATGCCGTTGATGATTTGGCTGACTTTGGTGTGAGCCAGGCCGTTTTCATCGTTGTGGGATTCTTTTACTTTGAAGTTGCCAGCAGCTTTTGCGAAGCCGAAGTCTTTGCCTACGAGATCGAGAGCTGCCATAGCGCGAGCTTCAGCGGTAGCGCCGGAAACTTTGCCGAGTTGGCCAGCAACGGTGTGAACTTTGCCGTTTTCGTCTTTGAGGGTAGACTTGTCAGCCGGTGCAGCGCCTGCGGAAACTGCGAATGCGGATGCAACGAGGGAAGACATTACCAAAGTAGTGATGAGCTTCTTGTTCATTCGAGAAGTACCTCCCGTTTATCTGTTTTGTCAGACGATTCTGTCGTCTGCAAAAACATCGTACAATGGAGTCCAGTTCTTTGTCAACGCAAAATTAAAAAAACTTTGAAAAAATACAGCACTTTGCTTCTAGCGATTAATACGAAAGAATTCAAGTAAATAATAAAATCCGCCACATTTCGTGACGGACTGGAAGTTTTCGACAGGTTTCATCCTCTTTTGCCAGAGAAAAAACACGATTTTTATGTAGTTTGGAATGATTTTTGTCTCCCGGTTTGTTTGAAGAGCTTCTGTGGCGATACTGGAAAGGATACTCGTATTGTAAAGGGGGAATGTGTCGAGTATGAGTCGACCTCATAAATGGAATCTTGAAGACCCTGAAATTCGGCACATGATTGAGCGTTTAAAGTTTGAGATCGCCCAAGAATACGGGATCAACATCCCCCTCGACGGCTACTGGGGTCGGGTGGCCTCCAAGGACCTCGGCACGATCGGCGCCCAGCTGCAAAAACGGCTCCCTTTGCTCTTGGAGCACCAAAAACGAACGAAGAGCGAGAAGAAACGAGTTCGAAAAAAGCCCTGAGAACTTCTTGTCGAGCCTTGTTGAATCTTGAAAAAAGAGCTAAAGGCGCCGAAATTTATGGATAAAAAAGAGGAGTTTCGAGGGCATGTTTCGTAAGTAAAAGAGGTGTTTAGGGAAAAAGGGAGGGAATACGCCGTGCTACATACTGTCCAAAAAAACCGTGAGGCGTATCTGCCGTTGTTGTTGTTGGCCGACCCGTCGGAAGAGATGGTACGCCGCTACCTGTCGGAGGGCGAGTTGTTTTCGTGGCTCACTTCGGAGGGGGAGACTGTCGGAGTTCTTCATCTGACGGATGGGGAAACCGGAGTGGTCGAGGTGCGCAACATCGCCGTCCGGGAGCAATACCAAGGTCAGGGACATGGTCGCGCGTTGCTCGAATCGATTCTAAAACTTTTGCGCGAGCGCGGAGGCGTGGACAAGGTCGTCGTCCGCACCGGCAATTCCAGCATCGGGAACCTCGCGTTTTATCAGAAGGTAGGCTTTCGGATCATGGCGATCGACCACGATTATTTCATCCGTGAATATGCGAACCCGATTATTGAAGACGGCATTCGATGCCGAGATCAGTTGTTGTTGGCCCGCAGCCTTTAGGGCAAGGGTCTTTTTTTTTGAAATGAAGTGCCGGAAATTCGGCGTAGCAGGTGCCTACATTTCGGCAGCTTGGGAAAAGGGGGATGGACATGGATCGGGAGACGCGCGAAACGGTGGAGATGCTCAACGCCATCCTCGCTTCGATTGACGAGGGCATTCATGCGGTGGACCGCAAGGGGAACACCATTTATTACAACAGGGCGGCGGCGAGGTTGGACGGTCTCGACCCGCAAGAGGTCATCGGGCGGCATGTGTTGGAAGTGTTTCCGTCCTTGGAGGCGGGAACTTCGACGCTGTTGAGAGTCATCGAGACGGGGCAACGCATCCCGGATTCGCCGCAGACCTACACGACTTCGCGGGGGACGAAAGTTCACACCGTCAACACGACGTTGCCGATCCTCTCCGGCGGGAAGTTGATCGGGGCGCTCGAAGTCGCCAAAGACCTCACTCGTTTGAAAGAAGTGAACGAAAAGTTGATCGACCTGCAAGCGCAGGTCGTAGGCGTCCCCAAGGGTCATGCGAGAAAACGCAGTCCGTTGGAAGCCCGCTGGACGTTCGATCAGATTTTGACGCGCGACCGTTCGATGCTCTTATTGAAGGAACTGGCGGCGAGAGCGGCGGGAACTTCGTCGCCTGTGCTGCTTTCGGGGGAGACGGGAACGGGCAAGGAGTTGTTCGTGCAGTCGATTCACAACGCGTCGCCGCGTCGGAACAAGCCGTTCATCGCCCAAAACTGTGCGGCGTTGCCCGCTTCCCTGTTGGAAGGGTTGCTGTTTGGGACGGTCAAGGGGTCTTTCACGGGAGCGGAGAATCGTCCGGGGCTGTTTGAGTTGGCGGACGGCGGGACGCTTTTTCTCGATGAGATCAATTCGATGCCGATGGAGTTGCAAGCCAAGCTCTTGCGCGTGTTGCAAGAGGGGCTGGTGCGACGGGTCGGGGATTCGAAAGTGATCGAAGTCGATGTGCGAATTCTCGCCGCGACCAACCAGAATCCGTTGCAAGCGATTGAAGCGGGAATGTTGCGCTCCGACTTGTACTACCGCTTGAACGTCGTCTCGTTGCATCTGCCCCGCTTGGCCGAGCGGCGGTCAGACATCCCGCTGCTTGCAATGGCATTTCTGGAAAAGTTCAACGCGGCGTTTGGCAAGCGCGTCGTCGAGTTGACGTCCGATGTGCAGGACCGCTTCTTGGCGTATGATTGGCCGGGCAACGTGCGGGAGTTGGAGCATGCGATTGAAGGGGCGATGAACTTGGTCGAGGGAGATCGGATCGAGCGAGAGCATCTGCCGTGGTCGTTGCAACATGCGACGCTCGGCTGGGAGGCCGATCTCCCGGCGACGGGTGGAGTGGGTGTTTCCTCGCTGTCTTTGGAAGGTCCGGTGCGGCCGTTGCGGGAGACGATGGAGCGGGTCGAGCAAGAGTTGATTCGGATGGCGATGGAGCAGACGAACGGCAACATTCAACAGGCGGCCAAGTTGCTGCAGGTGCCGCGTCAGACGTTGCAGTACCGCTTGGGCAAGCAATCGAAATCGTAAGAGTGCCGGAATTTCGGCACTTGGTGAACCGACAAGGAACGACCGTTTGGCAGGAAAAACGCCTGCCGAGCGGTCGTTTTTTTCTTTTTCAGAAGATTGGTACAAAGTTGGCACGGGAATTGCAACGGTTAGAGGGCAGACACAAACGACGCGAGGAGGATCGCCTGATATGAAGCAAGGAAATCGCTACGGCCTGCACCGTGTCCTCGAACCTGTAGGCACGATGCCGCAACCGGCATGGCGGATCGACAATACGATGGACCTGTACTCCAATGAAATTCTGCTCGACGTGGAGACGTTGAACATCGACTCGGCTTCTTTCGTTCAGATCAAAGAAGCTGAGTCGGGCGACCAGGAGCGCATCGGTGAACATATGAAAAAAATCGTCGCCGAGCGCGGCAAACACCACAATCCGGTGACCGGTTCGGGCGGCATGTTGATCGGAACCGTTCGAGCGGTAGGCGTTGAGTTGGCAGGACACATCGATCTGCAACCGGGCGACCGGATCGCCACGCTGGTCTCGCTTTCCCTGACACCGTTGACGATCGACGAAATCACGCATATGGATGTCAAAACGGGCCAAGTGAGCATCAAGGGGCAAGCGATTTTGTTTGAATCGGGATTGTACGCGAAACTTCCGGAGGGAATCCCGGATCGCATCGCACTCGCCGTGCTCGATGTGTGCGGCGCACCGGCCCAAACGGAGAAGCTCGTGCAAGAGGGCCACACGGTGGTCGTGCTCGGCGCCGGTGGCAAAAGCGGCACGATGGTGCTCTGCCAAGCGCGCAAATCGGCAGGTCCGACCGGCAAGATCATCGCCGTCGAGTACGGGGAAGCGGGCTGTGAACGCCTGCGCGAACTGGGATGGGCAGATGAGGTGCTGAACCTCGACTGCACGAAACCGGTCGACGTGCTTCAAGCCGTGGAAAAAGCGACCTCAGGCCGGATGGCCGATGTCACGATCAACTGCGTGAATATCCCGAACACGGAGATGGCGTCGATTCTCGCAACCAAGGACGAAGGCACCGTGTATTTCTTCTCGATGGCGACGTCGTTTACGGCGGCGGCACTTGGAGCAGAGGGCGTGGGCAAGGACGTCCAGATGATCATCGGCAACGGCTACACGAAAGGCCACGCCGAGATGTCGCTGAACCTCCTGCGTGAATCGGAACAACTACAAGCGATCTTTGAAGCCAAATATCAATAGAGGGGGACTTACCCAATGAGCATTCTCGAACCGACCCAAGAGCGTCTGCCGCAACATTTTTACGGGAAACAAAAACGCCACTTCCGCGACATTTCGCTGTGGAAGGACGTCACCAACGACCAATGGAACGACTGGATGTGGCAGTTGACCCATACGATCAACGATGCGGAAGCGCTGGGCCAAGTCATCAACTTGACCGAGTCTGAGAAATTCGGCATCGAGAACATCAAGTTGTCGATTCCGCTGCGCATCACCCCGTACTACGCGATGATGATGGACCCGGACGACCCGGAATGCCCGGTCCGACTGCAAGCTGCTCCGAAATCGGATGAGATGACCCGCGCACCGTGGGATATGGAAGACCCGCTGCACGAAGACGAAGACGCTCCGGCACCGGGACTTACGCACCGCTATCCGGACCGCGTGCTGTTCCTGATCACCAACCAATGCTCGATGTATTGCCGTCATTGTACGCGCCGTCGTTTCTCCGGCCAAGTCGGGCACTCGGTTCCGAAACCGCAACTCGACGCGGCGATCGACTACATCCGCCGCACGCCGCAAATTCGCGACGTCCTGCTCTCCGGCGGGGACGGCCTGCTCGTCAATGACAAAACGCTCGAATACATCATCTCGAACTTGCGTGCCATTCCGCATGTGGAAATTATCCGCATCGGCACCCGTGCGCCGGTCGTGTTCCCGCAACGCATCACCGACAACTTGGTCAACATGCTGAAAAAATACCATCCGGTCTGGATCAACACGCACTTCAACCATCCGGATGAGCTGACTCCGGAAGCGATCGCGTCTTGCCACAAGATTGCAGACGCAGGCATTCCGCTTGGCAACCAAACGGTCCTCATGCGCGGTGTCAACGACTGCGCGCACATCATGAAAAAACTGATGCACGACCTCGTGTACAACCGCGTGCGTCCGTACTACATCTACCAGTGCGACCTCTCCGAAGGCATCCAGCATTTCCGCACCACCGTTTCGAAAGGTCTGGAAATTATGGAGCAACTTCGCGGCCACACGTCGGGCTATGCGGTACCGACGTTCGTCGTCGACGCACCGGGCGGCGGCGGGAAGATCCCGGTCATGCCGAATTACGTTTTGTCGCAAGGGCATTCCAAAGTGGTTCTGCGCAACTTCGAAGGCGTCATCTCGGTCTACCACGAACCGACCTACGAAGACAAAGGGTGCCCGCCGACCTGCACGCACGATCACAGCACCGACAATGAAATCGGGATCGCGCGCCTCTTGAACGACAAGCAACTGTCTCTGGAGCCGAAGGGTCTGAAACGCCGTCGTCCGAAGGAGCAGGAGAGCTTGCAAGAGACCGCTTCTGCGCTTGAGACGATCAACGACCACCTGTTGCTCCAAAGCGACGAGGAGTAAAATGCTGTACCGGGCGATTGAAGAGGCGGGAGTCCGCCGCGTCGCCATCGTCGGCATCGCCAAACATGCCGGAAAAACGACCGCGATGAACAGTTTGATCTCGCAGGCTCAAGCCACCGGACGCCGTCTGGGCATCGTGTCCATCGGTGTTGATGGAGAGCGTCGCGATGCGATCATGGGGGTGCCGAAGCCGGATGTGTACGTCCCGGTCGGCGCCCTCGTGGCGTCTGCGGGGGATGTGATGAACGAAGGCAGCGCTGTACTGAGCGTCGTCGGGCGGACGGGATTCTCGTCAACGCTTGGCGATGTGTATCTGGCACGAGTTGAGCGTGCGGGAACGGTGTTGCTCGCGGGCGTGCGGTATGCGGCGCAAGTCGAGGCGGTGTTGCGCCAGATGGAGGAACTCGGAGCGGACTTGTGTTTCGTAGACGGGGCCTTTGATCGGATGATGGCGGCAACGCCAGCGTTGACAGAGGGCGTAGTGCTGGCGACGGGCGCTGTTGTGGCGTCGACGGTGGAGGAAGTGGCACGCAGAAGTGCGTTTTTCGTACAGCGGTTTGCGTTGCCTGTTGCGGACGACAGCGTTGGAAAGTTGCTGGATGTGGCGACGGAGCGCGGGGGTCTGGTCGTGGGATGCGCAACCGATGTCGAGGACGAGTGGGAGCCGGTGCTGCTTGAGCAGAAGTCGTCCTTTGTCGCGAACCCGTTGAGCGACCCGAACTGGCCTGGCGCAGAGCAAGCTCGCGTGCTGGCGGTTTCGGGGGCGGTGACGGATCGTCTGCTTGGAATGCTGGAAGGCTTGCCTCGCGGTTTTACGGTGGTGTTGCCGGATGCCACGCACTTTTTTGTCGGGTCTCAGGCGTGGAGGAAGTTTTTGCGTCGGGGGCACGGGGTGGTCGTCAGGCAGGGAGTCAAACTGATCGGACTGACGGTGAACCCGCACTCGATTTCCGGATATGACTTGCCGCGCTCTACGTTGCTTACGGCGGTGAAGGACGCGGTGGGTGCGGAATTGCTTGTGGTCGATGTGCAAGGAGAGGAGGCGTAGCGGTGTTCTGGGATGAGACGACGAAGCAGGCGATGGGCTGGGCAGAGGTCTGGGGATTGTTTCAGACCCTTTCCAAGCCGGGTCAACGGATGCGACGAAGTGTGCGTCCGTTTTTTCCGGAGGAGGAGGGAACTTGGCAAGAGGCGATGCGGGATTGGCAAGTTCTGCGAACGCTCTCGGACGACGAGGCGAAGAGCTGTCGCGAGGCGTTGGTGAAGTTGCCCGATGTGTTGTCTGTGCTGAACTTGATCTCTCAACGAGCAGGTGTGCGCGTGGTGGATCTGTTTGATCTCAAGCAGTTGCTGTGGCACGCTCGTGAGTTGGATTCTCTGCTGGACGGCTTTGGATTTGCTTGGTGGCCTCGTCTCGATTGGGATGCTTTGCTGCGCCTGCTGAATCCGCGCGGGGAGTTGGCGCCTTCGTTTTCGCTTGGCGATGTGGGAGATGGGGAGCTGGATGCGTTGCAAGAGAAGTTGCAACGTGTGGAAGCCGCGATCTTTGCCGTCAAAAAAGAGCAGACCGATCGTCTGCGCGCCGCGTTTGGGAAAGCACCGACCCGTGACGGGTTGTACGTGTTCGATAAAAAACAAGGAAATCTCGAACATGAAGACTTGCGTTTGCAAGGAGTCAATCTGTTCGAGGCCGTATTTGTTGTGATAGAACCTCCGCAAGTGCGCGAGTTGCAAGGTGTGCGCGAGGAGGTCTTGGTGCAGATCGAAGATCGGGAAGCTGTCGTGCTGGCGGAGGTTGTCTCTGCTCTGGTCCCACACGTGGAGGACTTGGAAAAAGCGTACGATGCTTGCGGGCGACTCGATTGGGCGTTTGCCAAGGCGGCGGTTGCCGATCAATGGGGAGCTTGTGCTGCCGAGTGGCAGCAGGCAAATGCAGACGAAGACGTACTCGCGAAGTCCGACAGCTCTGATTCCCAACTGGGCTGGTGGGTTCGAAACGGCTGGCATCCTACCGCACGCTCCGGCGTAGAGTCTCGCGGCGGGGCCTATACGCTGTTGAACTTGAGCTTGTCTCCGGGTGTGGGGCTGATCACCGGTCCGAACATGGGCGGCAAGACGGTGGTTTTGAAAACGCTCGGCTTGCTCCAAGCCCTCGCTCAGCACGCCTTGCCCGTTCCGGCGGAGGCATTTCGCTTCGTTCCCGTTGCTCGCATCGGGTGGTCGGGCGGCGACGAGCAGAGTCTGGTCAGCGGGTTGAGCTCGTTTGGCGCCGAGATGCAGCGCCTCGCGAGCTTGCTCCGCGAATCGAGCCCTGCCTTGCTTTTGCTCGACGAAGTGGCGCGGACCACCAACCCGCAAGAGGGGGAGGAGTTGGCGGTGGGCCTCGCCGAGTATTTGATACGGAGCGCCCACACGGCGCTTTTTGCCTCGCACTTCCCCGGTGTAACGCAGGTTCTCGGCTTGCAAGGGTTTCGCGTGGCGGGCCTGCGCTCCGAGGTGTGGGCACGATGGGAGAGCGACGGCGCGACTCCCGACCCGGACTCCCTGTTGACAGACTTGCAACAGGCGATGGACTACCGGCTTCTCCCCGCACAGGGCCAAGAAGTACCGCGCGACGCTTGGCGGATCGCGCGCCTTTTCGGCTTGCCGGAGGAGATCATTCGAAAGGAGGGCCCTTGAGCCCATGAGCAAACTCTATCTGGACCCGAACTTGATCGACCGGGCCCGCACGGCGGCGTCTGACATTGCCGATTCGTTGCAGTCCTTTATCTTAGAGCGTACCACCGTTGCCGTGGAGCGCACCGTTTTGCGTCTGTACGGGATGGACGGCGTGGATGCGGACTATGTGCCGCTGCCAAACGTCGTCGTGGACCATTTAAAAGAAGGGGGCCTGTTGGAGCACGGCGCGGCGAAGTTTGTGCTGAACGCGGTGATTCAGAAGGGCATGACCCTTCAAGAAATCGGCGAAGCAGTTGCGGACGGCACGTTGAACCTCTGCGAACTCCCGCTTGCTTCTCCTGAAGAAATTCGGAAAAAAGGTCTCGAACTCGCCACGGCGAGCCTCGACCTCATCCGCGCCAACCGAGCGAAGCGTGACGAATATCTCGCGCGCCTCGGCGAAGGTCCGCAACCGTATCTCTACGTGATCGTGGCGACGGGCAACATTTACGAAGACGTGGTGCAAGCCAAAGCGGCGGCGCGTCAAGGGGCGGACATCATCGCCGTCATCCGTTCGACGGGGCAATCGCTGATCGACTATGTGCCGTACGGAGCGACCACGGAGGGCTTCGGCGGGACGTATGCGACGCAGGAGAACTTTAAAGTCATGCGGGCTGCACTCGACGAAGTGGGCGAAGAAGTCGGGCGCTATATCCGACTGTGTAACTATTGCTCGGGTCTGTGCATGCCGGAGATTGCGGCGATGGGGGCGATTGAACGCCTCGATGTGATGCTCAATGACGCGCTGTACGGCATCTTGTTCCGAGACATCAACATGCAGCGGACGATGGTTGACCAGAACTTCTCGCGGATGATCAACTCGTTTGCGGGAGTCATCATCAACACGGGCGAGGACAACTACTTGACGACCGCCGATGCGGTGGAGCAGGCGCCGTCGGTGTTGGCTTCGCAGTTCATCAATGAGCAATTGGCGCTTCGCTCCGGTCTGCCGGAAGAGCAGATGGGGCTGGGTCATGCGTTTGAGATGAGCCCGGACTTGGAGGACGGCTTCCTGTTGGAGTTGTCGCAAGCGCAGATGGCCCGCGAGATTTTCCCTCGTGCGCCGCTGAAGTACATGCCGCCGACGAAACATATGACCGGGAACATTTTTAAAGGGCATGTGCAAGATACGCTGTTCAACATGGTGGGCGTCATGACGAACCAAGGCATTCAGTTGCTTGGGATGATGACGGAAGCGATTCACACGCCGTTGATCCACGACCGCCACATCGCGATTGAAGGGGCCAAGTATGTGTTCAAGAACATGCGCAACTTCAGTGAAGAGATCGAGTACAAGCGGGACGGCAAGATCGTGGCGCGGGCACAGAACGTGCTGACCGATGCGGCGGGCAAGTTGGAAGAAATCCGCGACATCGGGATGCTCGAAGCGATCTCTCGCGGGATGTTTGCAGACGTCAAGCGCACGATGACGGGCGGCAAAGGTCTGCATGGCGTGTTCATGCGGGCTGAGGATTATTGGAATCCGTTTGAAGACTTGCTGCGGGCGGAGTTGGGATTGGAGGCGATGGTACGATGAGCGAAGCGGCACGTTATGAACCGTGGAAGAACCGCGACATGACGCAGGTGCGTCCGTATGGCGATACATTCGACGACGGCGTGGTGCAGTTGTCGTTCTCGTTGCCAGTCCCGCCCGGTGAGGAAGCGGCAGAAGCGGCGAGGCAGTTGGTGACGCAGATGGGCTTGTTTGAGCCGGCTGTGACGCACCAACACGATCTGGGCGAGGACTTTACGTTCGTGGTCTTGTATGCGAAGACGAAGGCCGCGGTGGACTTCACCAAGATCAAAGTGGCGAAAGTCGATTCGCCGCGCATGTCGTTCTACGAGATCAACGAGTTCATCAAGGAACAGTTCGGGCGCAAGATCACGATCATCGGCGCATGTACGGGCACAGACGCGCACACGGTCGGGATTGATGCGATCATGAACATGAAGGGCTACAACGGGGAGTACGGCTTGGAGCGCTATCCGATGATCGACGCCTACAACCTCGGGGCGCAGGTGGAGAACGAAGAGATGGTGGCGAAGGCCATCGAGTTAAAAGCAGACGCCATCCTCGTCTCGCAAGTCGTTACGCAAAAGGACGTCCACATCCCGAACCTCGCGCAACTGGTCGAACTATTAGAAGCGGAAGGTCTCCGTGAAAAACTGATCCTCATCTGCGGCGGTCCTCGTCTCGGCCATGAACTCGCCCTGGAACTGGGCTACGACGCCGGGTTTGGGCCGGGGACTCTGGCACCGGATGTCGCGAGTTATGTGGTGCAAGAGATGATGAAGCGTGGTTTGAAGTAACGAGTTCCCGCAAAAAAAGGCTCCTGACACACGGTGTGTCAGGAGCCTTTTTTCAAGAACTATTTCAACAGGTACTTCGCGAGGTCGTCGAGCATGAGGTTGGCAGCGCGGACGCCGCCGGCGGTGTTCCAGATGGTGTCGTCGACTTTGTAGGCTTTGCCGGATTTGACGACGTTGAGGTTTTTGAAGAGAGGGTCGTTGGTCCATTCTTGCTCCAACTTCGTCGCTTGGCCGTTGCCGGTTTCGTAGGTGAAGTAGAACATGATGTCGCCTTCCATGTCCGGAATGCGTTCCTTGGTCACGTCGTCGGAGAAACCGTCGTTGTTTTGCTTCGCGGGACGCGCGAGGCCGAGGTCTTTGAAGATGATCCCTGCAAACGTGTTGTTGTAGTAGATGCGCGCTTTGCCCGGCATGAAACGGACGAGCGAAATCTGGTTTTTCAACTTGTCGCCCGCTTTGGCTTTGAGGTCGGCGACTTTTTTGTCGTAATCAGCGAGGACTTTGTCCCCTTCTGCTTTTTTGTTCAGAGCTTCTGCATAGAGTGTAAAGTTGACTTTCCAGTTGCCGCGCAAGTCGGTGGAGAACACCGTCGGTGCAATCGCGCTGAGTTGTTCGTAGATCTTCTCATGACGCATCTTGTTGCCGATGATCAGGTCCGGTTGCAGAGCGGCAATTGCTTCGAGGTTCGGTTGCCCTTCGTCCCCGACGACCGTGACGCCCTGCATGTCGCTTGCGATGTGCGGATACCACGGGTCGCCGACCCAAGACTTGACGGCGCCGACCGGTTTCACGCCGAGTGCAAGCAGAGCTTCGGTGCCTTCGTTGGTGAGGATGACGACTTTTTTCGGGTCGCCTTTGATCGTCGTTTCGCCCATTGCGTGCTTGATTGTACGCGTGGTTTCCGTCGAGCCGGACGGCTTGGTGGTGTCGGTGGATGCCTCATCCTTGGCAGCGCTGCCACAGCCGACCATGATCATGCAGAAAGCGAGCAAGAATGCGAGAAAACGGAAGCCCAACCCTTTTTTCGGACTGTATGTACCTTGTGTCATATTTGAAAATACCTCCCTAGTCACTGATAATGATTATCATTCACATGCTCATCTTAAAATCCCTCGTCAAATCTGTCAAGGGGTTGAGAACGGGAACAGAGGAAGCGAGGTTGCCGGTTTATGATTCATTTATTGAAGCGAAGTTCGTGGAAGTGGGGCGTGCTCGTCGCGGGGATTTTTTTGTTGGGAGGCGCGATGCTGGCAAGCGTGTTGTGGGGCGTCGTCGACACCACGTGGGCGATGCTGGTCGCGTCCTATACACAGCCTGATTCGTCTCAGGCGCAGATTATCATCCGCGATGTGCGGATTCCGCGTGCGTTGATCGCCGCCGCCATCGGGGGTAGCCTCGGGCTGTCGGGGATGTTGATGCAGGTGTTGATGCGCAATCCGCTCGCCGACCCGGGGATTTTCGGGTTGAACGCGGGGGCGGCTTTTTTTGTGGTGCTGGCAATGACGGTGTTTCAAGTGTCATCTCTTGGCGAACTGACGTGGGTGGCGTTTCTCGGGTCGGCGCTCAGCGGAGCGGTGGTCTACGGCTTGGGCTCGATGGGCCGCGACGGGTTGACGCCGATGAAATTGACGCTGGCAGGGGCTGCGATCATGGCGCTTTTTTCTTCGCTCATGCACGGGCTTTTGATTGTGAACCAGAGGGCGATGGAAGATGTGCTGTTCTGGCTTGCAGGGTCTGTCGCCGGGCGCAAATTGGAACTTTTGACGAGTTTATTGCCGTATCTCCTCGTCGGCTGGGTCGGGTCGTTCTTGATCGCGGCGCAGTTGAACACGCTGACGCTTGGTGAGGACGTGGCAAAAAGTTTAGGGCAGAAAACCGTATTCGTAAAATTGCTCGCGGCCCTGTTCGTGGTCTTGCTCGCAGGCGGTTCGGTCGCCGTGTGCGGACCGATTGGCTTCATCGGGCTGGTCATTCCGCATCTGGCGCGCGCGCTCGTCGGGCAAGACATGCGGTGGGGCATGGCGTATGCGATGCTTCTGGGGGCGTTGTTGCTGGTGGCCGCCGATGTTGCGGCGCGGTTCATCGCGATGCCCAAGGAAGTGCCGCTTGGCGTGATGACGGCGTTGATCGGGGTTCCGTTCTTTATCTATGTGGCACGAAAGGGGATTACGCGTTCATGAAACAGCAAGTGCAGGTACGCAACCGGCGTTTTTCCTTTCTCGTGGAACGGAAATCTCTCGTGGTTTTGTTGGCGCTGTTGATTTTGACGTTTGCGGTGGTGGTCGTTTCGACGGGGGTCGGGCAAGTGCAGATCTCGCCGCTGCGGGTGTTGAATGTGTTTTTGGGCGACGGGACGAAGCAGGAGCAGTTGATTGTCCATGACTTCCGTTTGCCCAGAACGTTGCTGTCGGTTTTGGTCGGGGTGGCGTTGGCGGTGTCGGGCGCGATCTTGCAAGGCATTCTGCGCAACCCGTTGGCGTCTCCCGATGTGATCGGGGTCACGGGCGGAGCTTCGGTCGCGGCGGTGCTGGTGTTGACCGTTTTTGAAGGGGTCAGCATCTCGTGGCTTCCGGTGGCGGCGATGCTTGGGGCGATTCTGGTGACGGCGCTCGTGTATGTGTTTTCGTGGAGTCGAGGCATTGCACCGCTTCGCTTGGTGCTGGTCGGGGTCGGAGTTGGAGCGGCGATGACTGCGCTTACGACGATGATGGTCGTGATGTCGCCGATGTATCTGACCGCACGGGCGGTGACGTGGATGGCAGGGAGCGTCTACGGGGCTTCGTGGGGCAATGTGTTCACGATGACGCCGTGGGTGGTTCTGTTCGTGGTGCTGGCGATGTTCTTGAGCCGCTCGATGAACGCTCAGCAGATGGGCGATGAAGTGGCGACCGGGATCGGGAATCCGGTGCAGCGGGACCGTTTGCTGTTGCTCGTCGTCTGTTGTGCGCTGGCCGGGTCGGCTGTGGCCGCCGGGGGCGCGATTGGATTTGTCGGATTGCTTGCCCCGCATATCTCGCGAAAATTGGTCGGGCCGGGGGCGGGCGTTTTGCTCCCGGTGTCCGGTTTGGTCGGGGCGTTGATCGTGCTGGTTTCGGATTTGATTGCCCGGACGGCGTTTGCGCCGCTTGATCTGCCGGTGGGGATCTTCACCGCATCGGTGGGGGCACCGTTTTTCATCTACTTGCTGTACAAGAATCGCAATTCATAGGGAGGAGGGTACCCACATGAGTAACTTGCAAACGCGCGACCTCTCCATTTCGTATGGAAAGACCCGCATCGTCGAAGGGATGAATCTGGAGATTCCGGAGGGAAAAATCACGGTGTTCATCGGGAGCAACGGGTCGGGCAAGTCCACGTTGTTGCGCTCGATGGCCCGTCTGTTGAACCCGGAGTCGGGAGCGATTCTGTTGGACGGTCATTCGATTCAAAAAATGCCGACCAAGCAAGTGGCCGCCAAATTGTCGATCCTGCCCCAAGGGCCGGTGGCACCGGAAGGCTTGACGGTACGGCAGTTGGTGAAACAAGGTCGCTACCCGCACCAGAGCTGGTTGCAGCAATGGTCGGAAGAAGACGAGCGCATGGTGCAATCGGCGTTGGAAGCGACAGGGATTGCCCAGTTGGCAGATCAGGCGGTGGATGCACTGTCCGGCGGGCAACGGCAACGGGCTTGGATTGCGATGTCGCTCGCCCAAGGGACCGAGATTCTGTTGCTCGACGAGCCGACGACGTATCTCGATATGACGCACCAGATTGAGGTGCTTGATATCTTGCAGGAACTGAATGAGAACGAGGGACGGACGGTTGTGATGGTGCTGCACGATTTGAATTTGTCCTGTCGCTATGCGGATCACATCGTGGCGATCAAAAAAGGCTCCGTGTACGCCGAGGGCAGCCCGGAGGACATCATCACGCCGGAGTTGGTGCGGGATGTTTTTAATATGGAATCGACGATCATCCGCGACCCGCTGTATGGAACTCCGATGTGTGTACCGTTTAGCCGTACTTTGAAGGCCGATTGCCGGGGCGGGCATTTGTTGAAGATGTAGAGGAGCTTGGTTTTGGATGGGACCTGTTTTACGAGCAATCATGCGTTATGTAGGGTATGTCGTCCTGATGGGGGCGATTGCAGTTGTGTTCACGCTTCTCCTTTTTGCTCTCCATTTCACTTCGATTCTCATCCCAGACCAGAATTCGGTCGCATGGAGTAATTTCCATGTCGTAGAGGACGTTTTCAAAACCAGTCCGTTCATCGGCGTATTCCTCGCGACGCGCTCATTGTTCGGGCGCATCGCGGCGGGTCTCGTCTTGACGTACTTCTGGATCTGGCCGGTCGTACATTGGTATTGGATCGGGGCCCCGCAATAGAATGAAAAAAGCTCACAGCCGCACATGCGGAGGTGAGCTTTTTTCGAATGCGCGTCTTGGGGCATACCATACATATGGAGTAGGGTTCGAACCCAAAAAGGAGGCCCGGCATCCATGTTCAACCGCGTGTACGAGAGCTGTCTCGCGTTTTGCAAGCGTCTTAGGGCGCGGGTGCTCGGCTTCTCCAATGCGGCGGAAGTTCGCCAAATTCGCCGCCGACTTCAAGACTGTTTGGATAAAGGCCCGCAGGTAGTCCCCGACCCTGCCACACTCACGGCGGAAGACCGTGAATTGTACGAGCGCATCCGTTCGGAGACCGATCGGCTCAACCGCAACAACGTAACGCGCACGCAAGCCTATTGGGAGTACTACAAGCGGGTTCCCGAACTGCACTGGGCTTTGCTTGCGCACATGGTCTCCCGCAACGGCGGGTACAACATGACCGACCTGCGCGGGGATTTGCTTTCTCGCGTGTTGGAGGGAGAGGAAGCGGAGCGTTTTTTTCAATTTCTGGAGCGGGCGAATTTCTTGATCTTCGGAGATGCGTACCCGCAGTTGTTGCTCTATGAAGCGAGCCGTGACGCAGGGCGGCCGCTTTTTCACCTGTTGCCGTACTTTGGGGTTTCGCAGTTTGCAGGTCTTGTGTGGGAGCGTTTCTGGGAGACGAACGATTCGGAGTTGCTGACGATGGCGCTCGTCGTGAACGAGCAGAATTACATCGAGCAACGCGTCGTCCGCAATCCCAAGTACCGCCCGGTGATCCGCTCGTTTGAATTTGCGGCGCAGACGCTTTTGAACTTGACGCAGGTGGTGTTCCCGTTTGACAGTTCGACGCAGAAGCCTGACGTACAGCTCGCAGGCGTGACGGTGGCGACGTTTCTCTCATTGACGGAGCGAATCGACACGGGGCGGCGGTTGTATGCGATTTTGTTCGGGCGGTCGGAGGTCTACGAGGGGGTCATGTCTTGGGCGGAGCGCACGCCGCACACGGCTTCGAGGATGGATTATTGGCCTCATCTGTACGCCAATCAAGCTACGGAGCGACCCGTTGAACGGTATCGACCACGGATCAACGGCCTTTTTTTGAAAAAAGGAGCCTCGCCGTTCCACTCGCCCTCCTTAGAGGATGTTTGGCCCGATGTCCGCGACCCCGAACCGGCAGGCGGGCACGACTGGTGCGGGAGCGCGGAGGCGGCGGAAGAGCTGTTCGGAACACGCCCTGCGAATGACTTCAACTTGACCGTCGCGTATGGAAAAACGCTCGCGCTCCTCGAAAAAGCGGTCGCCGCCGAAACGTGGTGGGACGAGGAGAAAAAGAACCGCGACTAATGAAAAACCCTCATCGGCACAGGGACCGGGTGAGGGTTTTTTTGGCATCATCGGGGTTCCAGCAAGTACGAAAACGGGTGCTCGAACAATTTCATCGCCCGCCGACGAAGCTCCGGCGCTGAGATCTCGGCCAGGCACGAAGCAAACATACGCGAAAATGCTTCATGATTCGCGCAGTTCTCGTCATCCTGTTCGCGCAGAACCGTCGCGGCTTGGTCGGCGAACGCGAGCAGACGACTTTGGACGAGGGAGTTGCGGTCGCCCGCCTCTGTTTCCAGAAAGCCGCGCAGTTCGGCGATGCGGTACAGAGAGTCCCGCCACTTCCAGCGCTGTTGGTTGCGTCGGCGCCGGGTTGCATCGAGTTCGGGGAGCGTTTCGGAGGACAGCAGGGTAACTGCGTCTGTCCATGCGTCGGGGTGGAGGCATTCTTGGAATTTTTGCAGACAGTAGGTTTCGTGCGGCAACAGTTCGATGACGGCGCGGTAGGAGGGGATGCGGTTGCGGAGCGCCGCTTTTTTCGCCCAAGAGGCGTGCGTTTTCTGATCGTGGAGGCTGCGGGCGAAAGGCTCGCGGAGGATTTCGATCTCCTCGTCGGGCAGTTCGTGCAGGGCGAGGAGATGACGTTTGAGGCGGTTGTTTGGGAGGTGGCAGTCCTCGTCCTCGGCTCTGAGCACAAAATGCTTGCGGTAGAGTGCGAGCGAGCGGCGGCTGACGGGGGTGTGCAGATTCTGCATCACTTCGTAGCGAAATCGCCCGTACTCCGGGCAGGACGAGTGTGCGAGATACGAGTCTCGGATCAAATGAAGATCGGCGCGCACCGCCATGATCTCGGACTGAATCAGTTCGTCCAGGCAGGAAATCGAAGTCTCCATATGGGTAAAAGCGGTCGCATCCTCAGCCGAACTCTCACCCAGCACACGCGGGTAGAGGTCGTGAAACAGCATGACCTGCGCCATCGAATGGTGGAAGTTTTGCAGGTGGGGTTGGACCTCGGGGGACAGCGTAATCCCCGCGTTGTAACTTTGAACCCAGATCGCTTGGTAAGTGGGCGAGAGCAGGAGCGCGGCAGAATGGTTCGGAATTCGCAGAGGGCGGTTGAAAAACGACGCATGCGTCTCCTCTTGCAACGACAACCACGTCATGCCAATCGCCAAAGATTGATACAGTTCGAATTCTCCGATGCGGGCGGCGTCGAGGGTGAAGCGATGGAGGGCGTGGAGGCAACTCGTCTTGGAGTCGGGGTCAAAGTCGTAGGAGGCGTGGAAGGTTTCAAGCGCGAGGGTAAAATCGTCCGAACTCACAGCGAGCAAGACGTTCAGGCCATCCACCCCAAGGTCGCGGCCGATCTCATTCTCAAAAAAGCGGTCGGGGTCTGCAGCGAGGGCGCGCAGAGTTTCGTAATGAGGAAGCAGGTCTGTGCGGTTGTGGAGCATGGAGGGGACACCCTTTCCGTAGTTTACTCAATGAAGGTAACCTATGGGGGAAATCCAAGAGCTATTCCTCCGAGTGCGTAGAGAGCAAATTCGTGGGTATTCTATGGAAAAAGGGGTGTCAGCTCATGTGGAAAAAAGTCGTAACGGCGGCGCTGTTGGTGTCCGCGCTGCTTTGCGGGAGTGCGCAAGCGGCGCTCGAGCCGGAGCGAATCTTGGTGTATGACGTGAAGAAACAGGAAGTCGTGAAAAAGATCGACAACACCCCCGCCCTCCAACAGGAAGCGAAAAAGTGGCTCGATACCGTCACCGGTCTCTCGCCACGAGTGAACCTTGGCACCGACAAAGGGCTGATCGTGAAGATCCCCATGGACCCGCCGACCCGTGCCGACAACCAGTGGATGAACGCGCAGATCACGGAGATCAACCTGATCCTCCGGCCGGGAGAGAAGCCGGCGATGTTGCTTTTTACAGAGGAGAACCTCCCGAAGGTGTTTGAGTTTACGCATGATGTCGGGAAGTTTTTGAGAAAAACGCACTTGCAGTATTCTTGACTGCAAGTGCGTTTTTTTACAGAGAGCGGAGGATCGCACGAACCGGAGCCGCGCAACTGCCCTCGATCTTCATCGGGAGCGCGATCAGTTCATAGCGCCCGGCGGGGACTTCATGCAAGCGCAGGTTCTCCAAGATATACACCCCGCGCTGCAAAAAAGCTCCGTGTGCGTCCAGCGTTTTGCTGTCGGCGGGGTCGACGGACGGCGTATCCATGCCGATCAGTCGGACACCGAGGTCTGCGAGGGCCAGCACCGCTTCAGGCGCAATTGCGGTGAAGTCGGTGTTGAACACGGTATGGTCGGGGTACGAGTCTGTCTTGAACAGCACCCGCGTGACGCCGTCGCCCGCTTTTTTCATCACGTCCTCGACAAACTCCCGCGAAATCAACGCCCCCGACTCGCGAGGCACGTTTACGACCAACGCTTCCCCTACATACACATCCAAGGGAACTTCCTCCGTCTTGCCGCCGGTACTTCCATAATGATACGGCGAATCCCCGTGCGTCCCCACATGCGGACTCATGACGATCCGCGAGACGTTGCAACTCCCGCCCATCTCCATCGTCCACACCCATTCTAATGAAAAGGGCGTGTCGCCGGGGAACGGTGCCGTCTCCGCCGTTACGCTCATCGTGATGTCATAGATCTTCTTCATCCTCTGCACCTCCACAAAACTGACCACTCCGTCTAAAACCAAGCAATTCGCAATCTTCCCTCACCATCTTCACCTATTCCCCCAAAACTGTCCAGAGCGGCCGCCACATCCTGAATTTCACTCTCGAATTTTTTGTTCAAATGATGTATAAGTATAGGTAGGATATTTCTCGCCTCGTGAACCGACCGCTCGGTCGGTTTTGAATGATGGTTCATTCATAGAGAAGGCATAAAAGGAGTGAAGACTACATGGAGTGGATTCGCGTTGTTCTGTTCTTGGCACTGGCCGGAGCGGCAGGGTACTTCAGCTTGTCGGCATTTTACAAGCGCTATCAATACCTCATGCTCGGCGCCCAAGAGGATCGTTTTGACGATCGAGACGCTCGCATCAGCGGCTTCTTCAAATACGTCATCGGTCAAGGCAAGGTCTTGGCGGAACCGGCGGGGATCGCGCATGCGATCATTTTCTACGGCTTTATCATCATTTCGATTGGGGCTTTGGACTTTTTCGTCTTCCATCTGACAGGCGGACATCACATTCCGGGTCTGGGCTCGAATGCGTTTGTCTTCTTGCATGAGATGGCGAACATCCTCGTGCTCGTGTCGCTTGGCATCGCAGCCCTGCGCCGCTACATCATCAAACCGATGCGTCTCGATGTGACCCTCGAAGCGGGTCTGATCGTCGGGATGATCGCGTTCCTGATCTTGACCGACTACGCGTTCTGGGGTGCGGCAGACGCACTTGAAGGCCACGCGCCGGGCTTCGTCGCTCCGGTTGTCGGCTGGCTCGCAGGTTCTGTCTATGCAGGTCTGTCCGAAACGACGCTGACCGTAACCAAAGAGATTTTCTTCTGGCTGCACTCGGCGATTCTGTTCTACTTCGCCGTCTTCATCCCGCGCTCCAAGCATCTGCACATGGTCGGCGCGATGTTCAACACCTACTTCCGCAAAACGGACGCAACCCGTCCGAAGGGCCGTCTGAAAAAGCTCGACCTCGAAGACGAGTCGATCGAAGAATTCGGCGTCGGCCGCATCGATCAATTCTCGTGGCGTCAACTGCTCGACGGCTACGCGTGCACCGAGTGCGGACGTTGCCACGTCAACTGCCCGGCGACTCTGTCCGGCACCGAGCTGTCTCCGAAATACCTGATTCTCAAAATGAAAGACCACCTGCTCACCGTCGGCGACTCGCTCGTCGCACAAAAAGCAGGCACCGTCTCCGGCGCAGCAGGCACCCAAGTGGAAGTCGCGGCGACCGCGGAACTGCCGATGCTGATCGGCGACGTCTACACCGAGAACGAAATCTGGGCTTGCACCACCTGCCGCGCATGTGAAGAAGCGTGCCCGGTCTTCAACGAACACGTCGACAAAATCATCGACATGCGCCGTTACCTCGTCCTCACCGAGGGCAAGGCAGAGCCGGAAGTCAACCGTGCGTTCCAAAACCTCGAGCGTCAATCCAACGAATGGGGCCAAAACCGCAAGACTCGCGGCGACTGGGCCAAGGACATGGGCATCCAAACCATGGCCGAAGTGGACGGCGAAGTCGAGTGGCTGTACTACGTCGGTTCCTCCGCATCGTTTGACGCACGCAACCAAAAAATCGCCCAGTCCTTCGCGAAGCTGCTCCAAGAAGCAGGCATCAACTTTGCGATCCTCGGCTCCGAGGAAGAATCGGACGGCGACACCGCTCGACGCCTCGGCAACGAAATGCTCTACCAATCGCTCGTCGAAGCGAACATCGAGATCTTCAAAGAGTACGGCGTGAAGAAAATCGTCACGACCTGCCCGCACGCGTACAACACCTTCAAGAACGAATACCCTGACTTCGGCTTCGAACTCGAAGTGGTCCTGCATCATACGGAACTTTTGGCTCAACTGGTGGACGAAGGCAAGCTCAACCCGACTCATGAAGTCGAGCACACCCTGACCTTCCACGATTCCTGCTACTTGGGTCGCTACAACGACATCTACACCGCACCGCGTTACCTGATCTCGATCATCCCGGGCGTCAAGCTCGTCGAGATGGAGCGCAACCGCACCAAGTCGATGTGCTGCGGCGCCGGCGGCGGCGGTCTGTTCAAGGAAGACACCGGCGAACAACGCATCAACGTCATGCGCACCGAGCAAGCGATGGAGACCGGCGCAACGGCGATCGGCACCGCTTGCCCGTACTGCATGACCATGATCACCGACGGCACCAAGGCGAAGAACGTCGAGGAGAACCTCCCCGTGTACGACGTCGTGGAACTGCTCTCCATGTCGGTGTTCGGCACCAACTAATTTTCAGGAAAAAAGACCGGGGGTACTCACCCGGTCTTTTTTTTCGTGTATAATGGGGAGGAGTCATCTTCCAAAATACCGACTGTTTGTTCGAAACTGAATGATTCTTCATTCATCTGCACATAAAGGAGTGTCAATCATGCGCAAGACGGTCATTGTTTCTTCCGCACGCACCCCGTTTGGGAAGTTCGGCGGTTCGCTCTCGTCTTTAACCGCAACCGACCTCGGTGGCATCGTGATCAAGGAAGCGCTTTCTCGCGCCGGAGTTTCCGGCGAAACTGTGGACGAAGTGATCATGGGCATGGTTCTCCAAGGCGGGGCCGGTCAGATTCCGTCCCGTCAGGCGGCCGTCAAAGCGGGCCTCTCTTGGGAAGTTCCGACCCAGACGATCAACAAAGTCTGCGCGTCCGGCATGCGGGCCGTCACTCTCGCCGACCAGATCATTCGCGCCGGAGATGCCGATGTCATCGTCGCAGGCGGGATGGAGTCGATGTCCAACGCTCCGTACATTCTGCCGAAGGGTCGTTTCGGGTTGCGCATGGGCGACGGTCAAATCGTAGACCTCATGCAGTACGACGGTCTGCGTTGCGCGTTCCATGACGTTCCGATGGCAATCCACGGTTCGGTCGTCGCCAACGAATACGACATCTCCCGCGAGGCGCAAGATGCGTGGGCGCTGCGCTCGCAACAACGAGCCACCGCTGCACGCGAGGCAGGCAAGTTCGCCGAAGAGATCGTGCCCGTCGAAATTACGGGCAAGAAAGGCACCACCCTCGTCGAACACGACGAAGCGATTCGCCCGGATACAACGGTCGAAGGTCTTGCCGCGCTCAAACCGGTCTTCATGAAGGACGGTTCGATCACCGCAGGCAACGCGCCGGGCGTCAACGACGGTGCGGGCGCATTGGTGCTCATGTCCGAAGAGAAAGCCAAGGAGCAAGGAATGAAACCGCTCGCGACGATCCTCGGCCACGCGCAAGTCGGCCAAGACGCGCCGTACATCGCCACCACACCGGGCCTTGCGATTCAAAAGTTGCTGAAGAAGACAGGATATACCTTGGAAGACATCGACCTCTTCGAAGTCAACGAAGCGTTCGCAGCCGTTACCCTCACCTCGGGCCAACTGCTCCAATGGGATGAGGAGAAAGTCAACGTCAACGGCGGCGCCGTCGCTCTCGGTCATCCGATCGGCGCTTCCGGCGCACGTATCATCGGCTCGCTGATCTACGAACTTCGCCGTCGCGGCGGAGGTCTGGGCATCGCCGCGATCTGCTCCGGTGCCGCACAGGGCGACGCGATCCTCATTCAAGTCTAATCAAAAAAAGGGGCGTGCCACACCCGCCCCTTCTACATAGGAGGTTTTTTCAAAATGGAAATCCGCAAAGCGCTCGTCGTCGGTGCCGGCCAAATGGGCTCCGGCATCGCACAAGTTTTGGCTCAAGCAGGCGTGCAAGTCGTCCTGAACGACATCAAGCCTGAATTCCTCGAACGCGGCATCGGCGTCATCACCAAGAACCTGTCCCGTGACGTGGAAAAAGGACGCAAAACCGAAGAGGAAAAAGCGGCCGTCCTCGCCCGCATCCTCCCGACCACCAACATGGGCGAAGCGCACGACGCACAACTCGCCATCGAAGCGGCGACCGAGAACATGGAGATCAAGAAAAACATCTTCCGCCAAATGGACGAAGTGCTTCCGGCCGGCGCGATTCTCGCGACGAACACCTCTTCGCTCCCGATCACCGAGATTGCCGCTGTGACCTCCCGCCCGGAGCTCGTCATCGGCATGCACTTCATGAATCCGGTTCCGGTCATGAAGCTCGTCGAGATCATCCGCGGCCTGGCTACGACCCAAGAAGTCTACCAATCCATCGAAGACCTCACCAAGAAAATGGAGAAAGTCCCGGTTGAAGTCCAAGACTTCCCCGGTTTCGTCGCGAACCGCATCTTGATGCCGATGATCAACGAAGCGATCTACTGCGTCTACGAAGGCGTCTCTTCCGTTGAGGACGTAGACCAAGTCATGAAGCTCGGCATGAACCACCCGATGGGTCCGCTGACCCTCGCCGACTTCATCGGTCTCGACACCTGCCTCGCGATCATGGAAGTGCTCCACGAAGGCTTCGGCGATTCCAAATACCGCCCGTGCCCGCTGCTTCGCAAATACGTGAAAGCCGGCTGGCTCGGCAAGAAAACCGGCCGCGGCTTCTACCAGTACTAAGGGGGCACACACAAATGACCTACGAAAACTTGCTCTTTGAAGTCCGCGACCACATCGGCTTCATCACGCTCAACCGTCCGAAATCGCTCAACGCGCTGAACTCTTCGCTTTTGCGTGAACTGGGTCATTTGCTCGACGAGATCAAAACCAACGACGACATCCGTGCCGTCATCATCACAGGGACCGGGGAGAAAGCATTCGCCGCCGGTGCCGACATTTCTGAAATGCAACCGATGACCGCCATCCAAGGCCGCAAATTCTCGGCGGACGGCATGGACTCGATCACCAAACTCGAAACCCTGCCGCAACCGACCATCGCAGCGGTCAACGGTTTCGCACTGGGCGGCGGCTGTGAAGTGGTTCTTGCGTGCGACATGCGCATCGCTTCGACCAACGCGAAGTTCGGGCAACCGGAAGTCAATCTCGGCGTGACGCCGGGCTTCGGTGCGACTCAACGCCTGCCGCGCCTCGTCGGAGCGGGTATCGCCAAGGAACTTCTCCTGACCGGAGACGTCATCGGGGCTGAGCGCGCGCACCAGATCGGACTCGTCAACCACGTCGTCGAGCCGGAGAACCTGATGGAAAAAGCGATCGAGATCGCCACCAAGATTGCCGGCAAAGGCCAACTCTCCGTCCGCATGACGAAGCAAGGCGTCAACGAAGGCATGAACATGGACGTCGAACGCGGTCTGCAATACGAGACCGAGCTGTTCGCGCTTTCCTTCTCCACCGAAGACCAAAAAGAAGGCATGCAAGCGTTCCTTGAAAAGCGCCCCGCGAACTTCCAGGGCAAATAAGGAGGTCAACTGATGGATTTCCAATTCACCAAAGACCAGCGCGACATGCAACAGATGGTACGCGACTTTGTGCAAAACGAAATTGCACCGCGTGCTGCAGAGATCGATTCCACCGACGAGTTCCCGCGCGAACTGATTTCGAAAATGGGCGAACTCGGCCTGATGGGCATCCCGATCCCGGAGGAGTACGACGGGGTCGGAGCCGACTTTGTTTCCTACATCTCCGCCATTGAGGAGATTTCCTACGGCAGTGCGTCTGTCGGCGTCATTCTCGCCGTTCATACGTCGGTCGGCACCTACCCGATCTTGAACTTCGGCACCGAGGAGCAGAAGCAAAAGTACGTCTCCAAGCTCGCCACCGCTGAGAAAATCGCCGCCTTCGGTCTCACCGAACCGGGCGCCGGATCGGACGCATCGGGTATGCGCACCCGTGCCGTTCGCGACGGTGACAACTACATCCTCAACGGCTCGAAGATTTTCATCACCAACGGCGAAGTCGCCGACATTTTCAACGTGTTCGCTGTCACCGATCCGGCGCAGGGAGCCAAGGGCGTCTCCGCTTTTATCGTTGAACGGGGCACTCCGGGCTTTACGATTGGGAAAAAAGAGCACAAAATGGGCATGAACGGCTCCGGCACCGTCGAGTTGATTTTCGACAACGCCGTCGTTCCCGCGTCGCAAAGGCTGG
Source organism: Tumebacillus amylolyticus (assembly GCF_016722965.1). Lineage (NCBI taxonomy): Bacteria > Bacillati > Bacillota > Bacilli > Caryophanales > Alicyclobacillaceae > Tumebacillus > Tumebacillus amylolyticus. The sequence continues at coordinate 371,863 of NZ_JAEQNB010000001.1, forward strand.
GACAGGAGGGCGAAGGCTTCAAGATCGCCATGTCCAACCTCGACGGCGGGCGGATCGGCATCGCAGCGCAGGCGCTCGGGATTGCCCGCGCCGCTTTTGACTTCGCGGTGGAGTACGCCAAGCAACGCACCCAGTTCAACCAGTCGATCTCCGACTTCCAAGCCATTCAGTTCATGATTGCCGACATGGCGACCAAGATCGAAGCGGCGCGCCTCTTGACCTACCAAGCGGCGTCCCTTCGCCAGCAAGGTCTGCCCTGCGGCAAACAAGCGTCGATGGCGAAATACTTTGCCTCCGACGCGGCGATGAGCGTGACCACCGACGCCGTGCAGATTTTCGGCGGATACGGCTACTCTAAGGAATTCCCGGTCGAGCGCCTCATGCGCGACGCCAAAGTCACGCAAATCTACGAAGGCACGAACCAGATTCAGCGTGTCGTCGTTGCCAAGAACCTGCTCAAGTAATTGAAACGATTGAAATGTAGAAGGGAAGACACAACGAGATGAACTTTCAACTGACCCAAGACCAAGAAGACATCCGCAAACTGGTACGCAACTTCGCACTCAAGGACGTCGCTCCGACGGCCGCAGAACGCGATGAGAAGGAAGAATTCTCCCATGAAATCTTCAAAAAAATGGCGGAGATCGGCCTGACGGGTATCCCGTGGGCAGAAGAATACGGCGGGGCGGGCATGGACTACGTTTCTTATGTCATCGCCGTCGAAGAACTCTCCCGCGTCTGCGCATCGACCGGCGTTACGCTGTCTGTGCAAACGTCGCTGGCCGGCTGGCCGATCCACGCGTTCGGCAACGAAGAGCAAAAGCAAACCTACCTGCGTCGTCTCGCAGAAGGCACGTCCATCGGCGCATACGGCCTGACCGAACCGGGCTCCGGCACCGATGCAGGCGGCATGCGCACCAACGCTGTGGAAAAAGACGATCACTGGCTGCTCAACGGCTCCAAGATTTTCATCACCAACGGCGGCGTGGCTGACATCTACGTGGTCTTCGCCGTCACCGATGCAGAGAAACGCACTCGCGGCGGCATCACGGCGTTCATCGTCGAAGCTTCCTACCCGGGCTTCTCGGTCGGCAAGCATGAGAAAAAACTCGGCATCCGTGCGTCCACGACCACCGAGATCATTTTCGAAGATGTAAAAGTTCCGAAGGAAAACGTTCTCGGCAAAGTCGGCGAAGGCTTCAAGATCGCGATGATGACCCTCGACGGCGGCCGCAACGGCATCGCGGCGCAAGCACTGGGCATCGCCCAAGGCGCCCTGGACCTCGCAACCGAGTACTCCAAGCAACGCGTGCAATTCGGCCAATCGATCTCGAACTTCCAAGCGATCCAGTTCAAACTGGCAGACATGGCAACCGAGATCGAAGCAGCTCGTCTCTTGACCTACCAAGCGGCATGGCTGGAAAGCCAAGGCCTGCCGTACTCCAAGCAATCGGCGATGGCGAAAGTCTTCGCGTCGGAAGTGGCGGTCAAAGCAGCTTCGGAAGCTGTGCAAATCTTCGGCGGCTACGGCTTCTCCCGCGAGTATCCGGTGGAGCGTTTCTACCGCGATGCGAAAATCACCCAAATCTACGAAGGTACCAGCGAAGTCCAACGCATGGTCATCTCGCGCCACCTTCTGAAGGACTGATGTTATGCACGAGCTGGTAGCACGCATTCTCTCCGGGGACAAACGGGCCGTCGCCCGCGCCATCACCCACATCGAGAATGACGCTCCGGAAAAAAATCAGATCCTGCGCGACCTGCACCCGCACACGGGCAAGGCCTTTCTCGTCGGCCTGACCGGACCGCCGGGGGCAGGCAAAAGTTCGCTGACCGACCGCCTCATCGGGTACCTGCGCCGGGAGTTCGACTACTCCATCGGCGTCGTCGCCGTCGATCCGACCTCGCCGTTCACCGGCGGGGCGATCCTCGGCGACCGGGTGCGCATGGGGACGCACGCTCTCGATCCCAAAGTGTTCATCCGTTCGATGGGCACGCGCGGTTCGCTCGGCGGTCTGTCGCGTGCGACGCAGGAAGCGATTCGCGTGTTGGATGCGTACGGCTGTGACGTGATTCTCATCGAGACGGTCGGTGTCGGGCAATCGGAACTCGACATCATGAACGTCGCCGATTCCACCGTCGTTGTGTTGAACCCGTCCGCGGGGGACCACATCCAGACGATGAAGGCGGGGATCATGGAGATCGCCGATTTGTTTGCGATCAACAAAGCCGACCTGCCCGGAACGGACAAGACGGAACGCGAAATTCACTACATGCTGGACATGCTCGGTCACATCCCGTGGCGACCGCCGGTCGTGAGGACGATCTCGCGCGACAACCAAGGCTGTCCGGAATTGTGGAGCGCGATTCAGAAACACAAGCAGCATCTCGAAGACTCCGGCCTCTGGTCGGAACGCCGCCATCAGCGTCGTCAAGAGGAGATCGTCGCGATCGTGGAGGGCACCATCGCCCGCCGCCTCAAGGAACAGATCAACGCCGACGCCGACTGGGCGCAGAAACTCGCCCGCGTCGAGCAGGGCGTCCTCGACCCGTACCAACTGGCGGACGAGATGATGCAGAACATCTTGAAGAAGTAAAACAGACACCCCGCCATCTCTGTGGCAGGGTGTTTTTTCTAACAAGAGAGGGGGAGTTGGTTTGACGTGGGTAGAGAGGTATCTGAACGTGTTGGGCGTAGACGTTTCGAACCCTGACTTTGAAACGTTGGCGGCTCTGACGCAAGCGCATCTTTTGCGAATCCCGTACGAGCTTCTGAGCAAGATTCACTATTACAACCATCGCGCGGAAAACGGCTGGCTGGTGCCGCCGGCGGAGGTGTTCGTGGAGAACTTGGCGACGAAGGGGTGGGGTGGGAACTGCTTTATCTTGAACTTCAACTTCGGGCGGTTGCTGGAAGCACTCGGCTACCTCCTCGACTACTGCCGCGTCGCACCGGGTCACATGGCGATCCGTGTCCATCTCGACGGGCAGATCTGGTACGTGGACGTCGGCTACGGCGCCCCGACCTACCGCCCGCTGTTGCTCGACGAGGAGCCGGACTTCACCTCGCTGTACGGAGAGCGGGTCAAGATCACGAAGCTCACCGACACCACCTATGAAATTGAACGCTTCTACTACGAAGACCTCTTCGTCAAAAAAGTCATCGAGTGGTCCCCGCTGACGTTCGTCGATTTCGACGAAGACATCGCGTTCTCCCACCGAGACACCGACGACAACGTCTTCATGCGCCGAGCTTCTGCGGACGGAATCAAATCCCCGTATGAGAAAGTCTGGATCGACACCCACCGCCACCTGCGCATGGATACGCAAGGACGGCACCAAACCGACATGCCCGACATGGAGACGTTTTACCGCTCGCTCCACGAAACGTTCGGCCTCGACCGCGCCGTCGCCGAAGAAGCTGTCGAGTTCGTCACAGCTTCACACCGCCAACAAACAACCCACCAAAACGCCACCCACAACCCGCGCCGCTACGGCGGGTAACAAAAAAAGCCCTGCGCCGCGTCTCGACTTGGCAGCAGGGCTTTTTTTACTTGAGAAAGCGGATCGTGAACGGGTAGCGGTACGCTTCTCCGCTGTTGGCGCGGACACCGGCGATGATGATGAACACCAGCGACGCGATGCCGATGATCGGCAGCAGAATCAATCCGATCAGCACCACGCACAGAATGCCGGCGATGATCGCGTACAGGATGATCGAAATCTGGAAGTTGATCGCTTCCTTGCCTTGGTCGTTCACGAACTGGTGTTGGTCCCGTTTGAGCAGCCAGAAAATCAGCGGCCCGATGATGTTTCCAAACGGGATGAGGTACCCGGACAGAGCCGAAAGATGGCACAGCATCGCAAACGTGCGTGCTTCGGGATTGGTTTCGTGCATCAGGCAGTCCCCCTCTCCCTACCATCTATATGCAGTCAGGAGTTCCTTCTGTATTTAAAAAACGCACGGTTGAGCATGATGATCGATCTTTTGTCCCTCTCACGATACGCGCGTGAGAGTTGGGTAACAAGCCAGCTCGGCATCATCCTTCCCCCTCGTTCGTCGTTTGCCTCTAGGCTATGCAACGAGAGGGGAAAGCGTGCGTCACTCGGCGATTTGCACGAGAATTTGCATCATCTCCACGCCCGCTTGCTTCAGCAGATCGACGGCGTAGGGATCGATACGGTAATCGGCTTCATAAAAAATCTGCGCGATGCCCGCTTGGATGATTTGCTTGCTGCACAGGAGGCAAGGGAAGTGCGTCACGTAGATCGCCGCACCCTCCGTCGAAACGCCGAACTTGGCACATTGCAATATCGCGTTGGACTCGGCGTGAATCGTGCGGATGCAATGGCCGTTCACGACGTTGCACCCTTCATCGTGGCAGTGTACGTCGCCCGACACGCTGCCGTTGTAGCCGGTGGAGATGATTCGTTTGTCACGCACGATGACGGCGCCGACATGCAGACGGTCGCAGGTGGCGCGGGTGGCGACCATCCGGGCTTGGTCCATAAAGTATTCGTTCCAAGGTTTGCGCAAGAGACAGGACCTCCTCGATTGAAATCTACATGTCTATTCTACTCCTCGTGAAATTAGGTGTCGAACGCCAGATTTCTTTCCGACAAATCGCCACATCCGCGCGACAATTCGAGCCGAAGTGCAACGAGGCTTTTTTAGAATGCTTCTTGCAAGGACGGGGCTTCACGGGAAAAGGAGAGCGGGTGTTCGTGTACGAGAACGGCATTCTGTGTCGGAAATTTCCCAAGCGCAGGTGCGCGAACCGACAAACAATTCAGAGGAGACATGCTATCCTGAACCTACTAAATTCGGAGACGGGATGGTGGGGACAGAATGTGGAAACGATTCTTCCAGCGTGAAGACAGAGGACTAGCAGCGGGGGCAGCCGGTGGGGCAGGGGGCGCAAGTGGAGCGTCTCGTGCGAAGGGGCCGTTCGGGCGAATGCAAGACCGACTTCACTACGCGATGGGAGGCGTGCAAGCGTACTTGGGGAGATCGACGACGATCTTGACCGTGATGGCGTTTTTCCTCGGACGTGCGATGATTCTGGGGGAACTCTCGCCGTTTGCCATCGCGTTCTACGCGGTGATCTTGCGGCTCAAGCGCTCCGCCGCCCGCTACGTGCTCGGAGCGTTGATGCTCGGCTCGTTCACAACCAACGGGTTGTTCTCGATCTGGCCCATCTTGGTTCTGGCGCTGCTCGGGTATCGCTTCGTCTACGGCTTGCTGAGCAAGAAAAAAGCGCTGACGCTCGGCACCGTGCCGTTCGTGGTGTTCCTCGTAGACAGCGCGGTGCGACTGGCGGGCAACGCGGCGATGGGAGACATGAGTTCCTACAGCTTCCTGATGGGTCTCGTAGACGGGTTCCTCTCGATGGTGTTGACGCTGATCTTCATCCAGTCGCTGCCGATCTTCACGTTCCAACGCGGGGTCAAAGAATTGCGCAACGAAGAGATCGTCTGCCTCGTGATCTTGCTCGCGTCGATGCTCACCGGACTTCACGGTTTGCATCTCGGAGCGCTGTCGTTTGAAAATGTGTTCTCCCGCTACCTGATCATGCTGTTCGCGCTGATCGGCGGGGCCGGAGTCGCGGCTGGTGTGGGCGTGGTGACGGGGATCATCCTCACGATGGCAAGTCTGATGGCGGCGACGCAAATCGGATTGCTGGCTTTCTCGGGACTGCTCGCCGGCCTCCTGCGCGATGTGAAAAAAATCGGCGTCGGCATCGGCTTCGTGCTCGGTGCGGCGATCTTGACGGTCTATGTGAACGACACAAGTTCGGTCATCGTGGCGCTCGAAGAATCGGCGATGGCGTTCGCGATGCTCTTGCTGACACCGAAGAGCTTCATCGACCAAGTTTCGCGCTACGTGCCGGGCACGCACCAGCACTCGCTCTCGCAACAGGATTACGCCCGCCGCATTCGTGAACTGATGGCGATGCGAATCCGCGAAGTCTCCAGCGTTTTTCAAGAACTCTCCAACACGTTCGCGCAGATTTCCAGCGCCTCGCAACAAAAAACACAAGCGCAGGACGAAGTGATGAACAAAACGTTTCAATCCGCAGCCAGTCAAGTCTGCAAAGGATGCTTCAAGCAAGAACAATGCTGGGAAAAAAACTTCTACCAAACCTACCGAGCCCTGTTCGACACGGTGACGTTGATCGACATCGAGGGCGGGTTGAGCAAATCGGAAATCCCCAAGGAACTCACGAAGTTCTGTGTCAAAACGGATGCGATGATCCCCGCGCTGACCGGCGCGGTGGAAATCTCGAAACGGGACATGCAGTGGCAGAACCAACTCGCCGACTCCCGCAACATGGTCGCGGAGCAGTTGGTGGGCATCTCCTCGATCATGGCGGACCTCGCGCAAGAGATTCGCAAGGAAAACCACGTCTCCGCCGACCACGAAGAGCACATCGTCGCCGCACTGGAACACCTCGGGCTGTCGATTCGCTCGGTGGACATCGTGTCGCTTGAGGAAGGCAAAGTGGAGATCGAAGTGACTTCGACGGGCGCAACGTCGGCGGATGAAGGCGAGAAATTGATTGCGCCGCTCCTCTCCGAAGTGCTGGGCGAGAACATCGTCGTGACGAACTCACGCTATTGGGAAGACGAGAACGGCGTGACGATGACCTTGTCGTCCGCGAAGTTGTATCACATCGAGACGGGGATCGCATCGGCGGCGAAGGACGGACGGATGCATTGCGGAGATTCGTTCACGGCGCTCGATGTAGGCAATGGAAAATACGCCGTGGCGGTCAGCGACGGCATGGGCAACGGCGAGCGTGCGATGCAGGAGTCGAGCGCGGCGATTCGTTTGTTGCAGCAATTGTTGAAAGCAGGCTTTGACGAGCAGTTGGCGATCAAGACGGTGAATTCGGTGCTGCTGCTCCGTTCGCAAGATGAGATCTTCACGACGATGGACCTCGCGCTGATCGACATGTTCACGGCGAAAACCGAGTTCCTCAAGATCGGATCGGCGCCGTCGTTCATCAAGCGTCAAGGCAAAGTCAACACGATCTCCGGCGAGAACATCCCGATCGGCATCCTGCAAGAAATCGACATCCAGACGGTCGAGGAAGAACTGCAAGAGGGCGACTTGCTGATCCTGATGTCGGACGGCATCTTCGACGCTCCGAAGCACACCGACGACAAAGAAGGCTGGCTCAAGAAAAAAATCGAAGACTTCGAAAGCAACGACCCGCAAGAAATCGCCGACATGCTGGTGGAACTTGCGGTGCGCATCAACCACGGCAAGATCATCGACGACATGACCGTACTCGTCGCCCGCGTCGCCAAGTACAAGCCGGAGTGGGCCACGATCCGTCTCCCCGGTGTGCAAAAAATCAAGCGCAGAGGTGGCCAGATGCTTCACGACCAAGACAAACTGGTGCCGATGACGTAAGGTGTACGAAAAAAGAGAAGGCTCTCCCGCGCGGGAGGGCCTTCTCCTTTTTTCCAAACATACCAAGTATGCACTCTAGCACTTCTGGGGATACTACTAGTAATTATGCCTTGGAGGGGTGGAACTATGTGGAAGAATGTGACGATGAAACAGATTTTGCTGATTACCGACGGGTGCTCTAACCGGGGAGGCAACCCGATTGAAGCGGCGACGTTTGCCCGCAAGCTCGGGATCGCGGTGAACGTGGTCGGCATCGTGGACGGCGGCGACCTGAACTCCGCCGGTCGTCAGGAAGTCCAAGCCATCGCCGAATCGGGCGGCGGCATCTCGCGCATCGTGGAAGCGAAGCAACTCGCCATGACGATGCAGATGGTCACGAAACACACCGTCCAGATGACGATCCAGCAAGTCGTCAACAAAGAACTCCGCCAGCTCATGGGCACCGACGCGGACGGTCTCCCGCCGGAGAAACGCAGCGACGTCGCCGAAATGGTCGACAAACTCGGTGACGAAGCACAGTTGCAACTCGTCGTCGTCATCGACACCAGCGCATCCATGCACGACAAACTCCCGACCGTCCGCGAAGCGATCCGCGACCTCAAGATCGGTCTCGATGTCCGCAAAGGCAACCACCAAGTTGCGATCCTCACGTTCCCGGGTCAACAGGGCGAGGACGTCTCGGTCGTCGCCGACTTCACGCAAAACGCCAACCTCGTCGATCTGATGAACGCTCTGCGCGCCAACGGTGGCACGCCGACGGGCCCGGCGATTGAGAAAGCAACGCGCATGCTCTCACAGCATTTGATCGAACGACCCGCCAATCGGGAGGATGATGGAGATGGCGACATGGCAGCCTACGTGGTCTGATCCTTTTTTTCAAAAAGGCCAGTTCATCACCGGCCTCTGGAACAAAAAACGCTACCGCATCGACGGGATGCTCGGCAGCGGCGCGAACGGTGAAGTCTACCGCGTGACCTGCGACGGACAGACCTACGCGCTGAAAGTGTCGGCGCAGGCTCCGGAAATCTCGCTCGAACATAAAATACTCAAACAACTGCAGGGGGTGGCTCGAGGCGCAGACCTTGGGCCGCTCATCTTTGATTTGGACGATGTGCAAACGCCGCGGGGCAAGGTGTTTTTTTACGTCATGGAATGGGTGCGCGGCACCGACCTCCCCGACTTTCTTCAAAAAAGAGGCGCACACTGGACCCCGGTGCTCCTCCTCCAACTCTGCACGTACTTGGAACGCCTCCACGCCCAAGGCTACTGCTTCGGCGATCTCAAAGCGGAGAACTGCCTCGTCAACGAGGAGCACGGCATCGTCCGGCTCGTCGATTTCGGCGGCGTCACCCCCTTTGGGCGCGGGGTCAAAGAATACACCGAATGGTACGACCGCGCCTGGTGGGGGCAGGGCAGCCGCTTGTCGGAGGAGAGCTACGATGTGTTTGCGCTCTCGATGCTCGCCATCCAACTGCTCGCCCCGGAAGCGCGCAAGGGAGTCTCCCAGATCGGACCGAACTACTCGATGCTGAAAAAAGCCATCCTCAGCGACCCGCGCTTCGACGACTGGCGAGGTCTTTTAAAAGGAGTGGGGGACGGCCGTATCCGCACGATCGCCTCTCTGCGGGAGGCGCTTTCACCGCTCGTGAAAAAAAGCGTCGAAACCGAAAAAAAGCTCAAACGCAAACAAACACGCCGCCGCGATTGGACCGATTGGCTGTTGCTCGGTTCAGCGGCGGTGTTGGTGTTGGTATTTTGTCAATTTCTCCTCTTCTAAGGAAGGAGGAATGTCCGCGCATGAAACGAAAACTAACGGGAATGGGCAAGTGGACACAAAAACGAGAGAACAGGATGGATGCTCATGAGCAGCGGCCAAGGCCAAGACCGGGTACTCGACCTCTGCTTGCGCGCAGGCGATCTCATGCTCAAACACGGTGCGGAAACATCGCGTGTAGAAGAGACGATCGTGCGCGTAGGACGGGCGTCCGGTGCAAAGTTGGTACATAGTTTTGTGACGCCGACGGGGATTTTCATCTCGGTCGGAGCGGCGGGCGCGGAGAAAACCGGCCTGATCCGTATCCGCACCACATCGGCGATCAATCTGTACAAAGTCCATGAGGTCAACGACCTCTCCCGAAGATTCGAGCGCGGGCAGTTGACGATCGACGAGATGTTCGACCGTTTGAACGCCATCGACGCCGCACCGCCGCACTATCGGATTCGTTATCAACACGTGGCGGCCGCGATCTCGAGCGGCGCTTTTACCATGCTGTTTGGCGGCGGGTGGTCAGAATTTCTGATCGGCTCGGTGTGCGGATGGTTGAGCAACACGACGATGGAATCGATGTTTGAGCATGTGCCGCGCTTCTTGCGGGTGTTTATCGCAGCGCTCGTCGGCGTTTTGGTGGCGGCGTTGAGCGTCAAGAGCGGGTTCTCCAGCAACCTCGAAGCGGCGGTCATCGGCGCGGTGATTCCGCTGGTGCCGGGACTGAGCTTGACCAACGCGATTCGCGATCTGATGGCGGGCGAATTGCTCTCCGGCGTCGCGCGGGCGAGTGAAGCGACGCTTACGGCGTTTGCGATCGCCGTCGCCGTGGCGCTGGTGCTCTCGTTCATCTCCGTCGGCGTGGAGGTGGCACCATGAGTTTCCCGTATACGATGGAGCAGATTCCTCATCTCTTGCTGCTGCTCGTGATGAGTTGGCTTGCGACGCTCGGCTATGCGATTCTCTACCATGTGCCCAAGAGCGCTTCGCTTTGGGTCGGGCTGATCGGCACGGCGGCGTGGCTGTCCCAAGACTTGGCGATGCGCTTCGGAGTTTCATCGGTCGGTGCGGCGTTCGTCGGAGGCTTGGTGGTTTCCGTGCTCAGCGAATATCTCGCCCGCTTGAAGCGGATGCCGGTCATCGTGTTCGTGGTCGGCGGCATCGTGCCGCTGGTACCGGGGTCGTCGGCGTTTCGCACGATGCGTGAATTTGTCACGGGACACCAATTGCAAGGACTGGCGCAAGGAACCAACACGTTTCTGATCGCCAGCGCCATCTCCGCCGGCCTCGTCATCGCCGGCACGATCATGCGATTGGACAGGAGGAGACGGTATGAGAACCCATCCACTGATCGAGAGCGTACGCCGGACGGCAACTGATCACGACCTGCTCCCCTCGGGGGAAAAAGTCCTCGTCGCCGTCTCCGGCGGCGTGGACTCGATGGTGTTGCTGGACGTGTTGCATCGCTTGCAGCCTCATTTCGGAATTGAGGTGGTCGTCGCCCACGTTGACCACGGACTGCGCGGGCACGAATCGAGCGAAGACCGGGCGTTTGTGGAACGTCAAGCCGCGGAGCGGGGGCTGGACGTTTTTTCCGAAGCGTTTGACGTCAAAGCGTACGCACGGGAAAACGGACTGTCCACGCAGGTGGCAGCCCGTGAAGTTCGGTATGACTATCTGCGACGAGTCGCTGGAGAATCGGGAGCCCGTCTGATTGCGACGGCGCACCATGCGGATGACCAAGCGGAGACCGTGCTGATGCGCGTCTTGCGCGGGACGGCGCTCAAAGGGCTTGGCGGCATCCCGATGCGGCGCTTCGAAGACGGAGAACGGTACGAACTGATCCGTCCGCTCCTTGAAGTGTGGAGAGCGGAAATCGCATCATATGCCAACGACTTTGGAATCCTGTATCGAGAGGACTCTTCGAATGCATCTTCGCACTATCTGCGCAATAAGATACGTATACAACTTCTCCCCGAACTCGCGGCAGAGTACAACGAGGGGGTAAAGTCCCACCTCGTCCAACTCGCAGGCTGTGCCCGCGAGGATGATCGCTACCTGAACGGGTTGGCGGAGAGGGAGTATCGGCGCATCTGCCGACACGAGTCGGAGCGCGTCCTCTCTGCAGACGTGCGGCTTCTCGGTGTGAGCCCGCTTCCTTTACAACGCCGGGTAATTACACTAATATTATATTATCTGCGCGGACATACCAAAGTGTGGGAGCAGGTACATATCGAGAGCGTACGCTCTCTGCTTGAAAATCGCTATCCGAGCGCGGAATTGCACCTTCCGCATGCCATCGTCGCCCGCAGGGAGTACGATCGGCTGTTTTTCACCTTTGCGGAAGACCCCCCGCACGAACCTGCTGTCCCCGATGCACCTTTTGAACTGACGCAACTTGGGCGTTTTGAACTCCCGCAATTCGGGATCGCGCTTCAAGTGACGGAGGTCGAAGGTGTACCTTCGCGTCCCCGTGATGCGTGGGTCGCCCATTTTGATGCTGATGAACTGTCCAGTTCTCGCATATACATACGGTCAAGGGCGGCCGGAGACACCCTTCACCCGCTCGGCCTGCACGGAAGCAAGCTCGTAAGCGACGTTTTCGTGGACGCCAAAGTCCCGAAGCACCGCCGCGAGACTTGGCCGTTGCTTTGCATCAATGACTCGATTGCGTGGGTCGTAGGACTCACCCGCGGGCAAGCGGGACTTCTGACTCAGAAGACAGCGCGCACGCTTGTCATCCGGGCCACGGAACTCTCGTGATCCCAGCCAACTATTTGTAGCGACCCGTTTTTCAGGAGGTATTCCTAGACCATGCATACAGACGTACTCGAAATTCTGTTCACTGAAGAAGCGGTGACAGAGCGCATCCGTGAACTCGGTGCCCAGATCACTCGCGATTATGAAGGCAAGAACCCGCTTATCATCGGCATTTTGAAAGGGGCAACCCTGTTCATGGCCGATCTCGTCAAGCGGATTGAATTCCCCGTTGAGATGGATTTCATGGCGGTCTCTTCCTACGGTCAATCTTCCGAATCAAGCGGTGTGGTCCGCATCATCAAGGACCTCGACCAATCGATCGAGGGCCGTGACGTGATCATCGTGGAGGACATCATCGACACGGGTCTGACGCTGGTCTATCTGAAAAACCTCTTGGAACAGCGCAAGGCCGCTTCGGTCAAACTGGTAACGCTCTTGGATAAACCGGATCGCCATAAAGTGGACATCACGGCGGATTATCTTGGATTTACCGTCCCCGACCACTTTATCGTGGGCTATGGCCTCGATTATGCGGAGCGCTACCGCAATCTGCCCTATATCGGGGTGCTGAAACCGGAAGTCTACCAATCCTAGCACGGTGCCGAGAGGAGGTATGAAATGAACAGATTTTTCCGCAATGCCGGCTTTTACTTATTGATCTTCCTGATCACCGTGGGCATCGTCAACTTCATCACCGGTGAGAAGCAGGATAAGGCTGAAATTACGTACTCCCAATTCCTTGACAAGGCGCAGGCAGGCCAAGTCAAGGATGTCACCGTCACCTCCGAAGGTCTCACCCTGAAACTGCAGGGCAAGCTCTCGGATGACAAGGAGTACATCTCTCGGGCCTTGTTCAGCGAGGACTTCTCGCAAAAGCTGAGCAGCGATCTCGCCAAATCCAACGTCAAAATCAACGAACCGCAGAAAGAATCGGTTTGGCTGACCTTCTTGACGTCGATCGTTCCGTTTATCGTCATGTTCATTCTGTTCTTCTTCCTCTTCAACCAAGCCCAAGGCGGCGGCTCCAAAGTCATGAACTTCGGCAAGAGCCGCGCCAAGCTGTACACGGAGGAGAAGAAGAAAATTACGTTTGAGGACGTCGCAGGTGCCGACGAGGAGAAAAACGAACTCGTCGAAGTGGTTGAGTTCCTCAAAGACCCGCGCAAGTTCGCGGCACTCGGGGCTCGCATTCCGAAGGGCGTACTGCTCAACGGGCCGCCCGGTACCGGTAAAACCTTGCTCGCACGCGCAGTCGCCGGCGAAGCAGGCGTTCCGTTCTTCTCGATCTCCGGTTCCGACTTTGTGGAAATGTTCGTCGGGGTCGGTGCATCCCGCGTGCGCGACCTGTTCGAAACCGCCAAGAAAAACGCACCTTGCATCATCTTCATCGACGAAATCGACGCCGTCGGTCGTCACCGTGGCGCAGGCCTTGGCGGCGGTCATGACGAGCGCGAACAGACGCTCAACCAATTGCTTGTCGAGATGGACGGCTTTGGCGCGAACGAAGGCATCATCATCATCGCAGCGACCAACCGCCCGGACATCCTCGACCCGGCGCTTCTGCGTCCGGGACGTTTTGACCGTCAGATCACCGTCAACCGTCCGGACGTCAAGGGCCGTGAAGCGATCTTGAAAGTCCATGCTCGCAACAAGCCGATCTCTCCGGACATCCCGCTTGAAGCGATTGCCAAGCGCACGCCGGGCTTCACCGGTGCGGACCTTGAGAACGTCTTGAACGAAGCGGCGCTGCTCGCAGCCCGTCAGAACAAGCGCTTGATCGAGACGTCCGACATCGACGAAGCGATCGACCGCGTCATGGCAGGGCCGGAGAAACGCAGCCGCGTCATGAGCGAGCACGAGCGCAAACTCGTCGCGTATCATGAAGCAGGTCACGCCGTCGTCGGCTACCACCTCGAACACGCCGACGAAGTTCACAAAGTCACCATCGTTCCCCGCGGGATGGCGGGCGGTTACACCGTCATGCTCCCCAAGGAAGACCGCTACTTTATGACCCGCTCGGAAATGTACGACAAAATCTCCGGCCTGCTCGGAGGTCGCGTCGCCGAAGAGATCGTGCTCGGCGAGATCTCGACGGGCGCTTCGAACGACTTGGAGCGTGTCACCGCCATCGCTCGCAGCATGGTCACTGAGTACGGGATGACCGATTCGCTCGGCAACTTGCAATACGGTCACCGCCAAGGCGGCCAAGTGTTCCTCGGTCGCGACATCAACGCCGAGCAGAACTACTCGGACACGATTGCGCTCGAGATCGACAAAGAAATGCGCCGCATCATCGACCAATCGTACAACGTCACCAAGGACGTCCTCACCAAGCACCGTGACCAGCTCGATCTGCTGGCACAAGTGCTGCTCCAAAAGGAAACGATCGACAAAGCGACGATCGACTCCCTCATGGAAAAAGGCGTTCTGCCGGACGGCTCCCGCATTGATTTCAACGTAAACATCAAAGCGTCGGACGACAAAGACACGGAAACTTCCGCGTCCACCGACGAGAAAAGCGAATAACGTGTCGGAAAAGGGCATCTCTTACTAGAGGTGCCTTTTTCTTGCATCTGTCCCTAAGGATCAGTACAATAAAAGAAATACTAAACGGCATTAAGGAGTGAGAACGTTTGCGATTAGCTGCTTTACAGAAATTGACGCCCGGCACTACACTGGCTCGCCCAATCTTGGATGAGAAAGGGATGATCTTGCTGGGTTCGGGCGTCGAACTTACGACATTTTTAATCAAGCGGCTCGTTGCAATGGGTATTACTTCTGTCTATATTGAAGATGACCGGACCGGAGACATCGTCGTCGAAGATGTGATTTCAACACAGACACGGCGAGAAGCATTGGGGCTTGTCCACACTTCGATTCAAGATTTGACCGCACCGCAACGTTTGCCGCGGCATTTCCAGCAGAAGCAGATCGGACGGCAGATTCGCGACATGTTCGACGTGATTCTTTCGGAGATGAAATCGAAGCCCAACGCTACGTTTCACCTGTCCAACATTTATTCGACCGACAATTTTCTCTACCATCATTCGGTCAACGTTTCGATCCTCGCGATGGCGATCGGGATGGAGATGGGCCTGACACAGAAACAGTTGCTCGACTTGGGTGTCGGGACTCTTTTGCATGACGTCGGCAAACTGTCGCTTCCCCAAGAGATTCTGAACAAACCGGGGAAACTCACGCCGGAGGAATTCGATGTCATCAAGCAACACCCGATGGTCGGATACGAGATCCTGCGCCAACAGGACGACATCTCGATCCTCTCCGCACACATCGCGCTCCAACACCACGAGAAAATCGACGGCACGGGCTACCCGCGTGGACTCAAGGGAGACGAAATTCACCTCTACGCCCGCATCACCGCCGTTGCAGACGTCTACGAGGCGCTGACGGCAAACCGCGTGTATCGCAAGGGTCAATTGCCGCACCTCGCCCTTGAATTGTTGCT
This sequence comes from Tumebacillus amylolyticus, assembly GCF_016722965.1. NCBI lineage: Bacteria > Bacillati > Bacillota > Bacilli > Caryophanales > Alicyclobacillaceae > Tumebacillus > Tumebacillus amylolyticus. The sequence continues at coordinate 387,274 of NZ_JAEQNB010000001.1, forward strand.
CGGCTCTTGCGGCACGCACTTCCAAACCGACATCGTGCAGAAATTCCTCAAGACCGTCTCGATTTACCCGTTGGGCATGACGGTGACGTTGAACACCGGTGTTGAGGGAGTCGTCACGAGCATCGAACCGCACCACCCGCAGCGTCCGACGATCCGCGTGCTCAAGAACGAGCGCGGAGAAGACCTGAACACCCCGTATGAACTCAATCTCATGGAACACCTGACGACCATGATCGTCGCTTGCGAACAATAGATCGAACTGGGGGATTTGAAACTCATGACCGTCGACCAAACCAACGTACCGAACAAACCGATGAAAAGCGACATCGAGATCGCACAGACGGCGAACCTGTTGCCGATCAAGCAGATTGCCGCAGGAATTGGACTGACCGAGGATGACATCGAGCCCTATGGCAAGTACAAAGCCAAGATCTCGCTCGATGTCTACCGCCGCTTGCAAGCAGAGAACAAAGCGGACGGCAAACTGATCCTCGTCACCGCCATCTCGCCGACTCCGGCGGGTGAGGGCAAGTCCACGACCACAGTCGGACTCGGGCAAGCGCTCGGCAAGAAGCTCAAAGACACCGGCAAGACCGCGATGATCGCCCTGCGCGAACCGTCGCTTGGACCGTCGTTTGGGATGAAGGGCGGCGCGGCCGGCGGCGGGTACTCGCAAGTCGTGCCGATGGAGGACATCAACCTGCACTTCACGGGTGACTTCCATGCGATCACCGCAGCGCACAACTTGTTGGCCGCTCTGATCGACAACCACATCCACCAAGGCAACGTGTTGCGCTTTGACGTTCGCCGCATCACGTGGGGCCGCGTGCTCGACGTCAACGACCGCGCGCTGCGCCAAGTGATCGTCGGACTGGGCGGCGTCGCCAACGGCATCCCCCGCGAATCGGGCTTTGACATCACCGTGGCCTCGGAAGTCATGGCGGTGCTCTGCCTCGCGAGCGACGAACAAGACCTCAAAGACCGCTTGAAAAAGATCATCATCGGCTACAACGTCGACAAAAACCCGATCACCGTCGCCGATCTCGGGGCGGAAGGCTCGATGACCGTCCTGCTCAAAGACGCGATCAAGCCCAACCTCGTACAGACCTTGGAGCACACCCCGGCGCTCGTCCACGGCGGTCCGTTTGCCAACATCGCGCACGGGTGCAACTCCGTCATCGCGACCAAGATGGCGCTTAAACTTGCCGACTACGTCGTCACGGAAGCGGGCTTCGGCGCCGACTTGGGGGCAGAGAAGTTTTTCCACATCAAGTGCCGTCAAGCGGGCCTCAACCCGTCCGCCGTCGTCGTCGTCGCGACCGTCCGTGCGCTGAAAATGCACGGTGGCGTTGATAAAACCGACCTCGCCACGCCGAACGTGGAGGCCGTGACCCGCGGTTTGGACAATCTCTCGAAGCACGTCGAGAACGTCCAGATGTTCAACATGCCGGTCATCGTCGCCGTCAACAAATTCCCGACCGACACCCCGGAAGAGATGGACGTCATCTCGAACTGGTGCGGGCAGTACGGAATCCCGGTCGCGCTCTCGGAAGTCTTCACCGACGGCGGGGACGGCGGGCTCCAACTGGCGGAGAAAGTTCTCGACGTCGTGGAAAACCGCCCGGGCGGTCTGATGTACCTCTACAACCTGGAGGACAGCATCGAAGTGAAAATCGACACCATCGTCCGCGACATCTATGGCGGCGCAGGTGTGCAATACGCGCCGAAAGCGTTGACGACGCTCAAGAAATTGCAGGAGATGGGACTTACGCACCTCCCTGTCTGCATGGCGAAGACCCAGTACTCCTTCTCCGACAATCCGAACTTGCGCGGACGTCCGGAGGGCTTCACGATCACGATCCGCGAACTGCGCGTCTCCGCCGGAGCTGGCTTCGTGGTCGCGGTCACCGGCGAGATCATGACGATGCCTGGCTTGCCGAAAGTTCCCGCCGCGATGAGCATCGATTTGCTTGCGGACGGCAAAATTACAGGATTGTTCTAATAAAAAGGGACTCCGAGGGGCAGACTGCTTCCGAAGGAGTCCCCTTTTTTGGAATTCGACAGATGTTCGACAAATTGACAGGTCCTCTACCAAGCGTTAGAATGCAGTCATATAGCATTTTTTAAAATAGCCCATTACTAACCGAAGGGGGCACTGTCTCTCGATGGCTCAACTTCAAGCGGTACCGAATCGTGAACAGAACGAATACTACGTAGAGCGTCTGCAACAGTTGAAAAAAGAGCGCAACGCGATCATCCTCGCGCATTACTACATGCGTCCGGAAGTCCAAGCGGTTGCCGATTATATCGGGGATTCGTTTGGTCTCTCGCAGAAAGCCCGTGACACCGATGCGGACGTCATTCTTTTTTGTGGCGTACATTTCATGGCGGAGAGCGCCAAGATTCTCAATCCAGATAAAATTGTCCTCATGCCGGATGAACGTTCCGGTTGCCCGATGGCCGACATGGTCACCGGCGAAGGACTGCGCAAGCTGAAAGCGGAACACCCGAACGCCAAGGTTGTCGCCTATGTCAACACCTCGGCTGACGTCAAAGCGGAGACCGACATCTGCTGCACGTCGTCGAACGCTTTGAAAGTCATCGAATCGGTCGACACCGACGAGATCATCTGGGTGCCGGACAAGAACCTCGGGCACTATGTCTCGCAGTTCACCGACAAGAAAATGATCATCTGGCAGGGCTACTGCAACACCCACGACCTGCTGACGCCGGAGGAAGTGCTGGAACTCAAGCGCCAGTACCCGAATGCGCCGATCGTCGTCCACCCGGAGTGCCGTCCGGAAGTCGTCGCACTGGGCGACTACGTGGGCTCCACCACCGGCATCCTCAAATACTGCCGTGAATCGAACTTCGAAGACTATATCGTGGCAACCGAAGAGGGCGTCCGCTACATGCTTGAGAAGGACTCCCCGGAGAAAACCTTCCACTTCGCGTCCCGCTTCATGGTTTGCCCGAACATGAAAGTTCACAACGTCAAGAAAATGGTCCGCGCGCTGGAAACGATGCAACCGCAGATCCATGTCGATCCGGAAGTGGCGGCCAAAGCGAAGCGTTCGCTCGATGCGATGCTCGCGGTCGTTCCGGAGAAAGCATAACCTCATACTTGCTTGATCGGTGAAGGAGATCAGACGATGTTTGCGAGATTCATTGCCAATTTCACTCCGGAGCAGGCGACGGTTCATGACACCGAAGTCATCGTCGTCGGCACGGGGATTGCAGGGCTGTACACCGCTCTGAAAATCGCGGAGTACGCAGACGTCGTGATCCTGTGCAAGAAAGGTCTCACCGAGAGCAATACCAACCGGGCACAAGGGGGAATCGCTGCGGCCATCGCCGAGGGCGATTCCCCTGACTTGCATCGGGAAGACACGTTGATGGCCGGTGCGGGACTGAACTCGCTCACGGCTGTCGACGTGCTCGTTCACGACGGCCCGGACTTGGTGGAAGACCTGATCCAGTTGGGCACGCAATTTGACAAGGAAGGCGAAGACGACCACCTCGCACTCACCAAGGAGGGGGCGCACTCCCGCCGTCGAATTCTGCATGCCAACGGAGATGCTACAGGAGCGGAGATCGTCCGCGCTCTGGCAGCCCAAGTGCGCCAGAACCCGCGCATTACTGTGATCGAAAACGCATTCGCCATCGATTTGATTACGGCGGAGAACGGCTCTTGCAAAGGACTGCTCTACGAACACGAGGGAGCCTTGCGTTACATACGGTCAAAAGCGACCGTCCTCGCCACCGGCGGCGCCGGTCGGATGTACCGCTACACCACGAACCCCGACGTCACGACGGCAGACGGGTTTGCCATGGCGTACCGGGCAGGCGCTCAATTGCAGGACCTTGAATTTATCCAGTTCCATCCGACGGTCCTCGTCTATCCGGGAGCGCCGCGCTTCTTGATTTCAGAAGCGGTGCGCGGAGAGGGCGCCGTCTTGCGCAACGCCGCGGGCGAGCGCTTCATGCCGGCCTATCATGCATTGGAAGAACTGGCTCCGCGCGACATCGTGGCTCGTGCCATCGTCTCGGAGATCGAGAAAACCAAATCGACCTACGTCTACCTCGACATCACGCACCAGCCGCCGGAATTGATCAAGTCGCGCTTTCCGACGATCTATGCGTTTTGCTTGAGTTACGGACTCGACATGACGACCGACTGGATTCCGGTGGCACCGGCCCAGCATTACGTCATGGGCGGGGTCAAGACCGACCTCTACGGCGAGACCAACGTCCGCCGATTGTTCGCATGCGGCGAGGTCTCTTGCACCGGCGTTCACGGAGCGAACCGCTTGGCGTCCAACTCGCTGTCGGAAGCCATCGTATTCGGCAAGCGGATTGCCGAGCGCGTGCAAGCCTTTTTGGACGAGCCGTGCGAGCATATCGGGTTGCCGACCGTTCCGACGCGCTACCCAAGCCCGGTGGAGATGATCGAAGACCGCAAACTGCATCTGCAAAAAGTGATGGTCCGCTATGTCGGCGTCAAACGCACCAAGGAATCGTTGGAGCGGGCGCTTGCCGAGATGGGCCGTCTGGCGCCGATGTTGTCGCATGCCTACAGCAAGCCGTCCGAGTGGGAGTTCATCAACTTGTTGACGGCCGCGATGCTGACGGCACAAGCGGCTCTGTTGCGCGAAGAATCTCGGGGCGGGCATTATCGCAACGACTTCCCGAAACAAGATGAGCAATGGTTGAAGCACATCGTATTCCAACATGGGATCGGTGTCATTGAAGAGGGGTGCTAACGAATGAAGTTGGATCTACATTCCATCGAAACCATCGTGCGCAACGCACTGACTGAGGACATCGGGTTTGGCGATATCACCACCAACTCGATCGTACCGACGGAAAAGCAAGGCGTGGGGCAACTCGTGACCAAGGAACCGGGCATCATCGCCGGTCTTGACGTAGCCGAGTTGACGTTCCGTCTCGTTGATCCGACTTTGACCATCGTCCGTCATGCAGCGGACGGCGACCAAGTGCCCAAGGGCCAATTGTTGATGGAAGTGACCGGGTCGGCGCGTTCGATTCTGACCGGGGAGCGTGTGGCGCTGAACTTCCTGCAGCGAATGTCCGGCATCGCGACTCGCACCTCGAAGTTCGTCGAGCTCGTGCGCTACTACAACGCCAAGATCGTCGATACCCGCAAGACCACGCCGGGCCTGCGCGTGCTGGAGAAGCACGCCGTCGTCGTCGGTGGCGGACGCAACCACCGCTTCGGGCTGTTTGACGCGGTGTTGATCAAGGACAACCACATCGAGATCGCAGGCGGAGTCAAGCAAGCGATCATCGCGGCACGCCACCAGATTCCGCACACCATGCGCGTGGAAGTGGAAGTCGAGAACATGGAACAGATCGACGAAGCGCTGGAAGTCAAAGCGGACATCATCATGCTCGACAACATGACGCCGGAACAAATGGACGTAGCTGTCGAGAAGATTGCGGGCCGTGCGCTTGTGGAAGCGTCGGGCGGTGTCACCGAAGAGACCATCGTAGAAATCGCCAAGACCGGCGTGGACTACATCTCCATCGGCGCGCTGACCCACTCGATTAAGTCGCTCGACATCTCCTTGGATATCGAAGCGAAGTAAGGAGTCTACTCGGATGATTCTCGTATTGGATGTAGGCAACACCAACATCACCCTCGGGGTGTTCAAGGACCGAGAGTTGCTCGTCCACTGGCGCATCGCGACCATCCGCGAACGCACCGAGGACGAGATGGGCATCTTGATCAAAAACCTGTTCGCAGACCGCGGCTTCAACCATGAGGACATCGAAGGCGTCGCGATCTCGTCTGTCGTACCGCCGCTGATGTTCGCATTGGAGCGCATGTCGATCAAATACTTCGGCCACAAGCCGATCACCGTCGGGCCGGGCGTCAAAACCGGCCTGAACATCAAGTACGAAAACCCGCGTGAAGTCGGAGCCGACCGCATCGTCAACGCCGTTGCTGCACTGGAAAAGTACGGCGCGCCGCTGATCATCGTCGATTTCGGCACGGCGACCACCTTCTGCGTTCTCAATGAAAAGGGCGACTACATGGGCGGCGTTGTCGCACCGGGGATCGGGATCTCCACGGAGGCTCTGTACAACAAAGCGGCGAAACTCCCGCGCATCGAGATCGCGCGTCCGCCGAGCGTCGTCGGGCGCAACACCGTCACGTCGATGCAGTCGGGCGTCCTCTACGGGTTCACCGGCCAAGTCGACGGCATCGTCGGGCGCATCAAAAAGGAATTCAACTTGCCTTTCAAAGTCGTCGCCACCGGCGGCCTGTCAGGTCTGATCGCAGCAGAATCCTATGAGATCGAGATCAAGGACGACGACCTGACGTTGGACGGATTGCGCATCATCTGGGACATGAACCAAGAGAAAGGGGTTTCGTAACATGGCAGTAAGACCTGTAGTGCTGGAGGGCGAACCGGTCCTGCGCCAAGTGGCGGACGAGGTTCAGAACATTGACCGCGAAATCCACAAACTTCTCGACGACATGGCAGACACCATGTACGAATACCACGGGATCGGCCTCGCCGCCCCGCAAGTCGGCGTACCGCTTCGTGTGATCGTCGTCGATTACGGCGACGAGTACGGCGGTCTGATCGAGATGATCAACCCCGTCATCACCGAAAAAAGCGGCTCGGTCGTCGACGTCGAAGGGTGCCTCTCCATCCCCGGACTGCGCGGCCACGTCGAGCGCTTCGACAAACTGACGATCCGCTTCAAGCAACGGGACGGCGAGACCTACGAGATGAAACCCGAAGGCTACTTCGCGCGCGTTTTCCAGCACGAAATCGACCATCTCGACGGCATCTTGTACACAGACAAAGCCATCGACACCTTCCCGGTTGACGAAAGTGAACAAATCCCGGAAGACGAACAATAAGGTACATTTGCAGAAATTGTCTGGCAAAAACGCCCTGTGTGCTATAAACTAGTGAAAAAGCCCCTGCTTGTAGGCAGGGCTTTTTTTCTGCAGCATACAGGGGGAGTTGAGCAGCATTGTCGGACAAACACTTGGAAGACACGGTCAGCAAAGTGGTCTCGTTGATGGAACGCATGCTCGACCTGCAAGACCGCATGGTGAAGCAGATGGAGACGGTCACGGCCCAAGTCGAAGAATTGCAAGTGCGTCTCGACGAAATTGCGCCGATTGCACCCAAGAGCAACCGCCTGAATTGAACAGGTATCCGCACGTCGAAAAATTTTGGTTGCCAGACTTTTTTGCCGTGTGGTAACCTACTGGTAGATATCGAAAACGTTTTCGATACTACATCTAGAAAGCGTTTTCGGAGGTGGGAGAAGTGGGTCCAACAATCAAGGATGTAGCGAAGGAAGCCGGCGTTTCCATTACGACGGTCTCCCGCGTGCTCAACCAATATTCGGACGTCAATCCGAAGACTCGCACCAAAGTTTTGAAGGTGGTCGAACAACTCGGCTATCAGCCGAACTCGGTCGCCAGGTCGTTGGTGATGAAGCGCACGCAAACCGTCGGCTTGGTCGTTTCCGACCTCTCGCGTTCCCGCAACGGCCATCACTTCATGTTCGATGTCCTCTGCGGCATCAACGACCGCGTGCAGGAACTGGGCTATGATCTGGTTCTGTTCTCCACCTCGACCACCGCGCAGAAGAAAACACCCTATATGGACTTTGTTCGTCAGCGCCGCGTTGACGGTGTGCTGATGATGGGGATTCGCCTCGACGACCCGTATACACACGAAGTGGTGGAAGCCAGCGTCCCGAGCGTTTTGATCGACGTGCCGTTGGTTTCGGACACCTGCTCCTATGTCACCACCGACAACGTGGCAGGCGCCACGATGGCGATTCAACATCTCGTGGAATTGGGACATCGCCGAATCGGCTTCGTCAACGGCCACGCCCAAGCTGCCGTTTCCAAGGAACGCTTGCAGGGGTACCGGATGGCGCTCGAAGAGGCGGGAATTGCGTACGACCCCGAGCTCGTCTACTACGGCAACTTCGAACAGCAGGACGGTGCCACCGGCGTTGCAGAGCTGATGGAGAAATTCGAGGACCTGTCCGCCGTATTCTTCGCCTCTGACCTGATGGCGTTGGGCGGAATCAAATACTTGCAGAGTCTCCAACTTCGCGTCCCGGAGCGCATGTCGATCGTCGGCTATGACGACATCGAGTTGGCCGCCATGATGCAACCGATGCTGACCACCGTGCGCCAGACGCGCTACGAGATGGGACAATCGGCTGCCGAGACCTTGATTCGGATGCTGGAACAGAACGAAAAGGGACGGGGCATCGTCTTGCCGCCGGAACTTGTCGTCCGCGAGACAACTTCGAAGCATGGAGTGAACCTTTCACACATATAAGAGATAGAGAGAGACCGAAAACGTTTCCGACCAGTTGGAACCGTTTTCTATTTAGAGTTTGTCGAAAACGTTTTCGGAAAACGCTTTCGGTCTCCGGCCAGGAGGAATGAGATGGACTACCAAGTGATCAAAGAGAACGACTTGTTTTTGCTCACCAACAACCGCGGCGATGTACGGCCGGACGACGACTTGATTCTCGGTCTGTTCACCGACGATACCCGCTTTCTGAGTCGCTTTGATGTACTCGTCGAGAATTTGGAGATGATTCTGCTCTCCTCCCGCGTCTCGCATGACTTTATCGGCCGCGTCAAACTGACCAACAAGGAACTTGTCGAGAACCACGAAGTCAAAGTCTGGCGCGAATCGATCAATCTCGAACGCAAGCGATTTATCTCGCAAGGCGTGCTTTACGAGCAGCTGCTTTTCCGAAACTACAACATCCACTCGGTTCCGCTCTCCGTGCGAGTGGACGCCGACTCCGATTTTGCGCACATGTTCACAGTGCGCGGCTACGAAGACTCGGCACACGGCGAGTTTCTGCCGGTGGAGTCGCTGACGGACGGAGTCCGTTTTTCCTACAACGGCAAGGACGGCGTCAAGCGTCGCACTCATTTGCAGGCATCTCCGGCTCCGACCGACATCACGGCAGACGGATCGCTTCGCTTCCTCTTCGAACTCGCCCCGCAAGGCACGCACGAAATAATGCTTACCGTCGTGCCTGAGATCGACGGCAAGCAAGGCGTGGTGCAAGACCCGACCCTGGCACTCGCGGAACTCAAAGCTTCCTACGAAGAGTGGCAGAGTGAGATCACCGAAGTCATCACCGACAACTCCGCTTTCAACGCGCTCTATAAACGCTCGACCCACGACATGTTCGCGCTCTTGACGAACCTCGGAGACGGACGATTCCCGACGGCGGGAGTCCCGATTTTTGCCGTTCCTTTTGGGCGAGATTCGCTGATCGCCGCGTGGCAGATGGCGGCCGTCCATCCGGAGATCATGCGCGGCACGCTCAAGACGATGGCGCGTCACCAAGGTACGAAGATCGACCCGTGGCGCGAGGAGCAACCGGGCAAGATCTTGCATGAAATTCGCTACGGCGAACTCGCCAACTTAGGCGTCATCCCGCACGCCCCGTACTACGGCTCCATCGACTCCACGCCGCTGTTCCTCGTCCTCGCAGCCGAGTATTTCGACTGGACGGGAGACGAATCGTTCTTGCGCGAACTGCTTCCGAACCTCGAAGCGGCGCTTGCGTGGATTGATCAATACGGCGACCGTGACGGAGACGGTTTTGTCGAGTACTACCAAGAATCGAGTAAGGGCTGTGCCAACCAGAATTGGAAAGACTCCGGCGATTCGATGGTCCACCGCGACGGGACGCTGGCCAAGGCCCCGCTTGCTCCGTCTGAAGTGCAAGGCTACGTCTACGATGCCAAACTTCGCCTCGCCCGACTCTTCGAACTCCTCGGACTCGGGGAAAAAGCAGATCGTCTCCGAAGCTCCGCGTCTCAACTAAAGTCGCAATTTGCCGACGCTTTCTGGATGGAAGACCAACAATACGTCGCAATGGCTCTCGACGAGAACAAAGCCCACGTCGGCTCCGTCTCGTCCAACCCCGGCCATTGCCTGCTGTCGGGCATCCTCACCGACGACCAAGCTCGAAAAGTCGCAGATCGGTTGCTGTCCGACGACCTCTTCACCGGCTACGGCATCCGCACGCTCTCGGCGAGCGAGAAAGCGTTCAACCCGATGAGCTACCACAACGGTTCCATCTGGCCGCACGACAACTCGCTGATCGTGATGGGGTTGAAAAAATACGGCTTCCACGAACACGCCGACCGCGTTATGGAAGGTTTGATCGACGCCGCCGCACACTTTGCGTACGACCGCCTGCCTGAATTGTTCTGCGGCTACAGTCGAGAGGACGAAGACCCGGTTCCCTACCCGGTCGCTTGCTCTCCGCAAGCCTGGGCGGCGGGCACCCCGCTGACGTTCGTGCGCGTCATGCTCGGCCTGATGCCAACCGTCGCCGACGGAGTGATTCGCATCTCGCCGTCGCTTCCCAAGGGCTTGAACACCATGCAAGTTCGCAACCTGCGAGTGGGCAACGGGTCCCTCGACCTGTTGATACAAAAATACAACGACAGTCACACCACTTGGAAAGTGCTTCGAAACACCACCGGATTGCAAGTCATCTCCGGCTAAAAACAAGGGGGAATCACTGCGATGAAAAAGAAAAACGTCATCACCGGCATTCTGGCAACCACTCTGGCCATGACCGCGCTCGTCGGCTGTTCCAGCTCCACGTCCGACACGAGTGACAAAGGCAGCACCTCGGGCGACAAATTCACCCTGCGCGTCGGCGGCTGGTCGTCCTCGCCGCAAGAGCAAGCGATGCTCGACAAGCAAATCGCAGGCTTCAAGGAAAAACACCCGAACATCGACGTCAAATTCGAGCCGGTCGTCGGCGACTACTTGCAGAAGCTCCAACCGATGATCGCGTCCAAGACCGAACCGGACATTTTCTACCTCGACGCAAACGTTGCGCCGGACTTCATGGACAAAGGCGTCATCGAACCGATCGACGACCTCGTCAAAAAGCACAACGTCAACCTCTCCGACTACGAAGACGCAGCCGTCCAAGCGTTCCAATGGAACGGCAAGACCTACGGCCTGCCGAAAGACTATAACACCCTCGCTCTGTTCTACAACAAAGAAATGTTCGACAAAGCGGGCATCACCGCACCGCCGAAGACGTGGGACGAACTCAAAACCGACGCTGCGAAATTGACCAAGGACGGCGTCACCGGCTTCTCGATTTCGGCAGAACTCCCGCGCTACCAACCGTTCCTCGTGCAAGCGGGCGGCTCGGTCTACACCGACGGCAAACCGACGTTGAACAACCCGGCGAACACCACGGCGCTGGACTTCATCTACAAAGACATGATGGGCAAAGACAAGATCGCCGCCTACCCGAAAACGCTCGGCGTGGACTGGTCGGGTGACGCATTCGCCACCAACAAAGCGGCGATGGTCGTCGAAGGCTCCTGGTTGATCCCGCACATGGCGCAAAAAGCCCCGAACACCAAGTACGGCATCGCCGAACTCCCGGTCAAAGAAGGCGGCAAACCGTCGAACATGATCTTCACCGTCGCCTATGCGCTGTCCAAAAACTCCAAGCACAAAGACGACGCCATGGACCTGATGGCGTACCTGACCGGCACCGAAGGTCAAAAAGTCACCGTCGAAGGCGGTCTCGCCCTCCCGACGATCAAAGCGATGGGCAAGGAATACTCCACCAAGTACCCGGAGCGTGAAGCGTTCGTCAAAGGCGCGTCCTATGCGCAACCGTTCCAATACGGCGTCATCGGCTCCAAACTGACCGATGCGGCAAACAAAGCGGCGGAAGCGATCGTTCTCGGGGCACAACCGGACGGGAAAGCGGCGCTCGAAGAAGCACAAGGCAAGCTGAAGTAAGGATGTTTTTTTGAAAAAAAGGCCCGTCGCACGGCGGGTCCTTTTTTCCACATCCGTACTCCACAGCAGGAGAGGGAGGGGAGAAGATGCGCACACGCGGGGATTTGGCAACGGGGTATCTGTTCGTGTTGCCGGTTGTCGTCTCGTTGGCGGTCTTTTTGATCGGGCCGATCATCTATGCACTGTATATCTCATTTCATCATTTCTCATTCTTGGCTCCGGACCAAGCGACTTGGGCGGGGCTTAGCAATTACACGAAACTCTTCCACGACCCGCGCTTCATCCGGGCGCTTGGCAACACCAGCCTGTATTCGCTGGGTGTGGTTCCGATTCAGATTGCGATTGCGCTGATGCTCGCGTTGATCGTCGATTCGAAGATCAAAGGCAAGACGCTGTTTCGCGTCGTGTACTTTCTGCCGACCGTCACGTCCACCGTCGCCGTCTCCGTCATGTTCATGTACTTATTTAAAAACGACGGCCTCGTGAACCTGTTCCTCTCCAAAGCGGGCATCCCGACGTTTGACTGGTTCAATTCGCTGACGTTCGCCTTGCCGGCGGTGATGGGGATGGCAATCTGGACGACCGTGGGACAGTTCATGGTCATCTACCTCGCGGGGCTGCAAGACATTCCGCAAGAGCTCTACGAAGCGGCGGAAGTGGACGGAGCGACGCCGTGGCAACGGTTGCGTTTTATTACGTGGCCGATGCTCAAGCCGACGACGTTTTTCATCTTGATCATGTCGATTATCGGGACGTTCCAAGTCTTTGACCAGATGTACGTCATCTCCAAGGGCGAGGGCGGACCGCAAGATCGGACGTTGACCGTGGTGTTCTACCTCTATCGTTCGGCGTTCAAGGACTTCGACATGGGGTATGCGTCGGCGATGGCGTTCGTGCTGTTCCTGATCATCCTCTTGCTGACGGTGATTCAGCGCAAATTCTTCAAAGAAGAGACCAACTAAGGAAGGGAGACCAAACAGATGAAAAAAATTCTGCGCATCCTGTTCTACTGTGTGGTCATCGGGTATGCGGTGCTGACCCTGATCCCGTTTCTGTGGTCGGTTCTCACGTCGCTGAAATCCACGCCGGACATGGATAAGTTCTGGGTGCCGGTCTCAAGCCTTACGTTTGAAAACTACTCCTACATCATCACAAAGTTCCCGTTTTTCCGCTGGCTGATCAATTCTGCGATCGTCGCGGGCGCGGTCACCGTCGGGAACTTGTTGTTCAACACGTTGGCAGGCTATGCGCTGGCGAGAATCAAGTTCCCCGGACGGGGATTGATCTTCTACATCGTGTTGGCCGTGATGATGGTGCCGGGCCAAGTCGTGATGATTCCGGTGTACATTATGCTTGCGAACTGGGGCTGGATCAACACGTACCAAGGGTTCATCATCCCGTTCCTGACCTCGTCGTTCGGCATCTTCATGATGAGGCAGTTTTTCCTCGCCTTGCCGGTCGATTTAGAGGAAGCGGCGCTGATCGACGGACTCTCGCGCTGGGGAATCTTTTTCAAAATCGCGTTGCCGCTCGCCAAGCCGGCGCTTGCGGCGCAGACGATCTTCATGTTCCTCGGCAACTGGAACTCCTTCATGTGGCCGTCGCTGCTGGCGTCGTCCGACGACATGTACACGCTCCCCGTGGGGCTGAACTCGTTCCACTGGCAATACGTCGCCTACTGGAACCAAGACTTGGCGGGCACGATGTTCATGACGGTGCCGATGCTGATCGTGTTCCTCCTCTTCCAGAAGTGGTTCATCAAAGGCATTGCGACCTCCGGTCTCAAATAAGTACCCGAAAAGCGGCACAATCACTGTGTCGCTTTTTTATGCAATCGTTTGCCCCGAGGGGTATACTAAAGGGAAACAAGCACTTGAATGGAGGACTTTCTACATATGGAACGCAAGTGGTGGAAAGAAGGAACCGTCTACCAAATCTACCCGCGCAGTTTTGCGGACTCGAACGGGGACGGCATCGGCGACATCCCGGGCATCATCACGAAACTCGACTACCTCAAAAACCTCGGCATCGACATCATCTGGCTGAGTCCCGTCTACAAGTCTCCCAACGATGACAACGGCTACGACATCTCCGACTACCAAGACATCATGGACGAATTCGGCACCATGGCGGACTGGGATAACCTGCTCGCCGAACTGCATGCGCGCGGCATGAAACTGATCATGGACCTCGTCGTCAACCACAGCTCCGACGAACACCGCTGGTTTGTGGAGTCCCGCAAATCCAAGGACAATCCGTACCGCGACTACTACATCTGGCGTGCGGGCGAGGGAGATCGCGAGCCGAACAACTGGGAGTCGATCTTCTCCGGCTCGGCGTGGCAGCACGACGAACTCACCGACGAATACTTCCTGCACCTCTTCTCCAAAAAACAACCGGACCTCAACTGGGAGAATCCCAAAGTCCGCGATGAAATCTACAACATGATGACGTGGTGGCTCGACAAAGGTGTGGACGGGTTCCGCATGGACGTCATCAACATGATCTCCAAAGTCGAAGGCTTGCCGTCTGCACCGGCCCAAGAGGGACGCAAATACGCAGGGGGCGGCGACTACTTCATGAACGGCCCGCGCATCCACGAATACATGCGTGAAATGAACGAAAAAGTGCTATCCAAGTACGACATCATGACGGTCGGCGAAACCCCGGGCGTCACGCCTGAGCAGGCGATTGACTACGTCAATGAAGACCGTCATGAGTTGCACATGCTGTTCCAATTCGAGCTCATGGACGTGGACTCGGGCCATGGCAAATGGGACATCATCCCGTACAAACTGACCGATCTCAAGCGAATCCTATCCAAGTGGCAATACGGCCTCGGGCACGGCAAGGGTTGGAATTCCCTCTACATGAACAACCACGACCAACCGCGCATGGTCTCGCGTTTTGGCAACGATGAGACGTACCGTCTTCAATCTGCCAAGATGTTGGGCACGCTCCTGCACACCCAACAAGGAACGCCCTACGTCTACCAAGGCGAAGAACTCGGCATGACGAACGTCAAGTTCGACTCGATCGACCAATACAAAGACATCGAAACCCTAAACATGTACCACGAAAAAGTCCATGAACAGGGCGTCGACCCGGCCCACGTCATGTTGACCATCTACATCAAGGGACGAGACAACGCGCGCACGCCGATGCAATGGGACGACAGCGCCAACGCCGGTTTTACAACCGGAACCCCGTGGATCGAAGTCAACCCCAACTACACCGAAATCAACGCAAAGCAAGCGGTCTCCGACCCCAACTCCATCTACAACTATTACAAACGACTCATCCGAACGCGCAAAGACAACCTCGTCCTCGTCTACGGAGAATTCGACGAGCTGCTCGCAGACAGCGAGACCTTCTACGCGTACACGCGCACGCTCGACAACGAGCGAGCCCTGGTCGTGCTCAACTTCACGGCCCAAGACCAAACCTTCACCTTGCCGTCCGAAATCACCTACACCGGCTTCGAGCTCCTCATCAGCAACTACGACCTCGACGCCACCCAAGACATTCGAACCTTCACCACCCGTCCCTACGAAGCCCGCGTCTACCGCCTCGTCTAAAAGGTTTTCCCTTCGGCGGGCAGAGGGCGTGGCGCCGAAGGGAGGGGACCTGTTTGGAGGAGCGAGTTCTCTTTGAGGGTGAACTTCCCGAAAAGGGTGTCTGAGCGGGGCAAACAGGTCCCCGACCGCAGGCAAACCACCATCCCCCCACCGGCAGGGTTTATCCCCCGCCGAACTTAGGCCCTCGCACCCCCACCATCAGCCGTTTCAATCCCCCTTCCTTCACAATATCTTGGTAGTACACCACGTGAAAGAAGGGAAAAAGAAATGGCATTTGGCGCTTACACCCGCTGGGCAGTTGTATTCTTGATCATTTTCGTCCTGTTCCTCCTGCTGACCCCGGTTTGCTACCCGGTCACCACCACGACCACTCACTGCGACTAATCGCACGAAACACGGCACAAAAAGGGACAGCCCACAGACAACGGGCTGTCCTTTTCTCTGCTTATTTCCATGGAAATAATCAACCACAAAACTTCCCTCCTTTTTCATTCCCCCTCCCCCCACCCAAAATCCCACAAAAGTACCCCGCCCTCTCCACACACCCCCCTACCAAAACTCCACACCCACCCCCACACTCCACCCATACGATCAACGAAAAAACTAAAAATGACGAAAAACGTCGAAAAACCACTAAAACCCTCAAAATATAAGGGAATTTGCATCCTTTACGTTAAAAAGGAATTTCCCCACTAGGAAGCGAATTACATCAAGTATTGGAAATGGTTTGCAAGAAAGGGGTCAAATCGATCATGGAACGCAAAGATAAGAAGGTACTCATCGTGGACGACCAATACGGCATCCGCGTTCTCCTCCAAGAAGTGCTCGACAAGGAAGGCTACACGATCTTCCAAGCACCCAATGGTGTCACGGCCCTTGAGATCGTCAAAGAACACCAACCCGACCTCGTGCTTCTCGATATGAAAATTCCCGGCATGGACGGACTTGAGATTCTCCGCCACATCCGCACCATCGAACCGGACACCAAAGTCATTATGATGACCGCATACGGCGAACTCGACCTGATCAAAGAAGCGACCGTACTCGGTGCGATCACCCACTTCACCAAGCCTTTCGACATTGACGAACTGCGCCAAGCTGTCAACGCGCAACTCGTTTCCTAAGGAGGGCGTCCCCGATGAACAAAGTCGAAACGGCCATGATTCGTCTGCGCATGAGTTCTCATGACGCACATTACGGCGGAGACCTCGTGGATGGCGCCCGCATGCTCGGGCTCTTCGGAGACGTCGCAACGGAGCTCCTGATTCGCCTCGACGGCGATGAGGGACTTTTTGTTGCGTACGACAAAGTTGAATTCAAAGCTCCTGTCTATGCAGGAGATTACATCGAAGCCCACGGCACCGTCACCCAAATCGGCAATACCTCGCGCAAAATGGAGTTCCACGCCTACAAAGTCATCCGCGCGAACATTGACCCGTCCAACCCGTCGGCAGCCGAACTGCTCCAAGAGCCGATCCTCGTGACCTACGCGAGCGGAACCTGCGTCACACCCAAGGACAAACAGCGTTTCAAGAGGGAGGACTAAACTCATGGAGAAGCTGATCATCACCGTTGCCCTCGACGGAGCGGAAGTTACCCGTGAGCACCAACCGAACCTGCCGCTCAGCCCGGACGAAATTGCAGAAGCCGCCTACGAAGCGTGGAAAGCCGGAGCTTCCATCGCCCACGTTCACGCTCGCGACGAACAAGGCAACCCCTCGCAAGACAAGGAAATCTACCGCCAGATCATCGAAAAAATCTCCGCCAAGTGCGACATCATCGTCCAAGTCTCGACCGGCGGTGCTGTCGGCATGACTCCCGAGGAACGCTTGCAACCTGTCACGCTCAAACCGGAGATGGCAACGCTCACCGTGGGCACCGTCAACTTCGGCAACGACGTGTTCATGAATACCCCGACCGATATCGAAATCTACGCCAAAGCGATGCAAGACCACGGCGTGCGACCGGAATTGGAGATCTTTGACGTGGGCATGATAACCAACGCGATGCGCTTGGTTAAACAGGGCCTCGTCTCCGAACCTGTGCACGTTGACTTTGTCATGGGCGTTCCCGGTGCCATCGCCGGAACCGTGGACAACCTCCTGCACATGGTCCGCCAACTTCCGGCCGGAGCTACGTGGACAGTCGCCGGCGTCGGCCGCGTGCAATTGCCGTTGAACACGATGGCGATTCTGCTCGGGGGCCACGTCCGCGTAGGTTTCGAAGACAATGTCTACTATGAAAAAGGCGTGCTGGCAACCAGCAACGCTCAATTTGTGGAACGGATTGTCAGA
Source organism: Tumebacillus amylolyticus (assembly GCF_016722965.1). Taxonomy (NCBI): domain Bacteria; kingdom Bacillati; phylum Bacillota; class Bacilli; order Caryophanales; family Alicyclobacillaceae; genus Tumebacillus; species Tumebacillus amylolyticus. Next base: position 404,977 of record NZ_JAEQNB010000001.1, read on the forward strand.
CTTTCCAAGGAATTGGGTCGAGAAGTCGCAACCCCAGCAGAGGCGCGAAAAATCTTGGGCCTCGCCCCTGTAAATGTTGGGTAAAAAGCGGTATGATGAAGTGGAAACCAGATCTCTAGACATACAGACAGAAACCAAATTCATTGATAGGACGGAGGAGGCTACATAATGGCATTTGCATCCTTTAAGGAAGTTCTTCTTGACGGTCTCAAAAATGGCTATGCAGTCGGTCAGTTCAACATGAACAACCTCGAGTTCACGCAAGCGATCGTCGAAGCGGCGAACGAAGAGAAGTCCCCGGTCATTCTCGGTTGCTCCGAAGGCGCAATCAAGTACATGGGCATCGACTACACCGTCGCGATGGCACGCGTCGCTGCAGAAACCGCGAAAGTTCCGGTCATCCTGCACCTCGACCACGGCCCGAGCTTCGAGTACGTCGTCAAGTGCGTACGTGCAGGTTTTTCCTCGATCATGATCGACGCGTCGCACTACGCGCTCGAGCAGAACATCGAACTGACCAAGCGCGTCGTTGAACTGTGCCACCCGCTGGGCATCGAAGTAGAGGGCGAACTGGGCCGCATCGGCGGTACCGAGGACGACCTGACTGTCGATGAGCGCGACGCAACGCTGGCTCTGCCGGCAGAAGCGAAACGTCTGGTCGAAGAATCCGGCATCGATGCACTCGCTCCGGCGATCGGTTCCGCGCACGGCGTCTACGTCGGCACCCCGAAACTGGCATTCGATCGTCTGGAAGAAATCCGCGACCTGCTCCCGACCACCCCGATGGTTCTCCACGGCGGTTCCGGCATCCCGGACGAAGACATCCGCAAAGCAATCTCGCTTGGTGTTTCCAAGATCAACGTCAACACCGAAAACCAAATCGCGCTGACCCAAACGATCCGTGAGATCTTTGCGAAAGACGCGAAAGTATACGATCCGCGCAAATACCTCGGCCCGGGCAAAGCTGCGATCAAAGAAGTCGTCAAGGAAAAAATGCGCCTGTTCGGTTCTTCCGGCCGCGCGTAAGAGACGGGTCTTTATCACATCCTAGAACATGAGGAGGGGGATGACCCGTGAAATTTTTCATCGACACCGCCAATGTAGCGGACATTAAAAAAGCGGCGGAACTCGGCGTAATCGCCGGCGTTACCACCAACCCGTCGCTCGTTGCGAAGGAAGGCGGCGACTTCCACGCGATGTTGCGCGAAATCGTGCAAATCGTAGATGGACCGATCTCCGCAGAAGTAATCTCGCTGGATGCAGAAGGCATGGTCGAAGAAGGCCTGAAGCTCTCCGAAATCCATCCGAACATCACCATCAAGCTTCCGATGACGCTCGAAGGTCTGAAAGCGTGTCACCAGTTCTCGAAGCGCGGAATCAAAACCAACGTCACGTTGATTTTCTCCGCGAACCAAGCGCTGATGGCAGCTCGTGCAGGCGCTACGTTCGTTTCGCCGTTCCTCGGTCGTCTGGACGACATCTCGACGGACGGCATGGGCTTGATCAACGACATCGTGCAGATTTTCGACGTACACGGCATCGAAACCGAGATCATCGCGGCTTCGATCCGTCATCCGATGCATGTTACCCAAGCGGCTCTCGCTGGTGCGCACATCGGCACGATGCCGTACAACGTGTTGACCTCTCTCGTCAAGCATCCGCTCACCGATGCCGGTATCGAGCGTTTCTTGGCAGACTGGGATAGCATGAAGAAATAAACAAACACTAAGCTTCACTTCCAAGCACCTTCTCTCAAGGGAAGGTGCTTGTTTTTTCTTGTGTAAGGAACGAAAGGGGCATGACCTCGTTATGAACGCATCTTCGTGGGTCCCGTTGGGAGCCAGCCTGATCTCGTTGTGGTTTGCTGTGCTGCTGTTCCGTCAGTACACCGGCCGTAAGAGACTGTTTCAATTGTGGTGGTCGATCTCGATGTTGTCGTATGCGTGTGCGTCGTTTGGCGAGTTTTACGCGCTGGCATTCGGTTGGAGTTCGGCGATGTACAAATTTTATTACTTCAATGCGGTCTCACTTGTCGCGATCATGGCGGTGGGGGAGATGTATATGCTGTTTAAAGCCAAGGTCGGACACCTCTACTTGGTGGTCATGATCGCGTTAATGGCAGCGCTTGCATTTTTGCTCACCACGGCGGTGCCCGACCCGGCCGTTATGGGGCACAACGATGCGGCGATCGGCGGCAACGCATTGCCCAAGGGCTCTGTGATCCGCTCGGTGTTCCCGCCGATTCTCTCAGGGGTCGGAGGAATGATCTTGATCTTCGGACCGCTCTGGTCGTGGTGGAAGACACGCTTCACCGGCAACTGGTTCATCGCGGCGGGGGCGGTCATTCTCTCGCTGGTGGGTCGTTTGGCGGTGCTCGGCTACCCGGAATGGCTGCCGCTTGGCGAATTGGTTGGGATCGTCGTGATCTTCTACGGCGTATTCGGCTGGTCGCGTGTAAAAAAAGCATGATATGATAGGTCAGACAGCTATAGGAAAAGGGGAATGAACTTCATGAGCAACATGATGGACGCACGACAAATTATCGAATTCATTCAGAAAAGCGAAAAGAAAACTCCGGTTCAAGTACATATCAAAGGCACCGACCTCGAAAGCATCGACTTCGGCGCAAATTCGAAGACCTTCATCACCGGCGGTGTCGGTGTGATCTTTGGCGACTGGAAAGAAATCGGCCCGGCTCTCGAAGCGGCCGGCGACAAAGTCGTCGATTACGTCGTGGAGAACGACCGCCGCAACTCGGCGATTCCGCTGCTCGACATGAAAAACATCAAAGCTCGCATTGAGCCGGGCGCAATCATCCGCGACCAAGTGGAGATCGGGGACAACGCAGTCATCATGATGGGCGCTTCGATCAACATCGGCGCTGTGATCGGCGAAGGCACGATGATCGACATGAACGTCGTCATCGGCGGTCGCGGTACGGTCGGGAAAAACTGTCACATCGGCGCAGGTTCTGTCATCGCAGGCGTCATCGAGCCGCCGTCCGCACTGCCGGTCGTCATCGAAGACGATGTTCTCGTGGGCGCAAACGCCGTCATCCTCGAAGGCGTTCGCGTAGGCAAAGGCTCGGTCGTCGCAGCAGGTGCAATCGTGACCCAAGACGTTCCGGCTGGAGTCGTCGTCGCAGGGGCTCCGGCGCGCGTGATCAAAGAGATCGACGCGAAGACCAAGTCCAAGACGGAGATCATGCAAGAACTGCGTCAACTGTAAGGGGAGTACGCACATGCCGACCTTGGAATTGGAACGCTTCCTTCAAATCCGCAGGGATCTCCACCAGATCCCGGAACCGGGTTTCCAAGAGTTCAAGACGCAGCTCTACCTCTTGAACTACATCTCCGAACTCCCGCAAGAGCGCTTGGAGATCAAAACTTGGCGCACCGGCATCCTCGTCAAAGTAAAAGGGAAAAACCCGACCCGTACCCTCGCGTACCGCGCCGACATGGACGCTCTGCCGATTTCAGAAGACACGACCTACGAATTCAAGTCCACCCATCCGGGCTACATGCACGCCTGCGGGCACGATGTTCACATGACCATCGGTCTCGCCGTCCTCACGCATTTCGTGCAAGGGGAGAACTCCGTGGACGATGATTTGCTGTTCCTCTTCCAACCGGCAGAGGAAGGTCCCGGCGGAGCGTTGCCGATGATGGAGAGCGAGGAGTTCCAAGCGTGGCGTCCCGACATGATCTTCGCGTTGCACATCGCACCGGAACATCCGGTCGGCACGATCACGACCAAACCGGGCATCTTGTTTGCGAACACGTCGGAGCTGTTCATCGACTTGATCGGCAAGGGCGGCCATGCGGCGTTCCCGCATACGGCAAACGACATGGTCATCGCCCAAGCCCACCTCGCGACGCAGTTGCAGAGCATCATCTCCCGCAACCTCGATCCGCTGGACTCCGGCGTCATCACCATCGGCAAGATCGAAGCGGGCACCCGCCAGAACATCATCGCCGAACGCGCCCGTCTTGAAGGGACGATTCGCACGTTCTCGATGGAGTCGATGACCAAGATCAAGTCGCGCATCGAAGCGCTGGTGAGAGGGATTGAAGTCGGATTCGAGTGCCGAGCGGAGATCGACTACGGCTCGAACTACTGCCAAGTCTACAACGACGAAGCGTTGACCACCGACTTCATGAACTGGGTTCGGGAATCGGGAGAAGCCAACCTGATCGTCGCCCGCGAAGCGATGACCGGCGAAGACTTCGGCTATTTCCTCGCCGAAATTCCCGGCTTCATGTTCTGGCTTGGAGCGGACACTCCGTACGGTTTGCACCACGCCAAGATCGAACCCAGCGAAAACGCCATCGATGTTGCGCGCAACGTCATGACCAAGTACCTCACCAAAATGGCCACCAGGGCATAGAAAAAAGGGACTCTCCTACTCGCAGGAGAGTCCCTTTTTTTCATACCCGTTCGTCTAGCCCTCGAACGCCGCTTTCACCTGCCCGAGCAACTGGTCATTGGGCGTGTCCAGCCACAACTTCATCCGCGCGACCATCGCGGGATCGATATCGGAGAGCGCTTGTTCCAAATCGGCGCGTGTCGCGGTCCTCTCCACGTTCTTCAGATAATACTGCTTGAGGAACTTGAAAAACTTCTCATCCCCCAACTGCATTCGCAAGTCGTGGTACATCAGGATCGGCCGCAGATAGCTGTAGTAGTAATGCGCTTGCGATGTCGGATACGTCCCGTAAGGCACGGCGGTCTCGCCGTTTTTGACCCCGGCGGGTGTTCCCGGTTTGTACGGGGAGTAGGTGTCTCCCGCTTTGAAACGCTGCCAATCTCCTTGGATCATCGCCTGATACGCATCCGTTCCTTGACGTGTCTCTATCTCGATCAACGAGAGGTAATCGGCCAAGCCCTCATCCAACCACGGCGTCTCCGCTTCGTAATTCCCGACCGCGTTGTAAAACCACACATGCCCGATCTCATGCGCAATCCAATGCTCAGGGTCGTCATATCCCCACAAGTCCTGCGAGAACAACGCCAGATTAGGCAATTCATGCGCGTAGATCGTGCCGGCGGGCAACTCCAACACGTTCAACACGGGATACGGATCGATCCCCACTCGGTCTGAGTACGTGGAAACCGCCGACTTGGCGAGCTCCGCCGTTTGTGCCAACCGTGCCGGATCGATCGTCGCGACGACAACATGCGTGCCATACCCGGTCTCAAACGCGGTCTCTTGAAACCCGCGCCCGCCGACCAATGCGAAGTTCCTGACTTTATCCGCTTTCCAAGTCGAGACGACACGTCCGCCCTCGACCGTCGTTTCTGAAAGCTTCGAGCCTGTTCCGTACCACTTGAACCCGGCGGGTGCATTCCACTCGACTTGGTAATTCCCCAAGTCCATGAGAAACGGATCGCCAAACCCCAGACTATCCGGGCGCGGCACCCAATGCCCATCGCGCTCCACCGCCAGAATCGGGTACCAATAACAAACGGTCGCCACGCCCTTGTACATCCCGAATCGTTTGGCGCTGTCCGGCACCGACACATCAAACTTCAGCGTCACGGTCTGCTCCGTTTGTGCGGGTGTTGCTTGCAACGTGATTTGCTTGGCGTTCAGGTCATATTTCACCTCTTGCCCGTTCAACTTCACTTCATGAATCTGCAACGCACTCTCTGGGGTATATAAATAGAAGGGAATCCCACTCACGTTCAACTGCGGGATCTTCACCGTCTCCTCAACCGAGATCACATGCTTGCCCTCATCAAAAAACGCCTTGATCCCATACGTGGACTCATGCGGCGTCGGCACAGCCAACGGCTGATAGGCAATCGGCTTCGAGCCGAACCAGCGTTGGTAGGTGTCCTTCACGATCGGGGACCAGCCAACCGTTGGACGCAACACAATCGCCAAGATCACCAACGTCGACAGCAACGTCAACAGCATGGAATACAAAATCAATCCCCGACGCTTCCGTCGCATACAGCCGCCTCCATCCGTTCCCAATCCAAGTCTCTCCCAATTCGACAAGGATTCCAAGCTCTCCTGCATAAAATGGTATAACACATTGGTGTCAATGTGTTATAATTAATGGCGAAATGACAGCACAGTGAAACGGAGTGACCTCATAGATGGAACGTGAACTAGCGCTAGAGATCGTACGCGTCACCGAAGCAGCAGCCTTGGCAGCAGCCCGCTGGGTCGGATCGGGCAAGAAAAACGAAGCGGACAACGCCGCGACCACCGCGATGCGGGCAATGTTTGATTCGGTCAACATGAAGGGGACGGTCGTCATCGGCGAAGGCGAGATGGACGAAGCACCGATGCTCTACATCGGCGAGCGCCTGGGTGCAGGTTGGGGCCCGAAGCTCGACGTCGCCGTCGATCCGCTGGAAGGCACGAACATCGTCGCCAAAGGTCTCTGGAACGGCTTGACCGTCGTAGCCGTGGCACCGAAAGGCACTTTGCTCCACGCACCGGACATGTATATGGAGAAACTCGCCGTCGGTCCGCGCGCCAAAGGTCTCGTTCACCTCGACGCCACCGTCAAGGAAAACCTCGAAGCCGTCGCCAAAGCGTCTAATAAAAAAGTCTCGGACGTCGTCGCGACGCTCCTCGACCGCGAACGCCACGCCGAACTCATTGAAGAGATTCGCTCGGCGGGTGCCCGCATCAAATTGATCTCCGACGGCGACGTGGCCGCTGCGATCAACACCTGCTTCGACGAAACCGGCGTAGACATCATGTTCGGCTCCGGCGGCGCACCGGAAGGCGTGCTCGCAGCAGCAGCCATCAAGTGCCTCGGCGGTGAATTCCAAGGCAGACTGAAACCGGAGAACGATGCAGAATTTGAGCGTTGCATCTCGATGGGCCTCCAAGACCCGAACTCGATCCTCTTGCTCAACGACCTCGTCAAAGGCGATGACGCGATCTTCGCCGCAACAGGCGTTACGGACGGCGAACTGCTCAAGGGCGTCCGCTTCCTCGGAAACTCGATCACCACCACGCACTCGGTTGTCATGCGTGCCAAAACCGGCACGGTCCGCTTCGTAGAAGCCCGTCACAACCTCGATCAAAAACCGCATCTCGTCATGGTCTAAATCAGCATGATCGCGTAGAGATATAAGTAAAATTCAATTAGAATAATTTTTGCATAATCGATTTCATGGGCGGGAAAAATGATATAATAACGGTACTTATGACTGAATTGAAGGTGACGGTTCCTTGCCCATGAACATGAACGAATTAGAAGACATGAAGCTGACTGACTTGTATAAGTTAGCCAAGCAATTTGAAATTCCCTATTACGGCACGCTGAAAAAAAAGGAACTGGTCTTCGCCATCCTCCGCGCACAAGCTGAAGAAGAGGGCTTGTTGTTTGCGGAAGGTGTGCTGGAGATCATGCAGGACGGCTACGGGTTCTTGCGTCCTGTCGGCTATTTGCCGTCCACCGAAGATATTTACGTTGCGGCCTCGCAGATTCGCCGCTTTGATCTTCGCATCGGCGACCGCGTCTCGGGCAAAGTTCGCAAGCCCAAGGAAAACGAACGCTATTTCGGTCTGTTGCAAGTCGAAGCCGTCAACGGCATGACGCCGGAGCAAGCGGCGGAACGCATCCACTTCCCGGCGTTGACCCCGTTGTTCCCGACGCGCAAGATCCAGATGGAAACTTCCCCGGACAAGACTTCCACTCGCATCATCGACCTGCTCTCTCCGGTCGGCTTTGGACAGCGCGGTCTGATCGTGGCACCGCCCAAAGCCGGTAAAACCCTCCTGCTGAAGGAAATCGCCAACTCCATCACCACCAACCACCCGCAAGCCGAGCTGTTCGTGCTCTTGATCGACGAGCGCCCGGAGGAAGTCACCGATATGCAACGTTCGGTCAACGCCGAAGTTGTCGCTTCGACGTTTGACGAAGTGCCGGAACATCATATCAAAGTAGCGGAAATGGTCTTGGAGCGTGCGATGCGACTCGTGGAGCACGGCAAGGATGTTGTCATCCTCGTCGACTCGATCACCCGCCTGACTCGTGCCTACAACCTCGTCATCCCGCCGTCCGGCCGTACGTTGTCCGGTGGTATCGACCCGGCGGCGTTCCACCGTCCGAAGCGATTCTTCGGCGCGGCGCGCAACATCGAAGAGGGCGGATCGTTGACGATCCTCGCCACCGCGCTGGTCGAGACCGGTTCGCGGATGGACGATGTAATCTACGAGGAGTTCAAAGGCACGGGCAACATGGAATTGCAGCTCGACCGCAAACTGGCAGAACGCCGCATCTTCCCGGCGATCGACATCCGCAAATCGGGCACTCGTCGCGAAGAGTTGCTGATGGACCCGGATCACCTCGACAAGATCTGGGCGATGCGCAAGACGATGAGCGACTCCCCGGACTTCACCGAAGTGTTCTTGCGCAACATCAAGAAGACGACCACGAACGAAGAGTTCATGGCGACGATCGAAGGGCAGAAGGAACAAAAGCAACTCAACGAACAGCCCTAGTTGCAAAAAAGAACCGGATGCGCATGCATTCGGTTCTTTGTGTTAGAATAGTGCTCAGACCAGGTCTTGATCAGAAATGAGGGAACCAACCCATGCATCTCGTGTATGCAGACTCCAAAGGACAAATCTACGATCACTCCGACCTGCTGGCTCTCGGCCGCAACGGAGAGTTCCTCACCGATATCTACGACGAAGAATTGATTCCGCTCCCGGACGGCGCCACGCTCGTCTCGTTGCCGGGCGCTCGCGCACTGGGCGTGGACCCGGAAACCGGCAAGACGATCGCCATGCCCGAGGAATTCTCGGCTGTCGGCGCACTCTTGCCGCAGGGCTTCACCCGCTTGCTCCTGCCCGCTTATGCGAAAAAAGACGAGAGCGAAACATGGCCGCTGTTCGGCTACACGGCAGTCGTCTGGAAAGACGATAACTTCTACGTCGCTGCCGAATCAAGCGACGATCCGGACAAATGGAATCCGCTCTCCGCTCCCGACGACAAAGTCGAAGCGGCGGTGAGCAAGATCACCACGCTCTACCCGGAGAACCGCATCTGGCAACACTTGACCAAGTGTGCGCTCGAATACGGATGCCTGACGTCGCGCAACACGTTCCTCGAACGCTGGGAGGGTTCGCTCCCGGTCTCGATGACTTGCAACGCAGGGTGTGTCGGTTGCATCTCCGAACAGCCGGATGACTCGCCGTTCCCGTCGCCGCAAGTGCGGATGGACTTCAAACCGACCGTGGAAGAGATGGTCCAATTGATGGTTCACCATCTCAACACGGCGGGCGAGGACTCCATCATTTCGTTTGGACAAGGCTGTGAGGGCGAACCGTCCACTCGCGGCGTCGACATCGCCGAAGCGATTCGTCGTGTGCGCGCCGAGACCCACCGCGGTTTTATCAACATCAACACCAACGCCGGTCTCACCGATATGATCAAATTGATTACAGACGCAGGTCTGGACCTCATGCGCGTCTCCACGATTTCGGCGCTTGACGATCATTACAACGCCTACTACCGTCCGCGTCTGTACGGCGTGGAAAACGTCGGCCGTTCGCTGAAGTACGCCGCGGACAAAGGGGTCTACACCTCGATCAACTATTTAATTTTCCCCGGTGTCACCGACCGCGAAGAAGAGATCGAAGCGATGGTCGATTTCGTGAACGAGAACAACGTCCGCCTGATCCAGATGCGCAACTTGAACATCGACCCGGAGTGGTACTTAAACCACATCCCGAAGGCGCGCGGCGAATTGCTCGGCATGAAAACGATGCTGGAGATCTTCCGCCAAGAGTGTCCGAACACCGTGATCGGGTCTTTCACTCACGTTCCGCCGGAACAACTGCGTCGCAATCGTGCATAAATATGTAAAAAAGCCTCCAAGGTCTTCATGACCGGGAGGCTTTTTATTGTTTAATGGTTCGGGCCGGGTTCGTTCCACCAATCCGGAAGTACCGTCCCGTCAGCCAGTTGCTTGTGATTCGGGCCCGTCTCATTCCACCAAGCCCCCGCGATTTGTGTACCCAGTGCCAAGGAGATCAACGCGCATGTTGCTACTACCAACAGACCCAACCGTTTTTTCATCGAGAACACCCTCCCATGCTGATCGAAAAAGTTTCTTTGAAATCCGGTCATAACTCATATTGAGCTTATAAATATTCATAATATATAGCGACCGGTTGCCTTACATCCATTATACATGCCGGAGCTGATATTACAACAGATTTATCGAAAATTCTTTGTTGTCAACTTAGAAAATTTACATGCCTTATAACTACAATTTACGACAAATTTCAACAAAAAAAGAAGCCTACCTGATGGTAAGCTTCTTCACAAATTTACACGAGCATGCCGATTTTGCGCAGCGATGTATCGAGGACAGTATGAAGTTGGCGGAGGGTTTCGTTCGCGGAGATATAGTCGCCGATCTGTTCATAGAGGTCGGCCAGTTCTTCGATCGCCGAACGCAATTCGGAACGGTGGCCGCGTTGTTCGTGTAAGTGAATGGCGCGTTTGATCCATTCAATGGAGGAATGGGTGTCGCCTTGCTCACGCTTGACACGGGCGAGCGATTGGTAGACGCCGGCCAGATTCTGGGCGTGTTCGGGGAGGAGGAACAACGTCTCTTGGCAGAAGGATTCCGCTTCTTGCAATTTGCCGGCGCGGATATAGAGGCGGGCAATCTCACTATAGATGCGCAAGTTATCGGTAGGCAATTCGTGCTTGCGGTATTCCGCGAGGCATTCGTGCAGGAGTTCAATTCCTTCTAACAAATCGCCGTTCTGAGCTTCGACCAGCGCGAAGTTGACTTTCACTTCAATCGCTTGGCGAATGTTCTGCAAGCTTTCGTAGATCGTCAGCGCATCATGGCAATAGTCGATGGCGCGGGAATATTCTCCGAGGTTCTTATAGGAATTGCCAAGTCCCAAGTAGACGTCCGCCAATTGGCGCATGTTGGTGCTGCCGCGTAACAAATTGTACGCTTCTCGATAAAAGCGGACTCCGTCTGAGAATTCGCCCAGTTGATAGTGGGCATGTCCCAAGTTCGTAATGATCCGTGCCCGAGTGAACGGGTCGATCTCTTTGACGCGGGAGAATGTTTCGTAGGCTTTGTGCCAATGATAGAGAGCAAGCGGGTAGTTTTCTTGTTCATAGCGAGCTTCGCCTAACTTGTTCAAGCAAAGCAGGGCGAACGCATCGTCGTTCTTGCGGACCACCGTGTCGAGAACTTGCTCGAACAACTCGACCGCTTTCTCACGTTCGCCGCTCGCAAGCAACGCGTCGGCGAGGTCGTATTGCACTTCGTACACCATTAAGTGTGGGGCTGGATTGGAGATCAGGTCGCGAAACAGCGGAATCGCCATCTCGAAGTTCTTCGCCGAGAGATAGGCACGAGCTAATTTGTAGGTGGAGCTCTGTTCCATCTGTGTTTGCATGTCGGCTACGAAATATTCAATCGGCGTTTCCAACCGAGTTGCGATCTGTTCCAGTACTTTATGCGACGGGTAAGCTTTATCCGATTCGATCTGACTGATCATAGAGATCGTCACGATCCCGGCGCCGAGCTCTTGCTGTGTCAATCCTTTACGAATGCGCAACTCACGGATTTTTTGCCCCAAAGAAATCAAAGTACACCCTCCTAGTTGTTTAATGCGAGTCATGGTATACATCATAGACCGATTTAAGTTGATCATTATAGAGTAAACTCTATCACTTAAAGTACACCGATTTTTGAAACTTGTAAAGCATTTTTATGTACGAGGCTTTCTTGCTTCTGATGAGTGGTTTGTGATATATTATTTTTTGCGTGTGAACAAAGAGCCATGGCAAAATCTATGGCTAGGAATGAGGTGAACAGACAATGAAAACTGATATCCATCCGAAGTATCATCTGACCACCGTCACCTGTGCTTGCGGCAACAAGTTCGAGACCGGTTCCGTTAAGGAAGGCCTCAAGGTCGAGATCTGCTCGCAGTGCCACCCGTTCTACACCGGTAAACAAAAGTTTCTGGATGCAGGCGGCCGTGTCGACCGTTTCAAGAAGAAATACGGTATCTAAGACACGTGACAAGAAAGCAGGGCAGTATATCGCTGCCCTGCTTTTTATGTTTCTATCGAAATCTGCGCTATACTGGTTGATATACATTCTTTGAGAGTTAGGGAGAGATCGCGGTTGCATTTCATGAACAAGCCTGGTTGGATCGAGGTCATCTGTGGAAGTATGTTTTCCGGGAAAAGTGAAGAGCTGATTCGCCGCGTGAAACGGGCCAAGATCGCCCGTCAATCCGTGCAGGTGTTCAAACCGAAGATCGATGACCGCTACCACCAGACCGCCGTCGTGTCGCACAGCGGGGAGAAGGCTGAAGCGTACGCGGTGGAGTCTGTTGCGGAAATTCTCGCCTTGATCGAACCGGAGATCGAAGTGATCGCAGTCGATGAAGTGCAATTCTTCGACCGCGAGATCATCGCGGTGTGTCAAGAATGGGCGAACAACGGCATTCGTGTAATCGTCGCGGGTCTCGACCAAGATTTCCGCGGCGAGCCGTTCGGTCCGACGCCGGACTTTCTGGCGATTGCCGAGTATGTCACGAAATTGCAAGCGATCTGCACCGTCTGTGGCAACCCGGCGAACCGCAACCAGCGGTTGATCAACGGCGAGCCGGCGGGCTTTGACGATCCGATCATCCTCGTGGGCGCGGCAGAAGCGTATGAAGCTCGTTGTCGTCATTGCCACGAGGTTCCGGCAGGTCGTTCGGCGTCTTGCTGCTCGCAAGAACCCGCGGTTGCCCTCTAATCGATCCCCACACCAATTTCCAGTGTCTCGGCACTTCCTCTCGGGCAAGCTAACCGTACCCGAAGGAGGTGACCTTGATGCAGATGAACAAGTGGGTTCGAGGTCTTGCTGTCATGCTTGCAGTCGTCACGCTGACGGGCGTGACAGGTTGCACGAAAGGCGCTCAAGAGAAAGCGGACAACCGGTACGGCATCAATACGGTCGAAATTGCACCGGGTCAAGATTTGCAAAAGGTGCCGAACTGGGACAACAAGAACATCGACATGGACGGTGACGGCGACCGAGAGCATCTCTCCGGCCGCAACAACATCGCCAACCCGTCGGTGGACTTGCGTTCCTTCGCTCATCCGGGCGGCGGTTCCGATCTGACGCAGGGGGTCTATCCGCATACGTTCACGGCGGACCGCATCGCCGATTTGGCGCATTCGGTCAACGGAATTGCGAATGCACGGGCGCTCGTCATCGGCCAGACGGCGATCGTGGCCCTGAATTTGGACAAGGGTGTCAAACCGGAGGCGCAGGCGAATTTGGTTCAGACGGTTCGTCAGCGAATTTTGGTGCAAGCGCCCGAGTTCAAGCGCGTACACATCACGGCGGACCGTGCGTTGCAACGTCGCGTGCAACGGATTGCCGACGAGATTCGTTCCGGCCATTCTCTGAGCATGTTCAACGACGACATCATGGATTTGACCCGCCGGATTCCGGCGATCGGTCCGTCGATGGCGCCGGCTATCCCTTAATACGCGAAAGCAAAAAGCGGAGTCGTCTCGAGCGACTCCGCTTTTTTTTATCGGGTGATCCCGGTGCGGATGATGCGCAGTTCGAAGTTGACGTCGATGACTGCGTTCTCGTAGGATTTGCGCCACAGGTCGTACGTCCAAGGTTGGTCGTAGAGACGGGCGGCACGAATTTTGGTGCCGAGTCCCAGCGGATCGACATGGTATTTGTGTTGAAATTGGTCGATTAGGTCTTTCATGCGGGTTTCCAGCCCCGATTGGATTTGCTTTTCTACGCCCTTGGCCACTTTGTCGTCGGTGAGGTCGTCGTCTCCGGAGTATTCGATGACTTGTCCGGCAACTTTGACGTTGTAGGTGGCGTGGACGCGGCCGTTTTTCAACTCGAGTTTGCATTTGTTTTTGGTGGTGACAAACGTCAGCATCACTTGGTCTTCTTTCCCGTCTTGGCCCTTGGTGTGCAAGGATTGTTTGATGTCGCCGCCCTCGCCCTTGCCGCCCAGGAGCAGCATCATTTTGGTTTCTTCCGGCGAGAGGGAACCCACGAATTTGTCGTTTCGAAACAAGGCGGTGCCGGCTGCCATAATTGTGGTTTTGTTCATCAAGCGCACATAAGGGATCATGGGATCGGCACCTTCGTCGTGATACATGCGTTCAAAGTCTTGGATGCTGGTTTTCGGGACGGCGTAGTTTTTCTGGGACTTTCTGAGCAGTTCATACAGATAGCGTCCGCTGGACGGACGTGTGGGGACTTTGCTTTTCAACAGATCGGCTGCCGGGCCGTCGGAGACGCAGAGCACGAGCGTTTTGGTGACGTTGACGTCGCGCATCAGCGTGTCCAAGAGGTGCCAACAGCCCTTGCGTGCGAGCATCTCCGAGATCACGACGACGCGCATCTGACCGGAAACCACTTGCCGGTCGGTGGAGAGACCGGCGTTCTCGCGGGCTTCTTTGGACAGGCTGCCCTTGGAGGTCAACGCCAACGTTCTGCTCTCCCCGGTCTCTTCGCCGATGGAAGGCAGGGTGAAGGTGACGAGCAGTCGGCCGTCGTCGGCAAGGTCGTAACCCGCGGTGAGGATCATCCCCAAATCTTCGAGGATGTAGGGTCTCGCACAGCCGGTTACGGCAACGGAGAGCGCGAGGGCCAGCAAGAGCGGGCGGGAGCGTTTTTTCCAAAAAGGGGTGGAAGTCTTCATGAGGCGTTCACCTCCTCTGGTTCTTCTTCTTCATCGTCTGAAGGCGGGGGGGCGGTGGAACCGCGTTTTCGAAAAAGGATGGCTGACAACAGGACGAGCAACGGCAAGACGCCCGCAACGATGCCGCCGATGGTGCTGACGAGCGTTTCGAATTTGGTCAGGAAGTACACGTCTTTGCCCCAGATGCCAATCACGAAGGTGAGGGGAAGAAAGACCAACACCGATTTGGGCTCGTCCCATTTGCCGAATGAATAGACGTACCGGCCGGCCGCCCATAAGTACGTGGAGCAGGTGTTGACGACCAGAAACAGCCAGGTGGAGATGCCGATGTGTTCGATGCGCTCGATCATCGGCAATTCGACGATCTGGTACATTTGCAAGGTGGGCGAGAGAATCTTGGCGATTTGTGCCGGGCTGTAAAAGCCGATTGAGATCACTGTCACGACCAGGTAAATGAACGTGGTAATCCAGATGCCGTAGGAGGACGCTTTCAGAATTGTTTTTTTGTCTTTGGCGAACGTATGGTAGACCATCAAAACTTCAAAGCCGATGGCAGAGGCGGACACTTTCCAGGAGGCTCGAATGAGCTCCCAGAGGGTCGAATCATAGATCGGGAAGTAATAGTCGACTGTGATCTCCCGCGCAGGGGCGATCAACAGAAAGACCATCCAGATGGTGGCGAAGAAGACAAAGATTCCAAATCGCCCCAAGATGCGGGCTCCGGCTGTGGCCGCGTAGAAGCAGGGCAAGAGCAAGAGGAGGTAAAACATGTTCGTGGAGGTCGTCGGGAACATCCACTGTTGAACGACTTCGATATAAGCACGTCCGACCAGTGAAGCGACCGCGACGCAATAGAGTGCAAAGATGGCTCCCAAAAAGCGTCCGATCCATTTTCCATAGACCAGGTTCAAGATGCCGTACAAGTCGTGTTCAGGGAAGCGGCGGGTCAGCAAGACGATAAACCAAAGTGCCAATTGGACAAGCGCCCCTGTCATCAGGATCGAGATCCAACCCGAGTGGCCGGCTTCTTCGACGACGATTCGCGGCAGGTTGAACAAGCCGATGCCCACTTGGGTGGCCTGGACGAGAAATATGATCTCTGTGAAGCCAAGCGAGCGCAATTTGTGCTCGTCCGGTTTGGAGCCGCTCGACGAGGATTGGGTCATGATTGATCACCCCCTGTTGTCTCATCATCTGCTTGGGGCGGCGGTATGGTCGGGGAGATCGCAGTTTGTGTGCTTTCGTCGCGATACTGCATGCGTTGGCTGTTTTTTGGCGCGGTGTTCGTCGGACGGTATTTCATAAACGGCAACGGTGCACGAAGAAATGTGTCTTTCCAGTCGATCAAACGCAAAGGGGCGAACGGTGTAAAGTACGGGGACCCAAGTGATGACAACCGCAAGAAGTGAATCGCCATCATCGAATACCCGACGAACATCCCGTAGAGACCCCACCATCCGGCGAGCAAGATCAGGGGGAAGCGGATGGCTCGCAGCGCAGACGACATGACATAGCTTGGTGTGATGAAGGATGCGACGGTTGACAGGGCAACGGAAATGATCAAAATGTTCGAGGTCAGCCCCGCCGTGACGGCCGCTTGCCCGATGACGATACCGCCGACGATGCCGATCGTTTGCCCGACTTTGGTGGGCAGGCGGGCACCTGCTTCGCGCAAGAGCTCGATGGTCGTCTCCATCAGCAAGGTTTCATAGAGCGGGGGAAACGGAACGCGAGCTCGGGATTGCGTCAGCGGCACCAACATGTTGGTGGGAATCAGTTGGTAGTGAAACGTGACGACGGCGACATAGAGCGCCGAGAGCGAAATGGAAATCAAGACCCCGATCAAGCGCAGGGTTCGGATGACCGAGGCGCTCAACCAGCGGTTGTCGTAGTCCTCGGAGGACTGGAAGAATTCGATAAAAGACGCAGGTCCTGTGAGCGCAAACGGGCTTCCGTCGTTGAAGATCGCCACTTTGCCGTCGCACAGGTGGGCGACGACCCGCTCGGGACGCTCGGTCATATGAAATTGCGGAAACGGCGAGTAGGGATTGTCATCGATCAGTTGGACAAAATCGCCGGCGTCGGTGAGGTTGTCGACATCGATACCCTCGATTCGGTCTTTGACCGATTGAACGTACTCTTTGGGGGCGATGCTTTCCAAATGGGCGATGGCGACGAATTTATTGTTTAAGCGGCCGACGCGGGTGAATGCGATTTTGAGGTCGGTCGATTTCACCCGTTTGCGCAACATCGAGAGGTTGATTTGGATCGATTCGGTGAACGCTTCTTGCGGACCGAGGATGACAGATTCGGTTTCGGAGCGCTCGATGTTGCGTGCAGGTGGGAAATAGGTGTTGACGGCGTAGGCTTTGTTTGTTTTTTCGACAAAGAAAACACACCAGCCGTCGAGGACGAAGTCGACCGCTTTTTTGATCGTGTCCACGGTGACGACATCCATGGCGCCGGAGGTTTCGTTGGGCCGCAGGTTCTTGGGGTGATCGGTAATGGATTGGATTTGGGAGTAGGCAAACTCCATCCAGTCGATTTTGATCAGCGATTCAATATAGGCGACGGTGACGGGGCAGTCGGTAATCTTGCCGGCCGTCAGTTCGCGCAGTTTGACATCGTCACAGCCTTGGAAGCTGGCTTTCAGAGCTTTGACGTCCTCTTTGTACGAGCCGATCTGCTTCTTGGTAACCTTCGGTGTGGGGGGGACGGGTTCATGGACCTTGGGGCGACGATGCAGTTTTTTCAAGACCGTTTGGAACAGTTTGTTCATCGGCACACCCCTCCTTGGCTTGGTCCTCTATACTGTCTGCTTATCCGAACCATTTTATGAGATTTTGACGGGTGGGGGGAGCTGTACTATAATTAGACTGTTATAGAGAGAGATAACGGGAGGAGGGTTTCACAAGATGGAACCGCAATTGTATATCGGCGGTCAGGCTGTCATCGAAGGTGTGATGATGCGCGGTGGTGATAAGGTCGCAGTCGCTGTCCGGAAACCTGACAACTCCATCCATGTCGAGTCAGAAGTGCGTCTGGCGTGGACGCAGCGTTTCAAGTTCTTGGCCCTGCCGCTCGTACGGGGCACGGCTGTGCTGTTTGAATCGACGTTTATCGGTTATCAAGCTCTGAACAAGTCGGCGAACCTGTCCATCGACGAAGAAGGCGAGGAGCTGTCGAACTGGCAGATGGTCTTGACGATGATCTTCTCGTTGGGATTCGGTGTGGCGCTGTTCATTCTCGCCCCGCTCTATATCGCGAAATGGATCACCGACGGTGCGACCGGTACGGCGTTTGCTGCGATTGAGGGCGTTTTGCGCCTCTTGATCTTTGTGGCATATATGTGGTTGATCTCGCGGATGAAAGATATCCAGCGGGTGTTCCAGTACCATGGTGCGGAACACAAGACGATCAACTGTTTTGAAGCGGGTGAAGAGTTGACGGTCGAGAATGTTCGCCGTCATACGTTGATTCACAAGCGTTGTGGGACGAGTTTTTTGTTGTTTGTTATGGTCATTTCGATCATTTTGTTCTCGTTTTTCTCCAAGGAAGGCATGTCCCATTGGGAGATGATGGCCTACCGCATCGGTTTGATGCCGGTGGTGGCGGGGCTTTCGTATGAGTTGATCCGCTGGTCGGGCAATTCGACGAACCGTTGTGTAACTTGGTTGGTGTCGCCGGGGATGCTGATGCAGCGCCTGACGACTCGCGAGCCGGATGACAGCATGATTGAGGTCGCGATTGCTTCCGTTCAGGGAGTCATGAATGAGGAAAAGCAAACAGATTCGACGTTGACTGCGTAATTTATAGAAGAGGTGAGGAACGACCATGATCGACAAGTTGCAATCACTTGAAGACCGTTATAACCAACTGAGTGATTTTTTGTGTGATCCGGCTGTTGCAAGTGACCCGGCGAAACTTCGCCAGTACGGCAAGGAGCAGTCCGATCTGGAAGAGATCGTCAATGTTTTCCGTGAGTACAAGGACGTGTTCAACGGCCTGACGGATGCAAAAGCGATGTTGGAGGAAAAGCTGGACGATGAAATGCGCGATCTCGTCAAGATGGAGATCTCGGAGCTGTCCGAGCGCGAAGAAGTTCTGAAAGACCAACTGACCATCTTGCTCCTGCCGAAAGACCCGCTCGATGACAAGAACGTTATCGTCGAACTTCGCGGCGCGGCCGGCGGCGATGAAGCGGCTCTGTTTGCGACCGACCTGTACAAGATGTACGTCGCGTATGCAGAGCGTCAAGGGTGGAAGACCGAAGTGATCGATGTGTCGTACACCGAACTTGGCGGCTACCGCGAGATGGTGTTCTCGATCAACGGCAAGGGCGCGTATTCCAAGCTGAAGTGGGAGTCCGGCGCTCACCGTGTCCAACGCGTTCCGGCGACGGAGTCCGGCGGGCGTATCCACACGTCGACGGCTACGGTTGCCGTACTTCCGGAAGCGGAAGAGGTCGAAGTTGAGATTCATGACAAAGACCTGCGCATCGATACGTTCTGCTCCTCCGGTCCGGGCGGGCAGTCTGTCAACACCACGCAGTCTGCCGTTCGGATTACGCACGTTCCGACGGGCACCGTGGTTTCTTGCCAAGACGAGAAATCGCAGATCAAGAACAAGGACAAAGCGATGAAAGTTTTGCGCGCGCGGATCTTCGAGATGGAGATGCAACGTCAGCAAGCCGAGTCGGCTGCGGCTCGTAAGTCGCAGGTTGGGACCGGGGATCGTTCGGAGCGCATCCGTACGTACAACTTCCCGCAATCTCGTGTGACCGATCATCGCATTGGTTTGACGCTTCATAAGTTGGATTACGTTCTGGCGGGCGACCTGGACGAAATCATCAACACGCTTCATATGTATGAACGCACGGAAGCTCTGAAATCTCAGAGCGACGAGGCGTAAGTTTGAACGGAACGACTATACGGGAAGTCCTCATGGGGGCTTCCCGTTTCTTTGATTCGGTCGGGGTTCGCTCACCCCAGTACAATGCAGAAGTTTTGGTGCAGCATGTGATGGGTGTGGACAAGACCCGCATGCTGATGTTGTGGAACGACCCTTTTCCGGAGGAGAAGCGGGCGTTTTTTGATGAGTTGGTGAAGCGTCGCGCAGAGCAGGAGCCGTTGCAGTATTTGACGGGGGCGACTGATTTTTACGGGCGGGACTTTGTGGTGAGCCCTGCCGTTTTGATTCCAAGGCCGGAGACGGAGTTGTTGATTGAGCAGGTTTTGGGGCAGCGGGGTGTGTTTGAGGAGCGGCTTGGGGGAAGAGCTCCTGTGATCGTCGATATTGGGACGGGGAGTGGCGCGATTGCCATCACGCTGGCTTTGGAATGGGTCGGGGCGAAGGTGTACAGTGTCGATATTTCCGAAGAGGCGTTGGCGGTTGCTCGGGAGAATGCAGAGAGGCTCGGGGCTTCGGTTGAGTTTTTGCACGGCGATTTGGTAGAGCCGCTTTTGGAAAAAGGGATTCGGGCGGATCTGGTGGTTTCGAACCCTCCTTATATTCCGACGGCCGATTGTGAGGAATTGGATGTGGAGGTTCGGGATCATGAGCCTCGCTTGGCTTTGGACGGGGGGCCGGATGGGATGTACCCTTATCGCGTGATTTCCAGTGCGCTTCCTCGGTTGTGGCCGGAGAGTGGGCCGGGGTATGTGGCTTATGAAGTCGGGATTCATCAGGATGTGTTTGTTGAGAGTATGATTGCGGAGGCGGTTGAGGGTGTGGATACGGGCATCCTTCCCGATTGGCAGGGGATTGGTCGCGTGATCTGGGGCCTCCGGAGGTAAGTCTATTGTTTTTTGCTAGTTTTTTTGGGTTGGTAGGTTTAGTGGTTGGCTCTCGTGTCTATACTGCCTAGTAGAAGCGGTTGAGAGACTACGAGAGAGGGATGACGAACGATGAGAAAAGGTCTGGTTCTGGTTACGCTGGCGGTTTCGATGTTGCTGACGGGGGTTGGGTACTTCCAACAAGCCAACGCACAAGCTGCGGCTGTCTCTCAGCAGATGGTTGTGGAGGATGACGATGCAAATGATGTCATCCCGAGCGATGCCATTCGTCTGCGCATCATCGCCAACAGCGATGACCCGGCCGACCAACAACTCAAACGCGATGTTCGTGATCAGATTATCGTAGCCGTTGCCGATGAGATTCGCGGGTTGCAAGATCATGAGGCGATTCGCGGGACGATCGCTCAGCATGTGGAAGTTATGAACGAGATTGCTGAGGGTGTGATTGCGAAGGAAGGCTATTCGTACCCGGTGAAGACCGACTACGGCAATGTTCCGTTCCCGACGAAGATGTACGGGGACAAGGTGTATCCGGCGGGGGAGTATGAGGCGCTCCGCATTCAGATCGGGGAGGCGAAAGGGCAGAACTGGTGGTGCGTGCTGTTCCCGCCGCTGTGCTTTGTCGATATGGCGAATGGGGATGCCGCAGCTGGTGATGCGAAGCCGAAGGATATGGAGGAGCATAAGTCTGAGAAGTCTGCTCCGATTACAACTGTCGATGTGAAGGACTCGGAGGATGGGTCGGAGCAGGAAGTCGAAGTTCGGTCGGCGCTGTTGGATAAGATTAGTGAGTGGTGGCATGAGATTTTTGCTTGATACTAAGGTCCGTTTCCTGGCTGGTTGGCCGGGGGGCGGGCTTTTTTCGTGGGGGGAGTGCTGGGGGGGTGGTCGGGACTGGGAGGCTGTGGTCCCCCGGCTCCTGAGGAAAATTTCTTTTTTTGAATTGGTAAAGTCGTATAGGGGTGAAAAAAATCTTTCCAAAGTCGCTCGTTGGACCACATCCTCCCCGTCCCAGCGCCGCCGACTGCTCGACTCGGTTTGGGTCCTTATGATCTGGGGTGGGGTTGGAGGGGCGTTTTTATTTAGGTTTCGATGGGAAATTACATGATTTTTAAGAAGGTGTTCTGTTCTAAAAAGATAATATATAAATGTGTATTGTGAACATTTTTTAGTGAAGGGTGAGGTGTGCATGGGTAGAGATAAAGGTCGTAAACGACCTTGGTACCTCAGGGGGCCTTGGAGCGTGCTTTTGACCGGCGCTTTGGTCGCCAATTTGGTGGTGCCTGCTTTTGCTTTGCCCTCTCGGGCAGGGGCTGCGGAGCTGCCGAGCGGGGACTGGAATTTTAATGAGAAGGTCAGCCGCTCTTCGGCTGGCGCCGAGGGCAATGGGATTTCGGATCACGCACGGATTACCAAGGACGGCCGGTTTGTGGTGTTTGAATCCAACGCTTCTACGTTGGTGGATGGCGCCGGGTACGAGTGGCAGGTCTATCTGCACGACCGCCAGACGGGGTCGACGGAACTGATCTCCAAGGGGTTGGATGGTCAGGTCGCAAATGCATTTTCTACTTGGCCGTCTGTTTCGGACGACGGGCGATACGTGGTCTATCAGTCGAAGGCGACCAACTTGGTTCAAGAGACGGCAGGTCAGAACCCGGACGGGTTCGATGCGTTTGATCGCGTCTATTTGTTTGACCGGGTGACGCAGTCTACGAGGTTGGTCAGTGTTGCGCCTACGGGGGCTCCGGCAGACTATTTTTCTCAGGTGCCCGTGATTTCGGGCGATGGGCAGTGGGTCGCGTTTGCTTCGGAAGCCAGTAACCTGGCTCAGGATTCGGTGCAGTATCAATGGCGCTTGTATTTGCACAACGTGCAAAGCGGCATGACCGAGATGGTCAGGAACGGTGGCGAGTCCATGGATGTGGATGCGCTGGAGCCTCCCTCGATTGCGGAGAATGGGCAGTATGTTGCGTTCCGCTCGCGCGCGTCGTGGAACGCCGACGATCTGAATGAGACGGACGATATCTATCGATACGATCGTTCGACGCAGAGCGTCTCGCTGGTATCTCGGGCGGAGTCCGGCAAGGCCGGCAACGGCCTGAGTTCGTCTGCGAGTATCAGCGCAGACGGGGGGCGCGTGGCGTTCGTTTCGGAGAGCAGCGATTTGGTGGCGGATGACACCAACGGGGTCTCCGATGTGTTTGTGTGGGATCAGAATTCGCCGAATTTGATGCGGGTTTCGGTCACGGAGAACGGGGAGCAGGCCGATGGGCGCAGTTTGATGCCGTCGCTTTCACCGAACGGTGACAAGGTGGCGTTTGCTTCGCATGCGTTTAATTTGCTGGCCGCTGAGATTCCTGTGGACGCAAATCGTATGCCCGATCCGTCGCTTGTGTATGTCCATAATTTGACGT
Source organism: Tumebacillus amylolyticus (assembly GCF_016722965.1). Taxonomy (NCBI): domain Bacteria; kingdom Bacillati; phylum Bacillota; class Bacilli; order Caryophanales; family Alicyclobacillaceae; genus Tumebacillus; species Tumebacillus amylolyticus. The sequence continues at coordinate 427,881 of NZ_JAEQNB010000001.1, forward strand.
CGCACAGCGTCCAGTTGGCGAGCCAACCGTATCAGGGGATGTTGAGTGGCGAGGAGACCAATCCCGCTCTGTCGGACAGCGGCGCTTTGGCGTTCCGTGGGGATTCGGAGAATCTCGCTCCGTTTACCGATCCGAATACGAATTATTCGTATGGTTCGTTGTATGTGGCGCAGAATGCGTCCACACTTCCGTCTTGGCCTGTCGGCAGCAAGTTGACGGGAGAGGCGACTGCCTCCGGTGTCACGTTGCAGTGGCCCGCTTTGCCGGGTCAAGATGTGATCGGGTACAAGGTGTATCGTACCAATACGCACAAAGAATTGTTGGGAGCGACGGATGGAAGTACGACGTCGTTTACGGTGAGCAACCGGACGGAGGAGGAGTTGCAGGACGGGTTCCAAGTGGAAGCCGTCAGCCATTCGTACCAGACGTCTTGGGGCTCGGGTCCGATGCTGGTGAAGGGCTGGAACGATCATCAGGCCCCGACTTGGCCGGAATCTCCGATGTTGGAGTACAGCACTTATGAAGGTTATATATCGATCTTTGTGACTCCGCAGGCAGCGGACAATGTCGCGGTTGCCGGATATCGGTTGTATTCGGTCAATCCGACGACGAAGGCAGAGACTGTTTTAAAAGACAGTCCGTGGTCGGGGTTTGAGTTCGAATCGGGCGATCTGTTGCCCGATACGGAGTATACGGTGCTCGCCAAAGCGTATGATGCGGCGGGCAATGAGAGTGAACCGACTCCGACGAAAGTGTTCCGTACGCCCGCAGGCATCGTGAAGCAGACGGGGACGTTGTCCAAGTCGGATATCTCCGGCGGGTTCCACTTGTCGTGGACGCCGGGCGATAACACGATTTCGTCGTACGAAGTTTGGGACGTGACGCCGGGAACGAATCCGTCGATGCTCAAGGATGGAATCAGTGCGACGTCGCCGCAGTACGATGTGACTCATCTGCCGCCCGGCTCGTACACGTTCGTGGTTCGTGGACGCAACGCGTCGAGGCAAGTGGCGTACGAAACCAATACGGTCACGGTTACGGTGGCAGGCGCGAAATTGCTCTTGGCCGTGGACCGTACGGGGATGAGCGGCAGCACGCTGGCTCCGGGCGCATCTCAAGCGGTGACGGTGACCGGTTTGCCGAATTCTTCGGTGACGGTGACGGTCAACTATGACAAGTGGGATACGTCAAACAAGCCGTATGTGAAAACACACGAGACGATGTCCGTCCCGATGACGGAAAGCTCGACGCAAGGGGTCTACAAAGGGACGTTGAAGCTCGCCGAGAACACGGCGACGATTACGAGCATCAGCGCGTCTCAAGCAGATCCGAACGGCGGCGATCCCGCAACTGCTTCGGTGCAAGGGTTGCCGTGGCAGGTCTGGGGCTCGTGGGAAGCAACGGTGACAGTTCCAGCGGAACTGACTCGCCCGCTTCAATACCGCGTGGTCCTGTCGAGCAAGAGCACGGGGGTCTCGCAGACCAAGGTTCTCAATGATTCCGGCACGTTGTCGTTTGTTCGCTTGCCGGAAGCAAGCGACTATCAATGGCAACTGTTCGATTCCTTTGGACACAAAATCATGGAGTCGACCAACGCCGTCTCGATCTATGGCGGGTTGAAGCAACTGGAGTCACTGGATGTGAAGGTGACCACGATTCAAGTGAAGGTCACGGAAGATGACAACACGACTCCGATTGCCAACGCCGCCGTGACGCTTTTCAATGCAGACAATGGAAGATATGTGGGTCAAGTGACGACGGATGCCAACGGCGTGACTCGTCTGTATACCTTGACGGATCGCCAGGTGCAGAATCTGCAAGTTCGTCTGCTGGTCGATGAAAATGTCTACCAGCGCCCCGAACCGCAATCGTTCGCTCTGAATCTGGAGCAGTTGAATCAAAAAACGATCGCGGTCCACAAGTTGCAAAAAGGCAAGCTGCAAGGCCATGTCGTGAGCAACGGCAAGCCGATAAACGAGGCCGTCGTATCGGTCTCCGGGAACGTTCAAGGACGTTTTTATTCTGAACAGGTGAAAACGGATCGAGACGGGTTCTATAGCTTCGATCTGTTTGCGGGGGATGCCACGGTGAACGTGGTGCTTCCGAGCCAGTTCGAATACGGCTCCGAATCCCGCAATGTGAAAGTCGAAGGGAATTCGACGACGACGGCAGATTTCTCGATTGCCGCGCTGCAGGTCGCAAATCTCAAGATCAAGTTGTACACGAAGTATAGCTCGGATACCGAATGGCAAGGCCCGCTGCCGATCGACTGGACTGTCGGCATCCATATGCATGTCACGGTCAACGGGGCCGGTGTCAGCTCCGATTCGGTGGTCCTGCGGGGCCAGAAGCCCGGAGACAAAGTCAATGTGTGCATAGACGGTACGGAGGGCAATCTCTCGAAAGTTTGTGTGGACGCTCCGATCGGTGAAGACATGAACGCAGTCGCTGAGATTCGTCTGCAAGAAAACTCCACCGACATCTTCGGAAGCCTGCGTCTGCCGGCAGCGGCAGGAGCACTTCGCATGTGGTCGGGAGCTCTCTACGATCAGAACAACAACATGCTGGATTATCTCTTTGGCAACAGTTCCGCGTTCCGCTTCAAACCGAAGACCGAAGGCCCGATGAAGTTGGTCTTTAACGCCGAAGGGAATGTCTACGGGGCGACGTATCAGAAGTCGGTGAACGTCAACCTCATCAAGGGAACTCCGCAAAACCTCGGGACGCTCGACCTCACGCGAAGCGGTGTGTTTGCCACCCAAGAAGGCAATTCCCTGCAAACGTCCACCCCGCAATTGCGTCCGGGTCAAAACGGCACGTTGCGCGCCGCGTACAAAGCAACCCGCGATGTGAGCAACGCCAAGCTGACCTTCCGCATCCCGGACGGCACCGACGCCGTTGCCAACTCCGTGGTGATCAACGAGGTGACGGCCACCGCCGATCAGGTCGATCTCGTCTCGAAACCGGGCTTTGCAATCGTAAAGCTTGGCAACGTGACCAAAGGTCAAGCCGGTGTGGTGCGCATCTCGTTCCAAGTACAAGACAACTACCGCGGCACCGAATTGCTGTCCGATGCGACCATTTCGTTTGATGGCAGCAACGGCGAAGAAGTGCTCGGTCAAGTGAAAATCTCGACTTCGCTGATCTCTCTGACCGCTCCGCTGCGCACAAACGCGCTGACGTGGACGGTCACGGGAACAGGTCCGATCAATGGAGAAGTCTCGGTCTACGAAGGACAACAACTTCTCGGAAAAACAACCGCCGGCGCCGGCGGCGTCTGGGCGATGAGCTTGACTCTGCCCGATCCCAAGGGCGACAAACTGTTCCACCTGCAAGCGGTCTCGACCGATGGAGACGGCAACGCGATTCGCTCGAAAGTCACAGATGTCTCCTACGAGCCGAACGAGCCCGTGCTTCAAGAAATGACGATGCGCCAAGGCGACAGTCGGATCGTCACGCTCGACCTCACCAAAGGCGTGCCGCGCTTCCCGTATGTCGTTCGTCCGTGGGATGGGTTCTACTTCGACTTGAAGTTCAACGACCCGACCAAGGTCGAGAACGTCAAAGTCCATCTCGGACACGGTGCCAATGAAACGGTGGGCATCGCCAAACTCGGTGATGACAACCTCTGGCACGTCGAGATGTCGGGCGTCAGTTCTGTCGGCGAAGGCATCTACGTGACCTTCGACCGCAAAAAAGCACCTCCGGTGCCGATCACTCAAGTTCCGACGGAAGCCCAAGCCCGTGACCGCATGCCGGCCGGGATGCGCGACGTCACCATCGACAGCAAAGAAATGCTGCACACGACGGGCAACGTCACGACCGGACACGTCGATCTGACCCTGCCGGATTCCCAAATGGGTCTGGGCGTCGACGTCTCGATGGAGGAGAACCTGACGTACACCCCGACGGTCGAGGAGCAGCAAAAAGCGGCCGCAACCGGCATCCCGGTCTACGGCCTGTCCTTCGACGTCAAGGAAGAGGATGGCAAGCAAGTTTCCTACCTCTCCGGCTACGTGCAAAAACCGAACACCAACCTCAGCGTGAACGCCGGCTTGAATCTGTTGGTCTCGGCGTTGAACAACACGTCCTCGCAAACCACGATCTCGCCGCAATACAGCGCGGCAGGCGGCAACATCGTCAACGCCGTCAAAGTCACGGGCAAGATCGTTTGGAATGAAAAAGACGCCCTCTACAAAGGCGGCAACGACATCCAGCAAACCAAGCAAAACATCGACGGTCGCTTCGATGTGGAGAAGAAATTCGACCAAGTCGTCGACCTCGCCGTCCGTGCGAACTCCTGCCCGGGCGGTCAAGTCTGGAACTCGAGCATCGAGATGACGAACAACTTGATCATCGCAGGCGAAGTCACGAAGTGGGCGCTCAACCTCGCCGGAGCCGTGCTCGCCCCGGAAACGCTCGGTGCCTCGCTCGTGTTCAACATCGCCGGCAACTTGCTGCAAAGCGGTGTCGACATGGTCGTCGACGCTCGCCTCAAATCCCTCAACGACCACATCTCCCAGATGGGCGACTGTGCGAAACCGAAGGATGACAGCAACAACGAGAATGGGGGCAGCCAACCGACCGCTTCTCCGGTCTGGATCTACGACCCGAGCGGCTTCGTTTACGAAACGTTCGAAGACAATCCGGTTGCCGATGTGAAAGCGACGGTCTACTACCTCGACGCGCAAAGCAACCAATGGATTCCGTGGGATGCAGAATGGTATGAACAGATCAACCCGCAACTCACCGACCCGGAGGGCAAGTACGGCTGGGACGTACCGAACGGCACGTGGAAAGTCGTCTATGAAAAAGACGGCTACGACGTCTCCGAAAGCGCCGCGATGGACGTACCGCCGCCGCGCTTCAACGTCAACACTCCGATGATCTCCAACCTGCCGCCGCAGTTGACGGTCCATCCGGCCCAATCTTCGAACAGCGGCACGACGCTTGAGATCACCACCGACAAGTATGTCAGAACGGATTCCCTGACGACGAACTCCGTAACGCTCACCGTCGACGGAACTCCGGTCACGGGAACTCTCACAGCAGGTGGTGCGCGCACAGATAGCAACAACGTCTCGCTCGCTCGCACGTTCACATTCACAACAACTCAGAAGCTCACCGTCGGCAAGCAAGTACTCGTAACCCTGCTCGCTTCCGACATCGTCTCCTACGCAGGCATCGCGTCTGAGCCGGATGCAGACCTCGACACCGTGACGCAAACCGTCCCGGTGCAAGCGGCCGACACCCAAGCTCCGACCCTGAGCACGGCAGTGCTTGGCGCCAACGGGGACGTGGTGACGCTTATGTTCAACGAAGCCCTGAACACGAAAAAAGCCTTGGCAGGCTCTTCCTTCACCCTGCAAGGTTCCACCGTCACCCCGCAGTCTGTCGAGTACGGCGTTGACGGGCAAAGTGTCAAACTGTTCCTGAACGGCAAAGTCGCAACGTCCGGCGTCAAAGTGAACGTCGTGGCAGGTGGGGTAGAGGACGCTTCGCACAACGGATCGGGCGCGCTCACCGCAGCGCTGACCGACAATTCCGTTTCCAGCGACGCAACGCTCAAAACCCTGCTCGTCGCGGGCGGTTCCTACCCGATGACGCCGACGTTCTCGCCAAACATCACGTCGTACAAAATTTCCGTCCCCGACAACCTGACCACGACGACGATTCGCGCGGTCCCGACGAACAACGGAGCGACGTTGCGTCTGGACGGCTACGTTCTCACCGCGAATCTCGACCGTGAAATCGCGTTGCAAAAAACGGGCGAAACGGTCATCCCGCTCGGTGTCACGGCGGGAGACGGGACGACGACCCGCCAATACGAGCTGCGCATCTCGCACGGCTACGTGCCGCCGGTCTACAACGGCGGCGGTTCCACAAGCAATACTTCGAACGGCACCTTGACGCTGAACGATGTGAAAAAACTCCTGCGCGACTCCGCGCTCACGATGGATCTGGCTTCTGCCAAGGCTCCTCTGAGCCTCCAAGCGGACGCGCTCGCCTACCTCAAGGACCAAGGAGCCAAGATCGTACTGAAGCAAACAGAAGGCACGATCACGCTCCCGGCGAACGTGTTTGGCGATCAGATCGAGAAGCAAGTGGGCGCACTCGACAGCAAAATCACGTTGACCTTCAACTGGAACGCCATCACAGGCGACACCGCCTCGAAGTGGTTCAAGCAAGCGCAGCAGCGTGATGCTTCTTACCACGCCGCATCGTCCGCTCTGCAACTGACCGTCACGGCAACGTCCGGCAGCAAAACCAGTACGCTCAACCCGATGGGAGCTCTGGAAGTTCAACTGGCGATTCCGCAAGTGGTCGACTCCCGCAAAGCAGGCGTCTACGAATACGATGCAACCACGGAGACGTGGACCTACCTGCGCGCAACGCTCGACAAGCAAACGAACGTCTTGACGGCACGGGTCAGCGGCGGTCAACCGCTCGCCCTGTTCCTCTATGACAAAACGTTCACCGACACCACCGGCCATTGGGCGCAAAGCTCCATCGAACGCCTGGCCGCGCATCACATCATCGCAGGCAAAACGGAGACGGAGTTCGGTCCGGAGAGCAGCATCAACCGCGCCGAGTTCGTCTCGCTGATCGACCGCCTGTTGAATTTGCCGAACCCGATCAAGCAAACGACCTTCAGCGACGTCGCCAACGGCGACTGGTACGAAGGAAGTGTGTCCCGCGCCGCTGGTCTTGGCATCGTCCACGGCCGCGAAGACAACCGCTTCGCACCGGAAGGCTTGATCACCCGCGAAGAGATGGTTGTGATGATCGCAAACGCGCTGCAATTTGACGGCAAGATCGCCGTGATCTCGCCGGAGGAGCAAGCGAAACTGCTCGCTCCGTTTGCAGACGCCAACGACATCTCCGACTGGGCGCGTTCCTCGTTCGCACAGGCGATCAAACTGGGCCTCGTCAGCGGCGTTTCCCCGGATGAATTGGCACCGGGCGACCTCCTGACCCGCGCACAAGCAGCGGTGATTCTCGACCGTTATCCACAAACAACCCTGTAAGTTGGAAAAAAAGAGCCGTGCCTTTCGAGGTCACGGCTCTTTTTTCGTTTCTATCCTCATAGATTGATAGAAACCAGCAAACAGGGAGGACGTCCTACCATGAGCCTGATCATCCGCCAAGCAACCCTCGAAGACTTTGCACCCATCCACAAGTTACTCACAGCCGCCGGGTTGTCCACAAACGGACTCGGCGATCACATCCACAACTACCTCGCCGTGGAAAACCCGAACGAATCGAAACTTGTGGGCACCGTAGGCTTGGAAACGTACCAAGAACACGAACGTTTGTACGGTCTGATGCGGTCGCTCGTTCTGGAAAACTCCGCTTTGCAAGCGAAGATGGGGATGGAGCTGTTGCGCCTCTTTTTTGCCTATGCCGAGACGAAGGAACTCTCGGCGTTGTACTTATTCACAAAATCCACAGGTTTGGACCTGTTTATCCACATGGGGTTTTCCACAATCGAGGCAGAGGCGTTGCCCGCGTGTATTCGCCAGTCTCCATCCTACCTCGCGTATGCCGGACAGGAGATCATTCCGATGGTCCATGTGTACAAGTCCACAACTTATCCACATAGCCCTGTGGATATTGTGGGTAACTAAGAACAAACGTTCCTACGTTGGAATTTCCCCGAACTTTGCCTATACTGGATAGGACAATGAAAATGGGCAGGGATTCCAATGAGCATCGAAACACAACGATTTGGCACAGGTCCAGACGACCTTGAACGTGCCGCACACATGCTTCGTGACGGTCTGACCGTGGCGTTTCCGACGGAGACCGTCTATGGATTGGGTGCCAATGCACTCGATGCAGAAGCGGTGAGTCAAATTTTTGCAGCCAAGGGGCGACCGTCCGACAATCCACTGATTGTCCACATCGCCCGTGAACAAGATCTTCACCCGCTGGTCACGCACATTCCGGATCAAGCACGTCTGTGCATGGAACGTTTTTGGCCGGGGCCGTTGACGTTGATCTTGCCGTGTACAGATCGAGTGCCGACGACGGTAACGGCCGGGCTTTCGACGGTGGGCATTCGCATGCCTGATCATGATACCGCGTTGCAACTGATCGCGATGGCGGGCGTGCCACTGGCCGCTCCGAGCGCGAACCGTTCTGGACGTCCGAGTCCGACGACCGCCGATCATGTTCTGGAAGACCTCTCCGGACGCATCGCCGGCGTTGTGGACGGAGGACCTGCGGGCGTCGGCGTGGAGTCCACCGTTTTGGACGTAACGGGGGACAAGCCGATGATTCTCCGGCCGGGCGGCATCACCCGCGAGATGTTGGAGGAAGTTTTGGGCCCCGTAGGAATCGATCCGGCGCTTGGCAATGAAGCGATCGCCCCCAAGTCCCCAGGCGTCAAATACACGCACTACGCGCCGCAGGGCACGATGTATTTGGTTGAGGGAGCGTCTGCGCGTACCAAGATTGCAGAACTTGTGCGCGCGGCTCGGGAGCAAGGGAAAAAAGTCGGCATCCTCACGACAGACGAAGAGACAGAGGCGTACCACGCCGCTTTTTCATCAGAGCGCTTGCCAAATGGGGAGGAAGCTGTCATCACGCTGTCGCTCGGCTCCCGCGATGATCTCGCCACCGTCGCAACGCATCTCTACGACGCGATTCGATCCTTCGACCATCATGGCGTGGAAGAGATCTACGCCGAAACGTTCTCCGAAGCGGGCGTCGGTCTCGCGATCATGAACCGACTGCGAAAAGCGGCGGGACATCGGGTGATTTCTTCGTAGGTTCACAGAATTGGCGGAAAAATAGGCGTGAAAGCGCTTCATCTTTCCCCAGTGGAACGTGTATAATGGAAGCAGACAACACACAACAGCTGAGTTCGTGACCTGAGATGGGCACGAAGCGGAGGACCCAATCAACATGGGGTGAGTTCTGCCAGACGTATAGCAGAAGGGGTGTAGTTTCTCTCTTGCCACCCTAACCCGTCAGCTAACTTCGTAAGCTGCTGCGAGAGAGGTCGATGACCTCGGTTCTTGTTGTCCAATACTACATTGGATAAAGAGGTGTATTTGGCATGAAACAATGTCTTGTTGTGACGATGGATGAAGCTGCGATTCCGTTCATAACCACGATGAAGGCGCTTGGCGTCGAGTGTTCCGTCCTCGATTATTGCGTGCAGACGACTCAGTTTCTGCGCGAACACGAGGTGGACGCCACGGTGATCTCGGTAGGTCATCACAAGTCGGACGTCATCGCAAACGAAGCGGTCCGCAACTGCGACACAGCTGTCGTCTTCGAAGGGGCTTGGCTTGAGAGTGCGCTGATCGTGCAAGCGCTCAAACAAGCGGGAATCCAGAAAGTCGTCGTCGTCGCTCAGAACCAAAGTTTCATGCGCGCGTACCGTGCCCTCGGAGCAGACCGCGTAGTTGGCGTTCGCCGTTGGAATCGGGACTCGTTGCGCGTGCTCTATGCGCAACACGCGTAGGGATGAAGTGAATTTTCTTACACCAAGACCGTCCGAATCGGGCGGTCTTTTTCGTGCGCTCGTCCGCACCATTTCGACCCCGTCTCCATAGGATATAGAAAATAATGAGACTGGCAGGTGGCAGCGTAGAATGAAAGGCAAAAAGGCAAACAGCATCACCCGTAAGGCGCGTAAGTCGCGCAAGTCGGTTCAAGTTCAAGCGGAACAAGTCTTTTATCCGGGATACGGCGGCTTTGGTGGGTATCGCGGGTTTGGCGGCATCGGCTATGGTGCCGGGATCGGAGTTGGCGTAGGCGTAGGAGCTGGCATCGGTGCAGGATTTGGCGGCGGCCTTGGCTATGGCGGGTTCGGTGGCCTTGGCTATGGAGGTTTCGGCGGCCTGGGCTACGGCGGGTTTGGCGGCCTGGGCTATGGTGCGGGCATCGGAGTCGGTGCGGGCATCGGCATTGGTGCCGGGGTCGGTTTTCGTCGAGGTCTCTACTGGTAAGCATAAAAAAACCTCAGACTCCCTCGCGGAGTCTGAGGTTTTTTTTCGCAGACAAGCCGCATAGACATGGTGTAGCAGGACAACCGGGGGAGGGATGCCAGTGGGCAACATACTTCTACATAACGGTGAGTTCATGACGTTGCTCGTCATGGCTCTGGCTCTGGGCATGGATGCATTCTCTCTGGGGCTCGGCATGGGGATGCTCAAGCTTCGCACGCACGAAATCGCCCGCATCTCGGGGACGATCGGTGTTTTTCACGTGGTGATGCCGCTGCTCGGGATGGTCGTCGGGATGTATCTCTCAAGCGTCGTCGGGGACGTCACGCGCTGGATCGGAGCTTTGCTTCTGATCGGGTTGGGCGGTCAGATGATCTGGAACTCGATTTTCGGCAAGGACGACGAGGCCGGAGATAGCCGGGCATCCGCGCGCACGAGCGGGATCGGGCTGTTTTTGTTTGCGCTCTCCGTGAGCCTCGACTCGCTGTCGGTCGGGTTTTCGCTCGGAACATTCGGGGCCAACATTGCGCTTGCCGTCACGTTGTTTGGCATCTGCGGTGCGATGCTTGCCGCGTTGGGACTGGGTGTCGGTGGGCGCGTGTCCCATCTGTTTGGTGAATACGGCGAAGTCATTGGCGGCGCGGTGCTGGTCGCATTTGGCTTGAAGTTCTTGTTCTGACGAGCCTCAACAACGCGAAAAAAACGGCGGGGACACTTCCTCGTCGTTTTTTGTTTTTACATTTGGTAACCATTCTTTCCTAGACCTAGTTTTAATGACTATTAGAATCTTGAAAAGTATAATCCAATATCTCTTGACGAGTATTTAACGTAGGGGTTATGATCTTTATGACATTGCAAAATCGCCGGATCAAACTTTTTCAATCGGGGAGAGAAGATCATGATTGAGAAGCTGTCATCGATCGGGAATTTTATCGGCCGGACGCCGCTTGTGCATCTGGAACATCCGACCGTCGATCTGTACGCCAAGTTGGAGTTTCACAATCTTATGGGCAGCGTAAAAGTTCGCCCGGCCTATTACATCTTGAAGTCCGCGATTGAAAGCGGGCGCGTGACCCAAGACACGACGGTGATTGAATCCTCATCCGGGAATTTTGGCATTGCGCTTGCCACGCTTTGCAAGCGTTTGGGGATCAAGTTCATCCCGGTCATCGATCCAAACATCAACCCGAGTTACGAGAACCTGCTTCGCTCGCTGTCGTACCGCGTGGAAAAAGTCGAAGAACGGGACAAAACCGGCGGCTTTTTGCTCACCCGTGTTCAGCGTGTCAACGACTTGCTGCGGGACATCCCGAACTCGTTTTGGACGAATCAATACGGCAACATCGACAACTTCAACGCGCACTATAAAGGGTTGGGCACAGAGTTGGCAGAACACTTCGACGAGTTGGACTACGCGTTCGTGGGCGTGTCTTCCGGCGGGACGATCTCCGGTGTTTCGCGCCGTTTGAAGGACAAGTTCCCGAACGTGCGCATCGTGGCGGTGGACAGCGTGGGATCGGTGATCTTCGGCACGCCGCCGAAGAAACGCTACATTCCGGGCATCGGATCTTCGATGGTGCCGGACATCTTGCGCGAAGCTGTCATCGACGAGGTCTTCCACGTCGAGGAAGTGGACACGATCACCGGCTGCTACCAACTGTTCGAAGACCATTGCATCTTCGGCGGCGGCTCGTCGGGGACGTCGTACTACGCGATTCAGCAGTATTTCAAGGACAAGATTTTTGAGAAGAGACCCAAAGTCGTATTTCTCTGCCCGGACGGCGGCACGCCTTATGCGGACACCGTCTACAACCAAGATTGGGTGCAAGACATTCGTGAAAAAAACTCCGTCCAGATTCAGTCGTAATTCTGTCGTAAGCAAAGAGAGGAGATAAAGCCCCATGTTGTATTTGAACACGAAGGACCTGCAATCCATCGGCATCAACTGGCACAAGACGATCTCCGTGGTCGAAGATGCCGTGAAGTGCCTGGCAACGAACGACTTCGCCCAACCGGTCAAGCCGTACCTGCGCTATCGAGACCTGACCAACCGCATCATCGCGATGCCGGCATTCTGCGGCGGCGATGTGAACGTGGCGGGGATCAAGTGGATCGCGTCCTTCCCGAAGAACATCCAGCAAGGCGTTCAACGTGCGCACTCGGTCACGATCTTGAACCAAGCGGACAACGGCAAGCCGATGGCGGTCTTCAACACCGCGTACGTCTCCGGCATCCGCACGGCTTCGGTCACCGGTCTGGTGATCAAAAAGTATGAAGAAGTGAAACCGCTTGCAAACGTGAACGTCGGCATCATCGGGTTCGGCCCGATCGGCCAGTTGCATCTCGAAATGGTCACGGCTGTACTCGGGGACAAAATCGCGAAGGTGTTCCTCTATGACATCGGCGGCGTGAAGACGGAGTACATCCCGGCTGCGATCAAAGATCGCGTGGAGATCGTGGATACGTACGAAGCGGCGTATGACGATGCAGATGTGTTCATCACCTGCACCGTTTCGTCGGGCGGCTACATCGACCGCAAGCCGAAAGAGGGCGCGCTGTTGTTGAACGTCTCTCTGCGCGACTTCAAGCCGGAGATTCTCGACTACACGAAAGCGATCATCGTCGACGATTGGGAAGAAGTCTGCCGTGAGAACACCGATATCGAGCTGATGCACAAAGAGCGCGGCTTGCAGGAGGAAGACACCAAGTCGATCGTCGACGTGGTCTGCAAAGAAGCGTTCAAGGGCTTTGGCTCGGACGAAGCGGTGATTTTCAACCCGATGGGGATGGCGGTGTTCGACGTGGCGGTGGCTCGTTATTACTACGAGTACGCGATGGAGAACAACGTCGGAACCCTGCTCGAAGACTAAGCTTTGGAAAAAGGAGACCTGTCCGCACGTGCGGTCAGGTCTCTTTTTGATTATACTAAGAGGAAAGGCGTGTGGAACGAAGGAGGAGACGACATGAATTTGTTGTTTGTATGTACAGGGAACACCTGCCGCAGCGCGATGGCAGAGCCGCTGATGCGCAAGCGTTTGGATGCTGCGGGGCTTGGTGACGCAGTTGAAGTGCGCTCGGCGGGGATTGCGGCGTATGCGGGGCAACCGGCGAGCAAGGGAGCCAAGCAGGTGCTGACGAATCACGGGTTGGACCCCGACGCGCACATGGCGACGCCGCTCGATGATGAACTGGTGAAGTGGGCCGATCTGATCCTGACCATGTCGCAGTCGCACAAGCGGGCGATCTTGGAGCGCCACTTTGAAGCGCTCGACAAAACGTTCCAATTGAAAGAGTTCGTCGATGACGATCCGGAGAGCTTGCGGATTCTCGAAGAGATGGGCGAGTTGCAAGCGGAAGCGCAGACCAAGCAGGCGCTGTTCATGGCGGAGCATGCTGATGAAATCGAGAGCCTGCAACAGCGCTATGCGGACAGCGGGGGGCAGGATGCAACGATTGATGATGAACTGGCGGCGCTGCAAGAGCGCCTCGAAGCTTCCGTCCAACAAGAAGCCGACCAGATGATGAAACTCGTCGCCAAACTGCCCGACTACGACATCGCCGACCCGTACGGCGGCACGCAAGACACGTACGACACTACGGGCCAAGAGATCGGCGTGTTGCTGGATAAGTTGGTTGTCCGGTTGAAGGAAGAAGGCGTGGAGTAAAAATGGAGAGCCCCGTTAGCTTAGATAGGTGCGGGGCTTTTCTATTTCGTGGGTTGGTAGGATATACTAGAGGTGAGGGAGTCATGTTTCGGGAGGTGTATTTGTGAAACTGAGGAGTTTGAGTTTGCACGGAGTAAAAGGGTTCCGAAAATTAACGATAGAACTCGTTGACCCAGTAAATAACAAGGTACGCCCTCGTACCGTCATTGTTGGGAAGAATGGTTCGGGGAAAACAACGATCCTTGATCATATTTTCGGAGTAATTGATATTCTAAGCAAAGGTGAGGAAGCAATCCTCCGCTGGAATACCAATGCTTTTCATGTAGCAGGGATAGAAATGGCCTTGGAATATCCGGAATTGAAAGAGCAGACCCCCTTTATGATTCATACAGGCAATTGGTATGGGATCAATCAGCAGACGATTCGGTCAGATGATATATATATGGGAGAGGACTTTTCCTACTTAGATCGGCCTCGAAGTGGTAAGCTTTTGGTTCGCACAGAACGAGCAGAACGTTTGGTGAAGGAGATCAAGTACGCGAGCGCTGGAGTAGACTCGAATCCAGATCTCGGCAATCTACTCTATTTTCCGACCGACCGACTTACGACGTTCAAGTTTTCTGGAGAAATTCAGAACGAAGCCCCTCAATTTCATTGGACTTACCGCTACAATCGCTACCACAACGAGTGGAAGGGTTCTGTAGAGAGCTTTTTAGTGTGGCTCTATTTTCGTGACTTGAAAGCGCGAGAAACCAATCCCGATGCTACATCCCGCTTTCATGAGTTCGCTCAACTAGTCAATCGTTTTCTTGAGGATAAAACCATCACAACTGTTGGCTATGATTACCGTGTAGAGGTGGTCCATACCATCTCGGGGCAGAAGCTTCATCTGGATGCATTGAGTTCAGGAGAAAACCAACTTATCCTGTTACTCGGAGAGATTTACCGATATATTCGAAAGGGTAGCATTCTGTTGATCGATGAGCCGGAAATTCACCTCCACCCGGTTTGGCAACGTCTCTTTATGGAAACGCTCACTGCGCTTTGCAAAAAGTATGACGCCCAATTCATCGTGACAACCCAGTCTCCACGTATAGCGGAATCGGTAGTGGGATATGAAGTCATCAACTTGGATAACCTCTTGGAGGAATCACGGTCATGACGGCCTATTCGAAGGTTTTTGTGGAGGGAAAAGATGATCAGGCAGTGCTGGATCAGCTATTTCCCATCGGGGGGATGTTTGAGCGGGCGGGTAACAAGAGAAAAGCCTTGGAAAAAGTCGAGAAAGACCCTACTGCCGTAGGTCTTGTAGATCGAGATTTCGACTCGGACGAAGTAGTAAAAGGTAGTCGTGTAGCAGAGTGTCGCTGTGCAATCCTTTCCCGTTACTCGTTGGAAAACTACTTTATTGAACCCAAATATCTATATAAATTAGCGGTTTTTCGTGATTTTGATCATCTTCCGAATTGGAAATCCGAGGAGGAGATCGAATGCCTGATCCTTTCCAAAGCCAAGGAATTATGTTATCTTGCAGCAGCGAACGAGCAGCTTTTGATTTTTCAAAAAAATAAGGCTTTTCACGAACTTACACCGTTCTTTGACAAACCTCAGCTTGAGGCTGAGGCTGTAAAAAACGAACTGTCAAAGCGAATGGAGCAATTACCAACTCGCGGAGACCTTGATGAGGTCCTGAAATCGTGGGAACAACGTTCCTCAGAAATCATAAAGGAATGCCAGACACTGCAAGGAGTAAATCGGTGGATTAATGGCAAGATTCTTTTGCGAAAGGTAATCTACCAAGAAATTTGCAACATCGTTCATCGTTACAAAGAAGATCATTTCATGTCAGACCTCGTCAACATTGCCAAGGAAGAAGGTCCGCCAAGTGAATTGGTTGAGATCTTATCCGGTTTTGGGGTTGACATTCGGACAATCACTTTCTAACGTGTAAGTAACCGAACTACCTACCAAGGAGGTTTTTGACAGATGAAACTTGCAATTGCAGCCGACCATGGCGGCTTTTCTTTGAAAGAATCTGTGAAAAAGAAACTCGACGCGATGGGGATTGCCTACCACGACTTCGGGACGTATTCGGAAGAGTCGGTGGACTACCCGGACTACGGGATCAAAGTCGCGGAAGCTGTGGCAAGCGGTGAATACCAGCGCGGCATCCTCGTCTGTGGCACCGGACTTGGCATGAGCATCGTCGCGAACAAAGTTCCGGGCATTCGCTGTGCCCTGCTCCATGATACGTTCTCGGCAAAAGCGACCCGCGAGCACAACGACACCAACATCATGGCGATGGGCGCACGCGTCATCGGGCCGGGTCTCGCCGATGACATCGTGGAAATTTGGCTCACCACCGAATTCAGCGGCGGTCGTCACCAAAAGCGTCTCGACAAGATCGCCGACGTCGAAAAACGCTACGGTCAAGAAGAAGGCGTGACAGGATGCTAGAGAACGAAACTTCCCAACACGAGGCGTTTGATCCCGCTCTCGTGAAGGCACAGACCCTGCAAGTGCTCCGCGAACTGGCGGGAAGCACCGAATTGGACAGCGAAACCATCGTCGTCATAGGCTGTTCCTCCAGCGAAGTCGTCGGGCGCAAGATCGGCACGGCCGGTTCTGCCGAAGCCGCGCAGCAGATCGTGGAGGCGGTGCTGGAAGCTCGCACACAGTACGGGTTTCACGTGGCGTTTCAATGCTGCGAGCATCTCAACCGCGCTCTCGTCGTCGAGCGTCAGACGATGAAGGAGTTTCACTTAGAGGAAGTCACCGTCGTCCCCGTTCCGACGGCGGGAGGTCAAGTGGCGTCCACCGCGTTTCGATCCCTGACCAAGCCGGTCCTCGTCGAACGCATCCAAGCCCACGCAGGCATCGACATCGGAGACACGTTCATCGGGATGCATCTGCGCCCCGTCGCCGTGCCCGTTCGTCCGACCCTTCGTTCGATTGGCGAGGCTCACGTCACGATGGCGAAAACGCGTCCGAAACTGATCGGTGGCGCACGCGCCATTTACGTTCTCGATTGACCGCAAAGTACGAACCATTTCGTGTCGAATGTGTTATAATGTTCGGAAATAGCCGTTCCAAGGAGAGTGACCGAAGATGACAAACCATCTGTCCCAAACATTGAAACAGATCGACCGCGAAGTTGCCGAAGCCATGGAAAAAGAGCTGGGCCGCCAGCGTTCGAAAATCGAATTGATCGCCTCCGAAAACTTCGTCTCCACTGCAGTTATGGAAGCGATGGGCACCGTGCTCACGAACAAATACGCAGAGGGCTACCCCGGCAAGCGCTACTACGGCGGCTGTGAATACGTCGACGTCGTAGAAGACATCGCCCGCGACCGCGTGAAGAAATTGTTCAACGCGGAACATGCCAACGTCCAACCGCACTCCGGCGCCAATGCGAACACAGCTGTGTATTTCGCATTCCTGAAGCCGGGTGACACCGTGCTCGGGATGAACCTCTCGCACGGCGGTCATTTGACCCACGGTTCTCCGGTGAACATCTCCGGCCAATACTACAACTTCGTTCCCTACGGCGTCGAAGAAGGCACGCACCAAATCGACTACGACAAAGTCCGCGCCCTCGCCGTCGAACATAAACCGAAGATGATCGTCGCCGGCGCTTCTGCGTTCCCGCGCGAGATCGACTTCCCGAAACTGCGTGAGATCGCCGACGAAGTCGGTGCGTACCTCATGGTCGACATGGCGCACATCGCAGGTCTCGTTGCGACCGGTCACCATCCGTCTCCGGTTCCGTACGCAGATTTCGTCACCTCCACCACACATAAAACGTTGCGCGGCCCGCGCGGCGGTCTGATTCTCTGCAAAGAGCAATACGCGAAGGCGATCGACAAAGCGATTTTCCCGGGCATCCAAGGCGGCCCGCTGATGCACGTCATCGCATCCAAAGCGGTCGCATTCGGCGAAGCGCTGCAACCGGACTTCAAAGACTACATCCAAGCGGTCGTGGACAACGCACAAACGCTGGCAACCGCTCTGACCGACCGTGGTTTCACCCTCGTGTCGGGCGGCACGGACAACCACCTGCTCTTGCTCGACGTCCGCAACTTCGGACTGACCGGCAAAGAAGCGGAGCACCTGCTCGACGAAATCGGCGTCACGACGAACAAAAACACCATCCCGTTCGATCCGGCGTCTCCGTTTGTCACCTCGGGCGTGCGCATCGGCACCCCGGCTGCCACGTCCCGTGGTTTTGACGGCGAAGCGATGGTGGAAATCGCTGCGATCATCGAGCTGACCCTCAAGCATCGCGACGACGCGGCCAAAGTCGAAGAAGCACGCCAGCGTGTACAGGCGCTTTGCGACAAATTCCCGATGTACGAAGGCTTGACCTACCTCTAAGACCCCACAGTCGGAAAAAAAGACCCGACACGCCCCGGAGCGTGTCGGGTCTCTTTTGGTATTCCAGAAAGGTTTTGCTATAATGGTACAGACGAAAATTGCAAAGGGGAGACGGCTCATGGGAAAAGTCTACGTATTTGATCACCCACTGATCCAACATAAATTGACCTACATCCGCAGCACCGAAACCGGGACGAAGCAATTCCGCGAACTGGTGGAGGAAGTCGCGATGTTGATGGCGTACGAAGCCACTCGCGATCTGCCCCTGGAGGAGACCACGATTCAAACGCCGGTTTCGGAAGCCAAAACCAAGATCCTCGCCGGGAAAAAGCTCGGCGTCGTGCCGATCTTGCGCGCCGGACTTGGCATGGTGGACGGCATCTTGAGCCTCATCCCGAGCGCGAAGGTCGGTCACATCGGCCTCTACCGCGATCCGGAAACCCTGCAACCGGTGGAGTACTACTGCAAACTCCCGACCGATTTGGAAGAGCGCGACTTGATCACGGTCGACCCGATGCTTGCGACGGGCGGTTCGGCTGCGGCTGCGATCACGTTTATGAAACAACGCGGCGCGAAAAACATCAAGCTGATGTGCTTGATCGCCGCTCCCGAAGGCATCGAAACCGTTCAACAAGCACATCCGGACGTAGACATCTACGTCGCCGCCATCGATGAATGCTTGAACGACCACGGGTATATCACGCCGGGCCTCGGCGACGCGGGCGACCGCTTGTACGGCACGAAGTAACAGAGGAGAGCGATAGAAACTATGGAACCGATTCGTGTACTGACCGTGTTTGGCACCCGACCGGAAGCTGTCAAGATGGCACCGCTTGTGAAAGCGCTGGAGAAGGCCGGAGACAGAATTCACTCCAAGGTGTGCGTCACCGCGCAGCACCGGCAGATGCTCGACCAAGTGTTGAACTTGTTCGAGATCAAGCCGGACTACGACCTCGACATCATGGAGCCGCGCCAAACGCTGACCGGCGTGTCGATCAAAGCGCTGGCAGGTCTTGAGAAGGTCTTGCAAGAGGAACAGCCGCACATCGTGCTCGTACATGGCGATACCACGACGACGTTCGTGGCGGGCTTGGCCGCTTTTTACCAACAGATCGCCATCGGTCATGTGGAAGCGGGTTTGCGCACGTATGACAAGTACTCCCCGTTCCCGGAAGAGATGAACCGCCAACTGACCGGCGTCATGGCCGATCTGCACTTTGCGCCGACCGACATGTCCAAGGCGAACCTTCTGCAAGAGCACAAACCGGAGGCGCGCATCTTCGTCACGGGCAATACGGCGATTGACGCGATGGCGACCACCGTTCGCGATACATACTCCCATGAGATCCTTGACAGCCTGCAAGCGGGCCAACGACTCGTGTTCATGACGGCGCACCGCCGTGAGAATTTGGGGGAGAAGATGCACAACATCTTCACCGCCGTTCGCCGCTTGGTCGAAGAGCATGAGGACATCGTGCTCGTCTACCCGGTGCATCTGAACCCGGCTGTGCAAGAACCGGCGCGTGCCATTCTCGGAGGACATGATCGGATTCATTTGATCGACCCGCTCGACGTGTTCGATACGCACAACTTCATGTCCCGTGCGTACTTGATCTTGACCGACTCCGGCGGGATTCAAGAAGAAGCACCGTCGCTTGGCGTTCCGGTACTCGTGCTTCGCGACACCACCGAGCGTCCGGAGGGCATCGAAGCCGGCACGTTGAAACTGGCGGGCACGGAGCAAGAGGTGATCTACTCGCTCGCTCATGAACTGCTGACCGACGAAGGAGCGCACGAAGCGATGTCGATCGCCGCGAATCCCTACGGCGACGGACAGGCTTCGGAGCGGATCGTGCAAGCGATCTTGTACCACTTCGGGCAGGGTGAGAAGCCGGACGAGTTCCGCGTATAAGGTAAAAAAAGACCCCTGCCGCCGTGTGGCGAGGGGTCTTTTTTCTAAATGAAACGGTCGAGGATGATGCCGCAGTTCTCGTACACCGCCAAAGCTTCGGCAAACAAAAGCGTTGCGGTGGTCGGATCGCCGGAATTGGCGCAGATGCGACCGAGGCGTACGAGGGTGTCGGCGACGCGCTTGGGGAACGGCAGCTTGCGGGTCAGGGTCAAGCTTTCCTCGAGTGCGGCACGGCCCTCTTGGGACTTGCCGGAGAGATGCAGGAGTTGGTAACGCAGCGCCAAAGCGCGGGCACGTTCCTCCTCCACGCCGAACTGGTCGAGCAAGAGAGTCGCACTTTCCAGACGTTCCAGTGCTGGTTCGATATCACCGGACAGAATCAACGTCTCGACATGCTCAAGAGAAGTGGAGACGACGCTTGGGTCTTGGTGTTGCAACTTCTGGTCGATGGCTTGCGCGTAGTGACGGTGCGCTTCCTCGAAGTTGCCGGTCTTCACGAACAGCGACGCGAGGTTGTAGGAGATCTCCGAGAGCTCTTGCTGCGCATCGACTTGGTGGATCAAGCGCTGTGCCTCTTGGAAGAGGTCGAACGCTTGGTCGTACTGCTCCTTCTCTCGATACGAAGCGCCAAGCATGATCAGCGATTCGGCATACGCTTCCAGGTTGTTCAAGCGGGACACCAAATCGCGGGTCTTCTCCGCATAGTGAAGCGCTTGGTCAAACTGACTGAGCTTGTGGTAGGTCTGCGAGATCATCGAGAGAATTTTGCGGGTGAGATCGTCCTCGACGGTTTTCAGCTCCACCAACTCCGTCTGCTCGGCTTGCTTGAAGTAGTCGAGCGCTTGGGCATAGAAAGACTGGCGGAACGACACGAGGCCGAATTGGTAGTAGATGTTGGGCAACCATCCGTCGTTGCCGGACAGGATCGTTGCGTTCTGTGCTTCGAACAGATATTGATTCGCCTTGTGGTATTCGCCTTTCTCCAATGCAATCTGGCTGAGCAAGAGCGAACTCTGCCCGATGAGATGCATAAGCTTCAGTTCTTTGGCATCTTCCAGAATCTCCTCCGCGAAACGGGCGGCCATCCCGAAACGCTTGCGGTAGAGCAGGACTTCGGCTTCTGCGAGAAGAGTCTTGGCCCTGCGGTTCAAAGTCTCCTCTGGAGTCTCCCTGAAGTACGGATAGGGAGTCTGCAACTTGTCGGCGAGGTAACGCAACAGGTCCTCCGAAGGCACCTGCATATCGCGTTCCACGAGGCTCAAAGTAGCAGTTGAAATGTAGTCTCCAGCGACGTCTTTGAGAGTGAGGTTGAGTTCTTTGCGTTTGAGTCGTAGTTTTTGGCCAAGGGTCAAATAGTTCATCGTGACTCTCCTCTTTTCAAAGCGACATATTACTTATTTCGGTAGCATTCTGATTTGTATGATCGTATCTTACCATCCCAAAAGACTTCTTGAAAAGAGAATGTTTCCGATGTAAGCGTTTTCATGAGCAGGGAATTGGTTCCCGGACGAGAATAATAGAGATTGGTAAACACGCAACCTAACGTTTGGTACGAAAGGGGAATTTTTTATGAGCAATCGTGATGCAGTTATCGTAAGCGCCGTCCGTACGGCGATCGGGAATTTTCAAGGGGCTTTGGCGGGTGTCTCGGCACCTGAGTTGGGCGGTTTGGTTCTCAAGGAAGCGCTTTCCCGTGCAGGAGTCTCTGCCGACCATGTAGAGGAAGTCATCCTCGGCAACGTCTTGCAAGCGGGTCTCGGCCAGAACCCGGCTCGTCAAGCGGCGATCAAAGGCGGTCTGCCGAACACCATCGCGTCGATGACGATCAACAAAGTCTGCGGCTCCGGTCTCAAAACCGTCATGTTGGCGGCGCAAGCGATCAAAGCGGGCGACGCAGATGTGATCCTCGCAGGCGGCATGGAGAACATGTCGCAGGCTCCTTACTTATTAGAAGGTGCTCGCAACGGCTATCGCATGGGCGACGGTAAAGTGGTGGACGTTATGATTCGCGACGGCCTCTGGTGCGCGTTCGATGACACCCACATGGGCATCACCGCAGAAAACATCGCCGAGCGCTACGGCCTCACCCGCGATGAGCAAGACGAATTCGCCGCTTGGTCGCAACAAAAAGCCGAGCAAGCGCTCGCTTCTGATCGTTTCAAGGACGAAATCGTCCCGGTCGTACTCCCGCAGCGCAAAGGCGACCCGATCGTCTTCGATCGCGATGAGTTCCCGCGTGCAGGCACCACCGCCGCAACGCTTGGCAAACTGCGCCCTGCTTTCAAAAAGGACGGGACCGTAACCGCGGGCAACGCGTCCGGCATCAACGACGGTGCAGCGGCGATCCTCGTCATGTCCCGTGAAAAAGCGGAAGAACTCGGTCTGCCGATCCTCGCGACGATCAAGTCCTACGCATCTGCGGGTCTCGACCCGAACGTCATGGGCCTCGGTCCGATCTACGCAACCAAAAAAGCGCTGGAGAAAGCGAACCTCTCCATCGCCGATATCGATTTGGTGGAAGCGAACGAAGCGTTTGCCGCTCAATCGCTTGCGGTAGGCAAAGATTTGGAAATTCCGCGTGAAAAATTGAACGTCAACGGCGGCGCCATCGCCCTCGGTCACCCGATCGGCGCATCCGGCGCACGCGTGCTGGTTTCCCTGCTCCACGAAATGCAAAAACGCGATGCCAAGCGCGGTCTCGCAACGCTTTGCATCGGCGGCGGACAAGGCGTTGCACTCGTCGTTGAACGCTAAAACAGGCACGATTTCACATAGTTATGTCGTTTCTATGAAAAAATGGCTAAAATCTCTCTTGAGCCCTTGCTACGCCTAGTTCCTTCGTTGACAATGCAGTTGGGGATATAGTAGTATGTTCTCTGGGTTGGGGTTTCATACACAGGGACTTCCGTTCCGTAAGGTGAAACCTCCCTAGAGATATGTGGACTCACATACATATCCTAACCACTGTTTGGCAATGCTGGAGGATGGTGCCTACAGGCGGTACAGATGGGAGCCACGCATAAAATGAACGAATTTCATCTCTTGGCAAGGCGCACGATCAAGAACACGACCATCGTCACCGTTCTACTCGCGGCACTCTGGGCGCTGTTGCCACAGTATGCTTCTGTCTTTGCCGGCCTGACGATAGGGTCGGCAGTTAGTTTGTATTTCGCTGTCAGTGTGGCGAGACAGACAGAGCAAGCGGCGGAAGTCGCGCTTTTTCAAGTCAAGAAACGTCCTAGTATCGTGATGGTGTTTCGCATCGTCATGGTGATGGCTGCGATCCTGATCATGCGGATCGTAGAGAAAAAAATCGGGTATGTAAGTCTTCCGGGGCTGATTGTCGGGTTGTTCACCTATCAATTCGTCCTACTGGGAGGCTTCCTATACAAAAAAACTTCATAATCCATCAAGTACGGAAGGGGTGAAATAAGTAATGGAACACCTTTTTCCCACCATTGGGGAAGGGATTTGGAAGCTCAACCTGACCTCGGCTGCGATGACGGTTCTTGCGATTCTCGTCGTCTTGATTCTCGGTCGTCTCGCCGTAGCCAATATGAGCATCCGAAACCCTCGTGGCGTGCAAAACATCTTCGAGTGGCTGACTGACTTCATCTCCGGCCTCGCGAAGGATACCATCGGTGGAGAGCGTGCGATGACGTATGTGCCGCTTGCGATGACCTTGATCACCTACCTGTTTGTTTCCAACCAAATGGGTCTGATCATGAACCTCAACTTCGATGTGCATTCTCCGATGGTCGGTGTCTCTGCTGAGGCGCTTAAAGAGCATGGAGGTCACAGCGTCGTTGCGTTCTTCGCATCGCCGACGGCGAACATGTCGGTTGCGCTCGCAATGTCGATCTCGATCGTCCTGTTCACCCACATCATTGGTCTGAAGAATCCGCGGAGCTATTTCAAGCACTACATTCAACCGTATCCGCCGTTTGCGATTCTTCACATCATTGACGAAGTGTCCAAGTTCTTCACGCTCGGTCTTCGTCTCTTCGGTAACATCTTCGCAGGTGAGGTCTTGGTAGGCATCATCCTGGCGATCCCGATGGCCGGCGGCTGGTTCCCGACCGGGGGCATTCCGCTGCTCGTGTGGATTGCGTACTCGCTGTTCGTAGGTACCATCCAGTCCTTCGTCTTCACCGTCCTGACCCTTGTTTACATCGGTCAAAAGTTGCCGCACGACGAGCATCACTAAGTCGTCAAGCAGTCGTCCGTTTTTTGGCAAGACAACGTTTTACCCTTTCACCCAATAAAACAACCTTAATGGAAATCAAGGAGGTACTCTCTCATGGAAATGGCAGTAGGTCTCTTGCTCGGTCTCGCAGCAGTTGGCGCAGGTATCGGTAACGGTCTCGTAGTTGGTCGCACGATCGAAGGTATCGCTCGTCAACCGGAAGCACGCGGTATGCTTCAAACTCAAATGTTTATCGGTCTGGGTCTCGTAGAGGCACTCCCGATCATCGCAGTTGCGTTCGGTCTGATCCTGTTCGGCCGCCTGTAATATCCAACCACTCGGACGTTCTGTTGGGCGGCGGGGCGGACCCAATACCGCCTGCGCCTCTCTTTTGTCCAGCCCGAAAGGAGTGAACCTTCATGGATTTTGAACTTGGCACGGCGTTATTCCAGCTCGTGGCCTTCTTGATCCTCTTCCTGTTGCTCCGCAAAGTTGCCATCGGTCCGCTGATGCGCATGATGAAAGAACGCGCGCAATATATCGAGAATCAGATCACCACGGCTGAAAAGAACCGTGAAGAAGTAGAACGTCTCGCAGAAGAAAACCGCGCTGCTCTGCAAAGCGCGAAGAAAGACGCTGCTGAGATGCTTGAAAACGCACGTCGCTCCGGCGAAAAGCAAGCTGCTGACATCCTCGCTGCGGCTGAGGAAGAAGCACGTCGCATCCGCGAAGAAGCAGTTGCAACGATCAACCGCGAGAAAGACGCTGCCATCGCGGAACTCCGCGAACAAGTCGGCAACCTGTCCGTTCTGCTGGCTGGCAAGATCATCGCGAAAGAACTCAACGCAGAATCCCACAAGGCCCTTTTCGAAGAGGCTGTTAAGGAAATGGGTGTTCGCGTATGAAGAACGCAACAGTAGCCAAGCGTTATGCTGAAGCGCTGTTCGAAGTCGCACAGCAACAAGGCAACGCAGATACCGTGCAAGCGGAACTCTCGGCCATCACGGACGCGCTCAAAGCGCATCCGGAACTGGAACAAATGTTGCTCCATCCGAGCATCTCGACTGAAGTGAAGAAAAAGCAGATGAACGAGCTGTTCAACGGCCGTGTCTCTGCGATCGTCATGAACTTCATCCAACTTCTGCTCGATCGTCGTCGCCAAGAAGACCTCCACAGCATCGCTGAGGAGTTTACCGTCCTGGCTGACAAGGCGAGCGGTCGTGTCAAAGTGAAAGTAGAGTCTGCGACTCCGCTTTCCGAAGAGGAAATTTCGACCTTGAAAAACACGCTCGGCGCAAACGGCAAGCAGATCGAAGTCACCGCGACTGTCAATCCTGCTCTGATCGGCGGCGCGAAAGTGCGCGTAGGCGATACTGTGTTTGACTACACCGTCGCCGCTCAGCTCGAACGTTTCCGCCAAACGCTGAAATACTAAGTCTTTTATCCAGAGGGGTGAGATCATGAGCATTCGTCCTGAAGAAATCAGTGCGCTGATCAAGCAACAGATTGAGAATTATCAATCTGAAGTTCAAGTATATGATGTTGGGACCGTAATCCAAGTTGGTGACGGGATCGCACGTATCCATGGTCTTGAAAAAGTCATGGCGGGCGAACTCCTCGAGTTCTCCAACGGCGCCATCGGTATGGCGTTCAACCTTGAAGTCAACAACGTCGGTGCCGTTATCCTCGGTTCCGTTGTCGGCATCAAGGAAGGCGACACCGTAAAACGTACCGGCCGCATCGCGCAAGTTCCGGTCGGCGAAGCACTCGTAGGCCGCGTTGTGAACCCGCTCGGCCAACCGATCGACGGCCGCGGCCCGATCGAAACCAAGGAATTCCGTCCGATCGAGTCTCCGGCTCCGGGCGTAATCGACCGTAAATCCGTTCACGAACCGCTGCAAACCGGTATCAAGTCGATCGACTCGATGATTCCGGTCGGCCGTGGCCAACGCGAATTGATCATCGGCGACCGCCAAACCGGTAAGACCGCGATCGCGCTCGACACGATCATCAACCAAAAAGGCAACGGCATGATCTGTATCTACGTTGCAATTGGTCAAAAGCAATCCACCGTTTCGCAAGTTGTGGAAACCCTCCGCAAGCACGGCGCAATGGACTACACCATCGTCGTTTCCGCATCGGCATCCGATCCGGCTCCGCTGCTCTTCCTGGCTCCGTACGCAGGCGTTTCGATGGGTGAATACTTCATGTACAAGGGCGGCCACGTCCTTTGCATCTACGATGACCTGTCCAAGCAAGCGGCCGCTTACCGCGAAATGTCCTTGCTGATGCGCCGTCCTCCGGGCCGCGAAGCATACCCGGGCGACGTCTTCTACTTGCACTCCCGTCTGCTGGAGCGCGCAGCGAAGCTGTCCGACAAGCTCGGCGGCGGTTCTCTGACCGCGCTGCCGTTCATCGAGACCCAAGCGGGTGACATCTCCGCGTACATCCCGACGAACGTCATCTCGATCACCGACGGTCAGATCTTCCTCGAGTCCGACCTGTTCAACTCCGGCGTACGTCCGGCAGTCAACGTCGGTCTCTCCGTCTCCCGTGTCGGTGGTTCTGCTCAGATCAAAGCGATGAAGCAAGTCGCAGGTACGATCAAAACCGACCTCGCACAATACCGTGAGCTGCAAGCGTTCGCGCAGTTCGGCTCCGACCTTGACAAAGCGACCCAAGCACGCCTCGACCGCGGTGCTCGCACTGTCGAGATCATGAAGCAAGGCCAATACCAACCGATGTCCGTTGAGCGCCAAGTCGTCTCCCTGTGGGCCGTCAAAGAAGGTCACCTCGACGCAATTCCGGTTGAATCTGTCCTGCGCTTCGAGTCCGAGTGGCTCTCGTTTATCGATACGAACTACCCGCAAATCTTCAAGGGCATCATCGAAGGCAAATCCCTTACCGATGAACTGATCGCGTCCCTGAAGGAAGCGGTTGGCAAGTTCAAAGCGACCTTTGTGGCGTAACGTCGTCTAGCAACTCCATTTCATCCGAAGGTGGTGTTTTCACATGGCAGTGAATGCTCGCGACATTCGTCGACGCATCAAGTCCGTGAAGAACACCCAGCAAATCACCAAAGCGATGAAAATGGTAGCGGCGGCGAAACTGCGTCGTGCGCAAGAACGCGTTGAACAAGCGCGTCCGTACGCCGTAAAATTGGAAGAAGTCATCGGTTCGATCGCATCGGCTTCCGGTTCTACGAACCATCCGATGCTCGTCAAACGTCCGGTCAAGAAGACCGGCTACGTGATCATCTCCTCTGACCGTGGTCTTGCGGGCGGTTACAACTCGCAGATCATCCGTGCGCTCGTCAACGAAGTGCGCGGCAAGGACAAGAGCACGTATGCCATCTTTGCGATCGGGCGCAAGGCGCGCGACTTCTTTAAGCGCCGCAATTACCCGCTTGTGGGTGAAGTGACTGGGTTGTCCGACTCGCCGACTTACTCCGACGTCAAAGATTTGTCGTCTCAAGTCGTCAAGTTGTTCCAAGAGGGTGTGTATGACGAAGTCTTCCTCCTCTACAACGAATTCATTTCCCCGTTGACTCAAGTCCCGAAATCCCGCAAACTTCTCCCGCTCGAAGACCTCGGCGCGAACCAGAAGAAACCGGAACCGGGCGTGGTCACGGCTAAGTATGACTACGAACCGTCTGCAGAGGCGGTCCTCGATAACCTGCTCCCGAAGTTCGCAGAGACGCTGATCTTCTCCGCGCTGCTTGAAGGCAAGGCTTCCGAATTCGGTGCGAAAATGACCGCAATGGGCGCTGCAACCGACAACGCAGGTGAAATGATCAACCGTTACACACTCGAACTCAACCGCGCTCGACAATCGGCGATCACCACGCAGATCACCGAAATCGTCGGCGGGGCCAGCGCTCTGGAGCAGTAACAGCTTGTAGTACGCAAGAATGGAGGGAAACGTGATGAACAAAGGACAAGTAGTCCAGGTACTCGGTCCGGTCGTCGACGTTCAGTTCCCGGAAGGCCAACTTCCGCAGCTGAACAACGCGCTGACCATTACCTATAAAGCTCAATCCGAAGGCGAAGCGGATATCAACCTCACCGTTGAAGTCGCTCTCCACCTCGGTGATAACCAAGCTCGTACCATCGCGATGTCTTCCACCGACGGCCTCGTCCGCGGTATGGAAGTTGTCGACTCCGGCGCTCCGATTTCCGCAGTCGTAGGTCCGGGTACCCTCGGCCGTATCTTCAACGTTCTCGGGGAAACCATCGACGAAGCGGGCCCGGTAATCGGCGAAACCAGCCGTATGCCGATCCACGCTGATGCTCCGGAATTCGCAGACCTCGCAACCAAAGTCGAGATCTTCGAAACCGGGATCAAAGTTATCGACTTGCTCGCTCCGTACATCAAGGGCGGTAAGATCGGTCTCTTCGGCGGTGCAGGCGTAGGCAAAACCGTTACCATCCAGGAACTCATCCACAACATCGCGAAGCAACACGGCGGTTACTCCGTCTTCGCAGGTGTTGGTGAGCGTACCCGTGAAGGTAACGACTTGTACTACGAAATGAAAGACTCGGGCGTTATCGAGAAGACCGCAATGGTCTTCGGCCAAATGAACGAGCCGCCGGGCGCACGTGCACGCGTTGCACTGACCGGTTTGACGATCGCGGAATACTTCCGTGACGTGGAAGAGCGCGACGTTCTGCTCTTCGTTGACAACATCTTCCGCTTCACCCAAGCAGGTTCCGAGGTTTCCGCACTGCTCGGCCGTATGCCGTCCGCAGTAGGTTACCAACCGACCCTCGCAACGGAAATGGGTCAGCTGCAAGAACGCATCACCTCGACCAAAAAAGGTTCCATCACCTCGATCCAAGCGATCTACGTTCCGGCCGACGACTACACCGACCCGGCTCCGGCAACGGCGTTCGCTCACTTGGACGCAACCACCAACTTGGACCGTAAAATCGCTGAGATGGCACTGTTCCCGGCGGTTGACCCGCTCGCGTCTACTTCCCGCGCACTGTCTCCGGACGTTGTCGGCGAAGAACACTACCGCGTAGCTCGTGGCGTTCAGGGCGTCCTGCAACGTTACAAAGAACTCCAAGACATCATCGCGATCCTTGGTATGGACGAACTCTCTGACGACGACAAGCAGATCGTAGCGCGCGCTCGTAAGATCCAGCGCTTCCTGTCCCAACCGTTCTTCGTCGGCGAAGTCTTCACCGGCCGTCCGGGCCGTTACGTCAAGATCGCGGACACCGTTCGCGGCTTCAAGGAAATCCTTGAAGGCAAACACGACGACATCCCGGAAGTTGCATTCTACATGTGCGGTGGCATTGAAGACGTCCTCGAAAACGCGAAAGCTCAAGCCTAACGCTTGAACGCGCTTAGGAGGCTAATGATATGAGAAAAATGCCGATCGAAATCGTCACGCCCGAACGCAAAGTCTACGAGAACGCTGTAGACTTGATCATCGCCCGCGGTGGCGACGGCGATCTCGGGATCTTGGCCGGTCATACCCAAGTCGTCACGACGCTGAAGGTTTCCCAACTTCGCCTCAAAAACGACGGGCAAGAGATTGTCATCGCAGTTTCCGGCGGCTTCCTCGAAGTCAAACCGGAAGGCGTGTCGGTCCTTGCTGAAGCGGCTGAGCTTCCGGAAGAGATTGACGTTGCACGCGCCACCCGTTCTAAGGAACGTGCGGAGAAGCGTCTGAACGATAAAAGTGATTCCACGGACCACCGCCGCGCAGAATTGGCGCTGGCTCGCGCAATCAACCGGATTTCCTTGGCAACGACCAAACGCTAAGGGAAATCACAGAGAAAGTCCCACGCCTTCGGGTTGTGGGACTTTTTTTACGTGTAACGAAGGGGAGTTTTGGAAATTCCTAAAGAGAAGTTGTCTGCTTTGCGTAGGTTCGCGAAATTTGATTGCAGAGCCCTGTTTTACAGCGTTTAGACGGTCTGTTATACTATTGGGGGCAAAACTGTAACTTTTTGAAAAGATGGAGGGGCTGCTATGGTCTCGTATTGGAACAGTTATCTATTTATTTTCCTGTTCCTGGTGTTAGGCTTGGTGCTCCCGATTGGTGCCATTATGGTTGTCGGTCCGCTCCTGCGACCGAAGAACCCGACTCCGGAGAAGTTGACCACGTATGAATCCGGGGTGGAGCCGTTCGGTGAAGCGCACGTTCGGTACAACGTTCGCTACTACCTGTTTGCACTCATGTTCGTAGCGTTCGATGTGGAAGTCATGTTCCTCTATCCGTGGGCTGTCACATTCGACTCCCTCGGTCTGTTCGGTCTGGTGGAGATGCTCGTCTTCCTCGGACTTTTGGCAATCGGCCTCATCTATGCCTGGAAGAAGAAGGTGTTGGAATGGAAGTAAACAACAACGCAACCCAACAACCGGCGTACATGGAGTTCGAAGGCTTCACACAAGAGGAGTCGCAAGAACTTTCCAAAGCCGGCGTCCTGATTGGCACGCTTGAACAAATCAAAGGTTGGGCTCGCTCCAACTCGCTGTGGCCGCTGACGTTTGCAACGGCTTGCTGCGGCATCGAAATGATGGGAACGGGCGCGGCTCACTATGACCTCGACCGTTTCGGGATCATCTTCCGTGCGTCTCCGCGCCATGCGGACTGCATCATCATCGCCGGCACGATCACGAAGAAAATGGCGCCGATCTTGAAGCGTCTCTATGATCAGATGCCGGAACCGAAGTGGGTCGTCGCGATGGGCTCCTGCGCAACGGCAGGCGGTCCGTACGTTCGTGCGTACTCCGTCGTCAAAGGGGCTGACCAAGTCATCCCGGTCGATGTCTACATCCCGGGTTGCCCGCCGTCTCCGCCGGCGCTGATCTACGGCCTCAACAAGCTGCAAGAGAAGATCCGTATGGAAGCGAAAGGGAAGAAGGTGCGATAGATGAGCGAAGAAACCAAAGCGCCTGAAACGAAAGCCCCGGAGGCCGAAGCGGCTCCGGAGCCGGTTGATCCGCGCGTCGAGAAAGCGACGGAGAAGTTGGAATTTCTCCGTGGCAAGCTGCTTGGCAAGTTTGGCGAAGATGTTCTGGAAGCGGCGGAACTCAAGCAGTTCCAACCGACCTTCACGATCAAGAACGCCAATTGGGTCGAAGTCGTGGAGCATTTCAAAACCGATTCGACGCTCGCGTTTGTCTATCCGCAACTGATGGCGGGGACCGACTACAAGGACTACATCGAGGTCTACATCCTCTTGCACTCCTTCACGTTGGACACCGACATCTCGCTGAAGACCCGCACGCCGCGCGACAACGCAAGCGTTCCGTCGATCACGCACTTGTTTGCGGGCTTCAATTGGGAAGAACGCGAAATTTACGACCTGCTGGGTGTCGATTTCCCGGGGCATCCGGACATGCGTCGCATCATGCTGGAGGACGACTGGATCGGTCATCCGCTGCGCAAAGACTACGTCGTCGAGAACTAGGGGGAAAGGAACGCGATGGGAGAAATACGTACTGAAGAAATGTTAATGAACATCGGCCCTCAACACCCTAGTACCCACGGGGTGTTGCGCGTCGTCGTCAAGGTGGACGGGGAGATCATCACCGAAGCCGATCCGGTTGTCGGCTACCTCCACCGCGGCACCGAAAAACTCGCGGAAGACCTGCAGTACACGCAGATCATTCCGTACACCGACCGCATGGACTATCTGTCCTCGATGGTCAACAACCACGCGATCGTCAATGCCGTGGAGAAGGCGATGGATCTGGAAATTCCGGAACGCGCCGAGTACATGCGCATCATCGTCGTAGAATTGAACCGTCTCGTCTCGCACTTGGTCTTCCTTGGTACATACCTGCTGGACTTGGGTGCGATGACCCCGTTCCTGTACGCGTTTGCCGATCGGGAACAAGTTGTCGACTTTTTTAACCGCCTCTGCGGAGCACGCCTGACCTACAACTACATGCGGGTCGGCGGCGTCAAATGGGACGCACCGGAGGGTTGGCTTGACGATGTTCGCAAATTCGTGCCGTACATGCGCTCGCAGATGGACATGTTCCATGAGCTGGTCACCGGCAACGAGATCTTCTTGCAACGCGTCAAGGGCATCGGCAAGTTCGACGCAGATACGGCGCTGAACTACGCGATGTCCGGCATCAACTTGCGCGCAACCGGCTTCAACTGGGACCTGCGCAAGAACAAACCGTATTCGATCTACGACCGTTTTGACTTCAACGTCATCGTCGGCGAGAACGGGGACTGCTTCGACCGTTACATGTGCCACATGAACGAGATCCTCGAGTCCTTGAAGATCGTTGAGCAAGCGTTGGAGCAGATTCCGGAAGGTCCGGTCATGGGCAAAGTGCCGAAGATTCTCCGCGTCCCGGCGGGCGAGTACTACTCCGCCGTCGAGGGCACCCGCGGTGAACTCGGTGTCTACATCGTCTCGGAAGGTAAGGACAAACCGTATCGCTTGAAGTTCCGCCGTCCGTCCTTCGTCAACCTCCAGCTCTTGCCGGAGATGTTGAAAGGCCAGTCGATGGCGAACCTGATCGCAATCCTCGGAGCGGTCGATATCGTGCTTGGGGAGGTTGACGCATAACATGGCGGATTTCTTCTCTTGGGTGGATAAACCGCTCGATACCCATGCCGTCCTGAACATGATCATCGGCGCAGTTGTCGTCCTCGCGTTTATCCTCGGGGTCGTCACCTACTCGATCTACTTCCAGCGCAAACTAATCGGCTGGATGCAATGGCGGATCGGTCCGAACCGCGTAGGTCCGCTCGGTCTCTTGCAGACCATCGCCGACGTTTTGAAGCTGTTGATCAAGGAAGACGTTGTCCCGGAAAAAGCGGACCGCCCGATCTTCTTGATCGCGCCGATGCTGGCGTTTTTCCCGTCGTTCATGGTTCTGGCCGTGATTCCGTTCTCGGCGAATCACGTTTTTACCGCGTATTCGAACGTCGGGGTCTTGTATTACATCGCGCTCTCGGCGATGACGATCATCGGGGTCGTACTCGGTGGTTGGGCGTCGAACAACAAGTACTCCCTCATCGGGGGGATGCGTTCGGCGGCGCAGATGATCTCGTACGAAGTGCCGCTGGCGATGTCCGTTCTAGGCGTCGTGCTGATGGCAGGTTCCATGAACCTCGTCAAGATCGTCGAAGCGCAAATAGCGTTCCCGTACGTGTGGTACATCGTGCCGCAGTTCCTCGGGTTCTGCGTGTTCATCATCTCGGCGACCGCAGAATTGAGCCGTACACCGTTCGACTTGCCGGAAGCAGAGTCGGAATTGGTTTCCGGCTACAATACTGAATACTCTGGTTTCCGTTTCGCCTTCTTCTACCTGGCGGAGTACGTCTACCTGTTCGCGATGTCCGGCCTCGGAGCAACGCTGTACTTCGGCGGCTGGTCCGGTCCGTTCCTGTCCGGCTGGATCTGGTTTGCGCTCAAAGTAACTTGCTTTATCTTCTTCTTCTTCTGGCTGCAGGCGACCATGCCGCGGATTCGTACCGACCAACTGCTCACTTTCGCTTGGAAAGTGCTGATTCCGCTCTCCATCGTGAACTTGGTCTTGACCGCAGTCCTGAAGTACCTTCTCCACTAAGAAACGGGGTGAAATTTCGATGTTTGGGTTCCTCAAAGGGTTGAAAATCACGTTTGCTCAACTGGCACACAAGAAAGTCACCCTCCAATACCCGGACGTAATGCCGGACTGGGGCGAACGCTACCGGGGCGTTCACAAGTTCTACGCAGAGAAGTGCATCGTTTGTAACCAATGTGCACGGATCTGCCCGACGTCCTGCATCTCGCTTTCCGGCAGTAAGCGCGAGGACAAGAAGTTGCACATCGATACGTACGATATCAACTTCGAGATTTGCATCCTCTGCGACCTCTGCACGGAAGTTTGCCCGACCGAAGCGATCCAAATGACCGACCGCTTCGAACTGGCTACGTACAGCCGCGTCGACCTGTACAAGAACATCTACTGGCTTGATGAGAACGCTCGTCGAGCTGACGGCGTGATCGAGCAGGAAGGCAACCAGAAAGCCGGGGGTGAGAAGTAATGTTTTCCGGACTTGTCATCACGGGCCAAACGGTCGCATTCTTCCTCATCGCACTCTTTCTGATCGCATGCGGCGTCATGTTGCTCTCGATGAAGAAAGTCATCTACATGGCCATCTCCATCGGCGGCGTGTTCATCGGGGCGGCTGCCATCTATATTTTGCTGGAAGCGGACTTCCTCGCGTTTGCACAAGTTCTCGTCTACGCAGGCGCGATTACGATCATGCTTCTGTTCGCCATCATGCTCACAAAGCATGAGGAGATGGAGCGTCCGGCTGTGCTGACCGCGCATCCGGTCTGGGCCACGATCGGCACCGCCGGTCTTGGCTTGATCGTCCTCTGGGTCGTCAAGTTCTCCAACATCAAGTGGCCGCAAGCGACGCCCGACTCTCCGTTCCAAGGGCAAGACAACGTCAAGCTGATCGGTGAAGCGTTGTTCAGCCAGTATGTGATTCCGTTTGAGCTCGTGTCGGTGGTGCTGATCGTGGCACTGGTCGGCGCGATCACGCTCGCGAACAAGGAGGAGAAAAAATAATGCTGAGTGTCGAGCAGTTTTTAACCCTTGGCGCGATTCTCTTCTGCATCGGACTGTTTGGCGCTTTGACCAAGCGCAACATCATCATCGTCCTCGTATCGGTCGAGTTGATGCTCACCGCCGTGAACATCAACTTGCTCACGTTTGCACGTTACGGCCTCACCCCGTCGATCAACGGTCAGATTTTCACGTTGTTCGTCATGACGATCGCGGCGGCGGAAGTCGCAGTCGGTCTTGCAATTTTGATCGCGCTTTACCGCAACCGCAACACCAGCGATGTGCGGGATCAGGATCTCATGAAGTGGTAATGATCCTGCAGAACTCCGGAGAAAGGTGATCTTATGGTACAAAATGCCTGGGTTATACCCCTCTTTCCGCTGGTGGCCTACGTGCTCCTGTTCGTATTGGGGCGACGAGCGCAAGAGGGTATTGTAACAGCGATCAGCGTGCTGGCGGCACTCGCCGGCTTCCTTGTGTCCCTGTTGATTTTGTCGGATGTGAGCGCGAACGGCGCACAAGCACCGTACGTGTTCCACTGGCTGACGGTTGGCCAACACTCCTTGAGCATGGGCTTCGAAGTAACCCCGCTCAACGCGATGATGTTGACCGTCGTCACGTTCATCTCCACGCTGGTTCTGCTCTTCTCGAAGGGCTACCTGCACGGCGATGCGCGCTACTCGGTTTTCTATCAGTACTTGAACCTGTTTATCTTCTCGATGCTCGGTCTCGTCATCTCCCCGAACTTGCTGCAAGTCTACATCTTCTGGGAGTTGGTCGGTCTTTGCTCGTTCTTGCTCGTCGGTTTCTGGTATTTCAAACCGGAAGCGGCGGCGGCAGCGAAAAAGGCCTTCATCGTCACCCGAATCGGGGACGTCGGCCTGTTTATCGGGATCGTGTTGATCTACGTTGCGACCGGTACGTTTGAGTACTCGGGCGTTTTCGAAGCGTTCCAAGCGAAAAAGTTTGCGATTGACTGGATCTCTCCGGAACACCTGATCACCCTCGTGGGGATCTTGGTCTTCATCGGGGCGATGGGGAAATCGGCGCAGTTCCCGCTTCACACCTGGTTGCCGGACGCAATGGAAGGTCCGACTCCGGTATCTGCGCTCATCCACGCCGCCACCATGGTTGCAGCGGGTGTTTATCTCGTCGCCCGCGCGTTCCCGATCTTCGAAGCATCTCCCGACACGCTGACCGTAATCGGCATCATCGGGGGCATCACGGCGATCTTCGCCGCGTTGATCGGTCTCACGCAAAACGACATCAAGCGCGTGGTTGCGTACTCGACCGTTTCGCAGCTCGGGTACATGGTCATGGCACTGGGCGTTTCGGCGTACACCGCTTCGACGTTCCACCTGATGACCCACGCGTTCTTCAAAGCTCTGCTCTTCTTGGCTTCCGGTTCGGTCATTCATGCGATTCACCACAACCAAGACATTCGCAAGATGGGTGGTCTGTGGAAGAAACTGCCGTTGACCGGTTGGACGTTCCTGATCGGGGCGCTCGCACTGTCCGGGATTCCGCCGTTTGCCGGCTTCTGGTCCAAGGACGAGATCTTGCTCGGTGCGCTGAACTCCGGCCACTACGTGTTGTTCACGCTGGCGTTGATCGCGGCGTTCTGCACGGCGTTCTATATCTTCCGCGTGTTCTTCATGACCTTCACGGGCGAGTTCCGCGGGGACAAGGAAGTCTACGATCATGCACACGAATCCGGTCCGGTGATGTCGATTCCGCTCGTGTTGCTCTCGATCATGGCGGTTGTCGTCGGGTTCTTGAACTCTCCGCTGATGGATCATGCGTTTGAACACTTCCTGTTCAAAGGCGGCGAAGAAATCGGCAACGTGTACGAAGCGAACTGGGGTCTGGCAGGTCTGGCCACTCTGGTCGCGCTGGCGGGGATCGGACTTGCGTACCTCATGTACAAAAAGCAATCGATCAAGCCGGAAAGCTTGGCAAACGGTCCGCTGCGTCCGTTCTACCAACTTTCGCTCAACAAGTTCTATGTGGATGAACTGTACCATGTTGCGATCGTGAAACCGGTCGTCTGGATCGGTCACATCCTCAACTTCATCGACAAATGGATCGTCGACGGCATCGTTCACCTGTTTGGTGAAGGAACGTTCATCGGCTCGCTGGGCCTCAAGTACTCCCAGAACGGTCAAGTGCAAACCTACGGGTTGGTCACTTTGGTCGGGGCGGTGCTGTTGATCGGCTTTGCGATGTATGCAGTAGGGGGGGTTAAGTAGATGATGGGGAATTTGTTGACGCTCATCGTATTCCTCCCGTTGCTTGGCGCTCTGATTCTCGGGTTTGTCCCGCGCTCTGCGAGCAGTCAACCCAAGGCCATCGCCTTGATCGCAACATTTCTTCCGCTGCTGTTCGCCGGCATCCTGTACGGGAATTTTGACGGCGCACAGCACGGGATGCAATTTACCGAATCGAAGGAATGGATTCATATCGCGCACGCCTTCCAAGACAAGGAGCTGGTCATCGGCTACTCCTTGGGGGTTGACGGTCTGTCGCTTCCGTTCCTGCTCTTGACCTCGATTGTGACGTTCCTCGGCGTGTTGGCGACGAAGTCCGTACAGCGCGTGAAGGAGTTCTTCATCTGGTACCTGATCTTGGTCACCGGTCTGTACGGCTGCTTCTTGGCCCAAGACCTGTTCCTGTTCTTCCTGTTCCTTGAGATGACGCTCGTGCCGATGTACTTCCTCATCGGAATCTGGGGCGGCGATCGCAAAGGGCAGGTGGCAACGAAGTTCTTGATCTACCGCGGTTTGGCTTCGGTAGGGATTCTCGTCTCCTTCGTGGCGCTGGCGTTCAAAGCGGCAGCCGTTACCGGGGTGATGACGATGGATATGACGTCGATTGCAAACGCCTTTGCGAAAGCTCCGGCCGATGTGATCTCGTCGAGTTTCAAACACGGGATCTTCCTCGTGCTGTTCCTCGCGATCTTGATCGAGGAAGCGTTCTTCCCGTTCCACACCTGGTTGCCGGATACGCATGAACAAGCGCCGTCCACGATCTCGATGGTCGTCGGGGGCGTGCTGATGAAAATCGGCGCGTACGTGCTGTTCCGCATCGGGGTCGGCATCTTGCCGGATGCCATTCAGTATTACGCGACGCTGATCGCTGTGATCGGGGTCATCAACATCGTGTACGCAGCACTTGTCGCGATGGTGCAAAAAGACTGGCGCCGACTGCTCGCGTTCTCCGCGATCTCGCACATGGGGGTTGTCCTCCTGGGCGTGGCGGCGCTGAACCAAGAGGGTCTGCAAGGCGGGATCTTCATGACGATCTCGTCCGGTCTGCTCTCCGGTCTGCTGTTCTTCTTGATCGGCGCGATCAAGGAACGCACCGGCACGACGGTGATCAACGCTCTGGGCGGTCTGTCCAAGCCGATGCCGATTCTGGCGGGCTTCCTGTTGGCCGCCGCGCTCGGATCGCTCGGCTTGCCGGGCATGAGTGGGTTCATCTCGGAGATCTTGGCGTTCATGGGTGCTTTTGCAGCGTTCCCGGGTCTGTCCGCTGTGGGTACGCTCGGCATCATCTTCGCCGCTGTCTACCTGCTGTGGGCGATGCAACGCACCACCTACGGTCCGACGACGGCGCAATGGGAAGGCCTGTCTGACGCACGCGCGGTCGAATACGTGCCGATGGTCGTGTTCGTCGCTCTGATCATCTTGATTGGTGTCTATCCGTCGATCCTCGGTGACCTGGTGAACCCCACGATTTCCTCATACGTCACGAGGATAGGAGGATAGTTCCATGAATGCGATGAACGGTGTTACACAACTTGCATTTCCTGATGTCTGGCACGTCATGTCGCCGGAGATCATCTTGATTCTGGGCGGTTTCTTGATTCTCGTGCTCGATCTGTTCATGAGCAAGGAGAGCTCTCGTCGCCTCTCGCCGCAACTGGGGATTCTGTTCCTGATCGCGGCGTTCGTCCTGACCATTCGCAACTTCGGCATCGTCGCAGACAATGCGGCGGCCGGAACGGGCGAGATGGTCAACCTCTCGAACATGCTCTACGTCCTCGATGACTTCGGCAACGTGTTCAAACTCTTGTTCACGGCGGGGACGGCGATCGTCCTGCTGATGTCGATGGACTTCTTCAAGCACAACTTGGAAGTCAAAGTCGCCGAGTACACGTACATCATGCTCTTCGCGACTGTCGGTGCGATGGTCATGGCGTCCGCGCTCGACCTGATCACCCTGTTCGTCGGCCTTGAACTGCTCTCGATCTCGTCTTATGTGCTGGTGGCGATGCGTCGCAACCACGCGAAGTCGACCGAGGGTGCGATGAAGTACCTCGTCATCGGTTCGATCGCTTCGGCGATGGCTCTGTACGGGATGTCGTTCATCTACGGCGTCACCGGCCAGACCAACCTGGCGATGGGCGCAGGGACGATGCTGCAACTCTGGGATCAGTTCAAGCCGTTGCTCGTCCTCGGCTTCCTGCTCATGCTGGTCGGTTTCGGGGTAAAAGTGGCGCTGGTTCCGTTCCACCAATGGGCACCTGACACCTACGAAGGTGCGGGCAACCCGGTGACTTCGTTCCTCGCGGTCGTGTCCAAAGCGGCAGGCTTCGCGCTGATCTTGCGCGTGTTCCTGTGGGGCTTCTCCCGCGAGTTTGGCGACATCTACATCTACCTCGTCATCCTCGCGGCGGTCACGATGGTGATCGGGAACGTGGCGGCGCTTTCGCAGAAGAACATCAAACGCCTGCTCGCTTACTCCTCCGTCGCTCAAGCCGGGTATCTCTTGATCCCGCTGGCGACGCTTGGCAAGGGCAGTGCCATCGACAACATCTGGTTGTCGCTGGGTGAGACGGTGTTCTACCTCGTGGCGTATCTGTTCATGACGATGGGCGCGTTCGCCGTGCTGAGCGTTGTGACGCGCAACGGGGGCAACGAAACGCTCGAATCGTTCCGCGGTCTCTGGAAGCGTTCGCCGTTCCTCGCCGTGTCGATGGCGGTGTTCATGCTCTCGATGGCAGGGATGCCGTTGACCGCCGGTTTCGTCGGGAAGTTTTACATCTTCCTGAGCACGATCAACACGGAAATGTACTGGCTCGGCGGCCTGTTGTTCGCAACTTCGGCCATCGCGTTCTACTACTACTTCGGCGTGCTCAAAGCGATCTTCTTCAAAGACAGCGCCGTGGAATCCCACGACAAAATCGAAGTTCCGACTTCGATTGCCGTCACCATCGCCATCGGCCTGATCGGCACGATTGCGCTGGGGGTCTTCCCGGACTTGCTGATGAAAGTTCTGAACGGACTGCACTGGTTCGGACAATAACAAAAAAAAGACTCAGGTCCTCACGGGCCTGAGTCTTTTTTTATGGGCAGTACCAAAGTACGGTACCCTCCAACCGCGCAGTATGGTAGAATCGAGGTTGTATGTATGAACCCGTGAGTCAGGAGGAATCCCCTCATGCCCTTGGAGCAAGTCGCAACCGATGTGGGTTGGATGGCAGGGCTCAACATGGTGTTGTTGCTGTTCGGGATCTTGATTGCGTGGTACAGCTTGCAGGCGGTGCGTTGGGATGTGTTCGTCAAGGACCCCAAGGGCCGACCGGCGGCGGTGCTCCGGTTGTTGCTTTCCGTGACACTGGGCTACTCCCTCATGAAATTCGTCAGCGACTACGTGTCCTTGTCCTCGATGCTGAAACATCTTTTCTAGAAATCTAGCAAGTAGAGTATAAATGCTCTCCCCCGCGTCCAGAATGGGTAGTATCATTCACACGGCGTTGGGAGAGATACTCTATGAAAAAAATCGGCATCGTTGGCGTCATCCTCTGCTTGTTGATTGCAACCTACAGCGTGATTCAAACCCGTCAACAGACGGTGGCAAGTCAGGCGGACACGGGTGATTTCCTCGCCCAAGCGTTCGCCGCGACCAAAGCGGATGTGGAAGGCTACACCGTTCACAACTGGTCTCTCGTGGACAAGGAATTCCACACCCCCGACCAACTGAAAGCGCTCGGCCAGAAACTCAACAAGACCTTTGCCATGCAAAACGCCAAGGAGTCGCAAGATTCTGCAGGCGATCAGAACGCCTACACCTTGCGCGGAACGACGGCTGTCGGCGGTACGGCGCAGATCGTACTGACTTCGATGAAGTTCCAAGACAAAGCCCCGCAAACGGTGCTGGTGCTGCGCGTCGAACGCGAAGCCACAGACCTCGGCGGTTTCAAGGAAGCGATTCAAGGTGTGCGCGAAACGGTCTCGGAAGCGAATGCAATCCCACAAATTAGCACTTGTATCAAAGGTTTACGTGCTGATAAAATGAGTGACGGTTCCTCGAACTCTTTGATCCAAAACGTGTTTCAAACGGTGAAGGCCAAGGAGATCGAAGGGGTTCGCTCGGAACTTGTGACCAGTCTGTCCGGCTATTCTCCTCTAACCAAGGATTACATAGTCACCAACGGAAACAAGATGAACCTGCAAGTCGCCGTCCACTACGACGCGCATCTCGACAAGACGCGTGTTCTGGTCGGCTCCCCGATTGTGACGATTGAATATTAGGGTGGAGGGTCACCATTGGCACTTATCGTCGTTCAGGGCGGACAACGCCTAGAAGGCACCGTGCGTGCGTACGGTGCCAAGAATGCAGTTTTGCCGATTCTGGCAGCCACGCTGTTGCCCGAGTCCGGTGCCTCTCTCTTGGATCAGGTGCCACCGCTCTCTGACGTATACCACCTGCGCGGGATCTTGGACGCGCTCGGCTGCGTCACGGAGGAACTCGGCGACGGGAAACTGCGCCTCACTGCACAACATGTTGATACAACAGAAGCGCCGACAGAGTTGGTCTCCAAACTGCGGGCTTCTTTTCTCGTTATGGGCCCTTTGTTGGCACGATTTGGAAAGGCACGCGTCGGCATGCCCGGCGGGTGTTCGATCGGCTCGCGTCCGATCGACCTGCACTTGGAGGGCTTTGCAGCGCTCGGCGCCGAGATTGAAATCGGCGAGACGTTTATTGAAGCAACGGCACCGACAGGACGCTTGAAGGGGGCTTCCATCCCTTTGCGTTTTGCCAGTGTCGGCGCCACGCAGAACTTGATGATGGCCGCCGTGCTCGCAGAGGGCAAGACGGTCATCGAAAACGCAGCGTGTGAGCCGGAGATCGTCGATCTCGCCGACTTCCTCAATGCGATGGGAGCCGATGTCCGCGACGCGGGCACGGCGACGATGACCATCTACGGCGTCGACTCGTTGCGCGGCGCGAACCATTCGATCATCCCGGATCGCATCGAAGCGGGGACGTTCCTCGTCGCCGGTGCGATCACGGGCGGCAACGTTCTCGTCGAAGGAGCGCAAGCGCAACATCTGCGCCCCGTGATCGAGAAACTTCGCGAAGCCGGAGCTCAGATCACCGAGGAAAAAAACGCCCTGCGCGTCGTGCGCACAGGTCGTTTGCGTCCCCTCGACGTCACCACCGGCGTGCATCCGGGCTACCCGACCGACATGCAAGCGCAGATGTCGGCGTTGCTCGCGGTGACGCCGGGCACGTCGTATGTGACGGAGACGGTGTTTGAGAACCGCTTTCAACACTTTGACGAACTGGCACTCATGGGAGCAAATGTACGTATCGATGGCCGCACTGCGGTCGTCACCGGCGTCAACCGCCTGCAAGGGGCCGACGTGACGGCGACCGACCTGCGCGCCGGAGCTGCGATGATTCTCGCCGGCCTCGTTGCCGAGGGAGAGACTCGCATCCACGCCATCCACCACATCGAACGCGGCTACGTAGACGTCGTCGAACGCTTCCGAGCGCTCGGGGCCGACCTGCGCAAAACGGAAGATGTGCGGGAACTGCAACTGAAGTAAGTGAAACGAAAAACGACTCTGGTATCCCGCATACCAGAGTCGTTTTTTTTCATAACGCCTCCCACTCTCTCATAGACTCTGGTAGACACTCTGAGAATGGAGGATCTTCACCCTTATGACCAAAAAGACCTGGCTCCTGATCCCACTGCTCATCCTCGCGCTGATCACTGCAACGGTGCTCGTGCCCTCGGCGTTCGTCACGCTGTGGCCGTCGAGTGCCAAACAGAACGCCTCCACCTCGCCAAGCCTCGTGGAATTGGACAACCAAGACGATTTCGAAATCAAAGTCTACCTCAAAGACCAAGACAAGATCGTCCCGATGAGCCTGGAGAAATACGTGCGCGGTGTCGTGGCGGCCGAGATGCCGATCACGTTCCAAGACGAAGCGTTAAAAGCCCAAGCCGTTGCCGCTCGCACCTACGTCGTGCGTCGTCTCCTCGCCGGGACGAAGACCGAGCAAGGGGCGGACGTCAGCGACGACCACAACGACGGGCAGGCCTATTCCACCGACGAGAAGCTCCAGAAGAACTGGGGCATGTTCAACTACCCGAAGAACATCTCCAAAATCAACAACGCCGTCAACGCCACCAAAGGCAAAGTCTTGCTCTACCAAGGCAAGCCGATTGAAGCTTTGTTCTTCTCAACCTCCAGCGGCAAGACGGAGAATTCCGAAGACTACTGGGGCAAGGAAGTTCCTTATTTGCGTTCGGTCGACTCTCCGTGGGACTTGAAATCGGAGAAGTATGCGGCCGACCTGACGCTTTCGCTCGTGGACTTCTCCTCGAAACTCGGCATCACCGCCGTTTCTGCTTCCACGATGAGCAAGTTGATCGCTCCCGTGGAGCGCACCGTCGCCGATCATATCAAGAAGATCAAAGTCGGGGACAAAGTGTTCAGCGGCCCGGACTTCCGCAAACTGCTCGGACTGCGCTCGACGATGTTCACGTGGGAGATCGACCGCGGGAACAACACGATCGTGTTTCACACCAAAGGCTACGGCCACGACGTTGGCCTCTCCCAATACGGGGCGGACGGAATGGCCAAGGAAGGGAAAAAAGCGGAGGAGATCCTCCTGCACTACTACCAAGGCGTGCAGGTTGGCAACGCCCGCGATTTGTTGCAAACGAAGTAGTGTGCGCAGACTTCTGTTTTTTTATCAAAAATCTCCGGGGGACATGTTTATCAATCTCACAATGGGGTGAGAATGTCTTCTAGAGGTGATTGATATGAACAACAACAATGAAAACAAAAACATGCAAGACAAAGCGCAAGAAACGAACAAATCTGCCAAGTCTTCGTTTTTTGCCAAGCGCTGGACGTTCCCGGTTATCTATCTCGCAGCATCCGTCCTCATCGTTGGTTTGATGTACGCCAAATCCCAAGAAGCGTCACCGTACGATGTGAAGAAAACGACGGAAACCCCGAATGTGGCCGGCCCGACGATTCCGAGCACCGACAACGCGGCAACCCCGACGAACGCAGCACCGACCTTCCAATGGCCGGTCGGAGAAGGCGGCGGCGACGCGGCGATCTCGATGGACTTCTACCGCGAAGACGCGTCCGAAGAAGAGCAAGCGGCATCGCTGATCTCCTATGAAAACCGCTTCATCCCGAACCAAGGTGTGAACCTCGGTCTGCAAAACGACGCACCGTTCACCGTCATCGCAGCAGCGAAAGGCACCGTCCTCTCCGTCACCGAAGATCCGCTGATGGGTCAAACCATCGAGATCCAACATGACGGCGGCTACACCACCTACTACGCATCGCTCTCCAACGTCGATGTGCAAAAAGGCGCGCAAGTCCTCGCAGGCCAACCGATCGCCAAGACCGGCAACAACCGCCTGGAGAAAGACGAGAAAAACCACCTGCACTTCGAACTGCGCAAGGACGGCAAACCGGTAGACCCGAACACCCTGCTCCCGGAAAAACCGAAGATGGACAA
Organism: Tumebacillus amylolyticus; assembly: GCF_016722965.1. NCBI lineage: Bacteria > Bacillati > Bacillota > Bacilli > Caryophanales > Alicyclobacillaceae > Tumebacillus > Tumebacillus amylolyticus. Next base: position 472,299 of record NZ_JAEQNB010000001.1, read on the forward strand.
CGCGAAAACCACGCATACCGACTCTCAGCAATCGACGACCACGTCCGGCACCGCAAGCGACGCTTCCGAAAAAGCTTCCAGCACCGCAACGCAACCGGCTGAGAAGAAAGACGGCGCGAACGCTTCCGACACCAGCAAAGCGAAAGACAGCACCAAAACCGATGACACCGGCAAAGCGACCGACGATGCAGCGAAAGACCAAGCTCCGGCTGAAAAAACCGACGGTGCAACGACTCCCGCCGAGTAGTCTCCAAGACGCACAAGCGTCTCAAAACCGCCTCTCACCCCGCGTGAGAGGCGGTTTTTTTTCGACTTCCTAAAAAAATGCTAGGGTGAGATAGAGAGAGATATTTAGCGAAAAACGCCTGTCAGGGCTTGTCAAACCGCAATTTTGGAATATGAAGTACCCCTCCTCATATACATGTATCAGACAATCCGATGAACATGGGGAGGCGAAGGAGAATGCATGATTACATCAAAGAACGCACCCTAAAAATCGGCGAATACATCGTGGAGACCAAGAACACGGTCCGAACGATCGCCCGAGAGTTTGGGGTCTCCAAAAGCACGGTACACAAAGACCTGACGGAGCGTTTGCCGGAAATCAATCCGGATCTCGCAAACCGGGTGAAAGAGATTCTGGAATACCACAAATCCATCCGCCATCTGCGGGGAGGAGAGGCGACCAAGAAGAAGTACCGCAAAGACGAAACAAAGCGAAAAATGGCGAAAAACCTGCATGTGGAAAGAGGAGTTTCCGCACCCCTGTAGAACTTCTAGAGAGCGGAATCTCATCTACTTAGCCCTCTAGTGGCGTACCCGAGCTGAGACTTCGCTTCTACCTATGTACAAATGCAACGGGGCTAAGGGAGGATCTTTCGAACATGTTCGGAATTGACATCGGCGTGGACTTAGGTACGGCGAACGTGCTGGTTCATGTCAAAGGCAAGGGTATTGTACTCGATGAGCCGTCAGTCGTGGCCATCGACAGTCAAACGAAAAAAGTCGTTGCAGTCGGCGAAGAGGCGCGTCGGATGCTTGGACGTACGCCGGGGCACATCGTGGCAACCCGGCCGCTGCGTGAAGGCGTCATCGCCGACTTTGATACTACAGAGATTATGCTTCGCCATTTCATCAACAAGTCGATCGGCAAAAGTCCGTTCAAGCGTCCGCGCGTGATGATCTGCGTGCCTTCCGGGATCACCTCGGTCGAGCAGAAAGCGGTCATCGAAGCGGCGGAGCGAACGGGTGCGAAGCAAGTCTATTTGATTTCAGAACCGAAAGCAGCCGCGATTGGGGCCGGGCTCGACATCTTTGAGCCGTCCGGCAGCATGGTGGTCGATATTGGCGGAGGCACGACCGACGTAGCCGTTCTCTCGCTCGGAGATGTGGTCACCGCCAATTCGATTCGCGTCGCGGGGGACAAGTTTGACGAAGCGATCATTCGCCATATTCGCAAAGACCATTCTCTGTTGATCGGTGAACGCACGGCCGAAGAAATCAAGATCAAAGTGGCGTCCGTTTTCCCGTATGCTCGTCATGAGACGCTGGATATTCGCGGTCGCGACATGATCTCCGGATTGCCGAAAACGGTGACGGTTGTATCGGAAGAGATGCGGGAAGCGTTGCAAGAGACGGTCGATCTGATCGTCGTCACAACGAAAAGCGTCTTGGAACAGACCCCGCCGGAGTTGGCAGCCGATATTTTTGACAAAGGCATCGTATTGACCGGGGGCGGCGCTCTGTTGCACGGGCTGGACCGCCTGTTGCAGCAAGAGTTGCAAGTTCCGGTGCATATCGCCCAAGACCCGCTGTTCTGCGTCGTCAAAGGCACCGGCATCGCACTGGACAACCTCAACAAAGTCACTCGGTCGCTTCTTAATAAAAAAACCACCAACGCCGTCCATGTCTAAGCACCAGAGTTCGCAGTCTCTACGAGGGAGGAACTGAGCTATGATTCGCGGTCTGTACATCGCACAGTCGGGCATGCATTCCAACGAACGCATGCAGGAAGTGATCACGAACAACATTGCCAACGCCAATACCGTCGGCTACAAGGGCGACACGTCTGTCGTCCGCTCGTTTCCGGATGAGTTGCTGTTTCGCATGAACGACTTGCAGAAGGGCGGACCGGGCGGCAACAAGCGCGAAATCGGGACGCTCAGCAGCGGGGCTTTCTTGGAAGAGATCGTGCCGCGCTTCGTGCAAGGTCAACTCGTCGCGTCGGACAACCCTCACGCCCGCGCCATCGTAGACTCTCTGCCGCGCGACGATCAGGACTTCCGCCGTGCTTTCTTCCCGGTGCAGGAGCGCAACTCCGGCAACGTCATGTATACGCGCGACGGTGATTTCCATGTCGAGCCGGGCACGAACTTCCTCGTCGATTCCGGCGGCAACTACGTGCTGCCGACCGATTCGACGACGCACAACGCCGTCAACGACGCTCGGATCAAAGTCGATCCCGACGGCAAGTACGCGATCACCGACGCAAACGGCCGAGGATATCAAATTCCGCCGGGCCGCACGATCCAAGAGGGCATCGTTTACATCCAAGACAGCAACAAATTGGAGAAGTACGGCGATTCGCTCTACCAGGGCGGCACGGTGATCACGAACAACGCCGAGCTCTCGACTCTTGCAAGCACCATGCAGGAGAAGCAGTTGGAGCAGTCCAACGTGGACATGGCGGGCTCGATGGTCTCGATGATGCAAGTGATGCGCAGTTACGAAGCCAATCAACGGATGATCAAGACGTTGGACGGCACGCTTGAAAAAGCCGCCACCATCGGTCGTCTCTAAGAAGAGGGGGTGTAAGCCATGAGATCGCTGTGGACTTCGGCTCATGGGATGTCCGCGATGCAGACGCGTCTGGATTCGCTCGGGCATAACATGGCCAACTTGAACACGACCGGCTACAAGTCGGAGGATGTGCAGTTCAAAGATATGCTCTACCTCACGATGCAGCAGAAGGACGGAGTCAAGTCTCTCCCGGGACGCTTGACGACGGCAGACCTGCGGCTGGGTCACGGGGTTCTCGCCGTCGGTACGGTCGCGTCGTTTGCGCAAGGCGAGATTCAGACCACGCAAAACGCCCTCGACCTCGCGATTCAAGGGGACGGATTCTTCAAGATCCGAGCGTACGACCAATCGAACACCCCGTTCGACGCGTACACCCGTGACGGTTCGTTCAAAGTCGGCACCGTCGGGACCGATCAATACTTGGTCACCGCCGACGGCAATCCGGTGCTCGACACCAACAACCAACCGATCCTGCTGACCGACTACGACGCGGCCTCCGTAAAAGTCGATCAGAACGGTGTGATCTCGGCGCTCCCGAGCTCGCCTGCCAACGGCACCGCGTATGTGGAGCTTGGCCAGATCGAAGTAACGCGCATCGCGCATCCGGAATCCAATCTCACCGCTGCGGGTGAGAATCTCTATCGCCAGGTGGCCAACGCCAACCCGGCTGACATTCAAGCAAACGGAACTGTACTCAACGGCGTTCGTCACAGCACCCTGCAACAGCGGGCGCTGGAAATGTCCAACGTCGATATGTCCCAGCAGATGACGGAGATGATCGTGGCCCAGCGTGCCTACTCGTTGAACGCACGCGCCTTGACGACAACCGATCAGATGATGGGCATCGCCAACAACCTGCGGGCGTAGGTTCTGGATGTTGAACCTTCCGAACCTGTTGACGATGCTGCGATTCGGGTGTATCCCGGTCTACGGCATCGTCTTTTTTTCGGACTCTCCTTACAACATGCTGTATGCGTTGCTCGTGCTCGCCCTCGCCGGGCTGACCGATGTCATCGACGGGTACTTGGCACGGACGTTTGATTGGGTCACGGAATTGGGTTCGATGCTCGACCCGTTGGCCGACAAACTGATGATGCTGGCGGTGATCCTGTCCTTGGTGATCGACGGTCGCGTCTCGTGGTGGGCAACCGGTTTGATGGTCCTGCGCGAAGTCGGGATGATCGTGACGAGTGTGTTTTTCGTCTCGCAGGGCAAGAAAACCGTTCCGGCGATGTTCTGGGGCAAAGCGACGACGGTGCTGATGTATCTCGCGCTGGTCGCCTTGTTGTTGCGCTGGCCGCACGCAGAGTGGTTGTTATGGGGAGTCCTCGTCGTGGCTTTCGGTACATCCTGTGTCTATCTGCAACGATTCCGAGCGCTGAACGTCAAATAAAAAGCACCTCTACCCGTACTTGTTGCGGGGTGAGGTGCTTTTTATATAAACTCCCGTGCCGGCCGGCCTGCGGAAGGTGTCTGTAGTATGTGACCGAGGGCTGTTCGCTATGCGGCGTAGAAAGCGGAAGTAAAATTTGGTATGCTAAGAGACAGTGTATTTCCGTTGAAGTCGAAGGAGGACGAACAGCCATGATGAACATTGATGAAATTCAATCGGTGTTGCCGCACCGCTACCCGTTTTTGCTGGTGGACCGTATCGAAGAGGTTGTCATCGGGGAGAAAGCGGTAGGGATCAAGAACGTCACGATCAACGAACCGTTCTTCCAAGGTCACTTCCCGGGCTTCCCGGTGATGCCGGGCGTGCTGATCGTCGAAGCGATGGCACAAGTCGGCGGCGTGGCGATGCTCTCCAAACCGGAGAACCAAGGTCGTCTCGCTCTGTTTGCCGGGATCGACGCATGCCGTTTCCGTGGACAAGTCCGCCCGGGCGATGTCCTGCGCATGGAAGTGGAGATCACCCGCTTGAAGGGGCCGATCGGCAAAGGCAAGGGCGTTGCAACGGTAGACGGCAACGTGGTTTGCGAAGCGGAATTGATGTTTGCGTTCGTGGATCAGAAATAATTTTCGAGAAAAAGACCTCGTCCTGAGCTGGACGAGGTCTTTTTTTATTGCGTGTTCTTTCAATAGATAGCGGGAGTTTCTGAAGTCTTGCAGAGGTTCGCAAAGGCGTGCGTTTCTACGCGAGAGTTCCCGAGGCTGTGCGAGCGTTTGCCGAAAGTTACTCCCTTGACGTGGGCTTGGCGGGTCTGGTTTGATTAGCTCCGACGGAGTTGCGCTTTGATCTTGTGGAAGGCTTGTCTCTTCCACATGTGGACGGTGTTGCGGTGGACGCCTTGCAAACGGGCGATGTCTGCCACGGTGTGACCGTCGAAAACGAGACTCTCGACATAGAGAACTTCGCGGTCTGAAAGTGAGGAGAGCAACTCGTGCCATTCGATTTCGGAGAAGTCGGCGTGGAGTTGGGGGCTTGAATTCGGCAGCAAGTCGAGGAGAGAGTCTTGGCCGTCGGCAGTCTCCCGGCTGGCAGAGAGTTCGCGAGCCTGCCTTCTGCCTCGCATCCTGACATAGTGCCAGACGGCCGCTTTGGTTTGCGTTTTGGCAACGCTGGCAAACGGGTGGTCGAGTTCGGGGTCGAAGGTGTGGATCGCTTTTAGAAAGCCCATGTACGATTCTTGCAAGAGCTCACTGCGCTCTTGGTGGGGGACGTTGTAGCGTTTAACAGCTGAGAGAATCAGATTTTCAAATTCATTCAGTAATTCGATCATGGCGGCAGAATCTTGCTGCTGCGCTTGTCGTACGAGAGGCGTCCAGCGGTCGGGCATCGGTTGGAACTCCTACTGACTTGGGGACCGGTCTTCGTCGGAATGTCGTATACGCACTCTCAGGGTAGTGCGAGACAAGTCCTTCGTCCAATGCGCACCCGGTGCTCGCTCGGGTGCGACTCGCCTCGGGAGGAGTCCGACTCAACGTGTGTCGCAGGGGACTTGGGTTCGCCGGAACTTTGAAAGGAGAAGTGGTGTGGAATGCAACAGGACGTTGAAACTTTCATCCGCGAATTGGCGTTGTTGGAGCCGGTGTACGTGGAGGGCGGCGGAGATAGGACGAGGGTGGTATTGGCAGACGGCACACAGCGGCTGGACCCGCGCACGGTGTCGGTTTTGCTCAAGGGCATCGCCCGCTATTACGGCGTGGACCTCACGGCTGTGCGAGAGCGCTATGGGGACATACTAGGGAAAAGGTTGCATGTTCCGCTGCCTTTTTCGTCGGGTCTCGTGCTGATCCCGCTGAAAATGCGCATCCCGCGCATCGCCAAGGACGGCACGACAGGGTATGTCGTCGCCCGGCGCATCGACTTCATTCGCGAGGGAGCAACGCCGACGGAGTGCCGTTTGGAATTGCAAAGCGGGGACGGCGTGACTTGCTTGCAAAGCGCCGACTTCGCGAAGCAACAACTGCGCCATGCGCGAATCGTTCAGACCTTCTACCAAGAACGCATGCGTTAAAAAAAAGCACCCCCACGCGTGGCGGGAGCGCTTTTTTTGAAAACATGTGTGTGCGGTGGTGAATCGCGAGGGCTGCGAACTGTACGTTTTGTTCGCGTGTTATTTGACGAGCTTGCCGTCTCGGTCGAAGAGGTAGTATTGTTCGGTGTTGGTGAGGATGGCTTGTCCGTTTGTCGCGTTGATCAGGCGTTTGTGAACGGCTTCCGTATCGTCGACGGGGCAGAGGGCGTAGACGGTGACGCGATCGAGGTAGTCGACACGGTCGATGTGCCAGCCGCCGGCGTGGAGTTCGTTTTCGATCTTGCCGTACCACGTATAGTCGATGTCGATGGCGATCTCTTGGAACAGGATGCGCGTCACGATCCCCGCCGCTTGCAGTCCGGCTCCACAGCCTGCGCTGTAGGCGCGGATCAGTCCGCCGGCCCCGAGCATGATGCCGCCGAAGTAGCGGGTGACGACGACGGCGACGTTGTGCAACTCTTCTTTTTTGATCACTTCGAGGATCGGTTTGCCGGCGGTGCCTGCCGGTTCGCCGTCGTCGCTGGCTTTTTGCACTTCATCGTGCGGGCCGAATACATACGCAAAACAGTTGTGAGTGGCGTCCCAGTGCTTTTTTTGCAAAGTGGCGATAAAGTGGAGCGCTTCGTCCTCCGATTGAACGGGCGTGGCGTATCCGATGAACCGGGATTTTTTGATAATCAGCGTATCTTCACCCGGGGCGAGTAGTGTGCGATAGGATTTCAACATGGGGTAGGACCTCCCTTTTTTGCAACTTGTCACCCTTTTGTTACGACAGTTGAATTGACGTGTCCTTCCACGAGTCTTACAATAAGTAAGGTATTTTGCTACAGGAGCAGATAAAGATGGAGGAATCTCATGCGGAATAAAAAATTCATCTGGTTCACTTCAGTGGTCGTGGTCCTCTATTTCGCTACGATCAGCGTGTTCTACCAGCTTCCGTTCAAGACGGGGACGACGGTTTTCCAAGACGTCGACCAATCTCATTGGGCGGCCTACGACATTGAGTACATGTACGACCAGGGCCTTATGAAGGGCCGTGATGAGACGGTCTTCAACTTCTATCCGGAAGCGGTGATGACGCGCGCCGAGTTGGTGGCGTTGATGCTGCGCGTCGACGGTGCCGATCTGGCCAAACTGGACCAGACGGCGACGGTGAAGTACACCGACATCCCGTCCGGGCATTGGTCGATTCCGGTGCTTGCAGAAGCGGAGAAGCGCAACTTGATCCCGTTCAAGGATGTGGCACAAGGCAAGTTCCAACCGGACAAGCCGGTCACCCGCGGGGAGTTGTCGCAGGGCGTCGTTCAATCGCTCCACTTGCAGTATTCCACCTTGATCGACGGCATACAGCCTGTGAACGACATCGGAGGCAACTTGTACGAGCCAGCGATCTCCACGATGCTTACGAACAAGTATGCCAAAGGGTACGAAGACAACACCTTCCGCCCGAATGAGAACGCCTCCCGTGCAACGGTGGCGAGTCTTTTTGCAAAGGCATTGCGTGAGAACCGTCCGGAAACCAAGACGGACGCCAATGCCAAGAAGAAGGGAGGAAATCAATAATGGGAGTCGCCTTGCAGAAGTCCCGCACTCGCGACTGGACGTATTATTTGTTGCTCACCCTCTCCTTCTTCTCGATGGTGAACTACATCCTGCGTGACACGATTGGCCACATTCCGGTCATCGGTTCGCTGGTCCCGGCATGGAAGGAATTGATCATCCTCCTGCTGTACATCGCGTTTTACATGAAATCCAAAGCAGAGGGCCGCTTCGATTGGAAGTCGTCCCGGATGCACAAACTAATCCTATTCGTCGCGATCGCGGCGGTGCTCTCGGGGGTCTACAACTGGGTGTTCGACCCGGAGACCTTGCGCATCGCACCGAAGCCGTATACGTGGGTTCCGGTTCATCTGGACCTCTCCACGTTTGTAGACGGCATCCGGACGCTGCTCGAAGCCTCGCTGTACTTTTTCGTGCTGAATGCACTGCTTGATGACGAAGACACGATCAAGGATATGATCAACGCGATGATCATCGCGGCGTTCCTCGTGGCGTGCTACGGCATCTACCAAAAACTCTCCGGGGTGGAATCGCCGAAGAGTTGGGTGTACTCGGAGCAGGAATCCAACATTAAACTGCGCGTCTTCTCCACGATCGGCAACCCGAATGCGCTCGGCGGGTACATGGTGTTGATTACGCCGATTGCGTTGTCGCTGGCGATTCACGCCAAGGACTGGCTGAAACGCTCGCTCTACGGCATCGTGGCGTTGTTCCTCATGTACACGATGGTCATGACCTATTCGCGCGGGGCTTGGATCGGGTTTGTGGCCGGCATGGCGCTCTACACGGTCATCACCCGCAACAAATGGCTGGCGGGGATCGGCATCCTCGGTCTCGTCGCGGCTCCGTTCGTCGCACACGATGTTGTGTCGCGCTTGACGCTCGCCTTCACACCGGAGTACCTCGCGAAGTCTGCGAACAAAGGCCGTGTGGAATTCTGGGGACGTGCGATCAAGATCTGGCTGAAAAACCCTGTGTTCGGGACCGGGATCGGAACCGCGGGGGACTCGGTTGCCACCCGTCACAACATGCCGGGGGCGACGTGGATTGACAACCAGTATGTAAAATTGCTGGCGGAGACGGGCATTGTCGGGTTGCTCACCTACCTCGCGATGCTGTTCGCTCCGGTCATCAACGGGGCGAAGTCGGTGTTCGGTTCCAAGCAAAAAGGCACGTACTTGTACGCGCTCAATGCCGGGATCACCGCGGCGCTGTTCGGGATGATCGTTGAGAACGTCACGGCAGCCATTATTGAAGACTTGAACGTTACCACGCACTTCTGGGTGCTGATTGCGATCCTCTATGTCGGGGTTCGCATGGCGCGCGAGAAGGCAAACGCATAAAGGCAGGCGGTAAACCCATGGTGGAAGCACCCATCCGCGTCCTCTATCTGATCGGAGGCGGCGAGTTCGGCGGGGCGGAACAGCACTTGCTCGGACTCGTCAGCCACTTGGACGCTCATGAATTTCATCCGCAGGTCGCCGTCTTTTATGAAGAGGAGTTCTCCGCCAGAGAGCGGGCGCTGGGCATCCCGACGACCGTCCTCAAAAGCGACTCGAAGAATCTCGGCGGTTTGAACCCTCTGCGCGACCTGATTCGCGATTGGCGGCCGCACGTCATCCATACGCATGGTGTGCGCGCCAACTTGATTGGACGGCTGGCGAACCGGGCCGAGGGCTTTCCTGCGAAATCGGTCACCACGGTTCACAGCATCATGTCGCTCGACTATCCGGTGGCATGGAAGCGCATGATCTTCGGCGCTGCGGAACAGAAGACGTGGCCCTACGTCGACCACTTCATCGTCGTCTCGGAAGCAATGAAGCGAGACTTGATCAAAGTCGGCATGCCCAAAGACAAGCTGAGCGTCATCCACAACGCGCTGGAGTTGCCGGAAGAGCCGCAAGAGCATCATCCGGTGACCGACCTGCGCGAGTTGATCGGGGTGGGCGAGGACGTCACCATCGTCGGCACCGTCGCCCGCTTGCATCCGGTCAAGGGGCATACGTACCTGCTCAAAGCGATTCAGAAGATCGTGCAAGAGCGTCAAGACGTCGTGTTCCCGTGGTTTGGCGACGGCGACTTGCATGCGGAGTTGGAGCGCGAGGCGAAGGAATTGGGCATCGACTCCTACGTCAAGTTCCTCGGGTTCCGCAAGGATGTGCCCGATCTCTTGCCGCAGTTGGACGTGTTCGTGTTGCCGTCGCTCTCGGAAGGTTTGAGCGTGGCGATCCTCGAAGCGTTGGCGGTCGGCGTCCCAATGATTGCGACGGCCGTCGGCGGAACACCGGAAGTGATCACGGACGGTGAGGACGGTTTGTTGGTCCCTTCGGCGAATCCGAACGCACTTGCAGAAGCGGTGTGTCTCCTCGTCAAGAACACGGAGCTTCGCAGACGTCTCGCCGAGGCGGGTCAAGAGATGGTCTTCCGGCGTTTTGCGATCTCCAGACTGGTCCGCGAGACGACAGAAGTATACAAGAATCTGCTTTAAGTTTTCGACAAACGGAATGAAGCAGCCCCTGCTCACATAGGTTGAGTAGGGGCTTTTTCATACCCATGGAAAAAAGTAGTTGTCAAAAAGATGAGTCCTGCTCTACAATCTATAATTGATCGCTCTGTAAAGTCGGGCGGGACGCCTATAGCGGCTGCGCGTGAAGACTGTCGAATATTCTGTATGTTTCAAATTGGTCACACTTACAGAATCTAGTGGGCTACTTTTTGTCTCCTAGCTAGTGACAAACTTTTCGCAGTTTGCTATAGTACAGACATAGGCTCGAGCCCTTGAGAAACTCAACCGCCGTGAAGCTGTCATGAGAGCTTCGCCGGGGAGTGGTCTTGGCGCCACCAAGACCACAAACTGCTAGCCAGCCTGTCGCATCGAGCCGATTCGACAGGAGCATATATCCTCAAGGGTCTATACAATTTTTCTTTAAGAGGGTCTCGACGGTGTACGCCGAACTTTCTGAACTGTTGCAGAGGTTCGAATCGACAGTGATCAAGACTCGCAATCAGAAGGAGGAAGACTCTGTGACTAAAAGCAAGAAGCTCACCGCAACTGTAGCTGCATCCGCAGTTGCATCCGCACTCGTAGCACCGGCAGCATTCGCTGGTACCAACTTCTCCGACATCGACGGTTCTTTCGCGAAAGACGCGATCATCCAACTCGCTGATGCTGGTATCCTCAATGGTGTAGGCGGCGGCCAATTCAACCCGACCGGCCTGATCGAGCGCCAAGACTTCGCGATCGTTCTCGCAAAAGCTCTGAAACTCGACACCTCGGCTGCTCCGGCAACCGCAACCTTCTCCGACATCCCGGCTGACCACTACGCGTACGCAGCTGTTGAAGCTTGCGTAAAAGCTGGTCTGATCAAAGGTCAAGGCAACGGCACCTTCGGCGAAGGCGCTAACCTGACCCGCGAAGACATGGCTGTATTCTTCGGCCGCGCTCTCAACCTGGTTGCTGGTTCCGACGTTGTTACCGGTCAAGCTTCCAAGCTGAACTTCTCTGATGCTGCTTCCATCTCCGACTACGCGAAAGACGCAGTAGGCGCAGCATTCGACCTTGGTTACATCTCCGGCTCTAACGGCGCTTTCGATCCGAAAGGCACCGCTACCCGTGAGCAAGTTGCTTCCTTGGCTACCCGCTGGATGACTGCAGCTGACAAAGTTGCAAACAACGTCTTCGCTGGCGTAACCTACACCGACGCTAACACCCTGACGATCAACTTCTCCAAAGAAGTTGCTGACATCAAGGCTGCTGACGTTACGGTCGCTTCCAAAGCTGACGGCAAAGCAGTTGCAGTTTCCGCTGTAACCCTGTCCGCTGACAAGAAGTCCGCTACCGTTAAAACCGACGCTCTTGCTGGTGCAACCACCTACTCCGTAACCTTCGGCGGCAAAACCGTAGAAGTGACCACCCCGGACAAACTGGATGCTACCGTAGCAGCTGCTGGCGCTAAGAAGATCTCCGTGACCTTCAACTCCGCAGTTGACACCACCAAAGCTTCCTTCTCCGTTAAGAAAGGCTCCATCGCAATCAACGTTGCTTCGGTTGCTTTCGATGACGCTAAGAAAGTTGCAACCTTGACCCTGTCTTCCAACCTGACCGCTGGCGACTACACCGTAGCTGCAAACGGCCTGGCGAACGCAGTTTCCAAGACCTTCACCGCTGAAGATCAAAAAGTTGCAAAAGTCGACATCAACGACAATGCAATCTTGACCGGCGTTCCGGCTGATGCAAGCAAAGTTGTAAACGTTGCTTACACCGTTTCTAACCAATACGGCGAAGATGTAACCACCACCCTCGGCACCGGCGTGAAGTTCACCGTTGGTAACGGTACTGGTGCAGATACCGATAGCGATGGCGCTTACACCGTCACCTCGCTGACCGATGCTGGTTACAAAGTCGGCGACAAAATTACCATCGCTGTACTTGATCCGACCACCGGTACCTTTGTTTCGAAGGCAGTAACTGTATCTGACAAGTCTTCCGTAAGCGAAGTTACGATCTCTGACCTGTTCAACACGAACGCGAAGACCCTGAGCGCAGCTACCAACCTGGCAACCGATGAGTTCGACCTCGTCGTATCTGCGAAGGACCAATACGGCAACGCTGTTGCTGCAGGCAAGATCGCAAACGACGTTCTTGTTACCGTATCCGACTCTTCCATCGTTACCATCGGTGCTTTCAAAGACATCACCTTGGCTGATGGTACCAAAGCAGTTGGTCTCCAACTGATGAACGGTAACGGTGCACTTACCGCTCGCGCTGGTGCAGCTAAAGTCACCATCGTATCCCGCACCACCGGCAAATTGGCTTCCTACGATGTAAACGTTAAGGAAACCGTTGCTGTTGATACCCTCTCCATGACCGCTCCGGACTTGGCTGTTGCTGGTGAAACGGTAACCATCCCGTACACCGCTGTTGACCAATTCGGTGCAGAAACCACCGATGTTAACGTCCTTCAAAACGGCGTTACCTTCACCTCTACCGTTGGTACGGTTGCTTTCGTTCCGAACTATGTTACCGGTAAAGCTGAACTGAAGTTGACCCTGCCGGCTGATGCAAATGCAGGCCACGCTGTAATCTCCGCGATCACTTCGAAAGCGAAGAGCGCATTCGTTAACGTAGCGTACCAAAAAACCGCTGTTCCGACCGTTATCACGGGTCTGAAAAACATCAACACCAACTTTGCAAAAGACGGCGCTTCCAAACTGACCTTGGATAACGTTGTACTTGCTGACCAGTACGGTCGCACCTACGACAACTCCAAGTTGGCTGCGCAACTCGGTGCTGCTGAAGGCAACTACCAACTGAAGATCGAATCCTCGGATTCTGCTAAAGTTGATGGCGCGACCACCTTCACCTCGGGTATTGATTTCACCACCTTCCACGGTCTGGTAAAAGGTTCTTCGACCCTTACCTTCACCCTGCTCAAAGTTACCGGCGGTGTAGCTGCTCCGGTAGCTAACTCCGGCTTCACCTCCACTTCCACCGTCGTGGAAAAAGCAGACATCAAATCTTACGAGCTGGCTGACTTCTCCAAGCTGCTCGCAAACGATGCTCCTCACGATGTAGCAGTTAAGGTATCCGGCGTACTGGCTGATGGTTCCAAGGTTGTAGTTCCGAGCTCTTACTACACCGTTCGCACCAACGATGCTGGCACCGCTTACACGGATGCTGACACCAACACGATTCACTCCGATGGCACGGTTGTTGACGCTACCACCAAGGAAGGTACTGTTCCGGTTATCGTAACCGTAGAAGGCGCAACCGGCCCGCAGACCATCGTGAAAAACCTTGTTGTCTCCACGGCTCCGGCTGTCGCTAACACGCTGTCCTTGACCGACGATGTAATGGTATCTGACGGCGTTGCAACCGTTAGCTACGCAGCTATCTATGATGCTGTGGCTACTAAGACCACTAAAGCTCTCGTAGATACCTTCGTAAACGCAGCAGTAGACGTTGTTGACCAATACGGCATCGACATCTCCGCTAACAACACCTTCACTACCCAAAACGTACTGGTAACCAACATCGTTAACTCTGCTGGTGTTGCTCATACCATTGATACGATCGCTGCTGGCGATACCTTCAACGTAACGGCTATCACCAACAACGGCAAAATCATCACCTTCAAAGTTATCGTTAAAGCTTAATTACGATAATCCGAGAAAGGAGTCCCTTCGGGGGCTCCTTTTTTGCGTTTTGCTAAGTTTGTGCGGCCTGCGGTATACTCTTCTGAGAAGGAGGTGTATCGGTGTGAGTGGTTTTTTCAGTCGTTTGTTCGGACGTAAGCCGGTGACCGCAGTTGAGGAGCAAGAACCTGTGCGTGAGGAACTTGATGAGAGATCGATCCCGACTACTGCAACGGTGCTCAACCAAGTGTTCTTGGACGTAACGCAGAAACAGAAGGGCGAGTACAGCATTTTAGAGATCCAGCAATTTGAGCAGTTCTTGGCCAAATGCCCTCCGCTCTTGATCGGACAGTTCGATTTCCAAGCGTATGAAGCAGGTCCGCACCACGGTGGGTGGTTTGCTCACGTTTTCATCCGCAATGCCGTGTCTGTCGGCGATAATTTGAGTTTGCAAGTGATCCCGCTCTCTCTCTATGATGCACTCGGAGAGAAGCTTGCCTCGCATCTGTTCGAACTGGACATGCAACCGATTAAGTTCGGGGAAGCGAGACTCCACACATTCTACTGGCCGGGCGAAACGTCGCTCAAGCCGTCGGCGCTCGCAGACCTGACCACCTTCCGCGTGGACATGGTCTAAGACATCAAAAAGCCTTCCCACCAAGCAGGTGGGGAGGCTTTTTGCGTTGGTATAGATACTTGGCAAAGGAATAGATATAGGTGACGACGAAAAGGGTTGAATAGCACAACCCAGTAGATCGGTGAAGGAATCAGGAGGGGTTTCGTTTGAAAGGGTATCAGTCCGAATATCAACGTTGGCTGCATCATCAAGCGCTCGAACCGCATCTGTTGCAAGAACTGCAAGGTCTGTCGGAGGAGAAAGACATCGAAGACCGCTTCTACCGTCATCTCGAATTCGGCACCGGAGGTCTGCGCGGCGTCATCGGCGCGGGGACGAACCGGATGAACACGTATACGGTGCGCCGCGTCACCGAAGGTCTCGCTCGCTATCTCGTTCAACACGTTGAAGGCGCACAGAACAAAGGGGTCGTCATCGCCTACGATTCTCGCCACATGTCCCCGGAATTCGCTGCGGAGGCCGCGGGGGTACTGGCGAACCACGGCGTGCGCGCGTACTTGTTCCAAGAACTGCGCCCGACGCCGGAACTGTCGTTTGCCGTGCGTCATCTCGGAGCGGCGGGCGGCATCGTCGTCACGGCGAGCCACAACCCGCCGGAGTACAACGGCTACAAAGTCTACGGCGAGGACGGCGGACAACTGCCGCCGCATGCCGCCGATCAGATTCTGGCGGAGATCGACAAAGTAGAGGACGAGTTGGTGTTGCAAGCTCTCTCACTCGAAGAAGGCATCGCACGGGGCTTGATCACGATGCTTGGCGACGAGATTGACGAGCTCTACACCGAACGACTCGTCGGCCTGTCTCTGCAACCTGAACTCATTCGCGCTGTGTCCGATGAAGTGCGGATCGTGTTCACTCCGCTGCACGGCACCGGCAACAAACCGGTGCGCCGCGTGTTGGAAGCACTCGGATTCCGCCATGTCCACGTCGTGCCGGAGCAAGAGCTCCCGGACCCGAACTTCTCCACCGTGAAGTCGCCGAACCCCGAGGAACGCCAAGCGTTCACGTTGGCGATGAAACTGGCGGAGGAAGTGGACGCCGACGTTATCCTCGGCACCGATCCCGATGCAGACCGCGTCGGGGTGGTCGTGCGCGATGCCGGCGGTGAGTTCATGGTTCTCAACGGCAACCAGACCGGAGCTCTGCTGCTGCACTACATCCTCGAACAGCGCAAAGCAAACGGCACGCTTCCCGCTAACGGTGTGATGCTCAAAACGATCGTCACATCGAACCTCGGCCGCGCCATCGCCGAGAAAAACGGCGTCACCACCGTCGACGTCCTGACCGGCTTCAAATTCATCGGCGAAAAAATCAAAGAGTACGAAGAGACGGGAGCCCACACGTTCCTGTTCGGCTACGAAGAGAGCTACGGCTACCTGATCGGCGACTTCGTGCGCGACAAAGACGCCGTGCAAGCGGCGATGATGGCCGCGGAGATGGCGGCGTATTACAAGGGTCAAGGCAAGACGCTCTCCCAAGTGCTGCACGAGGTATACGAAACGTACGGAACCTACCTCGAAGATCTGCTTTCGTTCACCTTCAAAGGCAAGGAAGGCCAAGAAAAAATCGCCCAGATGATGGAAGACTTGCGCCGCACGCCGTTGACCGCGATGGGGAGCCTGCAAGTGGAAGCCGCCAAGGACTACGCGCAAGGCATCGAAGGGCTGCCCAAAGCCAACGTCCTCAAGTACGTGCTGACCGACGGTTCCTGGGTGGCGATCCGCCCGTCCGGCACCGAGCCCAAGATCAAGTTCTACTTCAGCGCCGTCGCCGACAACCGGACAGTCGCAATGGAAAAACTGGAAGAACTCAAATCCTTCGTGCTCAACCTGATTCAATAAAAAAACGACCCCCGGCGCATGCGACGGGGGGTCGTTTTTTGTTTGTGGGGGTCGAACGAGGTAGTATTTTGTTTCCAATTTACATCATTCGGCAGGACTTGTGTCCGAACCTGTCGAAAGTGTACGCTACTCAGAAAATACCTGCAGAGGAGGACATTTGGGTGGCTCGCAGACAAAGTCGTTTGCTGAGCGTGCTCGTTGCGCTGGTGATGTTGCTCACCTTGATTCCCGTTTTCCCGGCGCAAGCGGCCAGCTCGCAATATTTCACGTTCCCTGCCTTCGGTAAGACCCCTACGGAAGCCATGAACAATCCGGTCAACGTTGCCGTGATCGACCAGTTCCACGGGCAGTTTTCACAAACTGTTCCGACGAACCTGTCGTACAAAGTTCAGCAGCAAGTGCTGGATGCGGGCAACAACTGGGTGGACAAAGGAACTCCCAAAGTCGTGCAAACTGCGACTCCGGTGATCTCCGGCCCTTCCAACCAAGAATTTTCGCTTCAGAACATTGCTTTATTTGTCGGGATGAACAAAATCACCATCGCAACTCCTAGTGGTGTTGAAGGCATTTGTTACATCTACTATGACAATGCGCCGGTTATCTTGGACATCTCGCTCAACGGGGCCGAGAAGCTCAACGACTCCACGATCCCGTTCGTGGATCAAGCGCAACAGTTCTTCTTGATCTCCACTTCCAACGCCCAGTCGGTTACCGTCAACGGCACCAACGCAAACAAGTATGGCACGAATAGTTTCTCCCTTTCGAACTATGCTCTCACGCCTGGATTGAACACGCTGACGTTCGTGGCGAAGTCTGACACTCGTCAGTACACCATCCAGCGCAAGATCATCTTCTTGAATGGTCCGGGCGCCCTGTACAACGTCTACATGCAATCGGACATGAACAACACGGCCAACGATGCTGTGCAGATCGACGGAGGCAGCGTCATCTCTTCCTCGACCGGCCTTCCGAGAGGGATCAAGGCACAGGTTTCCGTTCCGTCCAACGGCGGCATCGATCCGCAGTTGCAATTCGATACGGTCGCTCTCTCTCGCGATTCTGCCGGTGTGTTTGCCATCTCGACGGCAGACCCGCAGCTTGTGGGGAAAGTGAACATCGTCAACCCGCCGGTCGATGACACAAAAGGACACAAGATCTACACGTTCTTCATCGATCTCTCCGGCGTCACGGCAACGGCCGGTTGGCCGATCTCGACCAACGGTACGTATACGTTCACGTTGACCGGCAAGTATTACGACGGGTCCAACCAGCAGAAACCGCTGATTTCGACGATCCCGTTCGTGTACAAAGACTCATCCAAAGCCTCGATTTCCAACGTCAAACAGATTTTCGGCGTCGATGAAACGACCGACACCGGCGGAACCCCGGGGTACTTCTCCTCGGCGATCTCCACGTTGCCGATCTATGCGCAAATCAACGCACAGAACAACGCAGGTGCTTTCACTCCGCAAGTGTCCGTCACCCAAAACGGCAACACCGTCACCCTCGTCAACGGCACCGATTACACCATCGTGGCGTCCGACGACACACCGGGTGCCGGCTCGCGGGAAATCAAGATCCTCAAATTGCCGTTCGTCGGCGACATGAACTTGAATTTCTCGATCACCGATTCGGGCAATACGGACAACTATTCTCCGATCCAAATCAAGTACACCCCGATTCCGTCGATCGCCGTCTACGGCATCTACGACGGGGACAACTATACGCTGACCGATTTGCCGGACTTCAGCGGGAAACTGTTCAACTTCGTGGACAACACGGAGAAGCAGAACATCAAAGTCACCGTGAACGGTCAAGTCAAGCATGCCACCATCAACACCTCCACGAACCGTTTCACCGTCGTGAACGCCGATCCGGCCGCTCCGAACCAGTTGGCGGGCGTTCTGAACGAAGGTGCCAATGAGATCAAAATCGAAGGCACCGCACAGGGCATTCCGGTGCTCACCCGTCTGACGGTGTACTACTTCACCAACGACGCGCCGAACATCGCGATGCCGTTCCCGGTTCCGGTTCCGCCGCCTGCGCAAGCGTCTTCGCGCAACGTGACGGACGCTACAGGTAAGTTCGTACTGGAAAACGGCACCGACTCCACCTATGACACCACCGAGAAATCGGCGGATATCCTGTTCTCCGTCGGCAACGCGGACAAAGCGGTCATCATGAAGGACGGCGTTCAGTTCTTCACGATCACGTTCAACGCCGACGGCACGACGACGCCGGCCGCTCCGTTTATCATCAACGGCACGACCATCGACATCGAGCCGCGTCTGTCGGGCTCGTCGACCTACTACCGCATCACGGGCATTCCGCTTACCCTCGGTACGAACTCGTTCGTCATCAAGGGGATCAAGGGCCCGATCACCACGTTCAAGCCGCTCTCGATCATCCGCAGCAACCCGCCTTACCAAGTTCTCTCGCCGCTGCTTCCGCAAGAGCGCGTCGTCAACCAAAACTTTGTGCCGGTCGTCATCAAAGCGGACGGTGCTGACAAAGTTCTGATCGGCAAAAACGAGATGACGAAGTACGTAGAGAACGGGGAGACGTACTACAAGTACGAAGTCACCGGCCTGAAAGCGGGCAACAACACCATCAAGTACTCCGTCGTGCGCGGGACGCAGCAGTCGAACGACCAGTTCGAAGTCAACTATGCGAACACCGACACGATCGGCGCGCAATACAAAGCAACGCTTTCCTCCAACACGAACATGAAAGTCTTCAACAACAAAATCAGCGTCTCGTTCCCGAAAGGCACGATGCTGACGCCGTTTAACGACACCACGACCAAAATCGAACTGTTCGACAAGCAACAGTTCCTGTTTGGGATCGCCGATCAGGTCGACGGTCGCACGCAAAAGACCTTCAACCATCTGGGACAAGTGGTGAACATCAACTCCGATCCGTTCCTCAAGACCCGATTGTCCGTTCAGCAACACTTCGGCTACGCAAGTAACCTGTTCTGGGTGGACTCCGGGTTCTATGATTCGATGCAACCGGGCTACGTGCAAGTCAACGGGATGCAGCCGTACTACGGAGAAGAGATGAACTATAACCAAACGGGTACGCCGTTCTCCAAGTACAACGTCTTGAACCGGAACATGCCGACGTCTTGGTTGAAACCGACCAACCGCGGCACGATCACGCTCAAGTACGATGACGCAGTTCGCGACTTTGCAGCGAACCGCCTGTCGATCTGGCACTACGGCCTGCTCGACCAAAACGGCACCACCAACTGGGAGAACATCGGAGGGAAAGTCGACACCAAGTCGCACACGATCTCCGCTTCCATGGACGACTTTGGGTACTACGCAGTCTTCCTGAACACGTATGGCTTCGACGACACCGAATCGCATGACTTCGCCCGCGATGACATGGAGCTGCTGTATGCGCGCGGCATCATGAACTCCAAGGACGGCGGCGAATTCGGCGCGTATGAGCCGACCACTCGCGGTGAGTTCGCGCAGATGATGGTCAAAGCCCTCGACCTGCCGCTGAACTATGACCCGAACAACTACCTGTTCCTCGACTTGCCGCACGCTGTGAACGTCTCCCCGTATTGGGACTGGCGTTACATTGAGACCGCAGGTCAAAAAGGCATCGTCCGCGGTGTCGGTACCCGCCAGTTCGCACCGGATGAGAAAGTCACCCGCGAACAAGCGGCCGTCATGATCGCGCTGGCGATGAACTTGAAGCTCGGCAAGGACTACGACATCTCCAAGAAAAACCTCGACAAGATCTACACCGACTCCGGAGATATCTCGATCTACGCTCGTACCGCAGTTGAAGCTGTCAACTCGAACAAGCTGATGATTGGACGCACGATTGCAAATTCCGATCCGAAGGGCAAACCGTTGCTCATCTTCGAACCGCAGGCGAACATCACCCGCGCGGAAACCGCCAAAGTCGTTGCGAACATGATGCGCAAGTTCAACCGACTGTAAGACGACAGCAGGAAACCCCCTTTGCCGTACCGAATTCTGGTACGCAAAGGGGGTTTTTTCATGCGCTGGAAAACCAAATGGACGATGACCGTCCTCGCCGGAGCCCTGTTGCTCAGTCCTGTAAGCTCGGCTTCTGCCGCAGTCGATCCCAAGAACCTCGACACATTGACCAAAATCTACTCGTTGCTCGTCGACGATCATTTTACACATCCAGACCAAGAGAAGCTGTTGAAAGCGGCGGTGAGCGGCATGCTCAACGAACTGAACGATCCGTTCACCAACTACTTCACGCCGCAGGAGTACCAGCAGTTCGTCGATGCGATCCAACAGGCGTATGCAGGCATCGGTGTTCTGTTGGAACACAGCGACGACGGCCAAGCCTTGGTGGTGAAGGAAGTCTACGCCGGTACTCCTGCCGAGCAGGGCGGTCTGCAAGTCGGGGACCGCATCGTACAGGTGGGAGACACCGCCGCCGCTCCGTCGACGCTGGATCAGCTCGCAGACCTCTTGCGCGGCTTGCCGAACACCACGGTGACGTTCCGGATCGTGCGCGGCACAGAGGCACCGAAGTCGGTCACGCTGACTCGTGAAGCGATTGAACTGCCGATGGTTGCGCAAAAAGACCTCGGGAACGGCACCGGGTATATCCGTATCTATTCCTTTGGCGACCGCACAACCCAAGAGTACGCCAAAGCCCTCTCCGACCTGCAAGAAAAAGGAGCGAAGCGCCTCGTGCTCGACTTGCGCGGCAACGGCGGCGGCTTGGTCAAAAGCGCGCTGGAGATCGCCGACAGCTTGCTGACCAAGGGCATCATCCTGCAAATGCATGAGGACGGGAACATCGTCTCCTTCGATGCGGACGCAGCCGGTGACGACCAACTGCCGGTCACCGTGCTGATCGACCGTCATTCGGCGAGTGCCTCGGAAATTCTCGCAGGCGCTCTGCAAAAAAACGGACGCGCCAAGTTGGTGGGGGAAACCTCGTACGGCAAAGGCACGATGCAAGAACCTGTGGAACTGCCCAACGGCGGTTACATCAAAGTCTCCATCGACCAGTGGATGCTCGCAGACGGCACCACACCGGATCATGTCGGCTTGACCCCCGATGTGCGCATGACGCGCCCGGAGAGCTTCTTGAACGCAGCTCTCGGCGTGCTGGAACCTGACCACGAGCAATCGGTGGTGTTCGATTCCAAGGACAACACAATTCCGGCGCCTCTCACGTTGGACGGACAGGTCTATCTCCCGCTTCGCTACACCGTCGAGATGCTGGGAGCGCCTGTGACATGGGTGGCGGAGCAAGATCAGGTCACCTTCACCCTGCAAGGACATCAAGCGACGGTGCGCCTTGCAGACGGAGTTGTGACGGTGGACGGTACCCAACTCTCGGGACATCCGTTGCGCGTGATCGACGGTACGAGTTACTTGTCCGTCGACGCTCTTAAATGGATGAAAGTAAAGGTTGACTCCACGGAAAACACAGTGAAGATCCAAACGCATTAAATGCGTTTGGATCTTTTTTTTCAAAAGTGGTTGAATTCTAACATCTCCAGGATGTACCCTATAGAAAACGAGACTACTAGGTGAGGGGATCTATACCTGTGAAAAAGTTGAACCAATGGCTTGCCGCTTCTCTTGTCCTGACGACCGCCTTGGCACCAACCTCTGCGCTTGCTGCTCCGACGACGGGAACGATCGCAGATCTGCAGAAAGCGGATTCGTGGGCACAGAATGCCATCGTGCAAGTAAAAGACCTCGGACTGATGAACGGCGACCCTACGGGTAGCTTCCGCCCGACCGATACGATTACGCGTGCTGAATTTGCGGTTTTGCTGACCCGTTTGATGCAAGTAGAGGTTCCGGCGGCCACGACGTCTTCGTTTGCAGACGTTCCGTCCGGACACTGGGGCTTGTCCTATATTGAAGCTGTAAAAAATGCCGGCCTGATGCTGGGCGATGGCAACGGCACGTTCCGTCCGGATGATGTAATCACCCGTGAAGAGTTGGCGGTGCTGTTGGTCAAAGCAGGGCAAGGCAGCGCGCAAGACGGCGAGTTGACGGTGGCAGACCAAGCAAACGTCTCCTCGTGGGCAAAAGGGTACGTACAAGCGGCGCTGTCGATGGGCCTGATGAACGGCGACGGCACCAACTTCAACCCGAAAAACACCGCCCAGCGTCAAGAAGTGGCGCAAGTGGCAGTCAACTATGTGAACAAAGTTCCGTCCAAGATCGACATCGTGGCGGACAGCACGGTTACCGTCAAAGGCATGCCGTATCAGGTGTCCGGCGCTCTGAAGCCGCTTTTCAACGTGAAGAACTCGGCGGCTCTCAAGAACGCGAAGATGCGTTTTGAAATCAAAGACAAAGTGATCACCAAAGTCACCTACCTCGAACTGGTCCACGAAGGCCAAGCGCCGGCGGCAGGGTCTGCCGAATTCAGCGGCAACGCCGTGCTCGATGCAGGGGGCGCGACGGTTGACGGCCATGTAAAAGTTTCGGCGGACTACGTGTCGCTGCTGAACTTGAACGTGAACGGGGACTTTGAAGTGGGCGAAGGCGTGAAGCATGACTTCTACTCCAGCAAAGTCAAAGTCAGCGGCAAGACGGTCGTCAACGGCGGCGATGAGAACACGGTCGTGTTCGACGGCGCGACGCTCGGTGCGGTGGAGATCAACAAACAAAACGTACACGTCAAATCTGCAAACGGCACGACGGTTGACCAAATTCAAGTCAACGCAGACGCACGCCTCGAAGCGGATGAACATGTCACCCTGACGAACGTCACCGTCGGCGCCGGCGTCAAGAATCTCCAACTCGACGGCAAAGGTTCGGTCGAAAACTTGAACGTGCAAGACAAGTCGTCCAAGATCACCCTGCTGCCGGGCACCCAAGTTCAAAATGTAAAAGTACCCCAAGGCTCGCAACTCTCCGATGTCTTCGCGAACTACGACAAAGCGAAAGACCAAATCGGCAAGGGCCACGGCAACGATAACGGTCATGGTACCGACAATGGCAACAATGGAAATGGCAATGGAAATAGCAACGGCAACGGCAATAGCAACACTGGAAATAGCAACGGCAATAGCAACAGTGATGATAGCCGTGGTTCTAACTTCGATATCTATTTGAGAGCCATGACGGCCTTGAAGGACCTGCCGCAACCGGAGAACATCACGATTGAAAACTACCGACAAGTTCACGAAAAGCTCGAATGGGCGCAAACGATGGTCGCAGAATTTAATGCCCGCCATTCGAAATACACGCTCACCAACCTCGACATCCTCGCAGCCGACTTGGAAAAAGTCGATCAACTGATCAACCAAGTGAATCACGACCAGTTCCGCGATTCCGCAGTCCAAGCACTGGCTCAATTGCCGGATGCATCGGAGATCACGTACGACAACCTCGGCACGATCTCCGTCGAAATTACCGCCGCCGTAGAAGCGGTCAGCGCGGCACGGGTCAACGGCGTGTATACGCCGGAACTTCCGGGCCTCGACAAGTTGGTCAAAGTCGAGCAATTGAAAGTGAACAAGCTGTTTGCGACGGACGCGAACGGCGACCTCGACAAAGACCACCTCGCAGCCGACTTCGACATGGAGAAGTTCTACGAAGTATTCGACATGTTCGACGTTCTGCTCGACCCGCAATCGATCGCCCTGTCCGGCATGTCGGAAGCAGATGCTCGCCATGCCTACGTCGAGGCGATGAAACGCATCGTGGGCCTCAGCGATATGGACATGGCCATCTACAACCTGATCGACGACCTGAACCTGCTCTACATCCTCGAAATGCAGGAGAACTTCTTCGATCTGATCGGCATGATTCCGACTGTGGAGCAAGTCACGATGGCCGACAAAGGAACGCTCTCGTTCCTCCTCGACCTCGACCAAACGATCACGTTGACTTCGATGACCACGGGCCAAGCGATCCCGAACTACGGCGACTGGATCGATGCCGAGATCAAACTGTACGACGCATCCGGCGCACTGGCTCCGTCTGTCGTCGAAGCCCTGTTCACCGACAACACCCACACGGCATTGGCAAGTGACATTACCCAAGGGTCGCTCAACGAAGCAAAAACTTTCGTAGACAATGCAGACTACTCCGTCAAAGATGACCTGTACGCGCTCCTCGATGTTGCGCAAGGACTGTTCGCGAACCAAGAAGATCTCCTCCCGGAAATCTTGTTGGCTTGGACACAAGCCAACATGGACCCGTCGACCTGGAACCATGAGATTGTAATCGGGGACGGATTCTATGTAACGGCCAACAAAAACTCCAAAGTCTATCTGGTTCCGAACAACGCGCACCCGCTCAGCACGGAGGGGTTGGAAGCGTTGGTCGCAGACCACAAAGCAGCGGTGACCTCTGTGACCGGTGTAGGTGAAGGCATGACCGGCGAGATTCCGACGGCCGGCCTCGCCAGCGGCGATTATCGTTTGTATATGGCCGACAACTTCGGACACGTCAAGCCGGATTGGGCGACCTACACGCTCGTCGACAACGTGGCTCCGTACGTGGTCTGGCCGATTCGAGATCAGGTATTGGAAGTAAGCGGCCCGATACCGCGTATCCCGATTCAATTTACCTTCCAAGATACGCCGGACGATACGTTGACTTACTCGGCGACTTCAAGTGATCCGTCGATCTGCGATGTCATGGTTGCCTCGCTTGGCGTGCGTCTGCAACCGCATGCTCCGGGCGTCGTCACGATCACCGTTACGGCGACCGACAGCCGTGGAGCGACCGGCTTCACGACATTTAAGGTTACCGTGAATCCGGACCCGCCCTTTGTGAACCAAGACCCGCAAATGGTGAACCAACTTCCCGATTACGTCACCAAAGTTGGCGACGATGATCAGCAGTTCGACCTCAACAACTATTTTGTCGATGAAAATCCGGAAGACATCCTGTCCTATTCGCTGGCACCGTACACCGATGACAGCGTGGCGACGGTCAGTTTGGAGAACAACGTGCTCAACATTCACGGAGTCGCACCGGGTACGGCAACTGTCACCCTGATCGCATCGGACGGCCATGGCGGCACCGACGCCACCATGACGTTCCATGTCAATGTGGCAGCTACCGATCCGACGCCTGCTGCCAACCATGATCCGGCTGTAGCCAACACGATCGACACGCAGAACCAAACGATTGGCGATCCGGACCTGACTTTCGACCTGAACCAAGTGTTCAGCGACGAAGACGGTGACGCGCTGGCCTACACGCTGACCTACGACGGCTCCGAATACGCGGACATTCAACTGGACCAGACCACCGGCATCCTCACCATCCGCGGTCTCGCTCCCGGAACCGCGACAGTCACCTTGGTAGCATCTGACGGCAAGAGCACCAACGACGCGACCGTGACCTTCCAAGTCAACGTGACTACCCAAGCCTAGAAAGCTTTACCCGTCAAAATTCCGATCATCATCCAAAATAAGGAAAAAGAGAAGCGCTCCGGCGGAGGTGCTTCTCTTTTTTTGCGCTTGAATGTGCAACTTTCATGTGGTATACACTGGAAAGAAGAGTAATTCGGGAGGAATGTTGATGAGGAACGGGAAAAGTATAAAGGACAGGTATTTATGGATAGCCGGAATAGTCGGACTTCTTATCTTTCTCGTCATGACTTGGTTCGACCCAACGGTGCGTCAAACGTACGCCGTGGACCATGCGGGAGCGCAAGCGAAAGCGGTTGCTTTTTGGAAACAGCAAGGAGTAGACCTCCACGCGTATGAGTCCACCGTGGTGATGGACAGCGACCAACTGGCAGACGGCTACCTCGGCAAGTACGGTTTGCAGGAGAAGTTCGATCTCGAAGGCCTCCGCGCGGAACCGATCGTCTACTGGACCGTGACGTACTACAAGCAGCAGAGCCACGACAAGTATGTGACCCGCATCGACCCTGATACCGGGCAGATCGTGACCTGGCAACGTGGGGGGCAGGCGGTGGAACACGACTCCGACGAGGCAGGCGCGTTGCAAAAAGCGCAACAAGCTTTGCAGACACAGGGAGTCGAACAGGGGGCACCGACGCTTAAGACGAGAACGGTGGATGATCATTTCATTCATACCTATACCTTTGAATACCAGATCCCGTCGTCGGAGTTTGCTCTCGGGGACATGCAACTTCTCTATCACGTTGAGGTCAAAGGCGACACCGTGAGCGAAGTCAGCTATTCCTACCTCACGCCGACGGAGTTTCAAACTTGGCACAGCACCCAAGAAAAAATCGGCATGGTCTTGACCGGGCTCAGCTTGCTGCTGACGTTCGTGTTGTTCGTGCTCGCCTTCATCTTTCTGTTCTTGGTCAAGCAAAAAAAACCTTGGTGGTCTTCACTCTGGCTCGGTCTCGTGGTGACAGGGTTGTTCGCCCTCTCCAACCTCAACGAATGGCCGACGCTTCAACAAAAGTTCTTTGAAGCCGGGAGTTCCGGCGTCTCGCTCAGCATCGGACTTGTGGTGGTGATCCTCATCGTGGCGATCCTCTCCGTGCTGATGGGCGGGGCTTCCTATGTGATGATTCTCACCGGCGGTGCGCTCGTCAAGGAAGTGGACCTCACGCTATGGACACCGTGGCGCCATCCCGAGTGGGGGACCCGTCTGCGTCGCGCGATGTGGCGCGGGTTTGCGTTGTGCTTCATCTGGCTGACGTTGCAGAACTTGTTCTACTGGGTAGCCCAGCATGTCTTTGGCGTCTGGTTTGAAAACGACTTCTCGATGTCGCCGTCGAACATGTGGTTCCCGCTGTTGATGCCGTTGATGGCGTGGCTCGCCGGCGTTCAAGAAGAGACCACCTACCGACTGTTTGGCGTAACTTTTTTCAAAAAGTACTGGAAGAGCTCATTCCTCGCCTGCCTGTTGCCCGCGATGATTTGGGCACTCGGGCACAGCATGTATCCGATCTATCCGGTTTATACGCGGTTCATTGAATTGACGCTGTTCGGGTTGTTGATCGGGTATTGTTACTTGTGGTGGGGGTTTGAAACGGTGCTGTTTGCCCATGTGGCGTTCGATGCCGTGCAGATGGCGATGCCGTTTTTGTTTGGAGGAAATGGAAAGGAACTGGCAGTTGGAATCCTCTATTTGCTCCTGCCGATCGGGGTTGGATACGGCTTGAGCCTTGTCAAATCTACAAATGCTCGGGAGGGAATCAAAATCCCACCCTTGTAAAGTGAGAAGATGTTTCGAAAATGTAGCTGTATCATGTATGCCCGTCTTTCAAAAGACGTAAGTATCAGATATGATATTCGTTAAGTAAGCGACGCTCTTTTCTGTAAAGAAGAAGATCGATTCGGGGGGAAACGTTCATGGATAAATCGCTCGGACAGAAAATTAGGGAATGGCGCATGCGCAAAGGAATTACGCAGACGGAGTTGGCGGAGGGCCTCGTGACCCCGAGTATGATCTCTCAGATCGAGTCGGACAAAGCAAACCCCTCCTTTAAACTCCTCGAAGGTATTTCGCGCAAGCTCAATGTGCCGATTGACGAGTTTTTGATGGATATGCAAGATCAACTCGAAGAAGACACCCGCTATAAATTGGCGAAGTCTCTGATGGGTTCTCATGATTATAAAAAAGCCATTCAAGTGCTGGAAAGCCTCGAAGGCATCGACGAACACCACACCGAAGAGATCAAACTCGATCTCGCCGACGCGTACGTATTTGCTAAAGAGTTCGACAAAGCCAACAAGCTTTTAGAGGGTATGATTGACGAAATTGCGTTGGAGCGCGATCGTTCGAAAGCTGTGAAGCTGTACATGAAGCTCGGCTGGGCAAGGATGAACTCCAACAATTACGTGCTGGCAAAGCACTACCTGAACCAAGCGCTCAAGGAACTGAGCAAAGTCAACGACTTGCCGAACGAGGACAGAGGGATCCTGCTCAGCCGTTATGCGCTGACCGTTTCCTACTTGGGAGAAGCATCCGTTGCACTCATTTACTACAAGAATGCGATCGAGATGTTCCAAGGTACATCGAATCTGTTCATGCTGGGTCAAGCGTACCAAGGGCTTGCGAACACCTACTGGCGTCTGCAGGATTTCAAGCAAGCGGCGGAAACGACCCGCACGGCGATCACGATGTTCCGAAGCGTCAACAATCGAGTACAAGAATATCGCGCCAAGCAGAACTACGGGATTATGCAATATGAACTCGGGAACTTCACGGAAGCGCAAAACGTGTTTGAAGAGTGTATCGAGGAATTTAAATCGGTCGGCAACGAAGAGTTGATCGCCAATGCATATGGAGAGATGGGCAACCTGAATCTCCGAATGAAAGAGTACCAAGAAACGGAAAAGTGGAGTTTCAAAGCTTTGGAATTGCTCCCGGCCGAGCACAGTGAACGCGCCTTCGTTTACAGAACTTTGGGAATTCTATACAAGGAACTTCAAAATTACGATCGGTCATTAGAGTATATGTTAAGTTCTGTCGGTCTTTTTGAAAAATTCGGCTTGCTTGGTGAGGTATCTAAGTGTTATGCTCTTATTGTAAGCATATACGACTCGCGTGGGGAGCTCGACAAAGCGAGCGATTATATGCAAAAAATGACGACTTCCATGCAGGAAGGACTCAGGGTGAGGGGGCTTTATCTTTGAAAAAAGTAGTATTCTCTCTGGTGGTAGCTCTGGCAGTTGTTTTCTCCCTTGTTACGGTAAAGGCACAGAACCAAGCGTCCATAGCTGAGCCTAACTTCGGAGCTTCTTCCGTATCGTCCTTATCTATCTTAGAACCGGAATTTTAAGATCTCTTTTCATCATGCACGACCGCTCCGTACCGGGGGCGGTCTTTTTTTGTTTTCGGAGAACATCGTCGTGTGATACAGTGGTAAGAGTGTCAACTGTAACGATGAGGTGGTATTGTGAAAAAATTACTCGCGATGTGCGTGGGTCTCTGTTCCACCTTGCTTCTCGTGGACTTGTGGGCCGGCACGTTTGCGCCTGAGACGAAGGAGACGGAGCGGTTGGTTTTGGATGACACGTTCTATGAACAGAACATCCAACTGGACAACGCCGTCGCACAACTTCGGGCCACCCCGTCTCCGAAAGTCATCGCGCTGGGCGACTCGACGATGTACGGCTCGGTCGTCTACCAGAACGAGACGATCCCCTACTTTCTCCGGCAGAATTTGCAACGGCAGATGCCCCATGCCTCCGTCACCAACCTCGCGTATCCGGGAGCTCGACCTGCCGACCTGTACGCGATGCTGAAATTGATACCCGACGCACATCCCGACCTCGTCGTCGTCGATGTGAACGTTGTGTTTTATTCGCAGCGCATCTTGCAAGAGGGTGCGCTTGCCAACAAGACGCTCAAGCGGGAGTTTCTGTACGAACCGGACGTACCCAAGGGCGTTTTCGCCGACAACCGCGTGGAGGAAACTCTCAAAACGTGGCTCAAAGATACGAACATCGGCCAATACCAGACGGCGATCAACAAGCAGTTGTTCGGCCTCCAACCGAGGCAGTACGTCCGCGATGCGGTCGATGCGCTGTCGCCTCCGAAGGCATCCGCACAGCCTCCCGCAAACACGGCCACTCCTGAGAACATCATCGGGGTTCCGTGGACGAGCAAGACGTGGGGGGACCAAGAGCGTGCCACGATGGAGCGCATCTACGGCAAAGGGTTGCTTGTGAAGGAAGAGAACGATTCGGTGAAGATGCTCATCGCCTTCCAAGAGTACGCCAAGGAGCACGGCATCAACGTCCTCTACTACCTCGCGCCGCAGAACGAGTCGTTGATCGGGCAGTTTTTCTCGCTCGGGCAACTGCACGACAACCAAGAATTTCTGCGTGAAAAATTGGTCCGTGGAAGTTCGTGGTACCTCGACTTGAGCCGGGAGATTCCGTCCAACCTCTTTGGCGACTATGACCATATGCTTCGCGAGGGCAACGCCCGCGTCGCCGATCGATTGGCCGACGAGATCAAAGCCAAGGGGGTCTTGGGCCGATGATCTTCACGACGTATACATTCCTGGTCTTTTTCGCCGTCACGTTGTTGCTCTATACGCTCGCTCCGGCCAAAGTACGTCCGTTCGTGATGATCCTCGCCGGGTTCGTGTTCTACGCGTATGACAGCGTCCCGCATTTCGTGTTGCTGCTGGTCCTGACACTCGTCATCTACTCTCTCTCCCGTTCGAAGTCAAAACGCGTGCTCCTCTTCGGCATCGTGCTGTCTGTCGGGTTGCTTTTCTACTATAAGTATTGGAAGATGGCGGTCACGACGATTGACACCTGGTTCGGGGGCAACTTGCCGGTCGTAAAACTGGCGGTGCCGCTGGCGATCTCGTTCTTCGTCTTCGAGTTCGTCCATTACCTCGTCGACGTCTACAAAGGCAAAGCCCAGCGCGTCACGCTGCGGGAGTTTTTCCTGTTTATTTTCTTCTTCCCGTCGCTGGTGGCGGGTCCGATCAAGCGCATCCAGTCGTTTGAAAAAGACCGCATCTCGTTCACCTCGGGAGATGTCTACCAAGGGCTGTTCCGCATGGGCATCGGGCTGTTCAAAAAAATCGCCCTCGCCGATTCGCTCAACCCGTTGTTCGCGCCGATCTTCGCCGATCCGGGCTCTGCGTCCCTTGCGGCGCTCTGGGTGGCGATGTACGCCTATGCGTTCAAGATCTACCTCGATTTCTCCGCGTACTCCGACGTCGCCATCGGGGCGGCGCAATGCTTTGGCTACCACTTGCCGGAGAACTTCAACTGGCCGTACATCTCGCGGAGTCTCGGCGAGTTCTGGCGGCGCTGGCACATCTCGCTGTCCTCGTGGATTCGCGATTATCTCTACATTCCGCTGGGCGGCAACCGCAAGGGATTTGCGCGGGGACTCCTGTTCCTGTTCCTCGCCATGACGATCTCCGGTCTCTGGCACGGAGCGAACTGGACGTTCGTCGTCTGGGGGATGTGGCACGGCGTCG
This sequence comes from Tumebacillus amylolyticus, assembly GCF_016722965.1. Taxonomy (NCBI): domain Bacteria; kingdom Bacillati; phylum Bacillota; class Bacilli; order Caryophanales; family Alicyclobacillaceae; genus Tumebacillus; species Tumebacillus amylolyticus. The sequence goes on from NZ_JAEQNB010000001.1 coordinate 503,624, forward strand.
GACAAGCGGTGAACAAAGTCTGGAGCAAGTACCGTCCGAAGTCGACGTGGCTCCCGCGACCTCTGGGTCAAGTGGCAGCTTGGGCGCTGACGTTCCACTTCGTCTGCTTGGGCTGGGTGTTTTTCGCTTCTCCGACGTTGCACAACTCCTTCGTTTTCTTAAAACGCATGTGGGGGGTCTGATCCATGTTCAAGGCGTTTGCCAAAGGGGTCTTGCTCGCGTTGCTCCTCGTCGCCGTCTATCTGATCGCGGAAGGACCGAGCGAGCGCTTCATCTACACCGACTTTTAGCAAAAGAGCACCTGACCGCACGCGGTTCAGGTGCTTTTTTTTCCAGTTGCAAAGTAGGAAACTCTCACAGTAGGATGGTAGCATGAGAGAGGAGTGTGTTTGAACATGACTTTGTGGAAGCGATGGACGCAAACCCTGTTGCTGGGCGTCTGTGTGGCGGGCGGTCTGGGAGTTGCTCAGGCGGCTTCCGCTGCGACGCCGGAGCGACCGGACGTCTATGTGGACGGCGAATGGATTCGGTTCGATGTGCAGCCACAAGCGTTTCAATACCGCACCCTCGTTCCGATGCGGATGATTTTTGAAGCTTTGGGCGCCGATGTGCGCTGGGAAGAGGCCACCCAAACGGCGGTGGCGACCAAGGACGGTGTGACGTTGCGCCTGCCGATCGGGAGCACCCGTGTCACCAAAAACGGGGTGGCGATGCCGATTGACGTGCCGGCGCAATTGGTGAAGGACCGGACGATGGTGCCGGTGCGATTTGTCGCCGAGTCGTTCGGCGATGAAGTGCTCTGGAACGAAGCGTTGGGCCGCGTGACGATCAACAGCGTCAACGCGCCGAAAATTCGCGTGGTTGGCGACGACGCGCTCTTGAAGGACGGGATGACGGCGAATCTTCAGTCGTTGGTGCGCCGCAACGACCTGACGACGCTCGTCGAAAACGAAATCGGCAAGACGTTCAAGAAGCCGGTCTGGGTCTACTTGGCGAACTCCGCAAAGGGCTTTGAGCAGAACATCGCGAAGTACGGCGGCGATCGCAACGCGAAGTCGATGGCGGAAACGGCGGAGGGCGTGACCTATGGGTCGCATGTGCTGATCCCGCTGAACAAACTGCCCAATGACGGGGAGCTGACCCAGACGGTCTCCCATGAACTGATGCACGTCTTGCTCAACCAGAACGGCGGGCTCTCCCTGCCGTCTTGGGTACACGAAGGCTTGGCGTGGCAGACGGGGCTCGATGCGCAGTTCAAGTCGCAACCGGCCGTCATGCGCCGCCAGATGGACGGCATGCTGCGCGATTATGTGCTCGGGGTCGTGGAGCAAGGCAAATACCAACCCCTCCTGTCGAGTCAGGACGGCACCATCGATGCCCTGACGACCGCCGGGTACAACGTGGAATTGCAAGACTATCTCGCCTATCAATATTACGTGGCGACGTACGGCAAGACGAAATTCCTCAGCTATCTGAACGCGTACGTCTCGGGCGGTACCCATGCGTTTGAATCGGCGACGGGGGTGACGGAGGCGGCGTTTGAAGCTGACTACCGGGCCTATCTGGATCGCGAAGTCAAGCGCACGTCCAACGGCATGGAGATCACGCTCAACGTTCCGGCGAATTTCCAAGGCGTGGTCCAACTCTTGCCGCAGGGCACAGGCAAGACTTCGACAGACGCCCTTGTGTTACAACCCGGTCTCCAAAAAATTCGCGTCTACAAAGACGGGCACGTCGAAGGCGTTCAGACACGACCGACAAACGACCGCTCCGATCGCGAGCAGAGTGCCGTCTATCTGTTTGTCGATGTGAACCAAGCGGTGAAGGAACAGGGCGTGTCCACCGAGAGCGGCGGGATGGGATTCTATGATTCGTACGGGGAGTATTACTACGGCTATGCGTGGTTGGAAACGGAGCAAGACGCGGTCTATCCGGACACCAATCGAGTGTTGGGGTTGGAAATCCTCGATGTCCATGCGTTTTAGCTAGGACTTTTGTCGCTTGTGACAACTTCGCAAGGTTTGTAAGATTAATAATATAGACAAACATTTTCTCCCGATAAAGGCAAACCTGATCGAAAGACAGGGACGCAAAGCCACGGGCCTACCGTGCGGACGTATGCACGACGGCAGCCGGGTTGCCGAACTTGAGATGTTTTTTCAAGAACGGTGAGCAGCACTCGTTGGGAAAACGAGGAGGAGTTTTTTATGAAAAAGTGGAAGTTTGCGGCGATGATCATGGCCGTGACGTTGATGACCGCGCCGGTCTCAGCTGCATTTGCAACCGATCCGGGTACGCCGACCCCCCCACCGACTCAACCGACCGATCCGGCAGAACCTCCGGTCGTCGTACCGGGTGACGATGGCGGCACGACAACCGACCCGACGACAGGTGACATGTGCTCCGACGACGACGAAGGAGATCAGGACGACAACGGGGGGACGACCCCGACTCCCGACCCGACACCTGTGCCCGACCCTACGCCTACTCCCGACCCGACACCTACGCCGGAACCGACTCCGCAACCGAGCTTCGGGTTTGACAAAAACGACCACGGGCACGGCAAGGGCGACGACAAACAGCATGACGAGCACGGACAAAACGACAACGCTTGGGGCCACACGGACGGCAAAGGCTCGGGCGGCGTGACGACGACCTGCCACTCCGACAACGGCAAACACAAAGGCTGGACGAACAAAATCACCAACATGGTCAAACACCTCGACGAGCTCAAAAAGCAACTCGCGTCGCTGGAGAAGCAACTCGACCTGCTCTTAGCTTGGGCGAAGCAAAACGGCTCCACCACCGACCAAGACGCGCTGCAACAAGTGCTCGAAGCGCTCAAAGCCAAGGACGACGCGGGCGAAGCAGCACCGGACGATCTCGTCGTGATGTCGGACGCGCAAGACAAACTGCAGAACCCGGACGGCGCCATCCAGTCGCTCGAAAAAGCGCTGACCCTGGATTACAACAACCAAGACATCTACACCCGCCTCTCCAAGCAACACGTCAAGAAGGGCGATACCAACGAAGTGAAAGTCTATGTCCAAGGCAAGAAACCGGCCTTCGACGTACAACCGGTCATCCTCGACAACCGCACCCTCGTTCCGCTGCGTGCCATCGGCACCGCGCTGAACGCAGACGTGAAGTGGGACGAAGCGACGCAAACGGTCACCCTCACCAACAAGAACGGCAAAGTCGTGACCTTGCAGATCGATTCAAAGCAAGCGACCGTTGACGGACAGCCGGTTACCCTCGACGTTCCGGCCAAGAAGATCAACGACCGCACGCTGGTTCCGCTGCGAGCGCTCGGCAACTTCTTCAACTTGACCGTTGACTGGGATGACAGCGCACAGATGGCGATCTTGAAGTAACTCCACAAAAAAACCTCCGCATCCGGGCAACCGGAGCGGAGGTTTTTTCGTAAGGTCATCGGGACGGACACGCAAACAAATCGGAAGGTGGCTATTGCAACGGCTTGCTATGATAGGTGACGATGTAGCGATCGAGCTGTTGGCTCAACAGGAGGACATTCGGGTGCAAGAGATCCCCTTGGTACTCCTTCACGACTTCGTTCAACTTTCGGCGGATGCGTTCGATTTCTTCCAAGTAGGTGTCCATTCGCAAAACCTCGTTTCGGAAAAGGTCTTTCTCTTATTTTAGACAGTTTGTGGAGAATTAACAATAGTTAATTCACTCGGAGTTGGTAAAATTTCAAGTTAACCCAAGTAGCGAACTGCTAATTCTCCACTTTTCTCCGCTTCTTGACGCAATTCTTCCACATGCGGGCGCATCATGACGCGGTAGTGTTCGAGGTTCTCCACACAATCTTGGATCGTGTCACGTAGACTTTCGTAGGTGACGTTGTTCACCGCATCGATTTGGCGGTCGTAGCCGACACGCTGGACGAAACGGTCGATCTTGGGATCGTAGGAGAGCGAGACGAACGGCACTCCGCAGTGCGCGGCGAGGATCAACGAATGCAAGCGCATCCCGATGATCAGGTCGGTGTTGGCAATGATATTCGCGATGTCGCGGAATGAGAACTGGCGGTTGAGCAAAACGGCGCGCTCCTTCATGTAGGAGAGCACTTTCTGCGACGCGCCTACGTCCCCCGGATATTGCATCGGGATGAACACGACTTTCCAGCCGGCGCGAATCAAATCGTCGGCGTTCTGCGCGAGAACTTTGTGGAACGGGTGCGGCGTCACCCAGTTGCGAATCGCGATGCCGGCGATCTTCTGCTTGCCGCCCAAGTAGGGGGTCTGCACACCGAATTCGCTCAACATCTTGGCACCGGCGTCCTTGGAGAACAACTCCGGGTTGATCGCAAAAGCCGGGTCGGCCGTGACGTACATCTCGGGCTTGGAGACGCCGTACATTTCGAGATCGTCGCGCGACTTGGCGTCACGGACGGTGATTAGATTGACATGGTTGACGACTTTGCGGATCAACCTCTCGCTGAGCGGCTTGGAGATCGGACCAATGCCTTGTCCATAAAAGACAATCGGCTTGCCAATCATCTTCGCCAGTCGTGCAATCCCTAAGTAATACAAAATGCTGCGTCCACCGGTTACGTCCTGCAGGAGACTACCGCCTCCCATAACCAACATGTCGCAACGCATCAGTTCGCGGAAAATCACGCCAAAATTCCAGCGGTTAAAAGCTTGGATGCCAAACAAGGCTTCCGTGCGGGTGGGCTGGTTCGAGAGCACGACGAGTTCCGCATCAGGACGTTCCTTGCGAATGCTCGACATGATGCCGTACAGGACGGTGTCATCACCCAAGTTGTCGAATCCGTAGTAACCGGATATTAAGATACGCGGCATTAGCTCTGCTCCTCGTGCGGTCAAAATACAGAACTAGTATACCATTCGACCCCCCCGATGAAAAGCGATGGATGGGAAAACTTACAGCGCATGACGACCCTGATTGTTCCTCATACTACACCAAGAAAATCACGACGGAGGAGGCGACCGAAGTGGCACGAAATACCCCGCGCAAATCGAGATTCCGGTTTCTTTGGACGCTGCTTGCCGCCACGCTGGGGGTCATCCTCGTGCTATCAATCTACGGATTTTATAAGTGTAACCTGCTGGCGGACCGCATATACCAGCCGGCCGCGCCAAAACCAAATGCCATGCAAGATTGGTACTCGGTGCAACGGGAGCAGCCCCACGCTCACGTCCACGTCCAGCACGTAAAACCCGAGCCTGAACCTGCGACAGAATCTGAACCGCAACCTCCTCCCACGGTGCAAGCCACACCGCAAGAAGCACACCCCTTCGCCAAGTGGCTGAGCGGCTACATGTCAGGACTCAACACGAATCAAACCGCCAAAACAGGCAAGACGTTTCTCTTGCTCGGCGTCGATTCACGCAAGGGCGAAGCGGCCCGCTCCGATACGATTGTCGTCGCCACGGTGCCGCCGGACGGGAGCGACGTCTATTTGATGTCGATTCCGCGAGACACGCGAGCTCAAGTGCCGGGCCACGGCTGGACGAAAATCAACCATGCGATGAGTTGGGGCGGGTTGCCGCTCATGAAAAAAACGGTGGAGAACTTCCTGAACATCCAAATCGACCACACCGCCACCGTCGATTTTGAAGGATTCCGGCAGATCGTCGACAACCTCGGCGGACTGGATGTGACGGTCGAGAAAAACATGCGCTACAACGACCCGTCCGACGGGACCCATATCAATTTGGTGCAAGGGCAAACGCTTCAAACCGGGAAGCAAGCGCTGGACTACTCTCGTTTCCGTGCCGACGCTTTGGCCGATACGGGTCGGATGCAGAGACAGCAACGCGTCATTCGTGCTATGATTCAAAAAGGAAGCGAGCCGTCGAACTGGCCGAAACTGGTCAAGACGCTCGACATTCTCGGCGACCACGTCAAAACGGACGTGCCGCCGCGAGACTGGATGGCGCTGGTGATGCGCTATTCGGGCACCCGTGCGGACGGGATCAAAACGCTCAATTTAAGCGGTCAGAACCGCATCTCGAAGTATGACAACCTCTGGTATTTCTACGTCGACGATGCTCAGCTGCGCCAAGTGAGCGCTCAATTGCAAGCGCTAAAGCGAGGGAATGCGTAACCATGCAGAACCGGGTTCAGATTTTAGGCGTGCCGTTTTCGACGCTGACTTTTGAAGAGACGCTTCATAAATTGGAGCAAGATTTGCGGGGCACGACTCCGCGCCATATCATCACAGCCAATCCTGAGATCGTCATGTTGGCGCGCGAGGACGCGGCCTTCATGGCGCTTCTTCAGGATGTGGAATTGATCACGCCGGACGGCATCGGTGCCGTCTGGGCGTCGAAGTATTACGGCCATGCCCTGCACGACCGCGTCACAGGCGTCGAACTCTCCACCGCTTTGATTGAACACTGTGCCGAAAACGGCCACGGTGTCTTTTTGCTGGGGGCGAGTCCGCAGTCGAACGCGCTGGCCGTTCAGAACTTGCGCCATCGCTACCCGAATTTGCGCATCGACGGTCGGGACGGGTATTTCAAAGAGACCGATCTGCCGGAGATCAAAGCGGCGGTGCGAGGGTTCCAACCGAGCCTCTTGCTCGTTGGACTCGGCGTGCCGCGCCAAGAGCTGTTCATCTCGAAGCACAAGTCGGAGCTGAACGTGCCGGTCTCGATTGGAGTCGGCGGTTGCATCGACATCTTCGCAGGCGTTGTGAAGCGCGCTCCGAAGCTCTGGCAGAACTTGAAGTTGGAATGGATGTACCGTCTGCTCTCTCAACCGAGCCGCTGGCGTCGCCAACTCGTGCTCCCGAAGTTCGTGATCACCGTCCTCACCGACAAAAACAGGAAAAAATAAGGTCTTTCGTCCTGCAGGATGGACCGCGTTTTGTGTCGAAAAAGAGTCTCAGCAGAACTCTGGACTGGAGGACACAACCACTCATGAAAAAAGCACTTACCTTCCTGGGCACGATGGTGCTGACGCTCGCCATCGGCGTCACCATTGGACAAGTTTCCAAAGCAGATGCACCGAGCGCACCGGGCTCCGCAGACGACCCGATCGTCACCAAGAGCTATGTGGACCAAAAGCTGGCGGGTGTCTCCAACGGCGGAGGCGGCGGGAACACCGGCGGCGGGACGCCGGCGTCTACAGACGCTTCCTACAAAGTCGTCACCCTGAGCGCCGGGCAGTCGATCAAAGGGGGCGAAGGCTCCGAATTGATCTTGCGCGGAGGGACGGCGACGGCGATCGCTTCTTCGAACGGCGGCGTTTCGGACGTCACCGGGGGCGCCGATCTGGCACAGGGAGACAAAGTTGAGCTGAACCACTTGCTGCTCACACCGCGCAATGACGGTCGCGGCATGAAGGTCGGCAACGGCACCGCCTATGTCATGGTGCGAGGCACCTATACGGTCCAGTAACCAACCATGAGAAAGAGGCTCTGCCGGCAGACGACAGAGCCTTTTTTCGTACCGTTTTTAAACTGCAATGGGGGATCTGAAAACCAGTGGCCTATCTCGGGAAACAGTATGGCAGCAACGCCAATGTCGTTCGTTCCAATCAACCGACGCCACCGAAGAAGCCCAAGAGAAAGATCAAATGGGGCCGTCTGTTGCTGATTCTGTTCGTCTTCACATTTGTACTGGGCTTGACCGGACTTGCAGCCTACGGGTGGTACTTGGAGCGCAAAGTCGTGCAAGCGGATGCAAACGTCCCGCCGATTCCGGACGGCAAGCCGGTCAACGTGCTGATCATCGGCGTGGACCGCGACCCGAAGTCGGGAGAAGCGCAACGTCGGGAGAATTTCAACACCGACACGCTGATTCTCGCGCACATCGACCCGTCGAAGCACCAAGCGTCGATGCTCTCCATCCCGCGCGACACGAGGGTGCAACTGCCGACCGGCATGGAGAAGATCAACGCCGCCTACGCGATCGGCGGGATGGATCGTCTGAAAAAAACGGTCGGCGACCTGACCGGCCTGACCGTGGATCGCTATCTGATGATCGACTTCCAAGGATTCGTGAAGATGATCGACGCCGTCGGAGGTTTGGACTTTGCCGTCGATAAGCCGATCTACGACCCGGAAGGAACGGTCTCGCTGCAACCGGGCACGCAGCACTTGAACGGTCAGCAATCGCTCGCCGTCGTGCGATTCCGCCACGAAGAGATGGGCGACATCGCCCGCGTGCAACGCCAACAGCTCTTCCTCGAAGCGCTGACGGCCAAGATGAAGGATTCGTCGCTCGTCGATTGGACGAAAGCTCTGCGCGGCATGAGCGATTCGCTGACGACCGACATGTCGATCAACGACATGGGGACGCTTGCGTACTCCATGCACGGCGATGCGGCGAAAGTCAGTGCGTATACGGTGCCGGGCGACTTCCTCGATCTGTACGGCGTTTCTTATTGGAAGTATGACCCGCAGAAGCTGAAAGGCATCGTCCAACAGATGAAAAATGAACCGTAACCTCCAAGTTCTTTGCAGGGTATCCTGCACCGACCTGCACACACTAGAAGTACCGACAGACGACCGTCGGAAACCCCAAGTGGAGGTGCATACGACATGGCACTCGGAAGCGGCAGACGCAACAAAGGCCAATTGCTCCAAGAAGCACACAAGGCGCTGGACGACATGAAGTATGAAATCGCGGCGGAGATGGGCTTGCCGGTCTACCAAGGCAGCGAGGACTACTGGGGGCATATCACCACCCGCGATGCGGGCGCCGTCGGCGGGCACATGGTCCGCAAACTGGTCGCCTTCTCGCAGGCGGCGTTGGTGCAGGGAAAACAGTCGTAAAACTGCATAAAACTTCATACAGCTCTATGTACAGACGGCTCCGGGTGCGACCGGAGCCTTTTTCTGTTACTCCTATCTTAGACAGACGAAGAGAAATCATGCGTATTGGGGAGAACACGTTGACACAGTCTAGGAAATGCAGTACATTAGACATGTTTTCTGTAAAAAACTTCTGTACCTGAAGAGAAACCTCGGAATTCGTCTGAGGAAATTGATACATAAAAGGGGGACCACCTTATGGCAAAACGTTACCTGTTTACCTCCGAGTCTGTCACTGAGGGCCATCCGGATAAGATCTGCGACCAGATCTCCGACTCCGTTCTGGACGCAATTTTTGCAAAAGATCCAAACGCGCGCGTCGCGTGCGAAACCTCCGTTACGACCGGTCTTGTTCTCGTAGCCGGCGAGATCACCACTTCCACCTACGTAGACATCCCGCGCATCGTTCGTGAAACCATCCGCGAGATCGGCTACACCCGTGCGAAGTACGGCTTCGACGCGGATACCTGTGCGGTTCTGACCTCCATCGACGAGCAGTCGGCCGACATCGCAATGGGCGTTGACAAAGCTCTCGAAGCTCGCGAAGGACAAATGTCCGACGAAGAGATCGAAGCGATCGGCGCAGGCGACCAAGGTCTGATGTTCGGCTTTGCTTGCAACGAAACCGAAGAGCTGATGCCGCTCCCGATTTCGCTCGCGCACAAACTGTCCCGCCGCCTGACCGAAGTTCGCAAGAACGGCACGCTCCCGTACCTGCGTCCGGACGGCAAGACCCAAGTATCCGTTGAGTACGAAGGCGACAAACCGGTTCGCATCGACACCATCGTCATCTCGACCCAGCATGCTGAAGAAGTGACCTTGGAGCAGATCAAAAAAGACCTGCACGAGCACGTCATCGCAGCTGTGATCCCGTCTGAACTCGTGGACGACGCGACCAAGTACTTCATCAACCCGACCGGCCGTTTCGTCATCGGCGGACCGCAAGGCGATGCAGGTCTGACCGGCCGTAAGATCATCGTTGACACCTACGGCGGCTACGCTCGCCACGGCGGCGGCGCGTTCTCCGGCAAGGATCCGACCAAAGTTGACCGTTCCGCAGCGTATGCAGCTCGTTACGTGGCGAAGAACATCGTCGCGGCGGGTCTCGCAGACAAGTGCGAAGTGCAACTGGCGTACGCAATCGGCGTTGCACGTCCGGTTTCCGTCATGGTTGACACGTTCGGCACCGGCAAAGTAGCAGACGAAACGATCGTCGAACTCGTCGAGAAAAACTTCGACCTGCGTCCGGCTGGGATCATCAAGGAACTCGATCTCCGTCGTCCGATCTACCGTCAAACCGCAGCATACGGCCACTTCGGCCGTCATGACATCGACCTCCCGTGGGAGCGCACCGACAAAGCAGACATTCTGCGTACAGGTGCGGGTCTCTAAGACCGATCAAAAAAGCCCCTCGCCACTTCGGTGGCAGGGGGCTTTTTTTGCTGCTTGCTCGTTTTCGTTGTTACGCCGTGATCGCTTCGCCGTATTTGCTTTGGCGGAAGTTATCCCACTCTTCGTAGAGTTTGACGGAGAGGCTCATCGCTTCGATCAGGCCGACCGATTGGCCTTGTTTTTGGTAGAGGTGCAGCGAGTTGTTGAGGTGTTGGATCGCCGTCGGGAGATCGCGCTTGTGGCGGTACATGTCGGCGAGCATGTGGTGGGCGCGGGCCGTTTCCAACTCGTTGTGGCTGAACTTGCCAAGCGAGTTGTGCAGGCGTTCAATCGCCGCTTCGAGGTCGCCTTTGGCATGCAGAATCTGTGCGGCCTCAAGTTCCGTCAAGCCGAGGTTGTACAGGTCGCCGTCACGCAGGTAGTGTTCCATGCACTCCTCCAGAATCGTCAGCGCTTCCAACGCTTGGCCTTGCTTGCCCAACAGGACGCCAAGCGAACGCTTCACATCGGTTGCCAGCTTCATGTTGGTTTGGCTCTTGAAGATGATGTACGCTTGCTCGGAGAAGTACGCCGCTTTTTTGTAATCGTTGGAGTCGCGGTACGACAGGGAGAGGTTCAGGTACATCTGCCCGACTTCTTCCAGAGTGAGGAACGACTCGCGGGAGTCATACGCTTGTTGCAGGAATTGCAGCGACTCTTCCAGGTAGCCGAGTTTGTAGTAGGTGTTGCCAATCGACGTCAAGAGACGCGATTTGACGGCCGGGTCGATCTCGCTTTTGTTCAAGAGGTCGTACGCTTTGTGCCAGTGGTAGAGCGCGAGTTGGTACTGGCCGGATTGCTCGGCGATGTCGCCGAGGCGCTGCAAGATCGTGACCTGCTGCGAAACGTCGCCGTTGTGAATCGCATTGGAGAGCAGTTTGTCGAGCGGCTCGCTCGCTTCCTCGAATTTGCCGAGTCGTTGGCAGCACTCCGAGAGCGTCATCTGGAACTCGTCCTGTTCCGTTCCATGCGTTTCCTGCAAGGTTTTGAGCAGAGAGTACGCTTTTTCATAGGACTCAGACGCCATCAGGGCTTTTGCCAGCGTGTAGGAAGAGCGTTGACGCTTGGACGCATCGGTGTCGCTTACGAAGAATTCAATCGGCTTGTTCAGGCGCTCAGACAGCGATTGCAACACTTGATAGGAAGGGAATGCTTTGCCGTTCTCAATCTGGCAAATCATGCTGGAAGTGACGATTCCTTGTGCAAGTTCGTTTTGCGTCAGGCTCAATTCTTTGCGGGCTTGGCGGATGCGTTGACCTAAAGACGTATTGTTCATAGGGGTAAGCCTCCTTTATTTGATCGGGATTCGGATCGAAGATTTGATAAGTTTATGGTAGCAATACCCTTATTTAAAATCAAAGTTAAGAGTCGTTCTGAGGCGATAACCACCTCCTCACGCCTTGTTTTCGCGCCCATTCGCTTGTTTTTATGTAGCTGTTGGTTGAATTTCTCAAAAAATTAAGGTGTTTTTGTCGAATGTCCACGTATTCTTAACAGACTACGTCGAAGGACAAAACTTTTTTTTGAGATTCCTCAAGTTTGACCCCCAGACCCTCTCCCAAACGTGCGTATTACTATGGCATATCACCCTTACCCCATTGCTTGGGGGCGCGGACGACCCATCTGCGCCCCCCTTTTTTATTTTTGCAGGATTTTCGACAAGATGTATGGAATATCATTGCTATAGACTGTCCAAAGCGGGGTAATAGACTGTGCCGATTGAAGTAGATGCGAAGGTATTGGATGCCGCCATCAACGGGACCCTGCAAGCTATCGAGGACGGCAAGAACCAAGTCTTCGAGATCGCGGAGAGCGCCCGCAAAGAAGAGAAAGCGATGCGCGAGGATGCCCTGGTGATTCAACGCCAAGTGGCGGAGACCATCCGTGAAGTGGAGCGTTTGGAACGGGCCTCAACGATGGCGCGTCACAAATTAGTAGAAGTCAGCCGCGAATTCGAGCGTTATTCGGAAGCGGAGATCAAACAAGCGTACGACGATGCCCACAAGATCCAGACTCAAGTCTTGGTCACCCGCGAGCGCGAGCAGAACCTGCGCACCCGCCGCGACGACCTCGACCGCCGACTGCGCAATTTGGAACAAACCATTGCGCGGGCGGAAGCGCTGATCACCCAGTTGGGCGTAGCGTTTTCCTATCTATCCGGAGATTTGCTGCAGATTGGCAACGTCTTGAAGAACGTCGAGCAACGCCGCTTCCTCGGCATCCGCGTCATTCAAGCGCAAGAGGAGGAACGCAAGCGCGTCGCCCGCGAAATTCACGACGGGCCGGCGCAAACGATGGCCAACGTCGTGTTGCGTGCCGAAATCTGCGAGAAGATGCTGGACCGCGATGTGGAGAAAGTCCGCAGCGAGCTGCGTGAACTCAAAGACAGCGTGCGCGTCTCGCTCTCTGAAGTGCGCCAGATCATCTTCGACCTGCGTCCGATGGCGTTGGACGATCTGGGCTTGGTGCCGACGTTGCGCCGCTATCTCGCCGATTTTCAAGACAAGCACAAGATCCTGACCGAACTCAAAGTGTTCGGGCGGGAGAAGCGCTTTAACAACCCCTTGGAAGTGGCGGTCTTCCGCTCGATCCAAGAAGCGCTGAACAACATCTGGAAGCATGCAAAAGCGCAGACGGCGACCGTCCGCTTGGAGCTGACGGACAAGCAAGTCAACGTGCATATAGAGGATGACGGAGTCGGTTTCGATGCAAGCGAAGCCACTTCCGGCCCCGAGGGCGGTCACTTCGGACTGCTCGGGATCAAAGAACGCATCCAGTTGCTCGACGGCAAACTGGAGATCAAGTCAAGTCGAGGAAAAGGCACGAAGGTGATTCTCTCGCTGCCGATCACAGATGAATGAGGAGGCTGAGCCCTAGATGCAGAAAGAAAAAATCCGACTGCTCTTAGCGGATGACCACACGCTGTTTCGGCAAGGTTTGCGCCGGATCTTTGAACTAGAGGATGACATGGACATCGTCGGCGAATGCCAAGACGGCGAATTGGCCGTCTCCAAATCGCTTGACCTGCGCCCGGATGTGGTGCTGATGGACATCAACATGCCGAAGAAGACCGGAGTCGAAGCGACGCGTGACATCAAGCTTCAAGAAGAAGGGATCAAGATCCTGATCCTCTCCATTCACGATGACGAAGCGTACATCTTCGAGACGATCCGCGCCGGCGCGAACGGGTACTTATTGAAAGACGTGGAATCGAATACGCTGGTGGAAGCGGTGCGCCAAGTGGCGAGCGGTTCTTCGTTCATCCACCCGCAAGTGACGACGAAATTGCTCGACGAATTCAAGCGTCTGTCCAACCAAGTGTACGACGGCGACTATGAACCGAACGAGCCGACGTTGTCTCTGGAATGGCAGGACATCTTGACCCAGCGCGAGATGGAAATTCTCAAGCTGATGGCGGAAGGCAAAAGCAACCGCACCATCGGCGAAGTGCTGTTCATCTCGGAGAAAACGGTCAAGAACCATGTTTCGAGCATCCTCGGCAAACTCGGCGTCGACGACCGCACCCAAGCGGTGATCACGGCGGCCAAGCGTAGCTGGGTCAAATTGTAAGATAATTTCGCATTTGTTCGTACACGTTGGATAAGCGGGGCAGCATATCTTGATACCATCCACGGAGGAGGTGTTGAGAGTGCTCGCCCTTTTTATCTGGGGATTTGCGTTGTACGGATTCTGCGTGATGCTCTGGCGTTTGTTTCGTTTTCTCATGTCGAAGAGTCGGCGGGGAGTTCCGGTAACGGCGGTGATGATCGTCCAGGAGGGGGCCTCTTACATGGAAGGCATCCTCCGAACGCTGACAACCGCTGAACCGTTCGTCGGACGCGAGTTGGAAATTGTCGTGATCGACTGCGGTTCCCATGACGAGACGGTGCGGATCGTGGAGGGAATTTCCCGACGCCGACCGAGCATTCGCTTGGTCCATGCGCACGGCGACCCCTATGCCGCGATGTTGCCGTGGCTTTCCCGCAGCAATCGTCATGTGCCGTGCATCTTCGATTTGCGAGGCCGCGTGTCGCCGCGAGAAGTCGTACCGACCCTGGCCGGCTTTTGGAGCGAATTGGGTCTTTAGTCTCATGCGAACAAACAGTAGCCGTCATATAATGAAATCAGATGATGAGTCAATCAATAAAGGCAAACCCGTCGAAAGCCGGGGACGCAAAGCCATGGGTCTAACACCGAGTCTCCCTAACTCGGTCATGATTGCCAGGTTGCTGATTGATACGGTTGCGGACCACTACCCCATGGTCTGCTAAGTATCCTCTTTCGGCAACGCGCGGAAGAGGGTATTTTTATACTCAGCGTTTGACTCATCCGGTAGCATTCTCTCATTTTTTTCCCTTTTTGTAATCCCCCTACCCCCCACAACGAAGAGAGACCTTGCAGGGCCCCCAACCCGCATGTGTCTCTCTTCGTTTTTTTGTGGGTTTTTTTGCGTTTTCTGCCCCTTGTGCGCACAAAAAAAGGGCCTCTTCTGCCAGCAGAAGGGGCCCAATCGTGTTTCGAAGGAGGTCAGGAAATGAAAAAGTGACTCACCACAATGGTTGTCGTCCGTAGTGAAGTATATGCAGGCGATGCACCAAAGTGACCTATATTGTCAGAATTGGCAGTTTGATTAAAATACGGTGTGGAAGGAATAAATCGCCTGTTGTACAATAGAAGATATCGGGTCAAATTTAGGACATGAGTCGGGGTTATACAGGGCAAACCGTCAATTTAAATGGGGGATGAGAATGCACGAGAAAAAACAAGCATCCAAGCGTCGTTCGCGTGGTGTCATCGTCAAGCCCCTGTTGCTGGGGAGTTTGCTATCTTTTGCGATCGTCTCTGCCGTCGTGCTTCTGTTGGAGCAGGGCAGATCACATACTCTCTTCGGCCTGCCTTGGGGGGCGCCGAACGGAGAGAACATTGCACTGCGGGCGTTGATCATCAACGCCATTCAATTGGGGCTCGTCTGCTTCGGTCTGTTGTTCCGCGGCTACGATGTGATCTCCAGAGCGTTTCGCCGACGGATCAACGCGGTCTACACCGTGATGCTGGGACTTTCCTACGGCGCGCTGGTCTTGAAGTACTTCAATTCCACCACGATCAACGCCATCGAGCAAATCTTCGGCGTGGTCGGGATCGTCGGCATCCCGGCGACGCTCTATGCGTTGTATTTGCTCGTCATCGTCTACCGCCGCGTCGAGAATCGCCTCGAGGACGCCCAAGAACTGTCCGTCAAATACTACAACCAATTGATCACCGATTCGCTGACCGGCTTGCCGAACCGCATCCTGTTTCAAGACCAACTGACCGCCAAACTTGCCGAGGTGCAGAAAAAACGCAAGAAACTCGCCGTGTTGTTTCTCGACCTTGACCGTTTCAAGTTCATCAACGACACGCTCGGGCATCGCGTGGGCGATCTGCTTTTACAGGGAGTCGTGGAACGGTTGCAGCGTGTGATGAGAAGGGACGAGACGCTCTATCGTCTGGGCGGCGACGAGTTCATCCTCGTCACGGAGTGCGAGCAGAAGTCGGACGGGCTCGAGCGGGCGAACGCTCTGTTGCACCATATGGAAGACCCGTTCGAGATCGACGACCACGAATTGTTCATCACGACCTCCATCGGGCTCTCGTGGTACCCGGATGACGGCGAAGACATGGAGACGCTGTTCAAAAACGCCGACATGGCGATGTATCGCGCCAAAGACCACGGCCGCAACAACGTCCAGCAGTACGAATCGGTCATGAACGTCCATGCGGTCGAACGCTTGCAGTTGGAGAAAGACTTGCGCAAAGCGATCGAGCGCGAGGAATTCCGCGTCTTCTACCAACCGCAGATCGACATCGACAGCGGTCGGATGATCGGGATGGAAGCGCTGGTGCGCTGGCAGCATCCGGAGCGCGGCATGGTCTCCCCCGGTCTGTTCATCCCGCTCGCCGAAGAGACGAACTTGATCGTCCCGATCGGCGAGTGGGTCATGCGCACCGCCTGCGTGCAGACCAAGCGCTGGCACGATGCCGGATTCCCGCATATCCGCGTCTCGATCAACCTGTCCGCGCACCAGTTCACCCAGCCGTCGCTGGTTTCCAAAGTGCGCACGATCTTGGAAGAGACGGGCATCGAACCGAAGTACGTGGACCTCGAAATCACCGAGAGCATCACGATGACCAACGTCGACAAAGCGATCTCCACCATGTCGGAGCTGACCGGACTTGGCATCCAGATCTCCATCGACGACTTCGGGACGGGGTATTCGTCGCTTTCGTATCTCAAGAAATTCCCGATCCACACGCTGAAAATCGACCAGTCCTTCGTCCGCGACATCCCGCAGAACTCCGATGACGCGGCGATTGCCACAGCGGTCATCGCGATGGCACACTCGTTGAACCTCAACGTCATCGCCGAGGGCGTGGAGACGGAGGAACAGTTGGAGTTCCTGCGCGAGCGCAACTGCAACGAATACCAAGGCTATCTCTGCTCACGTCCGCTCCCGCCGCATGAGTTCGAAGAATTGCTGGCCAATGAATTGCAAATGAGAACCTGATCCGCCTGTGCGGGTCGGGTTCTTTTTTTGTGTGTGCGCGGTTTACAATCCCTTAACGAAGAAGCGGAACTAGATTTACGTTCGGCTGATAGGATTAGACCTGTAAGACAGTGATCAAACACATCCTATGTGAAAACATTTCAAATGCAATGCATCTAAAGGGGGACTTTCAGTGTTTAACGTGTCGAAGAAGGCGGTCGCATTCTCTATGGTAGCAACGCTCGCCGCCGGTCTGATGGTAGGGTGCGGAACTGATTCCAGTGCAGAAGCAACGAAATCCGGTGACGCAGGTAAAGCCACCGAAACCAAATCCGATCTCTCTGGCAAAATCACCGCATCCGGCTCCACGGCACTGCTGCCGCTCGTCAAGCAAGCAGCGACTGAATTCCAAGATCAAAATAAATCGGTTACCATCGACGTTTCCGGCGGCGGTTCGGGCACCGGCCTGAAGCAAGTTGCAGAAGGCTCCGTCACCGTCGGGATGTCGGACGTCGAATCCGGCAAGGACTACGCAGACAAAGGTCTCGTCGATCACCAAGTCGTCGTCGCACCGTTCGTTCTCGTCACCAACAAGGACGTAAACGTCACCAACTTGACCAAGGAACAAGCGGGCAAGATCTTCACCGGCGAAATTTCCAACTGGAAAGACGTCGGCGGCAAAGACGAAAAAATCACCATCGTCGGCCGTCCGGAATCCTCCGGCTCCCGCAAACTGGTCAAAGCACTCGTACTGCCGGCCGACAAAGACTTCGCCAAAGACGCAATCGCACAAGACTCCACCGGCGCAGTTCGCCAAACCGTTCAACAAACCGCGGGTTCGATCGGCTACATCGACGCTCCGTACATCACGCCGGAGATCAACGTCCTGAAGTTCGAAAACGTCGAATACAGCAAAGACAACATCTTCAACGGCACCTACAAACTGTTCGCCTTCGAACACATGTACACCAAAGGCGAGCCGGACAAAGTCACCAAAGCGTTCCTCGACTACATCATGTCGGACGCGTTCCAATCCAAAACCGTGGAAGAACTCAAGTTCATCCCGGTCAACAAAATGAAAAAGTAAGACCAAACCCTTGGCGCAACCTCAACCGGGGTAGGGACGGTGAACCTTCATCGTCCCTACCCCTTTGTCAAAAACCAATTGTAAAAATTGTCTAAAATATTCATGAAAATGGGTAAGGGCGCGAAGCCTGCTACCGATTCACAGGAGGTACTCCGGATGGACATTGCGATCCAAGATACGCCCCAGAACGATCGCTCCTCATCGGCACCGCCGAGTTGGAACAACCGCCGCCGTCGGACAGATCGTTTGATGCGCGGGCTGTTCGTCGGCTCTGCTACATTTGTTTCTCTGATTATTTTTTCGATCATCGTGTTTGTCGGCAGTCAAGGGTTGAAGACGTTCTCCGATGTGAGCCTCTTGCAGTTCCTCTCCTTGGACTGGACTCCCGCTGAGAATAAATTCGGGGCCGGCGTGTTCATCCTCGGGTCGTTCATCGTCACAGGCCTCGCTCTGGTACTCGCCGTACCGGTGGCTGTAGTAGGCGCCGTATTCATGGCAAAAATCGCACCGAGTTGGATGCGCGAAATCATGCGCCCGGCGACCGACTTGTTCGTCGGCATCCCGTCGGTCGTCTACGGTCTAGTCGGGTTGACCACGTTCGTCCCGATTGTCGGCAAACTGACAGGGACCGCCGGTTTTGGTGTGCTCCCCGCCGCTTTGATTCTCGCGATCATGATCCTCCCGACGATCATCTCCGTCTCCGAAGACGCGATCCGCACGTTGCCGGGGACGCTGGAAGAAGCGTCCTACGCATTGGGGGCCACGCGCTGGCAGACGATTCGCAAAGTGTTGATCCCGGCCGCGACTCCGGGCATTCTGACGGGTGTCATCCTCGGCATGGGCCGTGCGATCGGGGAAGCGATGGCCGTTCAGATGGTCATCGGGAACGCGCCGCTGTTGCCCAAAGGTCTCGGCGATCCGACTTCCGTCCTGACCACGCAAATTGTAAAAGAGATGCTGAACGCGCCGTTTGGCTCCACGCTCAGCAACTCGCTGTTCCTCATGTCGCTCGTGCTGTTGCTCGTCTCTCTGTCTCTGATTCTCATCATCCGAATCGTGGCACGCAGGAGGGCTGTCTAAATGAACTCCAAAGTAACCAACAAACTCGCCACCGGGATGTTCTGGCTGGTCGGTCTCGGAATTCTCGCGATCCTCGCATGGTTCCTGTGGCACATCTTGAGCGCAGGTCTCCCGCACATCTCGTGGAAGTTTTTAACCAAAAAGCCGGAGGAAATGCTCGCCGGCGGCGGCATCGGGCCGCAATTGTTCAACTCGTTCTACATCTTGGCACTCTCTCTGCTCTTCTCGATTCCGTTTGGGATCGGCGCGGGCATCTGGCTGTCTGAATATGCCAAGAAAAACTGGTTCACCTCACTCGTGCGCCTCGCAACGGAAATGCTCGCCTCCGTTCCGTCCATCGTCTTCGGTCTGTTCGGTCTGCTCGTCTTCGTGACGACGCTGCACATGGGCTACTCGATCATCGGCGGTGCGTTGACGCTCTCGCTGCTCAATCTCCCGGTGCTCGTGCGCGTCACCGAAGAAACGCTGCGCTCTGTGCCGGACTCGTACCGGGAAGCCTCGCTTGCGCTCGGTTCGACCAAATGGCAGACGATCCGCAAAGTTCTGCTGCCGACCGCTCTGCCGGGTCTGATCACGGGGATTACGCTCGTCGCGGGCCGTGCGCTTGGAGAATCGGCGATCTTGATCTTCACCGCGGGCGTGTCCGTTTCGCGCTTCGCCCCGGACCTCAACTTGTTCGCGTCGGGGGAAACCCTGTCGGT
The DNA here is from genome assembly GCF_016722965.1 of Tumebacillus amylolyticus. Lineage (NCBI taxonomy): Bacteria > Bacillati > Bacillota > Bacilli > Caryophanales > Alicyclobacillaceae > Tumebacillus > Tumebacillus amylolyticus. The sequence goes on from NZ_JAEQNB010000001.1 coordinate 523,259, forward strand.
CCACCTCTGGTATGTGCGCTCGGAGGGCCTCGTCCCCGATGCCACCCAGATTGCAGAAGGCACCGCCGCACTGCTGGTCGTCGTAGTCTTGCTCCTCAATTTGCTGATTGCCTTGCCGAGCCGCCTATTAAGGAGGAAATATAGATGAACAACAACAAGATCCAAGTGCAGAACCTCAACCTGTTCTACGGAGAGAACCAAGCCCTCTACGACATCGACCTCTCGATGGGAGCAGGTTCGATCACCGCGTTTATCGGTCCGTCCGGCTGTGGCAAATCCACGCTGCTGCGCACTTTGAACCGCATGAACGACCTCATCGCGGGCGTCAAGATCACAGGCGACGTGCTCGTGGACAACCAACAAATTTACAGCGATGACATCGACGTCGTGTCGCTGCGCAAGCGCGTCGGCATGGTCTTCCAGCGACCGAACCCGTTCCCGATGTCGATCTACGACAACATCGCATACGGGCCGCGCATTCACGGCATCAAACGCAAGCGCGACCTCGACGAGATCGTGGAAAAATCGCTCAAGCAAGCCGCGCTCTGGGACGAAGTCAAAGACCGTCTCCACAAATCGGCAATGGGTCTGTCCGGCGGTCAGCAACAACGTCTGTGCATCGCCCGCCTGCTTGCCGTCGATCCGGACGTGTTGCTGATGGACGAACCGACGTCCGCGCTCGACCCGATCTCGACCTTGAAAGTCGAAGAACTGACCCAAGAGCTCAAAGACAAGTACACGATCATCATCGTCACGCACAACATGCAACAAGCGGCCCGCATCTCGGACACCACCGCGTTTTTCCTGAACGGCGTGATGGTGGAACACGGCGAAACCGACAAACTCTTCACCAATCCCGGTGACCAACGCACGGAAGATTACATCACCGGACGATTTGGTTGATAAAGGAGCGTATCTCTGTGGACTCTAGAAAAGGATTTCACTACGCACTCGATGAACTGCAACACGGCATTTTGAAAATGGGCGTGATGGTCGAAGAAGCGATCTACCTCGCCGTCAAGTCGCTGGCGACCCAGGACCTGAAAATCGCCGAGAGCGTCATTCAAAACGACAAGCAAATCAACGACCGCATGATCGAGATCGAATCGCTCTGCTTGAAACTCTTGGCGTTGCAGCAACCGATGGCGTCCGACCTGCGCGTGATCGGCACGGCGATGAAGATCGTCACCGACTTGGAGCGCATCGGCGACCACGCGGTCGACATCGCCAAAACCACACGCCGTCTGTCTGGCGAACCGTTGGTCAAACCGCTGGTCGACACGCCGCGCATGGCGGACATGATCAAAGAGATGCTGCACGAAGCGCTGAACGCCTACGTCAAGCGCGACGTCGAACTGGCGAAGGGACTCGCGGCCAAGGACGACGAAGTCGACGGTCTCTACAAGCAGATCTTCAACGAACTGCAAGAGTTGATGGAAAACGACCGCTCCAGCGTCAAGCAAGCGATTATGCTCCTGATGGTCTGCCAGTACCTCGAACGGATCGGAGACCACGCCACGAACATCGGCGAATGGGTTATCTACATGGTCAGCGGAGACCGTACGGACTTAAATATCTAAGGAGACGGGCAGGACTCCGGCGTCGCCTGCTCGAAATCCAGTACGGGAAACGTGTTGGACGGAGAGCAGGTGATTTTTTATGGAAACATATGAAGGACGTATCAAGAAGATCACGTTTCAAGCCGAGGACGACGGGTACACGATCGCCACTCTGGTCACCGAGGGGGAAAAAAGCGTCGTGACCGTGGTCGGCACGATGCCGGGTTTGGTGGCGGGCGACCTCGTCAAAGTGTCGGGGTCTTGGTCGCGCCATGATAAATTCGGCCCGCAACTGCAAGTGGAGATGTGGGAGAAAGTCATGCCCCAGACGCGTGAAGGCATTCTGAAATACTTGAGTTCCGGACTGGTGAAGGGCATCGGCAAAGCGACCGCCAAGAAACTGGTGGAGAGCTTCGGTGTGGAGACCCTGCAAGTCTTGGAACGGTTCCCGGAGCGGATCACCGAAGTCGAAGGGATCGGCGAGAAAAAAGCAGAGCGCATCCTCAAGAGCTTTCGCGAACAACGCGGTGTGCAGACGCTCGTCTACTACCTCGCCTCCAAGGGCGTTCCGACCGGCATCGCCGCCCGCATCTACAAACGCTACGGCGCAGAATCGGTCGCGATCTTGGAGGAGAACCCCTACCGCCTCGCCGACGAAGTGCCGGGCATCGGCTTCAAGTCGGCCGACACCCTGGCCCAACAGATCGGCATCCCGCCGCTCGCCCCGTCGCGCTTGAAATTCGGTTTGAAATTTACGTTGATGCAAGCGGCCGATGACGGTGGACACGTCTACCTCCCGCTGTCTGAGCTGTTGGAAAAAGGCCTCCACCTGCTCGGCCCCGAAACGGCCCCCCATCTCGCGGCGGCGTTGCAGAGTTTGACGGAAGAGCGCACAGGCGGCGTCAAAGTGGAGGACGGGCGGGTGTATCTGACCGGCTTTTATTATATGGAAGAAAAGACCGCCGAGCGTCTGCGGATCTTGATTGGGTCGGAGGGGATGCTCGACGACGCAGACCCGCAGGTGGTCGAAGCGGTGGAACGCGAAGAAGGCCTCTCGCTCGCCCCGTTGCAACGGGAAGCGGTCGAGGCCGTTTTATCAAAACGGGTGGTCGTCGTGACCGGGGGACCCGGTACGGGGAAAACGACGACCGTCAAAGCGATGATCGCAGCACTCGCCAAACAGGGCATTCGTCCCGTGCTCGCCGCGCCGACCGGTCGAGCGGCGAAGCGGATGACGGAGAGCACCGGCGTGGAATCGAAAACGCTGCACCGACTGCTCGAATACGGGCAAGTCGAGGGCGAAGGCTTGAAGTTTCAACGCGACGAGGACAACCGATTGGAAGGCCGCGTGTTCATCGTGGACGAAGCGTCGATGATCGACTTGTATCTGTTCCATTGCCTCTTGCGAGCGTTGCCGGACGACGCACGGCTTGTGCTGTGCGGAGACATCGACCAATTGCCGAGCGTCGGGGCAGGGCGCGTTTTGCAAGATGTGATCGATTCAGGCTCCGCGACGGTCGTGCGGTTGCTGACGATCTTCAGACAAGCGGGCGAAAGTTACATCGTCAAAAACGCCCATCGCATCAACCAAGGGCAATTGCCGCAGTCGGCGAAAGACTTTTTCTTCGTGGAACAGCGTGCGGTGGAAGATGTGATCGCGTATGTGATCGATCTCGTTACGAGGCGACTGCCGAAGTATCTGCAGGGCGACCCGCTCGACAACATCCAAGTGCTGGTGCCGATGCGCAAAGGTCCGCTGGGCGTCGATGCGCTCAACGAGCATTTGCAAGCGGCGCTCAACCCGCCGTCGCCCGACAAGCGCGAATTCAAACAGTTTCGCGTGGGCGACAAAGTCATGCAGATTCGCAATCATTATCAGAAGGACGTGTACAACGGCGATGTCGGACGCATCGTCGAACTCGACCCCGAAGAGGAAGAAGTGACCGTGGAATTCCCCGAGGGCACCGAGTCGCGGCACGTCACGTACCAGTCCGGCGAACTCGACCATCTGACGCTTGCGTATGCGGTGTCCGTTCACAAAAGCCAAGGCAGCGAATATCCCTGCGTGGTGTTTCCGGTCGTGTTCCAACATCGGGTGATGCTGCAGCGCAACCTGCTCTACACAGGCGTGACGCGGGCGAAGCAACTCGTGATGCTGGTCGGAAACAAAGGCGCGTTGCAATTCGCGGTACGAAACGCAGACAACCAGCACCGCTATTCAGGTCTGGCTCAACGGATTCAGAGAAACAGCTAAACATCTAGGAGGTGTCCCCATGGCGGCTTCCCGCATTCTGGTGGTAGATGACGAAGAATCGATTTCCAAACTGGTGGAGTACAATTTGCAGCAAGCGGGCTTTGAAGTTCAGACGGCCGACACCGGCACGCGCGCGTATGAAATTTTGCAAGAGACGCCGCGCCCGGACTTGGTCGTGCTCGACCTGATGCTTCCGGGCATCGGCGGCATGGAACTCTGCCAACGACTGCGCAAGGAAGGCATCTCCACCCCGATCATCATGCTCACAGCGAAGGAAGACGAAGTCGACCGCATCTTGGGACTGGAAATGGGCGCCGACGACTACGTGACCAAGCCGTTCTCGCCCCGCGAACTCGTCGCCCGCGTCAAAGCGGTCCTGCGCCGTGCGAACGAAGACAGCACCGAAGAGGAAGGCGTGTACAACTGCGGCGACATCATCCTCGACGTGAACCGCTATGAAGTTTCGATTCGCGGCGACCGTGTCGATCTGACTCCGCGGGAGTTTGAACTGCTCCACTTCCTCGCCAAGCACACCGGACGCGTGATGAGCCGCGACCATCTGCTGGACAAAGTCTGGGGCTATGAGTTTGCCGGGGACACCCGCATCGTCGATGTTCACATCTCGCACTTGCGAGACAAGTTGGAGCGCGACCCGAAACAGCCGGAGTACATCAAAACCGTGCGCGGTGTCGGCTACAAACTCGTCCGAAGCGAATGAGGAAGCTGCGGGGAATTCGCGGTCGGATCGTCCTGACCTACGTGGTCTTGATCGGGTTGGCCCTCTCGGTCTTCGGGGTGTACACCCTGCAATTTATCGAAAAAATGTACATGGACTCCATGCAAGATCGCGTCAAAGAAGAAACCTCGCTGCTCGCCAAATGGGTCGTGCCGTATCTGAACGTCAACCAAGACACCCGCACCTTCGAAGACTTGCATGACATCGTCTCGCGCACATCGCTTGAAACGGGCGGTCGTGTCACGATTCTCGATACGAAAGGCAATGTGCTGGTCGATTCCCGACTGGACAGCGATTCCTCCGAGAACCAGTTGCAGTTGCCCGAAGTCTCGGCTGCGGTGCACGGCACGACGGGCACCAACGTGCGCAAGGCACCGTACACGCAATTCAACATGTTCTATCTCGCCGTGCCGGTGCTGGATGATGACGGCCCGATTGCGGTCGTGCGCATGGCGGTGCCGCTCGAAGTCGCGCATGATACGCTGACGTGGCTTTGGGGTCGCATCGGTCTCTCGCTGTTGATCGTCGCCGTGCTGGCCTCGTTGTTCGGGTTGCGATTTGCGCACGGCATCGCCGCGCCGATTGAAGCGATCACGAACACCACGCGCAAAATCGCCAAGGGCGCTTTTGACGAACGTATCTACCAGCGCGGACGCGATGAACTCGGCGTCATGGCAGACTCGATCAACGCGATGGCGGCACGCCTCTCCGACCAGATCGAAGACCTCACGCAGCAAAAAGGCAAAGTCGAAGGGATTCTCACGCACTTGGTCTCCGGCGTATTCGTCGTGGACCGCTCAGGCCGCGTGACGATGGTCAACCCGGCGGCTGAAAAGCTGATCGGGATCAAAGCGGACGACGTGATGCAAAAGTGGCACTGGGAAGCGGGCGGCAATTTCGGGTTGTCCTCGCTGATCGACGAAGCCATTCTCGTCGGGACGGAGCAGATGAAGGAAGTCACGTTCTTCAAGCCGGTGGAGCGCACCGTCGAAGTGTACATCTCCCCGATTCAGTCCAACTACAACCGAATCGCGGGGGCGGTCGTGCTGATGCATGACGTGTCGGACTGGCGACGGTTGGAGCGCATGCGAAGTGAGTTCGTCGCGAACGTCTCCCACGAATTGCGCACACCGATTACGGCGGTCCGCGGATTTGCGGAGACGTTGTTGGACGGGGCGATGGACAACCCGGAGATTTCCAAGCAGTTTTTGCAGATCATCCTCGACGAATCGACTCGGCTGACCCGTTTGATCAATGAATTGCTGGAACTTTCCAAGATCGAGTCGGGACATATCCAGTTCCACTATGGGCCGGTCGATTTGGTGAAATTGGCGGAGCGCACGGTGTTGCGCTATCGACACCAAGCGGAGCAGGCGGGAGTTACGCTTCGTTTTGAGATGCCTGCGAGCGGGGTCGAGTTTGAAGCGGACGGAGATCGGGTGTCGCAGGTGTTGATCAACTTGCTTGGCAACGCGATTGCCTACACGCCGTCGGGCGGGAACGTCACCGTCCATGTCGAGGACGCGGGCGAAGAAGTGTTGATCCAAGTCTGTGACACCGGAATCGGGATTCCCGAGGAAGACCTCCCGCGCTTGTTTGAGCGCTTCTACCGTGTGGACAAAGCCCGCGCCCGCCGTTCGGGCGGCACAGGGCTCGGCCTCTCGATCGTCAAGCACATCGTCGAAGGGCATCACGGACGCGTGGAAGTGAGTTCTCAAGTCGGGTTGGGCAGTCAGTTCAAAGTCTACTTGCCCAAGCAACTCCCGCAACTATAAAAACAGCACATCCGCCGAGGAGCGGACGTGCTGTTTTTTTTCATCCAACTTCCCCTTGGGTGATTTTGCTAAATCGGGTATACTGGATGCACGGATTCGAGAAAGTATGGACTGATTTTTACATAGGAGGGTTTCTTCCATGAGCAAAATCGCGTTGGTTACAGACAGTGCGGCGTACATGCCGAGCGATATGATTGAGAAGTACGACATCACCGTGGTTCCGCTGATGGTGAATTTTGGCAATGAAAGTTTCCGCGAGGGTGTGGACATCTCCTCGGATGATTTTTACAAACGACTCGCTTCGGAGAAAGCCCTGCCGACCACGTCGCAACCGGTCGTGGGCGATCTCGTCGTCGCCTTTGAAAAACTGCTTCAAACGCACGACTCTGTTATCGCCGTCCTGCTTTCCAGCGGACTCTCGGGAACGGTGAACTCGGCGGAAACCGCCGCTCGCATGGTCGGCGGCGACATCACGGTCATCGATTCCAAGATCACCGCATGGGGACAGGCTCACATGGTTTTGGAAGTTGCCAAACTTCGCGAGGAAGGTCTGCCCAAGGACGAAATCGTCTCCCGCGTGCTGGAACTGCGCGACCGTGTCGGTGCGTACTTTGTCGTGGATTCCTTGGAACACTTGCATCGCGGCGGCCGCGTCTCCGGCGTATCGGCGATGCTCGGCTCGCTCCTGCAAGTCAAGCCGGTGCTGCGCGTCAACGACGGCAAACTGGAAATGTTCGAAAAAGTTCGTACCCGCAAAAAAGCGCTCGCCCGCGTCATCGAGCTCTTGCAAGAGAAAGTCGGCGAGAACGACAAACTCGTCGCCTCGATCGTCTATTCGGACGTCAAAGCGGACGGCGAAGCGTTCCTCGCGCAAGTGCAGGAAGCAATCCCGACAGCTGTTCTGGAACTGAGCCAACTCGGGCCGGTCGTCGGCACGCACGTTGGTCCCGGACTGCTCGCCGTCATCTACGCCGTTCGATGAGAAATCAGAGTTGGCGGGAGGCGTTGCTCGGACTGCTGTTTCCCGAGCCTCCCCGCTGCCTGCTCTGCCGCCAAAACTTCATACAGAACCCCGAAGAGGCGGTTTGCGCTCCCTGTCTGGCCCAAGTCCAGAGAAGCGCACCGCCTCTTTGTCGTCTGTGCGGGCGCAAAAGTCTCACGCGGGCGATTTGCTACGATTGCCGCCGAAGGTCGGAGTCGTTTTTTCTCAAAGCGTGCTCGTATGGGCCGTATCGCGGGAAACTCCGAGAGTTGATTCTCGCGGTCAAAAAGGACCGTCGCACGGAGTTGCTTCCGATCCTTGCTGAGTATTTGGCTGACGTGTGGGCGGCAGAGCTGGTGGACAAAGGGGTGTCGTGTCTGGTCCCCGTGCCGATGGCGGAGGAGAAGCGTCGAGAGCGCGGGTTCAATCAGGCGGAGTTGTTGGCGAGGAAGTTGGGCGGGCTGGTGAGGGTGAGGGTTTGCGAAGCTTTGACGTGGCAAGGCGAGCGCCGCGCCCAGATTGCGCGGGATCGAGAGCAACGGTTGGAGGGAATGGGGGAATCGCTCGGGCTGTCGAAGGACGCGGAGCTCGTGGCGGGTGAGGTCGTTTGCCTCGTCGATGACGTCTACACAACAGGATCAACGGCCAACGCCTGCGCTAAAAAACTGCATGAGGCCGGGGCGAGGGCGGTGTACGTGTTGACGTTGGCGAGGTAGAGGCTTTAGACTGTATTTGTTAACGTGTATCGCTTGTTTGGTTAACAATCCGAAATGAGGAATGCATAGATGGCGTCTCCTGAGGTGTTGCGTATCTTGGCGCATCGAGCGCCTTTTTTGTTCGTGGACGAGGTGGTGGAGTTGGTGCCGGGGGAGTTGGCGCGGGCGATTTCGCATGTGCCAAGCGTTGACTTGCAGGCGCTCGGAGCGGGGCAGTTGAAAAACGTGCCGCTCTGGTACGCGGCTGAATTTCTCGCGCAGACGGGAGCTTTGGCGGTGCTCGCCGGAGTTCCGGAGGGGGAAAAAACGCTGATGACCGGACTCGACTCCTTCACCCTGTTGGGGGAGGGAAGCGTAGTCGAACCCCTGTCCGCCGAAGTCACCCTGCTCGGTGAAAAACGCGGCATCGGCAAACGCCAGGGCACCGTCTGGCAAGGCACGCGCAAAATCGCAGAAGGGGTGGTGTGGTATGCGCGAATTCGGAGTTGAGGGACCGCGCGTGCCGGAGCGACCTCGTCGTGTGGCGCTGATCACCGGGGCATCCGGCGCGATTGGCGGTGCCGTTGCAGAACGGCTCGCACAGCGTGGCGAAGACGTTTTTCTCGCATATCGGTCGCATCGGGAACTCGCGGAGCAAAGAGCTGCGTATCTTCGCGAAACGTACGCGATTCAAGCGGAAGCACTCCCGCTCGACCTGTTGGATCGGGATGCCACACACCTCGCCGTCCGACGCATCCTCGACTCGCGGGGACGACTCGACATCCTCGTCCACTGCGCGGGGATGGCGCGTGACAAACTTTTGATTCAAACCAAGGACTCCGACTTCGACGAGTCGTTGCATCTGCACACGACTGCGATGTTTCGTCTCTTGCAAGCCTGCCTCCCGACGATGCGAAACCATCGCTTTGGACGCATCGTTGCGCTGACCTCCTATGCCGCCCTGCACGGTCGGGCGGGACAATCGGCGTATGCGGCGAGCAAAGCGGCGCTGATCGGACTGGTCAAGTCTGCCGCTCTCGAAGAACTTCCATACGGCATCACGATCAACGCCGTCGCGCCGTCCGTCACAGAATCGGCGATGACGAATGCACTCACAGATTCCGAACAAGCCTCCTTGCTCGCTCAAATTCCGCTGCAACGCATGCAGACACCGGAGGAAGCGTCGGCGCTGGTCGAATGGCTGACCACAGACTCTGCGGCGACGCTCAGCGGGCAAGTTTTTGCAGCCGACAATCGAATGTACAGGTGGTAGAGCACGATGAAATCAACCTCAACTCGACGCGTCGTCGTCACCGGAATCGGCGCCGTCACGCCGTTTGGCGTGGGGGTGCCGCTTTTTGCCGAGGCATTGCGCGCGGGCCGAAGCGGTATCCAAACCTTGACGCAACTGGATACGTCCCTCCTGCGCACGAAGGGCGGCGGCGAAGTGCCGCTTTTTTCACACGGGGCTCAGTTGCGCTCCGTTCATTTTGCGAGCTTGGCGTTTCAGGAGGCGTGGAACCAAGCGAACCTGCAAGGCCGGGTCGATCCAACCCGTCTCGGCGTGCTCCTCGGGACGTCGCGCGGCGCGATTCGCGAATGGGAACTCGCCCACACGTTGCGGGAAAAAAGGAACCCGACCGCCAGCGGGTTCCTTTTTCCTAACGGCGAGGTCCCCGAGCTCTCTGCGCTTTTCTCGCAGTTGATCCCTTGCTTCGGCTCGTCTCCGCTCGGGCACTCACTCGCCAAACTAAGCGGTGCAGCCGGGCCGATTGGTACGATCTCGGCCGCCTGTACGTCGGGAACGATTGCCATCGGCGAGGCCGTGCAATGGATTCGCGAGGGTCGTTGCGACGCGGTGATCACAGGCGGAGCGGAGGCTCCGTTCACTCCGACTTCCTTCGCCGGCGTCTGCTCGTCCAAAGCGATGAGCGAACGCTGGGACGACCCGTCTACTGCCTGCCGACCGTTTGACCGAACGCGCGACGGCTATGTGATGGGCGAGGGCGCAGGCGTTCTCATCCTCGAAGCACAGGAGCACGCTCGCGCACGCAACGCCCCGATCCTCGCCGAAATTCTCGGGTACGCACAAACGGCCGACGCCGACCACATCACCGTCCCGACCGGGATCGGACTCTCCGAAGCGATCTCACTCGCTCTGCGAGAATCGGGCGTCGCCCCGTCCGACCTCGACTACATCAACGCCCACGGCACGTCAACCGAACTCAACGACCGCTTCGAAACCCTCGCCGTGAAAAAGGCACTCGGCCCGCACGCGGACCTCGTGCCGCTCTCCTCCACCAAGTCGATGACCGGGCACTTGCTCGGAGCGGCGGGGGCCGTGGAAGCGATCGCGACCATTCTGGCGATGCAAGGAAGTTTTTTGCCGCCGACGATCAATTATCATGTGCCCGACCCCAACTGCGATCTCGATACTGTGCCCAATTTCGCCCGAGAAGCGCGCGTTGATTTGGCGATGTCGCAGTCGCTGGGCTTTGGCGGTCATAACGCTGTTTTAGTTATGAGTGGGGTTTTGTAGGACGTATTCATCTTTTGTAACGCGGAGAGGTCTGCTATAATAAACAGCGAATGGGAGAGGAGGGTGGAGTATGGCACTCGCGAACTGCAAACGCTGCGGGAAACTTTTTAACCGAATGCATCTCGAAATCTGCGCGGAATGCAACAAAGAAGACGACGAGAAGTTCTTTCTCATACGCGATTATTTGAAAGACAACCGCCGTGCGACAATCTATGAAGTAAGCGATGGGACCGGAGTCGAAGTCAGCATGATTATCCGCTTCATCCGTGAAGGTCGGATCACGCCGATTGACAACCCGAACCTCGCCTATCCGTGCGACAACTGTGGGACCGCGATTCAACACGACAGGTACTGCAAACCTTGCAAGGACAAATTGCAGAAGGGCCTGAGCAGCACCCGTGAAGAATTGCGCCAATCAGGGGACAAAAGCGCTCGAACGGATTACTTCCATAAACGTGAACGCTAGACAGTGCTTTCAACGAGAGAGAGAGAGAATACGTGAGATAGACGCTGGTGTTTTCTCCAAACGGCTTTTTCTACGCCTTAATCAAATACTTCCTTGAACCGATACAGGGGTTATCCAAGTATCGGTTTTTTTATTGTGAGGTGATTCCTTATGAAGATCAATGACAGCAATCGCATCTCTCAGGTGCAGAAGTACCAACAAGCAAACCGTGTAGCGGACAACGATAAGAATACGTATGCTTCAACTTATTCCAAGCAAGACGGCGTTTCGATTTCTTCGGAAGCGCTTGAGAAAGCTCGCGAGCTTTCCCAGACGGACAGCGCCGAGCACGCCGAGCGTCTCGCAGAAGTGAAGCGTCAAGTCCAAGAGGGAACGTACCATGTGGAAACGAACGCCGTGGTTCGCAAGATGCTGGAAGCCTACGGTGAGAACTAGAGAGGAGACTTTGCGGTGAGCGTGTTGAAGCCTTTGTTTTCGGTCGTCGAAGCCCTGTTGCGTGAACATCAACAACTGCTCGAACTCGCAGAGCGCAAGAAAAAAGTCCTGGTCGAGAACGACATGGACTCTTTGAACGCCATCGTCCAAGAAGAGACAGGACACATCCACCGTATTGAGCGGTTGGAGTCGGAACGCCAAGGCGCGGGTCGCCTGCTCGCCGTTCGGGCCGGGCTTCGTCCCGACCAACTGACCGCGCAGCGCGTGGCAGAGTTTGCGGAAACTCCCGAAGAGCGGGCGCGAATCACGCAACTCACCGAGAAGTTGCGCGATGTGATCCTCAAACTCAAGGACTTGAACGACCTCAATCAGATGCTGATCCAACAGTCCCTTGATTTCATTCAATCGACCGTGGAAGCACTGACCGAATCGCCGACCGTTCCGCAGTACGGCGGCACCGGGCAGACGCTCGCGAACAACCCGTATCAGCAAGGTCGAGTCTCATACTTCGATTCCAAAGCGTAACGGAGGTACTCCATGTCATCTACATTTTTTAACCTTGAAATCGGCAAGCGCGGCCTGTTCGCTCAACAATCGGGCCTGAACACCGTGTCGCAGAACGTGGCCAACGCCAACACGCCGGGCTATTCCCGTCAGCGAGTCGACTTTGTCACCACGCCGTCGATGGAAGTGCCGGGCCTTGGCAAATCGACCGAAGTCGGCCAGCAAGGCACCGGTGTCGTCGCAGGTCAAATCACGCGGATGCGCGAGTTTTTCCTCGATGCACAATTCCGCAACGAGAACACCACGTCCGGAGAATGGGAGATTCGCCAAGACACGTTGGACAAGTTGCAAGCGATCTTCAACGAACCGTCCGATACCGGGATGTCGAAAGTTATGGACAACTTCTTCCTCTCGTGGCAGACGCTCGGCCGTAATAAGGACATGGCGTCGCGCAACACCGTTCGCCAAGCGACCATCGACTTGGTGGAAGCGTTCAATACGGTCGGCTCGAAGTTGAACGAACTCGACACCGATGTCGCGGACAACGTCAACGCCAAAGTCAGCGAGTTCAACACGTTGACCGCGCAGATCAGCGGCATCAACAAGCAGATCACCACGCTCGAAGTCCTCGGAGACAAAGCGAACGACTTGCGCGACCAACGCGACTATCTCGTTGACCAATTGTCCAAGTCGGCGGGTGTCTCCGGTCAGGAATTGCCGGACGGGACCTACCAGCTCTCCGTGGGCAACACGATCATCTTGCAAGGGGCCGGAACTCCGGTGCAATTGACGTACGATGCGACCACGAACACCACTTCGTTCCCGGTGACCAGCGGTCAAATCGGCGGGATGATGTTCTCGCGCAGCACCATCATTTCCGGTTTCAAGGACCAACTGAACTCGATGATCAACGGGATGGTCAACGGCAAGATCGAATCGAAGTTGCCGGGCGACTATACGTTCGACAGCGCGGTTACCACCTTGCCTTATGACATTACGCTGGCTGATGGAACGAAAGTTGCGGCGGGCACGAACCTCGACCCGACGTATCGCACGCTGACCAAGGGCACGACGATCACGTTCCAAGGTCTGAACCAACTGCACCAATTCGGCTACACGGCCACCCAACCGACGTCGAATGCCGGTGTGCTGTTTGAGACCACCGACAAATCGACCGTTTTCAACGCGACGAACATCAAAGTGTCACAGGCGATCCTCGACGATGTGCGAAACATCGCGTCGTCTAATGCGACCTATGTTGACGTGAACGGCAAAACTCAAGTCAAGGACGGCAACGGCGACCTCGCGTTCATGCTCGGGGAGTCCGTTTCGGCGACGATCGACTTCAAGCAGGGGTTGCCGCCCAACGGTGCCATTCTCGCCAAGGGCTCCGTCAACGACTACATGCGTGCGCAGGTCGGTTCGCTCGGTCTCCAAGCGCAGACGGCAGAACGTCAAGTGAAAAACCAAGACGCGCTTTTGGCCCAGATCGACAACCGCCGTCAATCGATCTCCGGCGTTTCTCTCGACGAGGAAATGTCGAACATGATCCGCTTCCAACAGGCGTATGCAGCTTCGGCACGCGTCGTCAACACGGCGGAAAGCATTCTCGATCAGATCATCCATTTGGGCAACAACCACTAGATATCTTTTGAGATAGGAGGCGTTTGCGACCATGCGAGTCACGCAAAGTATGATGAACTCCCAGTTCATGCGCAATTTGAACTTGAACAACGACCGCTTGACCACCTACCAAGACCAATTGGCATCCGGGAAGAAACTCAACAAGCCGTCCGACGACCCGATCGCCGTCGGGTACGCGATGCGGTACGATCAGCAAATCTCTCGTAATGACCGCTACCAGCGCAACGTCGATGACGGGCAGAGTCAGCTCGAATACGTGGAATCGAACATCGGTGAGATAAATGACATCTTGCAACGCGCCCGTGAACTTTCGGTGCAAGGGGCAACCGGAACGATTCCGTCCGACGCACGCACGGCGATTGCCAATGAAGTTCACCAGTTGTACGAGCAAGTTGTGCAGATTGGGAACTCGAAGTTCAACGATCGCTACATTTACAACGGGCAGACGACCGACCTGCAACCGTTTGACGTCGCCAATGCGCCGTACCAGCAGACGGATAGCGGTAAGATTTCCTACATGATGAGCGAGGGCGCAAACATGGAGGTCAACGTGTTGTCGGATGATCTGTTCGGACCGCCGACCACGGCTGGTAATGAAGCCAACTCCGACAACGTCTTCGCCGTGCTTAAATCTCTGGAAACCGCGCTTCGCGCCGACGACGCGCCGGGTATCGAGAAAGCGCTTGGCAAGGTTCAAGACCGTTCGAACAAAATTCAATCGGTCTGGTCGGACGTCGGAGCGCGTATGAACCGCATCGATTTGATTACCAACCGCTTGAAGGACTATGACACGAACGTTCAAGGATTGCTATCCAAGACGGTTGACGTCGATGTCGCCGAAGCGATCATGAACATGAAAATGGCAGAGAACGTCCAGCAGGCTTCGCTCTCCACCGGAGGCAAGATCATCGTGCCGACGTTGGTGGACTTCCTGAAATAGATTCAGAACGGACTTCCGGGAGGTGAGGAATGATGTTAAGCACATCGTTGCGGCTTGAGCTGTCGCACGGAAACGCGCGGATTGGCGTCCAATCGACTCCGGGCAAGTGGGACATGCAACAACCGCATGCCGACATGGAGATCACGCAGAAGCCTGCAGTGCTGACCATCGACCAAGGTCCGGGTCAACTGGACCTTGACCTCTACACCGCACGGCGGGCCCTCGGATTTAAGAAGACGGGCGACATGCTCGCCGATGTCGCCGGCCAGACCAAGCAGATCGTGCTGGAGGCAATTGGACGAATCGTGGAAGACGGAAACCAGATGGCGGCGATCCAGAACCATCGCAATGTCGTCGCAGACCTTGCTCTGGAGCACCAAGACCTCGGCCCGATGCCGATTCAAGATGTTGATCCCGGAAGCTATAATCCGGTGGGAATTCACTATCAACCGCATGAGACCCAGTTGCACTGGGAAGTTCGCGGCACTGAAATTCACGCCACGCCGCACGCGGCGATCACCAACTACACGCCGGGCAAGGTGGACGTCTATCTCGACCAGAAGAACTGGTTACAGATTGACGTCAAGGGGCAATACATGAATAGAGAGTTCTGAGCAGGAGCGGAGCCGTTGGCACGCTCCTCTTGTTTACCTTTGGGAGAAAGTGAGGCGTCAGAATGGAGATTGCATCTGTTGTGCTGGGGAAATTGGAAGTTGAGGGTGACGCGGTCCTGACGTTTGCAGACGGTTTGTACGGATTTGAGGTGATCCGCGAATACGTCTTGGTGCAAACAGACGCGACCTTGCCATTTGCG
Source organism: Tumebacillus amylolyticus (assembly GCF_016722965.1). Classification (NCBI taxonomy): domain Bacteria; kingdom Bacillati; phylum Bacillota; class Bacilli; order Caryophanales; family Alicyclobacillaceae; genus Tumebacillus; species Tumebacillus amylolyticus. The sequence goes on from NZ_JAEQNB010000001.1 coordinate 538,602, forward strand.
TACATGCAAGCCAAGGACGAGCCCGGCATCTGTTTATTAGTCGCAGATCCCTTTGTCTTCAACCCTTCCTATGAATTCGATTTGAGTGCACAAGACACCCAAGCGTTGGGCAATCCGGCGCCGTCAGATTTGCAAATTTGGGTCACTGTGACCACCGAAGAGGAAATGGAACAATCCACGATGAATTTGCTTGCGCCGCTCGTGCTGAACACGACCACAAAAGTGGGCCGGCAGGTGGTGCTGCATGAGTCGGGCTACCAATCGCGCACTCCGATGTTCCCGAAAAAGGAGGCGGAGTAAGTGCTGGTCTTAAAACGCAAAGTAGGCGAATCAATTATGATTGGCGAAGACGTTGAATTGATCGTGCTGGAGAAGGAAGGAGATACCGTCAAGATCGGGATTCACGCGCCGCGAACCATTCGCGTGTTTCGCAAGGAACTCTATGAAGAGATCCGCCAAGCCAATCAACGTGCGTTTGCCTCCACATTGCCTCCGATGGCCGATCTGCAAAAAATGTGGCAGAAAAAATCGAAAATAGACGAAAACTAGCAGAATGGGCCTCTTAGATTGAGATAATCAATCATGAGGTCCATTTTTCGACTCAAACAGGCCTACAACGGGATTAAGCTTTCGAACTCCCGTGACGATATAGAAAGTGTAAGAGATTCTCTTACAAAAAATTGGTCCCACAAGGACGTGGGACGACAATTCCAGGGAGGAAACAAATCATGCGTATTAACCACAACCTTACCGCTCTGAACACCTACAACCGTCTGACCTCTAACACCGAAAACGCTTCGAAATCCATGGAGAAACTGTCTTCCGGTCTCCGCATCAACCGCGCTGGCGACGATGCAGCAGGTCTGGCAATCTCCGAAAAAATGCGTGGCCAGATCCGTGGTCTTGACCAAGCATCCCGCAACTCCCAAGACGGTATCTCCCTCATCCAAACCGCTGAGGGCGCACTGAACGAAACCCACGACATCCTGCAACGTATGCGTGAGTTGGCTGTTCAATCCGCGAACGGTACCTACACCACCACCGACCGTGCGAAGATCGCAGGCGAAGTTAACCAACTTCAAAAAGAAATCACCCGTATCGCGACCCAAACCGAGTTCAACACCAAGAAACTCCTCGCGACCGGTCTGACCCTTGACTTCCACGTTGGTGCGAACTCCGGCCAAACCATCACCCTCTCCATCAACCAAATGGCTGCTTCTTCCCTGAAAGTTGACTCCGGTAGCATCACCGTTTCGATCCGTGCGAATGCTGAAGCAGCAGTTGCAAACATCAACTCCGCGATCAACACCGTCTCCAAAGAACGCGCGAACCTTGGTGCTTACCAAAACCGTCTCGAGCACACCATCAACAACCTCAGCACCTCTTCCGAGAACCTCACCGCTGCGGAATCCCGCGTACGTGACGTTGACATGGCGAAAGAAATGATGAAGTTCACCAAGGACAACATCCTGTCCCAAGCGGCTCAAGCAATGCTCGCACAAGCGAACCAACAACCGCAAGGCGTACTTCAACTTCTCCGCTAATTGGTTCTCCAATTGGTCCAAAAAGAGCCAACCCATTACGGTTGGCTCTTTTTAAACGAAAAGAACGTATGGAGGCGATTTGAATTTGTTAGGAACAGAGTTGAAAGCAGTAGCTTCTAAGTTCTACCGCATGGAAATCAACTCCGCCGTGCAAGATTTGAATCGGGCGGTTGATCTCGTGGGAGAATTTGTATCAGAGGCGATTTCACAAGAAAAATTGTCGTCAGAACAATTGCAAGATGTTAACCAAACGCTGTCTTTGATTATGGACTGCCTCCAAAATGACGATTACATTCTGGTTGCAGACCTGTTCCAGCACGAGCTGGCGCCCCTGATCGAAGAACTTGGATAGATAGGAGTCAACCATGAACACAACTTTCCAATCCAACCAACTCTGCTTGAACGAATACAACCAACATATTTTTGCAATGATCGAAGAACAGCAACTGGAACCGGTCGAGACGCTGCACGTTGGCGAAGACATGATCTTCAAATTGGTCGATGAACAAGGGCGAGAGTTTTATTCAGCCAGCGTTTACGACCCCGTTCATGAAGCTGATGTTTATTTGGAAGGTGTGAATTTCGACAACACGGGCTATATCATATTTGGACTCTCTTCAACTGCACTGATCCGTACCGTTTTGGAACGAAAAACAGACAACTCGTGGGTATTTATCATCGAGCCGGATCTCCGACTCATCAAAGCGTTTCTTTCGGAATTTGATTTTAGCCGCTACCAGTCGGCAGACTTACAACGCATCGTTTTCTTTGGTGGAGAAGAAGCACAACTGAAAGAATATCTCTCCGCATTTTGTAACTCGTTGGTTGGCTATTACTTCATGCAAACGGAAGTATTGCGGACCTTCCCGGCCATCCGCCGGAACAAAGACTTGTTCGACCGTGCATACGAAGTTGTGGCGGGTTTCATAAAGTTGAATGTCACCAATATCGGAAATTCGTTGGACGATACCTTGATGGGGATCACGAACGAATTGAAGAATTTGAAATATATAATGAACCAAGAGAAACGCTTCAAACACCTCGAAAATGCTTACAAGGACAAGCCGATCATCTGTGTCGCTTCAGGACCGTCTCTGGACAAGCAAATTCCTTTGTTGCGAGAGGCCAAGGGGAAAGCCGTTATCATTTGCGCAGAATCCACCTTGCGGGTTCTCTTGAACAACGGAATCGAGCCGGACTTCGTCAGCATCCTCGAGCGGGGAACCCCCTCGTATGAGATCAGTCTCGCGGGGCTGGAAATTCCGCAAGAGACAGCGTTGGTAGGGCTTTCGCTGATCGATCATCGGATCTATGAGAAATGGCACCGCTACCAATTCACGAGTTTTAAATCAAACATTGCACACAGTCGTTTTTTGAACGAACTGTTTCACGGAGATTTTGGTGAGATGTATTCCGGCAATTCCAGCGCCCACATGAATTTCTCCTTGGCAAAATACTTGGGCGGAAACCCGATCGTGTTCATCGGCCAAGACTTGGCTTACTCAGAAACCGGGCAAACGCACAGCAAGGACAGTGTCTATGTGAACGGAACGAAGGGGCTGGATCAACAACAGATCGAGAGCATCCAAAAACCTCTGAAAACCGAGAAAGAAGATGAGAACAATGCGGTGTATCTGGACGGGTACTACGGCGGCAAAGTGAAGTCGCGCGACCTCTGGGCGATTTTTAAACAATGGATGGACAATTTGGTTCACCTACTTGGTGAAGGAATCCAAGTGATCAATTCGACAGAAGGCGGGGCACGGATTGAAGGATGTGAGCAAATTCCTTTCAAAGACGTTGTGGAAACCTACTGCCAGAATCCGATTCCCTCTATTTCCACCGTGTACGATCAACTTCCGATACCCGATCATGAACCGAAAGTCTACTTGCAGTTGCTTTGCAACCGCGTAGACGAAATCAAGCGAATCTACAAAGAAATTCGTGAGATGACAGACGTCAACCGCAAGAACTTGAAAGAGTTGTACGATGACATCGAGAACGGCAAATTGGATCTGGTCGAGGCAAGAGCGGCACGCGTGCTTCGTAACACGGAGAAACTGATTCACCACTTCTTGGCAGAACCGTACGCAGCATTTTTCTACCGTCCGTTGATCGCCAACTTGCACGTGAAGTCAAACCCGATCTCTCGCATCAGCTCTATGGAGCGGTTGCAAACGATTCTTCGGTACCAAGATTTCTTCATGCATCGCGTAATCTTCTTTGCTCATCAATTGGAGGAGACGTATGAGCAGGGCTTCCAACAGGTGGCAAAGGATTTCGGATATTCAGTGGATGATTTTGAGAGAGAGGTACTGGAAGATGGAGAACACGAAACAACTGGTGAGTGAGACCAAAGAGAGTTTGCAAGGCTATCTCCCAAAATTGATCCATGCTTGCGAAGACATCGCATCCCAACTGCAAAGCAGCCAAGATTCGTGGGTCCCTTTGTTCAACGCCCTGCTGGAAGGAGTTCAGTGGGTGATGAACGCTGTAACGGGGATTCAAAGCGTTCAATCGGAAGAACTTAGCCAGTTGAAGCTAACCCGGTTGCAAGAAGTGCTCGTCGAGGTGCAGGAAGCGCTTACCAACCAAGACATGGTGCTGTTCCCTGATCTGCTGGAGTATGAGTTGAAACCACTCTTGCAAACCTTCTTGGAACAAGTAGAAGGGAAGTAGTGAATGGTACGGGTTGCATTCACTGAGTCGAAAACAGGGCTTTTGACAGGCCGTTGCGAAGCGGAAGGCCGTGAATTTTGGTTGCACAGTCCGTATGATCCTGTACGTGAAGCAGAGCGTACGATGCAGGCACAACTTGCCGTCGCGCAGGAACCTTTTGACAGTTGGATTGTCTACGGCTTCGGTTGTGGTCACCATCTGCGAGCCTTGCTCAAAGAGCCGATGTTGGAAGGGAAATTGATCGAGGTTTGGGAAACCAACCTCGAATTTTTCCATTCGGTGTCTCAGAGACCGGAAGTGGCGGATCTGTTGGAGAATCCCCGGATTCGCGTACAGGCGACGGCGGACATCTCGGAGTTGGCGCGCTATAGCGAATCGTGGGAGGAGCAGAGACCGTTTTTACTCGTCCATGAGCCTTCGCTTCGGCTGATGCCTCCGCATTTGCAGCCGTTCCAAGAGTTGCTGGTTCGGTACAAGATGTTTCTCAATGGGTTGTCTTCGTTCGGAGAGCAGATGCAGGAAAACTTCCAGAAAAACGTCTCCCTCTCCAAGCCTGGTATCGCACGGTTTGTAGGTCAGTTTGAAGAGATTCCGTTTTTGCTGATTTCAGCGGGCCCTTCCTTGCAAAGGAATCTCCATCTGGTAGAAGAAGCCAAGAAACACTGTTTGGTCGGTTGTGTAGGTACGGCCTTGAAACCGGTCGTACAAGCGGGGGTTGAGCCTGATTTCTTCATGATCATCGATCCAAAAGAACAGGTTGCGGAACAAGTGGAAGGTCTTGAGGAACACCGATTGCCTTTCTTTTTCATGAGTACGGCGCATCATCGTGTGGCACAGCAACATCGCGGGCCGGCGTTTCTCGTCTACCAAGAAGGGTACGAACCAGCTGAGCGGGCAGCGCAGGAGCAGAACGAACCTACCGTGAAAACGGGAGGCTCTGTTTCGACGGCGCTGTTCGAACTGGTTTTGCAGTTTGGTGCGAACCCGGTTTGTTTAATCGGGCAAGACTTGGCCTATACGGATCAGAAAAGTCATGTGACAGGAGCTCACATGGAGCGCGAAGTTTCCGATCTGAGCGGGACGGTACACGTTGAGAATTTCTGGCGCACGGGTACCGTCCCGACGGTGCGCAACTTGGTGGTCTATCGCGATTATCTCCAACGTCGTTCCAGCGGACAGGGCGCTGCTCTGTACAACGCGACCGAGGGTGGCGCTTTTATCGAAGGGTTTCATCATGTGACATTGGAGTCGTTTCTAGATGAGGTTCGACACGTGGATGCAGAGGTAGCGCGGGGTCGGTTACGAGAGCTCGTACACGGGAGGAAGTAGGATGGATTACCAAGGAAAAAAAATCCTGATCATCGGCGGTACGGGAACGATCGGGTATATGTTGACAGACTATCTGCTTCGTGAGAACCCGCAGGTCATTCGAATTTTCAGCCGAGATGAGTACAAGCAGTTTACGATGCAGAGGGATTTTTCCGAATACGCCTCGCAGATGCGGTTTTTGATCGGGGATGTTCGGGACGGGCAACGGTTGGCTCGGGCGATGGAAGATATCGACTATGTTTTCCACTTGGCTGCCATGAAGCATGTTCCTTTTTGTGAGTACAATCCGTTTGAAGCTGTGCAGACGAATGTCATCGGGACGCAGAACGTCATCCAAGCTGCGATCCAGAACGGGGTTCGGAAAGTCCTGTTCACGTCAACGGACAAAGCCATCTCCCCGACCAACACGTACGGGGCGACCAAGTTAACGGCGGAGCGGTTGATCTCGGCTGCCGAGTACCAAAAGGGACCGAAACAGACGGTGTTTGCCTCGGTTCGTTTTGGCAACGTGATGGGCTCGCGCGGTTCGGTCATCCCCTTGTTTGAAAAGCAAATCGTGGAACGCCGTCAGATCACAGTGACCGACATGTCGATGACGCGCTATATGATGACGCCGAACCAAGCGATTACGTTGATGTTGAAAGCGACCTTGCTGTCCCAAGGCGGCGAAGTGTTTGTTCTCAAGATGCCGACGGTGCGGCTGTCCGACCTCGCCGAAGTCGTGATCGAAGAAGGAACCCGTAAGCACGGAATCACCGATGAGGTCGAGATTCTAGAGACCGGCATGCGTCCGGGGGAAAAAATGTACGAAGAGTTGATGACCGATGACGAACTTCGCCAATCGTTTGAAACTCCGGAGATGTTCATCATCCCGTCGCCGTTCCGAGAGCGTCATGACGAATATCCGGAAGCGGTCAAAACACTTCCCCGTGAAGTGTCGTCTCATACGGATCAACCGATCGACAAAGAAACCCTGCGCAATTGGATCTTGCAAGAGCGACTGCTGTAGGCACGAGGAGGAACCCCTATGACAAAAAAAGTCGTGATCATGCAAGCACGGATGGGTTCTACGCGCTTGCCCGGCAAAGTTTTAAAGACCTTGCACGGTAAAAGTGTGTTGGCACACGGCATTGAGCGTTGCCTGGCCATGAAGCATGCAGACGTGGTGGTCATCGCCACGACAGACGGCCCGGAGGACGACTTGATCGTGCAAGAAGCAGAGCGTTTGGGCGTTCCGTGCTTTCGGGGCAGTGAGCGCGATGTGCTCAGCCGCTACTACGGAGCGGCTCGTGCGCACGGGGCGGATGTCGTCATTCGCGTGACATCCGACTGCCCGTTGCTCGATCACGCCGTCGCGGACGATGTGGTGGAGCGTTTTCTCGCAGGTGTTTCCTATGACTATCTGAGCAACACGTTGGAGCGGAGTTTCCCGCGAGGATTGGATACGGAAGTATTTACGATGGAAGCCTTGGCAACGACGATGCAAGAAGCGGAGCAGGAGTTTGAGCGTGAACATGTCACGCCGTTTCTCTATCGAAATTCGGAGCGCTTCCATGTCGGGTCCTATGCGTGGAGCCAGGATCTCTCGCGCTACCGGTGGACGCTGGACACGCAAGAAGATTGGGAGTTGATCTCTGCCGTGTACGACCGCCTCTATGAAGGCAAGTTGTTCGGTTGGCGGGAGGTTTTGGCGTTGATGGAGCGGGAGCCGGAACTGACAGCGATCAATGCGCATGTGGAGCAGAAAAAGTTAGGGGAGTAAGCGATGAGTGCACAACCGGTTTCGATCTGGATTCGTGCCGATGCTTCTGTTGGAACCGGCACGGGGCATGTCATGCGGTGCTTGACGCTGGCTCATGAATTGCGGGAAAAGGGCGCACACGTGCGCTTTCTCTCGCGGCTGTTCCCGGGGAACCTCTGTGATTTCGTGTCTGACCAAGGCTTCGACGTCGTGCGCCTGCCTTGGCAGGAATCGGACGTGGAGCCATGGTTGGGCGTGACGTGGCAAGAAGATGCGCAGCAGGTTCTGGACGTGCTTCGTGCAGAGGGACAACCCGTCGATTGGCTGATCGTCGATCACTACGGATTGGATGCGCGGTGGGAACGGCAGGTGCGCGGAGGTGTCCGCCGGCTTATGGCGATCGACGACACGGCCGACCGTCCGCACGAGTGCGATCTGCTGCTGGATCAGAATTTGCATGAGCAGTCGGAGGCGCGATATCGCCACCTCGTGCCTTCGTCCTGCGAGACGCTGTTCGGCCCGCACTTTGCGCTGTTGCGGCCGGAGTTTCGAGAGACGCGCAAGCAAGTTTCGGTTCGACAACGAGGCATCAAAAAAATCTTGGTCTTCTTCGGAGGCACCGATCCGACGCGAGAAACGGAGAAAGCCGTAGAAGCGTTGGCGAGTTTGCAGCCTGCCGATTGGACGTTCGATGTCATTGTCGGCGGGACCAACCCGCAACGGGAACGAATGGAGCAACTCGTAGCGGGGACGTCAAACGCCGCTTTTTATTGCCAAGTTTCCGATATGGCGGCGAAGATGGCCGCGGCCGACCTCTCGATTGGAGCGGGCGGTTCGGCGACATGGGAGCGTTGCTGCCTGGGCTTGCCGTCCCTGCAGATCGTCGTCGCGGACAACCAGCGTGAAATCGCGGAGAATGTCGCACGCGTCGGAGCGAGCGTTACTCTCGGGGAAGCGGTTGAGGTAACGGCAGATCGAATCCGAGCAGGAGTCGAGCGCTTTTTGACCCGGCCGGAGACGTTGGCGGAAATGTCCCGACGCGCCATGAAACTGGTTGATGGAGAAGGGGCCGCACGAGTTGGAGAGCGCTTGCTTGCATGTGCAGAAAGGGAGGAACGGGCATGAAAATTCTCTTGCTCGGGCCGGAACGACCGGAGTTTGTGGCGTATCTGCGCGCAAAGGGCGATGACGTTCATGTAACGGAAGCGCCGCTCCACGGTACGTCTGAGCTCTTGGAGGGCGTGGATTTTCTCATCAGTTACGGGTATCGCCATATCTTGCGTGCAGATGTGCTCGACCGGTTTCCGAAGCGGGCGATCAATTTGCACATCTCCCTGTTGCCGTGGAACCGCGGCGCGGACCCGAACTTGTGGAGTTTTTTGGAGGATAGCCCGAAGGGCGTCACGATTCATGAGTTGGACCCGGGGATCGACACGGGCGGCATTCTCGCGCAACAGGAAGTCGGCTATGAGCACGACGACACGCTGGCTTCGAGTTACGCCCGACTGACGAGCGCGATCCAAGAGTTGTTCTTCCGCGAGTGGCCGGGGATCCGCAACGGAGAGACGCAAGCACGCCTGCAAGTACAGGGTGGAAGTTTCCATCTCGTCAAACACAAACAGCCGTACGAACATCTCCTGACCGCGGGCTGGAACACTCCGGTCCGCGATTTGATCGGGAAGGCGCTTACGAATCCGCAGGGGGTGTAGAACATGACACAACAAGCCATCCAGTTGGGGCATCTGCAAGTCGGGCCGGGTCACCGTCCCTTTGTGATCGCCGAGATGTCCGGCAACCACAACCAATCGTTGGAGCGCGCGCTGGAGATCGTCGAAGCGGCGGCAAAAGCGGGCGCACACGCCCTGAAGATTCAAACGTACACACCGGACACGATGACGCTCGATTTGGCAGAGGGCGAATTTTTCATCGAGGACCCGAATTCTCTCTGGAAGGGTCGTTCGCTGTACGAGCTCTACGGAGAAGCCTACACGCCGTGGGAGTGGCACAAGCCGATCTTCGACCGCTGTCGGGAATTGGGCATGATCGGGATCTCGACCCCGTTCGATCACACGTCGGTCGATTTTCTTGAATCGCTCGACGTGCCGTTCTACAAGATCGCTTCATTTGAAAACACCGACCACGCACTGCTGCGCAAGGTCGCTGCAACGGGCAAGCCGATGATCATCTCCACGGGGATGGCGAGCGTTGCCGATTTGGATAAAACGGTGCGCGTGTGCCGCGAAGCCGGTTGCCAAGATCTCATCTTGCTCAAATGCACGTCGACGTACCCGGCAACGGCGGAGAACACCAACATCTTGACGATCCCGCACATGCGCGACCTGTTCGATGTGCAAGTCGGCTTGTCCGACCACACGATGGGTGTCGGCGTGGCAGTCGCCAGCGTAGCGCTTGGCGCAACCGTCGTCGAAAAGCACTTCACGCTCCGACGAGCAGACGGCGGCGTCGACTCGGCGTTTTCCTTGGAGCCGGAGGAGTTGGCAAGTCTCGTCGTGGAAACCGAGCGCGCTTGGCAAGCGCTTGGGCAGGTCTCGTACGGTGCCACGGAGAAGGAGAAAGCGTCCATGCGCTTCCGCCGCTCTCTGTACATCACCGCTGATCTGCAAGCCGGAGACATCTTGACGGCGGAGAACCTGCGGGCCATCCGTCCCGGTTTCGGTCTCGCCCCGGAGCATTACGACCTGTTCCTTGGCAAAAAAGTAAACCAAGACGTCAAGCGCGGCACGCCGCTGAGCTGGGACTTGATCTAAACATTCGCGAGGAGTTGTGAGAACATGAACGTATTTCTGACCGGCGGCGCCGGATTTATCGGTCGTTGGGTGGCGAAACGCCTCTTGAACGACGGCCATAACCTGTGGATTCTCGACGACCTCTCGAACGGTCGCAAGGAAAACCTCGACGAGTTCGAAGGGCACCCGAACTTCAAAAAATTCGTCGTCGGCGATATCAAAAACGAAGCGACGCTCGCGGAGCTTTTTGAAGAAGGGCAGTTCGACCTCTGCTACCACCTCGGAGCTTCGATCAACGTGCAAGACTCGATCGACGACCCGCGCACCACGTTCAACAACGACACCGTGGGCACGTTCTACGTCATGGAACAAGCGCGCAAACACAACGTCAAAGTCGTGTTCATGAGCACCTGCATGGTCTATGAGCGTTCCTTGGACGAATCGGGCATCACCGAATCGCACCCGACCAAACCGGCGTCCCCGTACGCAGGTGCCAAGATCGGCGCGGAGAACATGGTGCTCTCCTATTTCCACTCCTACGACTTGCCGGTCGTCGTCGTGCGTCCGTTCAACACCTACGGCCCGTTCCAGAAAACCGGGGGCGAGGGCGGTGTCGTGGCGATCTTCGTCCGCAACCAACTGAAAGGCTTGCCGCTGAAAATCTACGGCGAAGGCACGCAGACCCGCGACCTGCTGTTCGTAGAAGACTGCGCGCGCTTCGTTGTAGAAGCCGGCTACACAGACGCGGTCAACGGTGAAATCGTCAACGCAGGTCTTGGTCGCGACATCGCGGTCAACGACCTCGCCGAACTGATCTCCGGCGGCACCGTCGAGATTCAGCACGCCGAGCACATCCACCCGCAAGCTGAAATTCAGAAGCTCCTCTGCAACTACGACAAAGCGAAACGCCTGATGGGCTGGGAGCCCAAAGTCTCGCTTGAGGAAGGCATCGAACGCACCCGCGAATGGATCAAAACCAGCCACCTCATGTAAGGGAGGAAATTTCTGTGGAAAAACTCGCCCTGTTAGGCGGCACTCCGGTGCGTACCTCCGTCCTCTCCTACGGCCAGCAATGGATCGAGGAGCAGGACATCCAAGCGGTCGTCGATACGCTGAAAAGTCCGTTTATCACGCAAGGCCCGGCGATTGACGCGTTTGAGCTTGCAGTCGCCGAGTCGTGCGGCGCGAAGTACGCCGTCGCTTTTACAAACGGCACGGCCGCTTTGCACGGGGCTGCGTTTGCAGCGGGCATCGGGCCGGGAGATGAAGTCATCACATCGCCGATCACGTTCGTCGCCTCGTCCAACTGTGTGTTGTACATGGGTGGCACGCCTGTTTTTGCCGACATCGACCCGCGCACGTACAACCTCGATCCGGAAGTCGTGCGCGGCAAGATTACAGATCGCACGAAAGCGTTGATTCCGGTCGACTTCACGGGGCAGCCGGCCGACATGGAAGCGTTCCGCAAACTTGCCGACGAGCACGGTCTCGTGTTGATCGAAGACGCCGCGCATTCGCTGGGCGCTTCGTACCAAGGGCGCAAAGTCGGAACGCTCGCCGACATGACGATGTTCTCGTTCCACCCGGTCAAGCACATCACGACCGGCGAGGGCGGCATCATTGTAACGGACAGCGAGGAGTACGCGGAGAAACTCCGCCTGTTCCGTTCACACGGCATCACTCGCGAACCGTCGATGCTGACCAAGCCGGAGGAAGGTCCGTGGTACCACGAGATGCATGCGCTTGGCTACAACTACCGCATGACCGACTTGCAAGCGGCGCTTGGCAACTCGCAGATGAAGCGTCTCGACGAATTCGTCGCCCGCCGCCGTGAGATCGTCGCGGCGTACGACCAAGCGTTTGCCGAATTCGACGGCATCGTCACGCCGTTCCAGCAGGAAGACACGAACTCGTCGTGGCATCTCTACATCTTGCGCTTCACCCGAGACAAGTTCACGGCGTCGCGCAAGGAAATCTTCGAAGCTCTGCGCGCAGAGGGCATCGGGGTGAACGTCCACTACATCCCGGTCTATACCCAACCGTACTACCAAGCTCTCGGGTATGAAAAAGGTCTCTGCCCGCATGCAGAGGCCCTCTACGAAGAGATCGTCACGATCCCGCTGTTCCCGAAGATGACCTCCGAGGACATCGAAGACGTGGTGCGCGCCATCGGCAAAGTCCACGCACACTTCTACAAAGCCTGACAAAAAAAGTCCGTCTCCCGAGAGACGGACTTTTTTTGCCCTCTTACAGAGTATACTGGAGCTAGTAGATGATAGCTTGCGTAAATGGGGAAATTCAGCCCTCAGAGATACAGATCTCTATGCCGATACTGGTAACTAGAGAAATGTATTCGGTAAAGGGAGTGACGTTCATGCCGACTCGAATCAATGGATTAGGAACCTCCGGCCTTGACACAGATACACTGGTCAAACAATTGATGCAAGCCAAGCGTATTCCGATTGATAAAATGGTTCAAAAGAAAACGCAACTCGAATGGAAGCGAGACGCGTACCGTGATATGAACACCGTATTGTCCGGGTTCCAAACGGCCGTCGATAAACTCAATCTGCAATCGACTCTTCTTTTGAAAAAAGCCACCTCCAGCGACGAGACGAAAGTCAGCGCCACCGCGAGCTCGGGATCGATCAACGGTACCTATAACCTCGTCGTCAAACAAGTGGCGAAGGCGGCGCAAGTGAGCAGCACGTCGACACTCGGGATTTCATCGAATGTGAGCCAAAGCCTCACCGCGACAGGGACCAGTTTTGACCTGACCGGCGAATTGGGCACGCAGACGATCAACATCGCTGCGGGGAGTACCATCGGGTCGACTGTGCAACAGATCAACGCAGTCTCTTCTCAGACAGGTGTGAAAGCGGTCTATGACCAAGCGATTGACAAATTCACCCTGGTTTCGACCAGCACGGGTGCGGCGTCCAAGATCCAATTGAAAGAGAATGACGGTCAGAATTTCCTCTCCGGAACACTCAAACTTGCGGTCACCAACGACCCGGTCGCAAACCCCGGTTCCATTGACCAAACGGCCGTCGTCACGGGGCAAGACGCCATCGTCAACTTGAACAATGGTGGAGACAACAACGTGCGGACCAATAACTTTACGTTGAACAACATCACCTTCAACATCAAGGCCGACCCGGCCTCGTTTGGGGTGGCGCAATACAATGTGAGCTTGAGCGTCGATACGGACGTCGATGGCATGTACAACAACATCAAGACTTTCGTAGATAAGTACAACGAAGTCATGGACAAAGTCGGGGACAAGCTCGCGGAACCGGTGAACCGCGACTACCTGCCGCTGACTGATACGCAGAAGGCAGACATGAAGGATGCTGATATTGCAAGCTGGACCGCAAAAGCGAAGTCCGGGTTGTTGCGCCGAGATGATGTTCTCGCACCGGCTCTGGATTCGTTCCGTTCACTGGCGACAGATTCGGTGGGGACCATTTCCGACCCGAACTACAGCTCGCTGTCTGCCATCGGCATCGGTGGTCCGACTGTCACGGGCATGAACAACTTCCAATACACCGACAAGCATCTGTACATTGATGAGACCAAGCTGAAAGCGGCGCTGACCGCCGATCCGGATTCGGTCGTCAAACTGTTCACCGACTACAGCGCCAGCGACTACGATTCCAAGGGCGTTATGACCAACTCGAAAAATGAAGGGATTGCATCCCGTCTTTCCTACGCGGTCAAAAACGCACTCCGGTCGGTCGGCGATCGCATGAGCACAAGTCCGTCGCTCAGCCCCTTAACCAAGCAGATCAACGACTATAACACGACGATTTCCGAGCAAACGTCTAAACTCAGTACGTACGAACAGCAATACTACTCGCAATTTGCGTCTCTGGAAACCATGCTGACCAAGATGCAAACGCAGGGCAGTTGGCTGATGTCTCAATTGGGTAATTAATTTAGGGGGAGGAAACACCGATGTCTATGAACGCCGCTACCTATCAGAAATCCTACAACAACGCCCAGGTAATGACCGCCCCACCTGGTGAACTCACCCTCATGCTTTACAACGGAGCCATCAAGTTTCTGAAAATCGCCAAGACCGCTATGGAAGCGAAAAAGATCGCAGACACCAACCACAACATCCAGCGCGCGCAAGACATTATCTCCGAGTTGATGTGTACGCTGAACATGGATGTGGAGATTTCCAAGAACCTGATGGCGCTCTATGAATTCATGAACAACCATCTCTTGCAAGCGAACATCCAAAAAGACCCGAACCTCGTCCAGGAAGTTCTCGACCTCGTCGAAGACCTGCGCAACACCTGGGTTGAAGTCATCAAGACCACCCGCCTCCAAACCGCCAAAGCGGCAAACGGGATGGCCTAGATGCGTGAGATCTTGATCGCCTACCGCGATGCAACCCAGGCCGTCGTCGACCTGCTCGCACCGGGAAGCAAAACGGTGGACACCGCCCGCTTGGAGATGTTGTTGGACGTGCGCGATTCTTTGATCGCCACCCAGCCGACACTTCCCAACGTGCGTCAAGATGCCGAACTCGCGGCGCTTGCCGACGAGATTCTGCGTCTCGACCAACTCGCCCGCGATCTCGTTTCCCGTGCGATGCAGCAGACCCAAGCCACCATCAACCAGATGAACAACACGTCCCGAAAAGCTTCGAGGTACGAGCAAGCCTACGCGCCGGACGCGTACTTCATCGACAAAAAAAAGTAAACCACCTGTCCACAGTCGCTCTCATCCCTTTCCCGCTCTCTTCTGTGGATAGATTCATGGTTATACACAACACCTGTGCATAACTTATCCAGAGTTGTGAATAAGTCCTTGAAAGGGAGGGAGTAGACGTGCAAGTATCCAGAACTCCGCAAGCCATCACATCGCCTGAGACAGACCAGAGAGGCAAGGAACCGGTCGCACAACCGCAGACGGTTTCCGAACCTCCACTTATCCCGTCGAATGCGTCAAAGTCCAAGGCCGAGCAGATTGAAGCCAGTTTCAACCGCATTCAGAAACAACTTCAAGACATGCAGGACACCAAGGTTCAGATGGACTATGACAAAGACCTGGATCGAGTCATCGTCAAGTACTCCAGCAGGACCACGGGTGAAATGATTCACCAGATTCCTTCCGAGCAGTTTGTAGAATTTGAGAAGGAATTCGTCAAGTCTGTCGGTTTGCTTTTCGACAAGAAAGTCTGATACGAATCCTACGAAAAAAGCCCGTGCCCCTCGTCTGAGGGGCACGGGCTCTTTTTCACGTTTACAGGGAGAATGCAATCGACACGAGAATCATCAGGACAGCCGCGACGAGAAACGTAATGTCCCGTCCGCGTTCTTCCAAAGCTCTCGCGTCCTTGGCGTTCAGGTTGCGGTTTGATTCGTCGTGTTCGCGTTTCTCTTCGACCGTTTTGAACTTCAACATCGCCAAGTAGTTCGGCACGCCCATTCGACGGCGGAAACTGGCGAGGCGGGAGAAAATCACGACCCCGATCATGAGATAGATCAAGCCGAACTGAAACACCCCGTTCGAAATACGCGTGAACAGCTCCGGTTCTGCATCGGAGCCGTAGCGCAACCATTGGTAGAGTGCGACGATCACGGCGCTGACGAGGCCGATCAACAGGCCCCGCGTCACTCCTTTGCGCATGAGGGTCCCCTCCTACAGGTTGTAGATGCTCTCGACTTCTTCGTTCTCGAATTCCATCGTCCGCTCGCGGTTCTTCTCGCGGAACGAGACGACGTAATGCGTATACGTACGTTCCTTCAACAACAGATCGGTCACACCGAAGTCCGTGCTCAACTTCGCGGCGAGGTCGGTCTTGGCCGCCTGCGCTTCCTCATCCGGCGCGATCATCTCAATCGCCACCATCTGCGTCCAGCTCAGCAGGAGCAAGTCGAGGTCCGGCATGATTTCAACTTCCAAATCGTCTACGTAATCAGACACAGAAATCCCTCTCTCGTTTCAAAGCTATTTTCTATCTTACCACATTTTGCTGACGATCAACCCCGAAACCCTTTTCGCAGCAGGGAAAAAGCGTACAGACCCAGAACTTGTACGGTAGCAAAAGGAAAACGGAAAGGGAGCTGGGACGAGCATGCGTGAGACGATCAGGCTGTTGCAGGCGGGAGATCTACATATCGGAACGGCTTTCTCCGGCAGTGGGTTTGGCGTGGAGAAAGCCAGACGTCGCCGACGGGAAGTGTTGGGCACATTTCGCCTGTTGTGTGAAGCGGCGCTGACCCATCGGGTCGATGCGTTGTTGTTGACGGGAGACCTGTTCGAAGCAGAGTGGGTGACGGAAGCGGAAGTCGCAGAAGTGCGGCACTTGCTCGGCACACTGCGTCTGCCGGTGCTGATTACGCCCGGCAACCACGACGCGCTGCTTGAAGGGAGCCCCTACTCGTGGGGCGAATGGCCGGACAACGTCCACCTCTTCGGCCCGCAAGTGGAAGCCAAGCACCTGCCGGAACTCGGCTTGACCGTACACGGCTACGGCTATGGTCAGAAGTGGGTGCGCGAGAATCCGATGCAGGACTATCGCGTGCCGGAGGATGAGCATCTGCACGTCGTCATGATTCACGGCTCCTACGATTCACCGCAGGGCACCCCCTATTGGCCGATCACCCGAGACGAACTACTGTCATTGGGAGCCGATTACGTCGCTCTCGGCCATTACCACCAACCGCAAGTCCTGCTCGATTCCGGAGGTCTCATGCAAGCCGCCTACGCGGGTTCTCTGGAACCGCTTGGCTATGACGAAACGGGAGAGCACGGCGCGTTTCTGCTCCAATTGCAACGGGGCGGGGCGCGGGTGGAATGGTTGCCTGTCGCCCAGCGCGCGTACCGCCGCATCGAAGTGGATCTCGACGGATGCACGAATTTACTGGACGTCGCAGACCACATTCGTGCTGTCGTTCCCGAAAGTTCGCGGGGACGCGATTTGATCGAAGCCGTCTTGAACGGTGCGATCGACCCGGCGTTGCACCTCGATTTGCAAGACCTCGCCGAACGATTGCAGAACCTCGTGTTCCACTTGCGCTTGACCGACCGCACCCATCCCGATCTCGACGGCGACGCGTATGCGCCGAGCTCGGCTGGAGGCCGGTACGTGGCAAAGATTCGCGAGCGCCTGAGCGCGGAGACGGACGAGGAAAAACGTCGCGTGCTGGAACGCGCGCTGGTGATCGGACTGAATGCGTATGAACGCGGCAAGGTGGTGAACTCATGAAGATTCAAAAAGCCCACATCGACGGCTTTGGCCGCTACGCCGAACGAGACTTCGAGTTCGGTGACGGCCTCAACGTGATCTACGGGAAAAACGAAGCGGGCAAGTCCACGCTCCAACACTTCCTGCTCGCCATGCTCTACGGCCAGAAAAACCCCAAGCGCAAGCGCACCGTGTATGTAGAAGAGGAACAAAAGTACCGCCCGTGGCAAACCGGCACCTACGGCGGGAAACTCTGGTTCAGCACGGAGGGCACCGACTATCGCGTTGAGCGCAACTTGCGCCGTGAGGACGAATGGGTACGGGTGTTCCTGAACGAAACGGGCGAGGAGATCACGAGCCACTTCGACCTCGATTCCCGCAAAGAACCTTCCTTCGCGCAAGTTTTGCTGGGCGCGGACCGCGACCTTTTTGCCCATGCGTTGTGTGTCGGGCCTGTGCAAGACCGCGACCGTCTCGCGTGGTTGAAATCGTCCGTGCGCCAAGGAGGTCGAGCCGGGGAGGAAGGTCAGGAGCCGGCGACGCACGAGCAACAGCAGATGCGCCTCGCCGAAGAAGTGATCGCCAAGTACCTCGAGTCGCTCGGCACCGAACGCGCCGCTTCCAAGCCTTACGGACAAGCTCTGAAACTGCGCGACGAACGCCACCGTGAACTCAACGACGCTCTGGAGCGGGAACGCACCCAAGCCGGAGCTCGACAAGAAGCGGAGCAGACCGAGTCGCAATGGCAAGAGTTCGTCCGCGACGAGCAGATGTTGCGCGACGCTTTTTTTGAAAAACTCACCTGCTTCCTGAGCGTGCAAGGAGCCAAGCGCGGGGAACTCCAAGGGCGGATCGCGCAACTCGCCCACGCGCTCGACCAAAACCGCGAAGCAGCCCGCAACGAACTCGACAACTTGAGCGAAGAGACGTTCCGTGAACTGCAGAACGACTTCAACCGCTTCGTCAACGCCAAAAAGGAACTCGACTCCTACCAAAAGCGCCTCGATGCGCTCCTTGAGGAGTCGCACACGGCGTCCTCCTACGTCGACCAACACCGCAACTTCGACGAAGCACAACTGCTCGACGTCGAACGCACCGCCCAGCGGTTGGAATGGTACGAGAGCCGTCTGAGCCCCAAGGAACTCCACGCGGACGACGAAGCCGACTCCGAGTTCGAAGGCAACTCCGCGCCGTCCCGACAGGCCCCAAGCGATCGAGACACCCTCGTCGCCCGTCAAAAACAACAGCGCGGCAAAGTCTGGATGTTCGGGGCCGCCGCCGTCCTCACCACGCCGCTTACGTTCCTGCACTGGGCCGCGATCTTCGTCGTGCTGATTTGCATTTCGCTTGCCGTCATGACAGCTCTGAGCATTCCGCGCATCCAGGGCGACATCGAACACTGGGATGCCGAACGAGAGCGCGAAGCTCTGGAACGGGAAGCGGACCTCGCCGAACAAGCCCGCTTGGAGCGACACCTCCAAGACCTGCTCGCCGACTTCTCCGTCGACACGCCGCGTCAATATCGCCAGAAGTGGAACAACTTGCTCAAAGCCCGCGAACAAGCCGCGCTCTACGAACGGCAAAACCTCTGGCTCTCCGGCGAAGTTTCGCGCGCCAAGGGGGAGCGCGACATCCTCGCTCGTCGCCTGCTCCGCCAGATCGGGGGCGAAGAGTCGAAAGCAAGCCGTCTCGACACCGAACAAGTGCGCCAAGCGATCTATCTCTGGGAGCGCCGTTTCAACGAAGCGAAGGCTCTCCAAAACCAAGCGTCCGTCTGGGAGCGCGAGTTGGATCTCTTGAATTTCGAACTGCAAACGCTGGAATCCGACCTGTCGCGTTGGGAGGAGATCGCCGCCCGCTTCGGCTTGCAAATCGAACCGCCGTCTCTGCTGTTCCAACCGGAGGACGTCGAATCTGCCGAACTCGACTCCCTCTACCAAAGCTGGGATGCGGCCGAACGACTTCTGCTGGAACAAAAGTCGAACGTCGCCGAAGCCACCACGCGCTACCGAACGCTCGTCGAAGGCCAGAAGTCGCTCTCCGATCTGCTTTTGGAAAAAGAGCTCGCCGACGCCGACCTCTCCGCCCTCGAATCGGAGCGCAGCGCCCTGTTGCTCGCCCAAGAAGTATGGGGCGAAGTTCGGGAGGAACTCTATCAAACGGTGGCCCCGAAATTTGCCTCCACGCTCGCAGAAGTCGCCGCCCGAATCACCCAAGGCCGCTACGGCGACATCACCTTGGACAGCTCCGATTCGGTAAAAGCCCTCTCGCCGGACTCCGGCTACACCGTAGACTTGAGCTCGCTCAGCGAAGGCACGATCGACCAGATTTCGTTTGCGCTCGGGCTGGCACTCTCGGGATGGAGCATTCCGGGCGGCGACGTGCTGCCGTTGTTGCTCGACGAACCGTTCCGGCGCTACGATGACGACCGCCTCGATGCGGTGCTCCAAGTCTTGCTGGAAGAAGCGAAGCACCGCCAGATCTTCCTGTTCACATGCCGGGAGCAAGAGGTCGAACGCGTCCTGCAAGCAGGAGGAGACGGAGTCCGGCTGGTTGAGTTAAACTCGGCTAAGTATGGTATGATAAACCAATAAGTCGTTGATTAGGGGGAAGTACATATGAAGAAAACGATCAGCGTCATCGGCGTGCCGATGGACCTCGGCCAAGGCCGACGCGGTGTCGACATGGGCCCGTACTCGATCCGGTATGCCGGCTTGAAGGAACGCATTCAACGCCTCGGCTACAATGTGCATGACCAAGGCAACGTCAACGTTCCGCAAGCGGAATCGCACGACATCCACGATCAGAAGCTCAAGTATCTCCCGGAAGTCACCCGCGTCTCCGAAGACCTCGCAGAGAAAGTGGCGACCGTCATCGCGCAAGACCATTTCCCGATCATCCTCGGCGGCGACCATTCCATCGCCATCGGCTCGATTGCAGGCATCACCCAGAAGCACAAGAAATTGGGTGTGATCTGGTTTGACGCCCACGCCGATTTCAACACCGAAGACACCACCCCGTCCGGCAACATCCACGGCATGCCGCTGGCGTGCTGCTTGGGCGTCGGTCATGAAACGCTCGTCAACGTGGCAGGCTTTGCCCCGAAGATCGCCCCGGAGAACGTCGTCATCGTCGGCGCCCGCTCGATCGACCCCGAGGAGCGCAACCTGCTCAAGAAGCACGGCATCAAAGTGTTCGACATGCACGAAATCGACAAGCTCGGCATCCACCGCGTCATGGAAGAGTCGATCCGCATCGCGGGAGAAGGCACCGACGGCATCCACCTGTCGCTCGACCTCGACTCCATCGACCCGGACATGGCACCGGGCGTCGGGACTCCGGTTCTGGGCGGCGTCACCTACCGCGAAGGGCACTTCGCGATGGAGTTGCTCTACCAATCGGGCAAAGTCGTTTCCTGTGACGTCGTCGAAGTCAACCCGATCCTCGACGAACACAACAAAACCGCCCGCACGGCGGTTGACCTCGTCTGCTCGCTGCTCGGCGAAGCTGTCATGTAAGGGCAAGACCCCTCCGATTCAGTCGGACGGGGTCTTTTTTTGCTTCTAATCCCAAGTATGCATATAGGTATTGACGGATTCTAGAATATGGGGATATAATTACTGGAAAAGTCGGATTTGAGAAATTAGGGAACTTGGAACCCTACGCATCTGACCTGTATATCTTACAAAAGAACATGGGAAAAGGGAGCGTGTGGCATGAGCACGAAACAATTGCTGCTGACGGCCGAAGAAGTCGCCGTCTTGAACGAACAATTTGTGGGCAAAACTCCGCAAGAAATCCTCCAACTGGCTTTCGAGAAGTTCGACAACATCTCGTTCGCGTGCAGTTTCGGCGCCGAGGATGTCGCTCTCGTCGACATGATTGTCAAAATCAAGCCGGATGCAAAAATCTTCTACCTCGACACCGATGTGCTGTTTGAAGAGACCTACCAAGTGCGCGATGAGATCTTGAACAAATACAACGCGAACTTGATCAAGTATTCTCCGCTCTTGTCTCTCGAAGAACAAGCGGACCAACACGGCGACAACCTGTGGGCGACCGATGCCAATGCATGTTGCAACATTCGCAAAGTGGAGCCGCTTCAACGTGCGCTCTCGACGCTCGATGCATGGATCACCGGCATTCGCCGCGACCAAGCTCCGACCCGTGCGAACGCCGGCGTCATCGAAGTCGACACGAAATTCAACCTGATCAAATTTAACCCGATTGCGCTGTGGACATGGGAAGACGTGTGGGCTTACATTCGCGCCAACGACGTTCCTTACAACAAACTGCATGACCAAAACTATCCGTCGATCGGTTGCATCCATTGCACCCGTCAGGTCGCTCCGGGCGAAGACCCGCGCGCGGGCCGTTGGGCCGGCAATGACAAAACGGAATGCGGTCTGCATAAGTAAGTCCACCTCGGGATTGGGAGATATCGCCTTGGGGGAGGCTGTGCAATGAATTGGGAAGTATCGCTTGGCGGATTTGTCGTAGGCTTGCTGGTCGGGCTTACGGGCATGGGAGGCGCATTGGTCATGACGCCGATGATGATCTTCCTGTTCGGTGTCAATCCGACGGTTGCGGTGGGGACAGATTTGATTTACTCCTCGATCACCAAGATCTTCGGAGCCTGGCAGCACTGGCGACAAAAAACGGTCGACTGGGTCGCCGTACGCCTGCTTACGATGGGTAGCGTGCCCGGCGCCTTGGCCGGAGCTGTCACCATGTTGCTGTTGCAAAAAGGATTTGCCGACTCCGTTCAGGGAATTGTCGGCAAACTGCTCGGGATTACGTACCTGTTGATCTCCCTGTTCATGATTTGGCAAGTGATTCGTGCGGTCCGCCAGCGCCAACGCCGGAGAATCGAGCTGGAAACGGCGGCGGCCTCCGAAATTGCGACGGTGGACGTGATTCGTCCAGACGCACGGAAAATGATCTGGCTTGGCATCATCGCCGGCTATGTGGTCGGGCTGACATCGGTCGGCTCCGGCACACTTTTCATGGCCTTTTTGGTCGTGATCTACCCGATTGCGGTGGCTCGTTTGGTCGGTACGGACATTGTGCAAGCCGTCCTCGTCACCGGTGTTGCAGGCCTCGCCCATTTGTCGATGGGCAACGTCGATCTGACGCTGGTGGGGCAATTGCTGATCGGTTCCATTCCGGGGATTTTGATCGGGAGTCGCATGACGACGAAAGTGCCGGAATCCTTTGTAAAAAGTGCGTTGTTCGTCTTGATCCTCTGCGCCGGATACAAGATGTTGATGAAATAAGGGGAGGGCTACAACTGTGAGCGGATTGATTGCACCACACGGAGGCACGCTGATCGACCGCGTGCTGACAGGAGAGGAACTTCAAAAACAGCGGGAACGCGCGGCAGGACTGAAAAAAGTCGCACTGGACGCCTTTGCGCTGTCTGACTTGGAACTGATCGCCGTCGGTGCGTTTTCGCCGCTGACCGGGTTCATGGGAAGTGCGGACTACCAAAACGTTGTCGAGAACATGCGTTTGGCGAACGGCACGGTCTGGTCGCTTCCGATCACCCTGCCGGTCACCGAAGAGGCGGCCGAGGAGATCGCAGTGGGCGAGAGCGTCGCTTTGATCGGCGAGAACGGCGTCATCTACGGCTTGCTCGACGTCACGGAGAAATTCATTCCGGATAAAACCTTGGAAGCCCAAAACGTCTACCGCACCACCGAAGACGCACATCCGGGCGTGGCGAAGCTCTACGCGCGTCCCAACGTCTACATCGCCGGTCCGATCTGGCTGTTGGAACGCGATGCGGACAAAGACTTCCCGGAATTCCGCTTCGACCCGCGCGAAACGCGTGAGTTGTTTGCCAAGCGCGGCTGGAACACCGTCGTCGGGTTTCAAACCCGCAACCCGGTGCATCGCGCACACGAATACATCCAAAAAGCAGCGCTGGAGATCGTCGACGGCCTGTTCTTGAACCCGCTGGTCGGGGAAACCAAGTCGGACGACATCCCGGCTGACGTTCGCATGAACTCGTACCAAGTCCTGCTCTCGAACTACTACCCGACGGAGCGTGTGCAACTGGGCGTATTCCCGGCTGCGATGCGCTATGCGGGTCCGCGTGAAGCGGTCTTCCACGCGATGGTTCGCAAAAACTTCGGTTGCACGCACTTCATCGTCGGCCGCGACCACGCGGGCGTCGGCAATTACTACGGCACCTACGACGCGCAGTTGATCTTCTCGAACTTCACGGCGGAGGAACTTGGCATTCAACCGCTGTTCTTCGAGCACAGCTTCTACTGCACGAAGTGCCAATCGATGGCGTCCACCAAAACCTGCCCGCACGGCAAGGAAGACCATCTGACCCTCTCCGGCACCAAAGTCCGCGAGAAACTTCGCAACGGCGAATCGCTCCCGGTCGAATTCACTCGCCCGGAAGTCGCCGAAGTCCTGATCCGAGGACTGCGCGAAAAAGCATCGGTATAACCCATACCTTCGCAAAAAAAAGCCTTCGACACACTCGCGTGTCGAAGGCTCTTTTTTATATCTCCCTTATTCGTGGATGTATTGGGTTGCCGCGCTTTCGACTCCGGCGAGCAGGTCGCTGGCTCGGCGCAGGACATCGACCGCTTTGGCGGCCTCTCCCAGCTTCTTGTACGCGTCGGCGGCGAGTTTGAGGGCGGAGACCGCCTCTTCGGAGAAACCCATCTCGTGGGCTTTTTCAAAGGCTGTCATCGCGTGTTCAATGGATCCTTCATACTCGCCGCGCAGGGCCATGTAGCGAGCCTGCGTCGTGTAATACGTGCGCGTGACGAACATCGGCAGCACGTCGACGGTGATCAAAGAGCGGGCTTGTTGGAGATAGACCCCGGTCTCCTCATACCGCTGTTGAGAAAAACAATGCTCCGCCGCATTGGAATACGAGTTGATCAAGCGGATGCGATCATCGTCGCCAAACGACCCCTTGCGAACTTCGCGCAACACATCCCTGAGTGTCGCTTCCGGGTTCGCTTGCTTGCGACGAACTTCTTGCATCGCTTCGACGATCTCCGTCTGCATCTGACGGCGGTTGAGCGAACGGTAGAGCGCTTTGGATTGCGTCAGGTAGTTGAAGGCCAGACGCGGATCTCGCTCCGATACTTCGTTTGCCATGTTGAACAATTTGTCTGCCATCGATTGCGCTCCGCCCATCGCATCGGCGACGTGACTCAACCCGTCGGCGAGCTGATCGGCCAAGCCGGGGGCTTCGTGATGAGGGAGCTTGTCCACCAAGAGATAGCCTCGCATGTAGGCGAGATACGCTTCCACTTGTGCCTCTTCGCGCGGAGACGACCCGCTCCCCGGCAGAAACGCCGTCACGGAGGAGGGTTCGTTGCGACCCGGCTTCTCCGGGCGAGGAAGACGCTCGGTGTCCGCCTTGAGCTCATAGACTTCGCCCAGTCGCACATGCAATTTGGCGAGATAGAGCTTGTCCTCCGGCGTCTTCTTGCCAAACGCCGCCCCAATCGCTTCGACGAGTACGCGCAGAGCTTCTTTGGTGCGCTCCATGCGCAGCAGCGCTTCGGTCTTCACCAAGACCAGTTTACGCCGCGCTTCAAGCCCCAGAGCCGGATCGCGCTCTTGGAGCTCCACTCCTTCGAGAATACGCCGATACGTCTCACGGACAAAATACGCCTGCCCAATCTCCATCGGGACCGGAGTCACCGACGGAAACGTTTCCGAAACTTCTAACAAATCTTCGGCCGCGACCCCCAATCGCTCGGCCAACTTCCCAATCAAATCTACTGTTGCAAAGCCCCGCCCCTCCTCTAATCGTCGCAGGGCCTCGACGGAACACAGGCCTTGCGCTACATCACTTTCGGACAGATTCTGTTGCAATCGGGCTATGCGGATGCGAGAGCCCATTTGAGTCAGTTGAAGTTCCGGCACGCTGATCGACCGCCTTTTAGACAAAAAGTTTCAAATTTCTCAACTAGCATCTAGTATAGAACGTACATTAAATTGAATCAATACAAATTAATCAACTTTTACAAAAGAGGAATCCCCAACTGAAATAACACGCCCTGGTGTGTCAAAATGAGGGTCGTGGCAGGAATTTTTTAGCAGAGGGTGAAAAAGAGAAGAAGATGTGAAACTTATTCGGACCCGGTTCGTATACAGAGTAAGCCGGAGGAAAAACGGCGGAGGAAGCTCATGGAACTTATAGAAATTCGGATCGTCAAACGAGCCCAAAAAGGCGACCGCCTCGCGTTCGCCGAGTTGGTCGAACTGTACAAGGACAAACTGTACAATCTCGCCTACCGAATGCTTGGCAACCCGCAAGAAGCGGAGGACGTCGCCCAAGATGCTTTTTTGCGAGCCTATGCGAATTTAGACAAATACAATGCCACCCACAAGTTCTCCACGTGGATCTACCGCATCGCCACCAATTTGTGCATCGACCGCATGCGCAAGAAAAAAGCCGACTATTCGCTTGATGCGGAAGTCGACGGGATCGAAGGCGGCGATATGTACACCCGTCTCGCCTCTCCCGACCTTTTACCGGAGGAGGAGTTGGTGCGGACGGAAACCCAGCGCGAAGTGCAGTCGGCCATCGATGCTCTGCCGGAGAACTATCGGGCAGCCGTGATCTTAAAATACCTGCATGACATGTCGTTGCAGGAGATCGCCGACATTCTGGAAGTGCCGGTTTCGACAGTCAAGACGCGGATTCATCGCGGACGGGAAGCCCTGCGCGAAGGGTTGAAACACCACAGTCGATAGGAGGTGACGCAGAGTGAGCAGCCAACACATGAACGATCAAATTCACCAGTACCTCGATGAAGAACTCAGCGGCCCGCAACGAGAGGAATTCGAAGCGCACATCGCGACTTGCGCAGAATGCCAAGGGGAGTTGAAAGCGATGGGCGGCGCGATCCAACTCCTCACGAAGGCCGAATGGGTCAAAGCGCCGGCCGGGTTTACGGAGAACCTGATGGCGCAATTGAACACGATGCACCCGCCCAAACGCAACTGGCGCGTGCCGATCATGAAGTACACGGGCGTTGCGGCCGCGGTTCTGCTGGTCTTCGGTTTGGGCGTGTCTCTGACCGCTCCGTCGAAGTTCGCGTTGCAAGCGGACAACACCCAAGGTCTGGTGGTCGCCGACAACAAAGTGATCGTCCCGGCCGGCACCGAGTACAACGGGGACATCACGATCGAGAACGGCGATGTCGAAGTGCGGGGCAAAGTCAACGGCAACGTCACGGCGCTCAACGGCAAAGTCTACCGCACGGCCGGCGCCGACATCTCCGGCGAGACGGAGGAAGTCGACCAGGCGATGGAGAAAATTGTATTTTACGCCAAGCGTGTATGGAACGGGTTGGTCCAATAGCAGGGATCGTGCGAAGAGCAGAAGTTTTCTGCTCTTTTTTGTTGTTCTTAAAAAGGGAAACCCGACCCCGAAGCGAAATGTTATACGATACGAACGGACATGATAACAGTGATTTCCGTGGGATTTCGTACAGAAGACAGTAGGTGGCGGATTTGCAGACGACATTCGAAAATTTGGTGAGTTCATTTCGACTTTTGGACGCGCTGGACCTCCTCATCGTCGCCTTCGTGCTCTACCGCATGATTTTGATGATTCGCGGCACCCGAGCTGTGCAATTGCTCAAGGGCGTCGTGATGATCCTGTTGGCGACAGGTCTTGCACACACACTCCATCTGGGAGCGCTCAGTTGGCTATTAGACAAAATCCTCACGATCGGGCTGTTTGCGATCCCGGTCGTGTTTCAACCCGAATTGCGCCGAGGTTTGGAACAACTCGGGCGCGGCAAGTTCTTCTCTTCGCGCAGCACCACGCTGTTCCAAGAGGAGGAGGACATTCCGAAGACGATCAATGAATTGACCAAGGCGACCGGCGTTTTGGCGAAAAACAAAATCGGTGCCTTGATCATCCTCGAACGGGAGACGGGGCTCTCCGACCACATCGAGACCGGGATTCCGATCGGTGCGGTCGTTTCTTCGGAGTTGCTGATCAACACGTTCATTCCGAATACGCCGCTTCATGATGGAGCTGTGATCATTCGCGGACAGAACATCCTCGCGGCGTCGTGTTTTCTGCCGTTGTCCGACAATGCCTTGATCTCGAAGGAATTGGGCACGAGACATCGGGCGGGCATCGGGATCTCCGAGCAGTCGGACGCTGTGGCGGTCATCGTCTCCGAAGAGACGGGGGCGATTTCGCTGGCGGCCGACGGGAAACTGACACGCAACCTCGATGAGCAGTCGTTCCGCGAGTTTTTGACGAACTTGCTGGTTCCGGTCAAGACGGACCGCTTCACACTGTTCAAGGGAAAGGCGGGATCTTGAGATGATGGACCGCCTCTTGCGCAACAACACCGTCGTGAAGATCATCGCGTCGATTCTCGCCGTCTTGCTCTGGCTGATCGTTCATTCCGGCGATGAGACTTCCACGATCGGCTCCACGGGCATTGTGCAGATTACGCAGCCTCTGCGAGACAAGCCGGTCAAAGTCCTCTACGACGAGCACAACTTCACGCTCGACGGCGAGCCCAAAGTCACACTCAACTTGCACGGACCGGGCTTTGATGTCATGAACACGATTGCCCAGAACGACTCGATCAACGTCATCGCCGATGCAACGAAACTTGGCGAAGGCACACACGAAGTTCCGGTGTTCGTCCAAGGGCTGCCGTCGGGAGTCGTCTCGGACAACCCGACCGTCACGGTGAAACTGGAAGCGAACGTCGTGCAGGAGTTCCCTGTGACGCTGAACACCGAAGGCAAGCCCAAGGAGGGGCTCAACGTCGGCGAAGCGGTCATCTCGCCGAAAAGCGTCGTGGTCTCCGGGCCGAAGTCGGTGCTGAGCACCGTGACGTCCGTCGTGGCGACGATCTCGCTCGACAACGCCGAAGAGTCGATTCACACCTCGGTTCCGCTGACTCCGATGGACGAATCGGGCAAAGCGGTCAAGGGCGTGAAACTCAACCACGACCGCGCCGACGTGACGATTCCGGTCAACCACCCGTCGAAGTCCTTGCCTTTGGGCTTGCAGTTCAAAGGCGAACTCGCACCGGGCTATGCGGTGGAGAACGTCACCCAGACGCAAAGCGTTACGGCGTACGGCAACCCGCAAGCGCTTGAGGCGTTGGATTCTTACAGCGTGCCGGTGCTCGATCTCACGGGGTTGAGCAAGTCTCTGACGCAGAAGATCAAGCTCCCTCTGGTGGACGGCATCACCGCGCTGGAGCCTGACATTGTGGAAGTCACCGTGAACGTTGTGAAGTCCGAGACGCGGACGTTTGACAACATTCCGGTGAAAGTCATGGGGCTCAAGGAAGGGCAGTCGTACAAAGTCATCGGAACACCGGAGCAAGTGTCCGTCACCCTTGAAGGCGCGAAATCGCTGCTCGACAAACTGCAACCCACCGACTTGCAAGTGTTCGTCGATGCGACGAACCAAGCGGGAGGGCAACATACGGTGCGTTTGCAAGTGACGACGCCGAACTTCATCAAGGCGGTTTCGATTACGCCCAGCGAGATGAACATTGAATTCAAGAAGTAGGAAAAAGAGTCCCGACCCGCCACAGCGGGCTCGGGACTTTTTTGGTTGAGAATCCCTGCAAGATATGGGAGAATAGGAGTATTGCGTTGTTTTTTGCGAAAGCGATTTCGACTTCTGAGAGCGAAGGAGATTTTCATACATGGCACGTTACTTTGGTACGGACGGCATCCGTGGGATTGCCAACCAAGAACTCACCCCTGAACTGGCTTACAAACTCGGTCGCGCCGGCGCGTACGTTCTGACCCAAGGGTCGGGCGAGAAGCGACCGAAGATCGCCGTTGGCAAGGACACCCGCATCTCCGGCGAGATGCTCGGCGCGGCCCTCGTGTCCGGCATCATGTCGGTCGGTGTTGACGTCATTCGTCTGGGCACGATCCCGACGCCGGGCGTGGCGTATCTGACCCGCAAACTCGGTTGCGACGCAGGCGTTATGATCTCCGCTTCGCACAACCCGGTGCCGGACAACGGCATTAAGTTTTTTGGCGGAGACGGGTTCAAATTGACCGACGAGCAAGAAGCGGAATTTGAGCGTCTGCTGGACGCAGCAGTTGACGAGTTGCCGCGCCCGACGGGCGAGCATGTGGGACGTCTGTTGGAGCAACAGGACACCTATCAACAGTTCATCAACTTCCAGAAATCGACCGTTCAGAACTCTTTCGAAGGCGTGAAAGTCGTGCTCGATTGCGGCAACGGCGCGGCGTCGTATGTGGCGGGGGATTTGTTCCGCTCGCTGGGTGCCGAAGTCGTCGAGATTTTCTCCGAACCGACGGGCACGAACATCAACGTCTGCTGCGGGTCGACGCATCCGGAGCAGGTGCAGGAAGCGGTGGTGCGCTATGGGGCGCAGATCGGCTTGAGCTTCGACGGAGACGCGGACCGACTGATTGCAGTCGATGAGAAGGGCGAGATCGTGGACGGCGACTACATCATGGCGATTCTGGCGAAAGCGATGAAGCAGCGTGGCACGTTGACGCACAATACGGTCGTTTCCACCGTCATGTCGAACATCGGGTTCCACAAAGCGATGCGCGAACAGGGCATCGACGTGAAGATCACCGCTGTCGGCGACCGCTATGTCATGGAGGAGATGCGTGCGGGGAGCTTTGCCATCGGCGGCGAGCAATCCGGGCACATCATCTTGCTCGAGCACAACACCACGGGGGATGGGCTATTGACAGCCCTGCATCTCACGGATATTATGGTAGAATCCAAACAACCGCTGAGCGCTCTTCGCTCGATCATGCGTTCCTTCCCGCAGATCTTGGTCAACGTCCGTGTGGCGACCAAGGACGGGTGGAGTGAGAATGCAGAGATCAAAGCGGCAATCCAACGCGTGGAGGAAGCCCTGGGGGCTGACGGCCGCGTGCTGGTGCGCCCGTCCGGCACCGAACCGCTGATTCGCGTCATGGCGGAAGGCCCGGAGGAAGAAGCGCTGCGCCAGTATGTGAACGACATCGCAGACATCGTACGCCGCGAACAAGGCGAAAGATAAAAATGGGGGAGCTTTTGCTCCCCACATTTTCTTTTCCGGCATACGATACCTTTAGTGGAGGTGATGTGGGGCACAGCGGAGAGTTGTGTGGATGTGATGTTTTTTCAAAAGCGCCTGAACTGCACCGTATGAGCGGAGAAACACCACGGGCAGTTGACGAGGTGGAGGAGTATCGATTTTTCGGCGGATGCCTCCCGGTGGGATGTTGTACCACACCGTCATAGCGTCATTTCGAAATCCGTTGGGTGACTGACGGGACAAGAGACGCTTCTTGGTACACACTAACAAAATTCAGTGAGTTGAGGCACAGGGCGCTTGTAGCCAACGGCACAAGTTTAATTTCCTATTGCCTCCAAACGACGAGGAGGATTTTTAGTATGTGTGGCATCGTGGGTTATATCGGGAACAAGCAAGCGCAAGACGTTTTGTTGCATGGGTTGAGCAAGTTGGAGTACCGCGGGTACGACTCTGCGGGCATCGCGATTTTTGAAAACGGCGACGTTGCGGTGAAAAAATCGGTGGGTCGTCTCGCGAACTTGGCGGAACTGGTGGACGGCGCAGACCGTCTCTCCGGCCACCAAGGCATCGGGCACACCCGTTGGGCGACGCACGGCCGTCCGTCCGACAACAACGCGCATCCGCACCAAGACGACAACGGCAATTTCACCATCGTTCACAACGGGATCATCGAGAATTACCAAACCCTGCGTGAAGAACTGATTGCCAAAGGTCACACCTTCCTGTCCGAAACCGACACCGAAGTTGTGGCACATCTGCTGGACGACATGTGGACCGGCGACCTGTTCGACACCGTGCTGGCGATCTCCAAGCGCATCCACGGCGCGTATGCACTGGGGATCATGGCGAAGCAAGAACCGGGCAAACTGATTGCGGTTCGCAAGCAATCTCCGCTGGTAATCGGTCTTGGCGAAGGCGAGAACTTCATCGCGTCCGACATCCCGGCGATTCTCGAATACACCCGCAACGTGTACATCCTCGACGACGGTGAGATCGCCGTTCTGACGGCAGACTCCGTGAAGCTGTTCGACCTGAACGGCACCCCGACGCAGAAGGAAGTCTACGAAGTGACCTGGTCGGCATCCGCTGCGGAAAAGGGCGGCTACGACCACTTCATGCTCAAAGAAATCCACGAGCAACCGAAAGCAATCTCCGACACCCTGACCGGCCGCATCTCCGAAGACGGTACGAAGGTCGTGTTTGACGAAGTGCAATTCCCGGCCGGTTTCGTCAAGGACATCGACCGCATCCACATCCTCGCGTGCGGCACGTCTTGGCATGCAGGGATGGTTGGGAAGCATGCGATTGAGAAGCTGACCCGCATCCCGGTTGATTGCGAAATCGCTTCTGAATACCGCTACCGTGACCCGATCGTGTCGAAGAACACGCTGATGGTCGTCATCACCCAATCCGGCGAGACGGCCGACACCTTGGCTGCTCTGCGTCAAGCGAAGGAACAAGGCACCCGCGTTCTGGCGATCACGAACGTTGTCGGCTCTTCGGCTGCTCGTGAAGCGGACGATGTAATCTTCACTTGGGCTGGCCCGGAAATCTCCGTCGCTTCGACCAAGGCGTACACCACTCAGTTGACGGCGCTGTACCTGTTTGCAGGTTGGTTGGCACAAGAGCGTGAATCGGTCGGCGCTTCCGAAGTTCCGGCGATCTTGACCGCTCTGCGCGACATGCCGGCGAATGCAGAGAAAGTTCTGGAGACCGCTCCGGCGATCCAAGCGTTCGCGAAGGAATGGAGCTCCCGTGAGCATGCGTTCTTCATCGGTCGTGGCTTGGACTATGCAGTGTCGCTGGAAGGCTCGCTGAAGCTGAAAGAGATCTCCTACATGCACGCCGAGGCGTATGCAGCAGGGGAGCTGAAGCACGGAACTCTCGCGCTGATCGTCGAGGACATTCCGGTCATCGCACTGGTAACGCAAGACGATCTGTACGAGAAGACCCTCTCGAACATCCAAGAGGTAAAAGCACGCGATGCGTTCGTGCTGGCACTGGCTTGGAGCGGAGATCAACAGATCGCGAAGTCGGTCGACCAAGTGATTCACATCCCGAAAGTGAACCCGTTCCTGGCTCCGATCTTGGCAGTAATTCCGTTGCAGTTGCTGGCGTACTACGCGTCGGTCGCTCGTGGGAATGATGTTGATAACCCGCGGAATCTGGCGAAGTCGGTTACGGTGGAGTAGGGTAATAGAATAAGGAAAAGGCCTCCTGTATTAGGACAAAAAAGTTCTTTACTGGTCAAAAAAGTTCTTTACCGGACAAAAAAGTTCTTTACTGAGACTGTTTGCCATGAGAAAATCATGGCAAACAGTCTTTTTTTAATTGGGCGTTAAAAATGGAGGTGTAGTATGTCAAAACGCGACCGTACATGGACAGAGGAGAAAATTGCAAAGTACATAAAGGCAGGCAGAGGGCTTGGCGAAGGGAGGCATTACAAACCCTGGTTAACCGTACAGGACGTACCGGCAAACTCAAGAGCCCACCGTATCCCAGGAAATAAAATAGGCCGTACTCATCACCTTATGTCAGATATCGAAAGGGATTATTTCTATATTCTTGATTGGCTTGACGAAGTTATCGATATCAGAGAGCAATTCCCGTTAGAGAGGGAGTTGACGACGAAAATCGCAGAGCAGAAAAACATCAAGCATTCAGTTGACGTTAAAACACGAACCCCGCTCGTAATGACAACAGATTTCCTCATCACACTTCGTAGGGACAACAAGGTCTTCCATATTGCTCGTACAATAAAGCCTGCAGAAAAGTTGAATGATCCTCGTGTCATTGAAAAATTCGAAATAGAGAGAGAATACTGGGCGACCAAAAATGTTAGTTGGGCGATCGCTACAGAACGTGGTATGCCCACAGTCCTTTGTGGAAACCTCGAGGCAATTCGAAGTTATCTGCATGTTGATGAGGAAACTCAAGAAGTCGCCGGAGAGTTCCTGAGGTATCTCTCGAAATCAAAAGCAAGTACACTTTCTGAGGCATTCCGAGAGTTTGAACAAATGCACTTTTTAGAGTCGGGGGCTGCGTTACTTTGCTTTAAGCATCTGCTGATCGCAAAAACAATCTCCATCAATTTGAGTGAACGTATCAACCTTCATATGAAGCTGGAAGAAATACAGATTCGAACAGAACGAGAGCACATAACGAGGTGGGCCACATGAGGTTCATGGTAAACGACTTGCTAAAGGAGAAGTCTGGTGAATGCACGTACCGAGTTTTATGGATCGATCCTGAGCAAATTCAGTGTTACTTAGTCGATGTAGAAAGCCAGAGCGCCTTCCCAGTTCTACGGAAAATTAGTGAGATCAATGACGAAATTGTATTGGGGGATCTTCATAAAATCAAAGAAGATCCGTACTTTCCCCGTATTGGGCCTGATGTTTCCCCAGCCCATCTTGAAAAACGGAACCATGCTTGGAATCTAATTTCAGAAATGGTAACTCAGGAACCAGACGTTTATGATAGGGACCGCCGTGGTGAAATGGTCAAGTTGCTTTTGGAACAACACAACACGACCAAACCTACAGTCTATAAGAATCTTCGACGTTACTGGCAGCTTGGTAAGACACCAAATGCACTTTTACCTAACTATCATAAATCTGGTGGAAAAGGGAAAGAGAAAAGTGCAGGAGAGGCAAAGCGTGGACGTCCGCCTATTTATGGTGAGGAAGGGGTAAACGTCGATGAAAGCACCAAGAAAACCTTCCGTATCGCACTGGAAAAATATTATTTAACGAGGAAGAAAAACAGCCTGCCTGCTGCCTATGAAATGATGGTGAAGGAGTTCTTTGCCAGCGATATCTACTACGAAAACGGTATTCAACGAGTCTTGCTCAATGATCTGAACATGATACCGACACTTCGTCAGTTCAAATACTGGTACTACAAAGAGTATAAAGCGCAAGACACAATTATCGCCCGCGAAGGAAGGACGAAATTTGAGAAAGATCATCGGGCTATCCTTGGTTCATCAACATTTGAAACCTATGGTCCGGGTTCGAGATTTCAAATTGACGCTACTGTTGTGAACGTCTATTTGGTCTCACGTTATAACCCAGACTGGATCATCGGTCGGCCAATTATGTATATGGTTGTTGATGTGTATAGTCGAATGGTTGTGGGCATGTACATTGGACTGGAAGGTCCATCTTGGTTGGGGGCTATGATGGCCCTTGCAAACGCAGCTTTTGACAAAAAATCGTTCTGCGCGCAGCACGGCATTCCCATCGAAGAAGAGATGTGGCCTTGCACGTACCTCCCCGAAATCTTGTTAGCAGACCGAGGTGAGATCGAAGGAGTCAAAGTTGAAAGTCTTATGAACGCTTTTCATATCCACGTCGAGAATGCCGCCCCTTATCGCGGAGATATGAAGGGGATCGTGGAACAATATTTTGATACACACCAAGAGAGGGTAAAACCATTTCTGCCTGGTTACGTTGAAAAGGATTTCGGTGAACGGGGCTCACAGGATTACCGCCTTGCCGCAAAGCTTACTATCGAACAATTTACCCAGATCATGATCAAACAAGTCTTATACCATAACAATAAGCATTACCTTAACGAATACATTCGTGACGAAGACATGATTCGCGATGGAGTTGAACCCATTCCCATTGAGATTTGGAAATGGGGAATTAAGAACCGATCAGGGAAATTGCGTTCCTACCCTGAGGATCAAGTTCGAATGCATCTATTGCCACGCGGGAAAGCAACGGTCACCTTTAAAGGAATTCAGTTTGAGCAGATGCGGTACAGTTGTGATCGAGCCTTACGAGAGGGATGGTTCACCAATGCAAGAGCGAAGGGCAGTTGGAAGGTGACCGTTCACTATGACCCAAGAAATGTTTCAATCATCTACCTATGGGATGAGAATTCTAAAACCTTCGAAGAATGCCATTTGCTTGAGTACGTTGAACGATACGAGAACAAATCACTCGACGAGGTCCGATATCTACTTGCCAAAGAAAAAATGATGAAACATGGACATCAGTCTACTCAATTGCAGGCCAAAGTTGACTTCATGATGGATGTAGAAAGTATTGTCAAACAGGCCGTCAAGGAGACAAATAAGCGTCAGACAAACACATCCAGTAAGGCGCAACGGGTGAAAAGCATAAAAGAACACCGAAAAGTTGAGAGGGAAGAGCGGCGAAAAGAGGAGTCATTTGTTCAACCTACTCGTGCGGAGAAGCAGGCAGACATCATCCCGTTTTCATCCAAGCAAGAAGAGGAGGACTTTAGCCGACCGTCGATCAAAGAATTCCTCCGTAGGGAAAAGGAGCGAAAAGGCGATGAGTGATGAGGTTCAACAGCTTTTTGAGGAACGGAAATTGCAGTGGAAAGCAGTTTACAAAAAGCAGCAACTTCCAGAATATGATGGTAATCCCTTGATCGAAGCCCTACCTCCTGTTCTCTCGATGGGCGAAGCCTATCGTGAGATGTCAAGAACCCAACCATACGACGAAGCGGAGCGAATGTTGTCTCTCGAGTTGCGCTACCAAGCCCTGTATCGATTGCAACACTTCTTTCAGCCAGTCACAGATCATCTTACTTTGGAAAGAAAGTTGTCCAGCCTAATTCGTTCAGGATACATTTCTCGCAACCCTCTTGATCCAAAACAGGTACAAATGCTAACCGGGGTACCGGTTCCAGGGTTGCGATCGACTGCTTCTAGCCTTACATTTATGGGCTTTTCGGGCATGGGAAAGACAACGGCCATTGAACGAGTCCTCTCTCTTTATCCGCAGTGCATCTTGCATGAACACCCCGTAAATCGTATTCAACTGGTTTGGCTCAAACTCAACTGTCCGCATGACGGCTCACTCAAATCTCTATGCATGGATTTCTACCGCAAAATTGATGACATTTTGGGAACGAATTACTACCCGAAATACGGTCAACGACGCAACACGATAAACTCGATGGTCGCCAATATGGCAATTGTTGCTCGCATTCATTGCATTGGTGCCCTCGTTATAGATGAGATCCAGCATTTGTTGACGGCTAAGGAGAAAGGTTCAGAGCAAATGATGAACTTTTTTGTCTCTCTGATTAATGAGATCGGCATACCTGTGATTCTAATTGGGACCATGAGGGCTCGAACCATTCTCCAACAGGATTTCCGCCAAGCACGACGTGGCAGTGGTATAGGAGATATGGTCTGGGAACAGATGGAGCCTGATGAAGACTGGGACATGCTGATCGAAACTATGTGGCGTTACCAATGGACAAGAGAGCGTGTTGAATTAACCGAAGGATTGAAGAAAACCCTCTATGATGAGAGTCAGGGCATTGTCGATATCGCTGTCAAACTCTACTCTCTCTCTCAAGGGCGTGCGATGGAGACCGAGCGTGAGAGGATTACACCTGCACTGATAAAGCAGGTTGCGCGTGAGGATTTAAGACTTGTCCAACCGATGTTGAACGCTTTGCGGTCGGGCTCATTTTCCGAAATTGAGAAATATGAAGACATCATGCCTATGGATCTTTCCTCTTGTCTCCAAACACGTCAAAGCAAAATCGATCTGAGAGCAACCATCCAAAAAGAGAAAGAGAAACAAGAAAACGCAAGTAAGCAATACGAATCCTCCGTTACAGAAAAGGCAATCCATGCTCTGCTCACCATGGACGTAGAAGCTAAAGTGGCTGAAAAAGCGGTTGTTCACGTTCTCAAGGAGAGTGGGGAGAAGAACATTACGAGAGTGGTTTCCCTAGCGATTGACTTTATCGAGGAACAAAAAGTACAAAAGCAACAAAGGCAGAAAACCCGCAAGCAACCTCCACAAAATGAATTGAAGGCCATCGTGGAAAAAGGGAAGGAACACAAACACTCAGCCTATGAGTCGTTGGTAGAGGCTGGTTATGTCGTGGAGCCGTTGCATGAGTTTACTATCTGAGGAGGAAGTGTATGCTTGGTTTTTTTCCACAGCTTTATCCGGATGAGTTGCTGTATAGTTGGTTCGCAAGATATCACTTGTACTGCAATAACGCGAGCCCCAAGCAAACGATGATAGACCTCTACGGTGATGAGAAACAATTGGCTGTGCCGGACTTGCCTACAAACCTTGAAGAAATCAATGGGCGAGTCCGGCATTTTATCAAACAAACAGCGGATGATTGGATCTCCCAACATACCTTTTTCAGATTCTACACATCCTTCGCACTGCCTGAGTTTAGGGCTCGTGCCCAAGAGACCATGAGAACGAACGCTCGTGACAGTTCCTTGCACATGTTAACGGGCGTTATGGCGAGCACCTTCAAAGATAAGAAGTACTTCGAGTACTGCGCGATTTGCGCAGAGGAGGACTTGAAAACCCACGGGGAGATGTATTGGCATCTCCCGCACCAACTTCCTGGTGTACTGGTCTGTACAAAGCATGGGGTTCCCCTACGTAAGAGTTTGGCTCCGTTTCGACCAGACAACAGGCATCACTACGTCGCTGCGACTCGAGAGACTTGCCCGTCACTTGCTCCGATCATTTCATATGATCCCAAGACAATGGAGCATCTGCAAGAAATCTCCTTAGAAGCTGAGCGACTTGTTCAACGAGATTATACGTTTGACCGAGAGGCCATCCGTCAGACTTACTTGGTCCTGTTACAGAAGCAAGAGTTAGCAAGAGGCAAAAGTCACGTGTACCAGAGGAAACTGGCGGAACAATTCCGGGCTTTTTATGGTGACGAATGCCTACGTATCCTACAATCCGAGGTTTCGATGGAGGGCGAGAATTCTTGGCTTCGAGCGATCACTCGCAAACACCGAAGGGCGTTCCACCCGATCCGGCATTTGCTGCTTATCCGATTTTTGGGCGAGACTTTGGAGTCGATATCCTCCCAAATACATACCCCATACAACCCTTTTGGAGATAGCCCTTATCCGTGCCTCAACCATGCAGCAGATCACTTTCGTGAATCGATCGTAAGCGATCTGAAAATCACGAGGTGTACCGACACGGGCAAGCCGGTAGGGACGTTCACGTGTAATTGCGGATTCCAGTACTCTCGCAGGGGGCCAGATCTTATAGAGACCGATCGCTTTCGAATCGGAAGGATCAAGGAGTTTGGGCCTGTTTGGCAAAGTCGACTGGAAAAATTGATTCACGTCGAAAAACTCTCCTATCGGGCAGCGGCTCGTATGTTGGGTGTTGACCCAAACACAGTGATCAAGTATTCCAAGCAATCGATCCCTAGCGTCATGGTTGAGCCCTCGAAGCCATGTGATCTGTTAGAGATTAAGCAAAAGCAGTGGGTCGACCTGCGCACTCGCTACCCACATGCTGGTACTACCCAGCTTCGTAAAGAGGACAATGCTCTCTATAGCTGGCTGTACCGAAATTGCCGTGACTGGCTGGCTGCGAATTCTCCAATGCCTACGGATAGCAATCAGTCAAAGGCGAGAATTGATTGGGGCGCTAGGGATCTCCGTCTTTCGAAACAGATCCATAAGGCCGCGCAACAGTTACGTCAAGAAACCCCACCGATCAGAATCACTCTGCATGGAATTGCCAGAAGAGTCCGAAGCAAAGCGCTAATTGAGCAACACTTGGACAAACTGCCCGAAACCAAAAAAGCACTGACGAAGTTGAGCGAATCAAAGGATGCATTTCATGTTCGCCGTATCCATTGGGCTGTACAAAAAATTCGGGAAGCAGGGGAAGAGCTGGTAGAGTGGCTGATTCTGAGAGTTGCCGCAATCAGGCAGCCGCTCAGTTTAGCGGTCGAACAAGAGATTCACAATGCTATGATTGATCCAGCCTTTGCAGAAAGGAGCGCCCTGTGAAACTGCGAATTAATGATCGGCAGTTAACCAATCGAACAGTAAAACTCCACTGGTTCGGAAACGTTCGAAAGACCCAGTACAACACTTGGAGAATTCGAGTCGGGTTCGAGAGCGATGGCGAACTCATTACCATAGACCGACCATTGGCGACACTCCCAATGCTTCGAATCGGGGAGCCCTACCACGACGGGGTTCCTCTCTCCTCTCAAAAAAAGGCCGATCTGGTAGACACAGTTTCGATTCCTGTTGAGGCGAGATCGTGGTCCTCAACGGCCCTGCAAGTATGTAGGCCGTTCAACTACTACCTGTACCGCCATCCGGAGTTGATCAACCAACGAGTTCACTCATTTGAATCTGGCGGCCGTGTATTTCACATTCCACATGTTGAACTGATCCGCGCATTATTTGCCCTGCACAAGCCTCTCTGCAATGCGATGCTCCATCCAAACGGGTTGGCCTTCATAGTGGAACGATACAATCAAATTGAGGGCAAGTTGGGAATTCGATTTTCCAATGAGGTTGCGGCTACCTCTTTGACAGAGGATTTTGTACACCATGTTGCTTGGATCATTTCAAAACAGGATGTCCTCCGATCCTACGAATCCATTTTCAGTGCGGCTTATGCAAGTCACCATCCCCAGTACGGGACGCCACTTTCATGTGTTGTGCCCCGACTCGACAACGTGACGATTACGTTCAGAGGACTGGAGTCAGGCAACGAGGTTCTGGTATTGGAAGTATTACGTATAGGCGGACTCGATCTTGACCTGCAAAAGATCATCTACAGGCATCCGTTGATCAAGGAGAAATCCTACGAGCAGGGGCATAAAAAGCGACGCATCCTGCGACCTGATGACGAGGGTTACGATATTGTGGATGAGATCCCCAAAGTAGATTCTCACCAGCCGGTTGTTTCGCACGAACCGACCGTCGTCGGATATTCCAAACGAGCCGAAATCGTGCGGGAAGCGGAGAGCTCTCGGGTGATTCATCAAGGGGGCGCATATGTCGAGAGACTAGGGAAGGGCGGAGCACTTGTTACCGCCAGCGTAGATGAATCTTTCGTTGGCGGTAAAACACAGCCGGTGGACATTCAAAGCCTTGAGATTACACAAGGAGCAGCACACGGAGAATTGAGAGAGTTTTTGGCCATGATACAAAAACTTCGCGCACTTCGCCCTGATCTCGAAATTGATACGAATATCGTTGATCTCCCGTTGGGGCGTCGGTTTTCAAACCTGCCCAATGGTGACCGTAGAAAGTGTGCAGTGGTTCGTGTGCGACGCCAAAGGAGATTGTTCTTCATCTTGGAGGTTGCTAGGCCAGATGGTCATTCTCTTTCCACATTGGTGCTCTATCCAACAACACTCGATCCAAGAGACAATCACAACCTCATCCAAGAGATCTTGCACAACCTTATTTACAATCAAGGCCATTGGGATCTTCAAACGATTGTATCCGCACGAACGCGTAAGCTTCGCCACACTCGCTCATGGGTTGAGGACTGGGCGAGAAGAGTCTCCGATACTTTGAAATAACAAGCCGACTTCAAAGCAAAACCTCCGGTCTACTCACAAGTAGACCGGGGTTTTTTTGTATCGTTTTGAATTGATACGAAGGCATAGTAAAAGACAATACAGCTTTTAAGAGGAAACTCTGTTATAATTATGAAATCTTTGTTATAATTGTCTGACGTAAAATAAGAACGGGAGGGCTCGGCATGAGCGAAAACATAAACATGCTGGTTTTGGGTCAAAAAATCCGCGAATGGCGTAAAGCTGCGGGTATGACTCAAAAAGAGCTGGCAGAAGGAGTTACCTCAGAATCTTTGATTAGCCAATTGGAGAATAATTCGTACCCCACCCTGCCGAATGAGGAAATCTTGGTGGGGATTTGCAGTAAATTGGGCAAGCCGGTCAGTGAGCTTTTCGCTGAGTCCGGGATCGACAAACGCCTCTGGGACAATGAGGTCTTGCTAGACCTGATCAAGGTCTTGTTGCACCAAAAAGATCTGGATCAGGCATACGAATCAATCCAAGAACTCATGGGGCGAGACAATGTTGCCGAACACCAAAAGTACCGGCTCACTCTTTGTCTTGGGGAGTATCACATCCGAAAACAAGAATGGCCTCAGACAATCGAAATACTCACAGGACTGGCAGATGAGTTACAAGGTAAGAGAGAGGCATACGGCCGTTTGCTGGCTGACCTGTATAATCTCCTCGGCACTGCATGGTATCTTTCGACGAAGTATCTAGATGCCTATAAAAACTACTCGTTGGCGTTCCAATATAGCAACAAGTTCCATGAGCCAGACCTACTGTTGGCTCGGATTACCTACAATCTTGGCAATACTTGTCGACAACTGCGATACCACGAAGAAGCGAAGGAATACCTAGAAAAAGCACGTACATACTTTGTTGATTTAGCTGATCATCTGAACTTGGCAAGATCTTTGTATCTCCTCGGAATTGTGCACCGAAATATGGACGACTTCGAAAATGCAGGGAGATATCTAAAACAATCTTTAGCACTCTACGAATCCCTTGAAATCTTTGAATGGGTTGAGACTGCCAAGCGAGTATATGCGTTCTATGTTTTATCGTACGATCATCCGCAGGAAGCGATTGAAGAATTGAAGTCTCAAGCATCGTTATTGAAAGACTCAAAGGATTTCAATACCTTGGCATTAACGTACGCACGCATTGCCGATCTACATCTAGAATCAAAGGAAACAAGTGAGGCTGGCCGTTTCGTTGGAATGGCAGCAAGTCTATTCGAACATGTCATCGAAGCACCGAATGAAGAGTATTTTGCTCATGTTTTGGCGACGAGCGCAAAGTACAATTTACAGCTTAACAAGTTTGATGACTGTATTGAACTGGCATTCAAGTCTGCAGAGATTCTTGGTAAAATGGATCTAGATAGGGACATGGCGGAATCTTTGGAAATTGTCAAATCTGCCTACAAAGCAAAGGGCGACACGTCCAAGGCATTGGAGACAGCGGAGCAAATAAACACAGTATTGTTCCGAACATTAAGACCGCAGGTTATGCCCTAACCAAGGAGGATGAATTATGAAAAAAATGCTTCTTGCAGTCGTGGCTTTTTGCTTTGCATGGAGTTTTACTAGCAATACGATCAATCTTTCTAATGCGGCAGCGGTTGAGGATCCAGGTCCGTTGAGGGTATCTAAACTTGCAGCAGTAGAAGATCCGGGTCCTTTGTTCATTTCCAAACCAATGTCCTTCTTTGAAGATCCGGGTCCCATGGGGATTACGAGAAACGCTTAAAACCGCATTGCTTAGATCTCCCGCTCTTGGCGGGGGATTTTTTTATGCTCAATAACGCCGTATTTCTACAATTAACTAAAGATTTATTGTTGCTACGCTACGGGTTAAGATAACTGCATATAAAGGGTTCCGATCTAACAGCAAATGAGTTCAATATCTTGCAAAGGCACCCCTTAACTCTACGAAACAGGAGGCAATTACATGTCACTTGGTACGAAGATCAGAGAGTTACGGCTCGTCAAAGGTCTTACTCAATCCCAACTTGGTGAGGGACTGGTTACTCCCAGCATGATCTCGCAGATCGAATCGGACAAGGCCAATCCCTCCTACAAAGTCCTTGAAGCGATTGCCATGAGACTAGAGGAGCCGCTTGAATACTTCTTGGCGGATGTCGCAGCCCAGATGGAGCAGACAAACAGCCTCAAAGTGGCAATCGCCTTCATGAAAGCTGAAAAGTATGACCGCGCCGTTACGTTGATGGAGCTTCTGTTGGAAAACTTGTCGCCGGGCATGAACGAAGCGGAATTTCGTTACAACATGGGGATCTGCTACATGAACATGGGGGAGTTTCAGAAATCAGAGGCATCACATGTACAAGCTTTGAAGCTGTATGAGTTGAAGCTCGACTTCGAGGGGGTGATCAAAGTATTGATTCAGTTGGGGCTCGTGTTCATGAACCAGAAAAAGCCCCACAAGTCTATCTACGAGTGGAGACGGGCGCTGGCTCTTTTTGATAATTTGCTTCACAGTCAACCATTGCTCAAATCGGAAGTGCTGATGCATCTCGCCGGTGTTTCCAACCAGTTGGGCGAGTTTCAGGACTCCCTTTTGTATTATCAGGAGGCCTACAAAATGCTCCACAAAACAAACAACCTCAAGGAGATCGGGCTGCTCTACATGGAGATGGGGTCGAGTTACGCGCAAACGCAAGAGTACGAAAAAGCCGGCGAGTACGCCCAGCAGGCGATTGCGATTTTTGACTCCCTGAACAT
This sequence comes from Tumebacillus amylolyticus, assembly GCF_016722965.1. Lineage (NCBI taxonomy): Bacteria > Bacillati > Bacillota > Bacilli > Caryophanales > Alicyclobacillaceae > Tumebacillus > Tumebacillus amylolyticus. Next base: position 581,983 of record NZ_JAEQNB010000001.1, read on the forward strand.
CATCAAACTCAGGTTGAGGATCAATATCCAATACGCGGTCACTCTCCGGGAGCAAGGGAAGCCCGAGGAATCCATGAAGATACTCGAAGCATGTATCAAGACGTGCCACCATCAGTCACTCGAGGAAGAACTCTGCCACATCTATGGCGAGGTAGCTCTTCACCACTACTTCCAACGTGAATTCGATCAGGCTCGAGAAGCGGTTCAGCATGGGCTTGCCTCCTTGTCTATTGATTCCCTACCTACAGGGCATTTGTACAAGACTTTGGGTAAAATTGACGCAGCATGTGGGGACGTTTCCTTGGCTCTTCAAAACTTTAAGATGGCAGTCAACGTGTATCGGGAGCAAAGTCGGCATCTCGACTTAGCGACGAGCTACAAGGAGATTGCAGATCTGTACGAAATGATGGGCGATTTCAAAAAGGCCACGCAGTATCTCAATCTCATGAACGAAGCCTATATGGAAAACCTGCGAGAGCGTGGAATCTTGCTCACGTAAGCGTACTGAAGTGGGAACCATCATCTGTTGTTTTTTCGCTAGACTTGAGACGTTGGGCTTTCACAATATGTAGATCCAACTCCTGACTAATGGCGATCACACAGGCATCCGTGAGGGTGCCCTTTTCTTCATAGGCTTGTGTCATTTGTTGGCGTAATTGGTTGATCAGGGTCTCCAGTTCGAGTTCATGCTCCAAAACCGTCACACCTTTCACAAAAAAACAAGGTAGCATTTCGCTACCTTGGTTCAATCTATGCCGCCCAGGGGATACCAAAGCGACATTTAGGGAGGCCATCCAAAATGTCGTATTCCCCCAACCCATAGGTGAGAGAACCTACAAAATGAATGGTTTGCAAGGGCATACGGCAACACTCATCTTCATGAATGACCTCCCTTGCAAACTAATCGTAACAAAGAGGGTACACAACAACAATGGTTTAGTGGAATTATTACCTTGTTATAGAGATTGAAGTATTGAAAAGCAAAAGCATCCATTGGAGACAGGGCTGCTATCCTACTCGAATTCGCTTGCTGAGGGCGTTGGATGCTTTTTCAAGGGCATCGTAGCACGGTGTTCCAGCAATAACAAGGAAACAGTAAATTGAACAAAAACTGCGCGATTGAAGCTTTGACTGCTTAGTAAGGGAAGGATGTGCAAGCTGATGTTCAATGGTTGGAAAGAGGTACTTGTGAAATGGGAGGACGTAGAGGAGGGGAGGGTTCATAAAATAAATGGGGTATTGCTGACATCGGATCTGGCGCTTGGTATGTTTTATGGAGACGTGGAGATCCATCATGTAGGTTCAACTGCTAATTCAGAGGAATACGACCTAATCTATACCTTCGGACCACTTTTTCATGTAGGTGAGGATCAAGACTGGAAGAAGATTTTGCTTGAACTGCGGGACACCTCTGTTTTGGAGTTCGCGAGGAAGTATCCCCCCCTCGAATATCGCGAATTCAAAATGGAACGGGACGCTTTGTGAAAAAAGGCCGCTGCCAATGTAAGTTTGGCAACGGCCTTTTTTTGTAGGATGGTTCTAGCTTCTATTGTCGTTGAGCCTCCAAGCGACGACGAAGAGTACCCCTACGATAACTTCTCCTTTATGGGTGTAATAAAATTCGAGACCGGAGTTCATGAACCCACTGAGGATAATACGCACAACCATCCAAAGAAAAAATTTAGCCATTTTACTAGTCCTCCTTTTTTGACTACGGTGAATAAGGGCGCAAGAACAAAAAAGCCCCCTCACTAATAAGGGGGGACTTGTGAAAAAAATCGGGGGTTTTGAGTACTTCACAACCAGTATGACAAAAAAATTTCTTTGACTCATCCCCTCGGGGGGGATAAAATGCAGATAGGGAGTGAACTGCATGCACGAACATTCACATTCACATGAACACAAACATCGTAAAAAAGTGGTCAATCGTCTAGCGCGTATTGAGGGTCACGTTCGAGCGATCAAGGAAATGGCCGACTCGGACAGGGATTGCTCTGATATTCTCTTACAGATTGCCGCTGTACGAAAGGCACTAGACAACACGGCGAAAGTCATTCTACAAGATCATATCGAAAGCTGTGTTGCACATGCCATGACTCATGGCGAAGAGGGGCAGGTCTTGGAGGACCTTCGAAAAGCCTTAGAGCACTTCATTCGCTAGGGAAGGCTGGAACACAAATGTACGAGAAGCTACGAGTTATCCTCGCACTGGCGATACCGGCCATTGTCGAGAACATTTTGCAGACGGTCGTTGGATTTGTAGACACGCTGTTCGTCTCCCGGTTGGGTTTGGTCAACTTGACCGCCGTCGGTGTGACAAACTCGATCCTCGCGATCTACATCGCGGTTTTCATGGCGCTCGGGGTCGGGACTTCCTCGTTGATCTCACGAAGCATCGGAGCAGGTGACCTTACGCGTGCAAAAGCCATAGCGAGGCAATCGACTTGGATTTCAGGCGGGATTGGCCTGCTGTTTGGCTTGATCACTTTGTTTTTAGCAAGTCCTTTGCTAGAAGTAATGGGTGCAGAACCGGAAGTTCTCCAAGCAGCGACCGTTTATTTTCGAATTGTCGGGATGCCGGCTGTTTTTTTGTCACTCATGACGATATTCGGAAGTATACTGCGTGCCTCAGGAGATACCAAGTCGCCGATGCGAGTCGGTCTCTGGATGAACGCCGCTCACATCGTATTGGACTACCTCTTGATCTTTGGCCTGTGGAGCGTGCCGGGTCTTGGTCTCGCCGGGGCAGCTTGGTCCACGGTGCTGGTGAGGGCGGTCAGTACGGTCGCTTTGTATTGGAAGATTCGCCAATCACCCGTCTCTTTTCACTTGTTTGGCCGTTCCTCAGGAGAAGAACGGGCGACAGGCAAGGAACTGCTCACACTTTCCACGCCAACTGCCATTGAAAGATTGGTCATGCGTGGCGGGCAAGTTCTGTATTTTGGTCTCATCGTTCATTTAGGCACGTCCACATTTGCCGCGCACACGATCGCCGGAAACATCGAGTCGTTTGCCTATATGCCAGGCTATGGACTTGCTATCGCCGCCACGACTCTGGTAGGCAAAAGCATGGGGGCAAAACAGGAGCGTGATGCCTATTCGTACGCCATGCTGACGACAGCGGTCGGTGTGGTGATTCAAGCGGTGGCTGGGATCGTGCTTTTTACACTCACTCCGTGGTTTGCGCAGTGGTTTACTTCGGATCGGGATGTGATTGAACTGGTCACGACTGCGTTGCGCATCGACGCGTTTGGGCAACCCGCATTGGCGGTCAGCTTGATTTTGGCTGGTGCCCTGCAAGGGGCGGGTGATACCAAGAGCCCGATGTACAGTACACTGGTTGGCATGTGGGCAATCAGAATTATTGGGGTGTACATACTCGGGATTCACATGCAGATGGGAATTGCCGGTGTCTGGTTGTCCATTGTCATCGATTTGCTGATTCGAGCGGTGTATCTGTATCTTCGAATGAAAAAGAGATTTCAGGAGGGAATCGCATGGTGATCCAGGCAAATATGCCAGTGAATCGGATTGTAGAGGTGTGGGGAATAACACAAGAGGTCTTCCAAAGACTTAAGATTCAAGTCGACAGCAGAGAGACTTTGAAGGAACTTGTTCATGAAAATGAATTGCTTCACTTGATTGAGGAGCTGAACCATCTTGTCGGCAGCTCCGGAAAGACTTGCACGGAGGGTGGCTGAAAGGTTTAACAGAAGGAGTAGGTTACTTCTTGAAGCAACGATGAAAACGCGTGAGAGAAGGGCCTGTGAAAACGGGTCTTTTTTTGTTTACGCCGGGTCTCCTTTGGGGAAGATCGTAACGAACGATTTCACAACGGCTTGCATACCATATGGGGGTATGGTATTGTGGTTTCAAATCAAACAAAAGGAGCTGTTCCACATGACAAACGTCTTGAAGGTTGAAGGTATGTCCTGCGGTCACTGTGTCAAAGCCATCGAGGGGGCGCTGTCTGAAATCGGCGTCACAGGGAGCGTTGACCTTACCAACAAAACGGTTACCGTCGAATACGACGAGGCTCAAAAATCTTTGAAAGACATCAAAGCCACTATTGAAGATGCGGGCTACGATGTCATCTAACCGGCCGCTTCGTGCGGCTCTTTTTTTCAAACTCAACATACCCCATGTGGGTATCAATAGATGAGAGGGGGACTCTCAATGGAAATGAAACAAACCAGCCTTCAGATCACGGGTATGACCTGTGCTGCCTGTGCGAACCGAGTGGAGAAGGGCCTTCGAAAGGTGGAAGGTGTGCAAGAAGCGAACGTGAATTTTGCGTTGGAGCGGGCCACGGTTACCTACGATCCTACCCAGACGGACTTGACTGCATTTGAAGAACGCGTCCAAAAACTTGGCTACGGTGTCGCACATGATTCCGTAGAACTGGAACTCACCGGCATGACTTGCGCGGCCTGTGCGAATCGGATCGAGAAGGGCTTGAACAAAATGCCGGGCGTCACGAAAGCGACTGTTAACTTCGCGTTGGAGACTGCACACGTCGAGTACGCGAGCGGTGCCGTTACGGTGGAAGATATGACGCAACGTGTGAAAAAACTAGGCTATGAGGCCACTCCCAAACAGGAGAGCCGCGCAAGTGAAGGAGAACGCCGTCAAGTAGAGATCACCAAGCAGAAGCGCAAGTTTTTGATCTCAGCGCTCTTGTCCCTGCCGTTGCTTTGGACAATGGTTGGCCACTTCTCCTTCACCTCTTGGATCTGGACGCCCGAGTTTTTCATGAACCCTTGGGTGCAATTCCTCTTGGCGACGCCGGTGCAATTCGTGATCGGGGCGCAGTTCTACGTGGGATCCTACAAGGCCCTGCGCAACAAAAGCGCCAACATGGATGTCCTTGTAGCACTAGGCACTTCTGCTGCCTACTTCTACAGCTTGTACCAAACCATTGCCAGCTTCACAAACCCGCATCATAACGGCGTGGAACTCTACTACGAAACTTCTGCAATCTTGATCACGCTGATCCTGCTCGGCAAACTCTTCGAGATGATGGCGAAGGGCCGCACATCCGAAGCGATCAAAAAGCTTATGGGCCTGCAAGCAAAGACCGCCACGGTCATTCGCGAAGGCCAGGAACAAAGTGTGCCGCTCGAAGCTGTCATCGTCGGGGATCTCGTGCTCATCAAGCCGGGTGAGAAGATTCCAGTCGACGGCGAAGTACTTGAAGGCACCTCGGCGGTTGACGAGTCCATGCTGACAGGCGAAAGTCTCCCTGTCCACAAAGAACCGGGTGAATCCGTCATCGGCGCCACCGTTAACAAAAACGGTGTCCTGAAAGTCCGTGCGCAAAAAGTTGGCAAAGAAACAGCACTTGCCCAGATCATCAAAGTGGTGGAAGAGGCGCAGGGTTCCAAAGCGCCGATCCAACGGGTGGCCGACAAAATCTCTGGCATCTTCGTCCCGATCGTTGTTGGGATTGCGGTGGTCACGTTCTTCATTTGGTACTTTGGCGTCGATCCGGGCAATTTCCCAAGCGCGCTTGAAAAGCTAATTGCTGTCCTCGTCATCGCCTGCCCCTGTGCGCTGGGGCTTGCTACACCGACATCGATCATGGCAGGCTCCGGCCGTGCGGCGGAATTCGGCATCCTGTTCAAAGGCGGCGAACATTTGGAAGCCACACACAAACTGGACACCGTGCTGGTCGACAAAACAGGAACCGTTACCAAGGGAAAGCCCGAACTGACGGACGTACTGGTGTCCGGCACGCTCGACGAAACGGTATTACTCCGATTGGTTGCGAGCGCCGAGAAAAACTCGGAGCATCCCTTGGCGGAGGCCATCGTGGCGGGGGCTCTTGTAAAAGGCATCGACTTGGCACCGGTCGAGGGATTCGAAGCCATCCCAGGTTACGGCATTCGATCTGTCGTGGGAGGCAAGGAAGTCCTCGTCGGCACCCGCAAACTGATGATTCAACATCAGGTCGCAGCCGAAGAGGGATTCTCCGTGATGGAGACTTTTGAAATCCAAGGCAAAACTGCGATGCTGGTCGCTGTTGAAGGAACGTACGCAGGTCTTGTCGCCGTGGCCGACACCGTGAAGGAAACTTCCAAGGAGGCCGTCGACCGCTTGAAGCAGTTGGGTATCCAAGTCGTCATGATCACGGGAGACAATCAGCGCACCGCGAACACCATCGCCCGCGAAGTCGGCATTGAACACGTGCGTGCAGAAGTTCTGCCGGAGCAAAAAGCGGCAGAGGTCAAGAAATTTCAAGAGCAAGGCAGAGTGGTTGCTATGGTCGGCGACGGAATCAACGACGCTCCTGCCCTAGCGACTGCAGACATCGGGATGGCGATGGGCACAGGGACTGACATTGCCATGGAAGCAGCCGACGTAACCCTTATGCGTGGCGACTTGCGCAGTATCTCCGACGCAATCTTCATGAGCCGCAAGACGATGGCGAATATCAAGCAGAACTTGTTCTGGGCCTTGATCTACAACGCAATTGGCATCCCGATTGCTGCCAGCGGCTTCCTCGCTCCATGGGTGGCGGGTGCGGCCATGGCGTTCAGCTCGGTGTCGGTTGTACTCAATGCGTTGCGCTTGCAACGAGTGAAGTTGTAGGATGAAGGGTAGAGAGGGGGTCCTGCTATGGAGAATGAGAACGGACGAAGCAGTCACCATTCGCACAAAACGAAGTCAGACCTACTGACTCGATTGAATCGAATCGAGGGCCAAGTTCGCGGCATCAAGGGCCTCATTGAAAAGGACACCTATTGTGATGACGTGCTGAACCAGATCGCCGCCGTACAATCTGCACTTAACAGTGTGGGCAAACTCCTGCTGACCCAACATATGAAAACCTGTGTCGTCGAGCGGATTCAAGAGGGCGACCATGAAGTGATTGAAGAGTTGATGAAGACGATGGGAAAACTCATGAAATAACAGCACACAAAAAAGACCCGATGCCTATGGCAAACGGGTCTTTTTTCGTATTAGACGGCTTTGGCGATCTTCTCTAAGACGGTGAGGTCGGTGCCGAATTTGCACATCGCGTCGCAGTCACACCGGAGTTCGTTGAACAAGATGTAGGAGAGACGGAGCGATTCATTCGTGCGGAAGGACGGTCGTAACAGTTGGGCTTTGATCTCCTTCTCCCGCTTGTTCGGGGCGATGAGGAACAGTTTCTGGGCAGTGTGTCCCAATGAGAGCGAGAGATCATGCAGCCGCAGAATTCCGGAATAGATCGATGTGCTTTTTTCTACTTCGAAGGCGCTGATGATGTTGTGCTGTTGATCCAACCAGAGGACGTCGATCAGGGCCACAGTATCTCCAACGGCTTCCGGGATGTTTGGCAATGGCAGGGAAGACAGAGAGAATTCCCCGAGCTTGGTCCCATTCCATTCGCGGCTGTGATCGTTGCGCGCGATCCAGATCTTATACCCTAGCGCACGGCCGAGTTTGGCGAGGTGGTATTGCATCTCGCTGTGTGCATGCGTCTCTTCGAGGTCTTCAGCTACTTCCTTATGACGCTTTGCTTTGTATTTGTCTTTTTTGGGGTCTTCTGCCGCTTTCAATACAGTTTCATAGTTGGAATCCGTGACGAGTCGTCCCATCCCGACTTCAAACAGGAGGCCGCCGATCGCGCCGAAGTCCTTGGACAGTTGCGAGCGGAACGTATTGTTCGTTTCGATGATATGCTCTCTCATTTCCAAATAGGCAGTCCAAGAGCCGAGTTTGACCTTCTTGTTAAACAGCGCATTGAAGCCATTCACGATGGCGGTGTTAAACGGAGGGAACAAGGTGGGGTGCAGGAAATAGAGGATGTTGGCGACGGCCGGCCCCAACCCTTTGATTTGCAACTGGTCGAGCTTGAGGATTTCCTCCACGACTTGCTTTTCATTGGTGGCAGCAGAGCAGGCCTTGAGAAAACGACCAAAGGCAAGTTGGTTTTTCTCGTCTTCGTAAATGTCAGGTATACGCAGTTTCGGTTTCCAGAAAAAGGCATGTGCGGCACCTTCAAAGATTTGTTTTTGTTCGGAGATCACCGTAACCACCGTTTCAAGAGAAGATCCTTTGAAGTCGTTGCCAAACGTTCTCTGTTCAATTTCTCGGATCACATCTTGGAGACCCGTTTTGATCGTTCGGAATGCTTTCAGACGCTCTTCGTTGTTGAGAAACCAAGTATGGTAAACCGACTCGGTGTCGTTGCGGTAGTCCGTGATCAATTCAATAAATTCCATCTCTGCTAACCTCCCAGAACATTTCACAGTTTCCTAGCTTAATTATAACGGGACGAACTTCCGCAAATCCACACATTTTCTAGGTACGATAGAAACAAAAGCGTAAGGAGGGGACCGTCGATGTTTACAGCAGGAAATCCAACCTTTTGGATCGCGTTCTTGGCAGGGTTGTTGTCGTTCGTCTCGCCTTGCTGTCTGCCTTTGTATCCGTCTTACTTGTCTTACATTACAGGGGTTTCGTATGAGCAGATGCAAGACCAACGGGACCAAGGAGCGGTAAAAAGGCGTGCTTTGGCACACGCCCTGTTTTTTGTGTTGGGCTTCTCCATCATCTTTGTTGCACTCGGGCTCTCAGCAGGTACGATCGGGCGAGTGTTCTCTACTTATAGCACACTCATTCGCCAGGTCGGCGGGATCGTGATCATCGTCATGGGGCTGTTTATGGCGGGATTCCTGCGTGTCGAGTGGCTCATGCGTGAAATGAAATGGCACACGGCCAAAAAGCCGGCGGGGTATCTCGGGGCTGTTATCGTCGGGATCAGTTTTGCAGCCGGGTGGACGCCGTGTATCGGCCCGATTCTGGCTTCTGTGCTTGTCGTTGCCGCCACGAATCCGGTGAGCGGAATGAGTTTAATGGTGTTTTACTCGCTCGGATTTGCAATTCCTTTTTTGATCATGGCCTACACGTTGGGCTCCGTTCGTTGGTTGCTCAAATATTCCGGAATGTTGAGCAAAATTGGGGGAATCGGGATGGTCCTCATGGGTATCCTGCTGATCACCAATGCCATGACCTCGATTACGACATACTTGATCCGTATCTTCGGAGGATTTACAGGTTTCTAAAATGGAGTTGATATGTACCGGTGGCACAGCGGTCCGACATTTCGGAACGGAAAGCTACGCCTCCAAATCTCTTTCAGGGGGGATTTTTAGGGCCTGTTGGGTGTGGTACATGCAGAGAAGAGATGCCGGACCTGCTAGCCACATACAGTAAGTATCAGGACAAGATTGCGTTCTACGGGGATAAACCTAAGCGCTAGGGGGAATGAACAGAATGAATGAAGGGCTCAACGCTTTGATTTGGGGGATTGGCACGAGCGCAGTTGGGCTTGGATTGGCCGCCGTCGTGGTATTGCTGTTTCGGAGGTTCGTGATTAAAGTCATTGCGCCGGCACTTTGTTTATCTGCCGGCGTTATCTTTAGTCTGCTTCTCTTCCACCTTGTACCTGAAAGTCTTGAGGTTGCAAGTTTTTGGGTGCTTGTGATCGGGGTTGGTCTTGGGATGTGGGTCGTGAAAGTTTTGGATCACTGGTTTCATCGGGTGATCATCTTTACAGAGAATGCCGAACGTGACTTGTTGATCCGCAGTGGAGTCTTCGTCGCGCTCGGCATCTCACTACATAACTTTCCAAATGGGATCGCGTTGGGGGCTCTGTTGCATTCACAACCGAACATCGGACTCGACCTAGCGAAAGCGATGGTGGTACACTACATTCCGGAAGGCTTAACGATGGCTTTGCCATTGGTCGTTAGCCGGATGCGTATCTCGTTTCTTGTGGTGGCATATGGTTTGGCCGTAGTACCCACGGGGATCGGAGCTTGGATAGGTAGCCTTTTTGGGACAGTAAGTCCGCTTTTCACAGGATTGTTCTTGGCCGCCGCAATCGGCAGCATCCTCTACGTGGCAACGTTTGAGTTGTTGAAGCAAGGAATTTTACGTCTAGGATATGTGTATGGAATCGCGGCGGCCTTGGCCGGAGGGATATTGGGTGTTTTCATCGTCTAAAAAGCAATCACTTCAAACCAAAATTGCATGGATTTTGACGGGTTTGGCGTTTGTAGTCGTCGTCTTGGCAGCTTGGATTCTGGATTCGATCGACCATTACCACTTCATGCAATACGTTGATCAGAATCGGGAGATGCGCAACCAACGAATCGCCAACGTCTTATCGCAAGCCTACGAGCGAGATGGGGGATGGAAACAGCACACAGGGGAAGATGTCGCAAGATTAAGTTCCTTGGAAGGTTTGCACATCCATCTCCTGAATAGCGAGCATGAGAAAGTCTGGGCGAGTGACACGCCCTCCCAAGAAGGTGTTCACGACACGGTGACCATCCAGAGTGCCGGTCTAACGGTCGGCTACCTAGAGATTTCGTACGTTGATCCTGACTCATACAGCCAATTGGATTACCACTTTCGACAAGCGATGACGCAGGGCGTATTCAGCACCATTGTACCGGTGTTGATGATTGCGCTGGGTGTAAGCTGGTTCCTGTCACGTCGAATTTCACGGCCGCTCGTGGAGATGAACAAACTGGCAGGGCAGATGCGTCGGGGAAACTGGGGATTGCGTATTCAAAAACCGGGCGGAGGCGTAGAACTGACTCAATTGGCTGAATCGCTGAATCACCTGTCCGAAGAGTTGCAGAAACAGGATATGCTCCGCCGACATCTCACATCCGATGTCGCGCATGAATTACGTACTCCGTTGACAACGTTGAAAGGTCATCTCGAAGCGCTGAGTGATGGCGTTTGGGAACCCTCCAAGCAACGCTATGACACCATCAGCTCGGAGGTGGAACGGTTAATAGGCCTCGTGTCGAGTTTGGAGAAGTTGACGGCTGCGGAGAGTGACAGTCTGGACCTGAGAAACCAACCAATTGACTTGGTCGAGCTATCCAAAGACACTGTGGAACTGATCCAACCTTCTTTTGATCAAAAGGGGGTGAAACTGATCATGCACCCTGCTGAATCCGTCACAGTCATGTTGGATGCAGACAAATGGAAGCAGATTCTCTTGAATTTGCTGGACAACGCATTAAAGTACACCCCACCAGAAGGGCGAGTTGAAGTCACCATCAAAATGGCGAAAAGAAAGGTGGTTTTCGAAGTTTCAGACAAGGGTGTTGGGATTTCAGAGGAGCATCTGCCTTATCTATTTGAAAGGTTTTACCGCGTGGACCGATCCCGAAACCGATCAACGGGCGGTGCCGGAATTGGTCTTGCGATCGTCAATAAGTACGTAGAGGCTCATGGCGGGACCATACAGGTAGAGAGCAAAATTGGGTTAGGTACCACGTTTCGTATTGAGCTTCCAACTATAGAAAAAAGCCTTCCCCGTTAGAGCGGGAAGGCTTTTTTTTGACCTGTCGTAGCCGCAAAATAACTTAGAAAAAAGCCGGAGTTGTTACTCCGGCATGTTATTCGCGCTCGCGTCCGGGGTGAAGGATGGCTTGTAGCCTTCGTACTTCAGCTCCGTCATCATCCCGGCTGCCGCATGGTGCAGATCGTGGCAGTGGAACATCCAATCGCCGTCGTTGTTTGCTTGGAAGGCGATCACGTATTCTTCTCCGGGGCGAACATTTAGGGTGTCTTTCATAATGTCAGATTGAAGTGGTTGGCCGTTCTTCGTCAGGACTTGGAAGAAATGTCCATGCAAGTGCATCGGGTGATCGCTGGTGCCGACGTTTTTGAAGGTCACTTTGACCCAGTCGTCTTTTTTCACGGTCAGTGGCGGGATGTCGGGGAAGACTTGGCCGTTGATCGTGTATTTTTCCTCACCGGAGGCATCTTTGCTATTGTTCAAGATCATCTGGAACTCCTTATTGTATTTCTGGTCTTTGGGCGTTTCTTTCGCACCGTATTTGGTGAGGTCTACAGTCGACAGTTTGTCGTTGGAGGTGTGCTCCATTTGCGGTTTCTTTCCACCGACGATCACTGGGATGTTGATGTCTTCCGCTGCTGCGGAGTCGTTATAATCGTCAACCGTGAAGCTGTCACTTGCGGTGAATTCAATGTCATAACGCTCGCCCGGTGCGATGGCGACCAGTTCATTTTTCAGCTCGGTCGGGACTTGGATGGGTTGACCGTCTGTATCCGTAATTTTAAAGGGCTGATTATGCAGATTGATCAAGTGCGTTTGGAAACCAGCGTTGACGAAGCGCAACTTCACGCGCTCGCCGGCTTTGAGATTGATCGGCTGAATCTTGGAACCAGCCGCACCGTTGACTGTGAAGAGGTTGTACATTTGCTTCATCATCTCGTCATGAGAAGCGTTGCCGCTCATATTCATACTGCTGTGATCCATGCCAGACATCCCGGACATGTTGCTATGATCCATACCGCTCATCCCCGACATGCTGTTGTTCGAGCCAGCCATCCATTCGTCGAGGACGAGGGTTACGTCTTTGTCATACTTCACCGTGGGATTTTTCGGATCGACGATAATGGTGCCGTAGAGTCCCATGTCTTCTTGCTCCGCACTTTTCTGGTGGGAGTGGTACCAGTAGGTACCTGGTGTGGTCGCGGTAAATTCGTAGGTGAAAGATTCACCCGGTTTCACTGCGTTCTGCGTCACGCCCGGAATTCCGTCCATCGCGTTGGGGACCGGCAGACCGTGCCAGTGAATCGAGGTCGGGTCCGGCAGGTTGTTTTTCAGCGTGACGCGCACGGTGTCACCCTCCGTAACTCGGATCTGTGAACCCGGCACGCTGCCGCCGTACGTCCAAGCTTCAAACTGGACACCGTCTTTCAAGGTGATTTTTTTCGGCTCAGCAGTCAGGTTGAATTCCTTAACTGTCTTGCCGTTTTCAGAGATGACTTTTGCCTTTGCGACTTGAACTCTATTTGTAAAATCTCCGGGAGACTTCATAAAGACCATGAACCCGGAAGCGATAGCCAATGTGATAAAGGTTCCGCCAACGATCAATTTTGCCTTCTTGTTCATTGAGTTCTACCTCCACTCTTTCTGATCTGCATCCAGTATATTACCTAAATGTGTAGATGCAGTGTAGTAATACTGATTATTTTTTGCTCTGTCATCGTTACTCAATCATACCTGCAGGAAACCTACACTAAATGTACATAATTATGTTCTACGATTAGGAGGATCAAGTCTAAAGGAAGGGAAGAATATCAAATGAAAAAAATGATGCCCCTTGCACTGGGAATTGTACTGGTAGCAAGTCTGCTGACGGCTTGTTCCAGCAACTCCAAAAGCAACAACTCGGGGAATATGCCGGGCATGGACCACAGCAAGATGGACATGGGCGGCAACAACCAGCAAAATAATACCCAAACCAAGTAAAGCACGCAGTCCGCACGCCGAGTGCGGGCTTTTTTATACAGGATAGAAGGAAAATGCGGATATGCACTCATGGAAGCGGTACGTAAGAACACCATGCACTACTGGATTATGTAGGAGGGATCTGTATGCAGTACCGTGGGTTATTGACAGCCTTGTTGCTTATGGCTGTCTTGGCAGGAGTCAAGAATGCAAATGGGCTTGAGCAAAACGTCGCATCACGAAATGGGACTGAACCAGGAACGGTCGCTTCTTTGCCACAACCGGGTTATGCGGCTCCGGACTTCATCCTGACAGATTTAGAGGGTCGTCATGTGAAGATGAGCGAATTAAAGGGCAAGAAATTGTTTTTGAACTTCTGGGCCTCTTGGTGCCCGCCGTGCAATGACGAGATGCCGGACGTCGTAAAACTGAGCCAGAAGTACAAGGGGCAAGTGGAATTCTACGGCGTCAATCTAACCGCTCAAGACAAACTTGAGGCTGCACGAAAGTTCGTGGAAACTTACAAGGTCAACTTCCCAACCCTATTAGATCGCAACGGTGACGTCGCGCGGCGGTATCAGGCCTTCGCCATCCCGACCACCCTTACAGTTGACCAAAATGGGATTGTGGTGGATCGCCGAAATGGTCAATTGTCACCGACCGCAATGGAAGGATTAATTCGAAACTTGGTGGAGTTGAAGTGAAATGGCATTGCTGGGATCTTCTCTTAGTTTAGGCTTGTGGACGGTATCATCCACGTGGATTGGCTTGATTGTTGGATTTTGCATGATGCTGTGGTTCGTTCAAAATGAGACGCGCAAGGCAGGCTATGACGGAAAAAAGTTACGTGAAGCGGTAGGGGATAGTGTTTTCTATGGTGTTTTCGCTGCGCTGTTAACCCCCATATTTGTCATCCCGCGAGAGGTTCTGGATCGTCCGTTTCAGATTTTGCTGGGTGGATTGATCCCATATGCATCATGGGTAGGTTGGACAATCGGACTTGTGTACTTTTTCTGGAGACTGCGAAAGCAACAGATCCCGTGGACGACGCTGTTGGACGTTTTGGTGCCAGCATTTCTGGCAGGCTGGAGCGCTTATTCGTTGCTCGTTGTGGAATATGGAACTCGTACCGGGATGTTCTGGGGAGTGCAAGTCTCTGATGGGGTGTATCATTCTGTGAACCTCTATCGTTTTGTCCTCTTCGCAGTCGCGGTTGGAGGTTTGGTCAGGTGGATGCCACTGTCGGTGAAGGGGAGAAGGGGTACCTTCGCACTCGTCATTTTTGGGTTCTCAACACTGCTACTCTCTCTTGTTCAGTTTAATCAAAACCTTTGGTTGTACCTTACCCCATTGCAGTGGGTGGCCCTTCTGTCTGGGGTCACAGGGATTTATTTGTTGAACAAGGAACGTGAGGAGGAAGTGAACAGTGACCCCAAAGAAACGAATCTTGATCATTGAAGATGAGTCGAAAATCGTTGACGTGATCCGATCCTATTTGGAGATTAATGGGTATGACGTATCCGCCGCGGAAAACGGGGAGGAAGGGTTAAGGTTGCATGCAGACCAGCCGTTTGACTTAATCATTTTAGATCTCATGCTACCCGGTATATCCGGTGAAGAGACTTGCAAGCGGCTGCGGACGATGTCCCGCGTGAGCATCATCATGCTGACGGCCAGGTCGTCCGAGCAGGACAAGATTGCGGGGTTAGGCCTTGGAGCAGATGACTATATGACCAAACCGTTCTCGCCCAAGGAACTTGTGGCTCGTGTGGCAGCGGTGTTGCGGAGAGCTACCCAAGACGACCTGTTGGCCGAGCAGTTTTATCTCACAGACCAGTTGGTGCTGGACAACCGAACCAAAGAAGTTCGGAGGAACGGTGAGACCCTGAATATTACTCCGACAGAGTTCAAAATCTTATATACCTTACTTCAACACCCGAAGCGCTCGTTTTCACGATCGGAGTTGATCGAGAAAGTATTTGGGTTTGATTTTGAAGGCGAGGATCGTGTCATTGATACCCACGTCAAAAATTTGCGGAAAAAGATCGAGGATGATCCGAAGAATCCTCAGATTGTGATCGCCGTGTATGGAGTTGGGTATCGGTTGGGAGATAACGTTTTGTAAACTCGAATCCATGAATCGGAGGGGAGTCGCTTGAGCCGGTATGTTGTGACAGGCGCAGGATTTGTTCTTGTTCTGTGTCTAGTGGTCCTGTTCCGTGCAACATGGCGGGCATGTTACACGAACAGCATATTGAGTCAGTTGACAGGCCCCCTGGAGGGTTTTGAATCAAAAGCCGCAGGGCAACCGCGATTCAGATTCAAGACAAGTCCGGTAAACTGAAAAAAGGGTTGCCTCTGTGAGAGGCAACCCTTTTTTTCGGGCAGAAGCTTATGTCCAGACCGGAGCAGCCGCCGTGGGGGGGTACTAGAGAATGTATTTTAGGACATCTCTTGTCCGCAGTGTAACAAGGAACTATGTGGTTTTTATGAACAATTAGTACTGGGCGGAAGGGTACGCTCCAACCAAACCCGACAACTAACGGGTCAACCGGCTTATCTCGGTGCGAAGTCGTATTTCTAAACAATAAAAAAAGAAGCGAGTTCGCGAAGAACTCACTTCAAAGGGGAAAACAGAGAGAGTTACTCTCTGTCTTCTTACCATCCGTTTATACTATATCACTAAAAAGTGTGGTTTTAGTGAAGAAGCGTTCAATAAAAAAATGGCAAAAGCTCCGAAAACGACAAAGGGAGGTCGTCGGAGCTTTTGCTAGTTGAGAAGGAAGTTCTCTCAAACATTCTACCACTTGAATATGTGGTTTTCGTGAAGAATCGTGGTCTTATCGCCTAACAATAAATCGCCAGGTATTCAGGTCAAAAACGTAACGCAGGGCAGCCGCAAAAAAGCCAATCGTTGGCATCGGGTCTTCTGCCGACAGTGTGTCGTCGGGCAAACTAAAGTTCCAAAACGATGGAGACATCTGGTGACGATCTTTGTTACTCATGTAGTGAAGAAGATCGCCAGGTAAGAGCGCACGTCCTTGTACGCCCGTTTTGTATTTCAAAACAGGCTCAGTGTCTAAGCAAAGTGCGTGTCGATATAGAAGTGTGGGAAAGTCAACCCCACAGCGAATGGCCAAGTGAACGGAGCTCCAAAACCGCGGATTGATTTCCATGAGCTTCAGTTCGCCATTGCGTGGGTCCAACATAAATTCTACGTCTACCACACCATACCAAGGCAAGTTTTCCATGAGTTGCACAGCATAGCGAAGAGCTTCCGGGTACTCGATACTTTCATGGACTGTGCTCGGACCTCTCTCAATTGGATAGTTGCGAATCTGTTTTTGTACGAACGAGCCGGTTAATCGGTGGATAGAGTCATAGAGTAGGCATATGTCAAACTTAGGCCCGAATGGGATATATTCTTGCAAAAGCGGATTCGGGTAGGTTCTATGGATGCCAGGATAGATCTGGAGCAGTTCCTCCTGATTGTTGACGATTCTGACTCCACGGGAACCTGAACTTTTCCGGGGTTTGATCACAAGCGGGTAGGTAAGGTGTGCTGTCTGAACTTGCAAGTCGTGCAGATTCACTTCTCCTTGAAACATGAGTTCTAATGTTTGAGGATGAGGAATACCAGCCTGCTTGGCCAATCGAATCGTCTCACCTTTGTCGCTTGCAATCAGATAACTGTCCAAAGGGGGAACAGGTAAAGCGCAATGCTCCCGAAGCTCCTCTTGGTTACGGACTGCAATTTCCATTGTGTCATCGTCCATCGGGAGAAATACATCTACTTTTTCATTACGTAATAACTCGCGCAACCATTTGTAAAAGTTCTCGGGTTCCTTTTGCGGGTCCGGGTATAGGATGTTTTTGGAGCAAAATTTCGAAAACCCACTTGTATGGAATCGGATCTTCTCTCCGACAACGATACGGTTCCCTTGGCGCCCTAACGATCGTGTCACCGCAAGGGTTTTGCTTAGCATGCCGTTCGTGCAAAAAACGGTTTTCATACAGTCCCCCTCAAATGTTTCTCAGAACCGGGTAAATCGTCGAACCAGGCTGCTTCCTGAGAACAGGGAAGTATCATCATTTTACCGTAGTCGCCTTCCTTGGACTGGTGGTACTTTAAATAGGCCATACCGTTTTCAATCGCAAGTATTTCAATTTTTCCAGAAGAATGACTCATCACCAAGCGGACCCGTTTCCCGAAACCGGAGGTTTTACTCTTCGCTTCTTCGACGAGATCGTAGATGCGTTTCAAGGGCAGAACAAAGGCGGAATTTCCAACAACAGGTCGGTTCACGAAGAAATAATAAGGTGCCACGCCTGCCCAAGATAGTCGATTTAGCAACTCGGCAAGAACACCAGCATGATCATTAATACCACGGAGAATTGGTGTTTGATTCACGAGAACCACACCGGCACTCTGCAGAGCATTGAAGCATTGGAGAGCCTCGGGTGTAATCTCTCGTGGATGATTGATATGCGTAACCACATAGATTCGTTGGTCCGGTCTTGAGTATTTTTTGAGCACTTCGAGTACGTGTTCATCTTCATAGATTCTCATCGGATTGAATACAGGAATTTTTGAGCCGATCCGAATGACCTTGACATGGTCGATTTCTCTGAGGCTTTTTAGGATTGCTTCTATTCTAGCGGTGGACAAAGTCAAGGGGTCTCCACCAGTGAGCAACACATTATTGATCTCCGGGTGTTGTTGGATGTAGGATAACCCTTTTGAGATGTCAACTGTAGATTCATGAACGTCCTCTAAAAAAAGGCGTTTTCTAAAGCAGTAGCGACAATACGCTCCGCACACCTCAGAAACGAGCAGTAGTGCTGTCGTTTCATACTTGTGTTGGCAACCAGGTGCAACATAGTTATGTTCTTCATCTGAAGCGTCCCAGCGTCCGTATTCAGCAAGCTCATCTTGGTGGGGAATAACTAATTTGCGAATAGGGTCCGAAGGGTCTTCCCAATTGATGAGTTTCAGATAATAATCATTGGCCCGAAAGGCAAACTGAGAGGTGACCTCTTGCAACTGATTTCGTTCTTCTTCCGAAATCTGAATGACCTTGTTAATATCTGTGATGAATTGTGGTTTTCGCATTTGTTTTACCTCCGGAAGGTTGGTGGTTGTATTGTACTTCATGGTTGTGTGGTTTTGGTGAACTTGCAAGCGTCCTCACCACAGTAATAGAAAATGAAAATACCCTGTTGGAGAACGGGTCGCAATCCTCAGACCGGTCAGGAAATCACCATTCCGGGTGGTGCGATCCCCGCTTTCAAGCCGGGGAACAAATTGAAAGAAGCTGCGAAGGTCTAAGAAAGAAAACCATCGGGGAACTTGACCCGATGGTTTTTTTATTCACGATGCACTAGGGGGAATTTAATCAATGTAACGGCTTTCTTATGCATCTGTGATATGGTAAAAATAAAAAGGGTGAGAGTTGATTGACAAGTGGAGCAGAGGTTGGGAACGAAAACATACGTTAGATGAGATCAAGGACCTATACGCCTACTATGATCAGTGCGATGACGATACGTTGAACTATTATTTGCTGAGCCATGAGGTTAAGCAAAAATCGTATGAGAACGCTGCCGCTATGATCAATTTCTCGTTTGGCTCAGCTCTGCTGCCAATTTTCGTGGCCTTGCTGGCTGCCGGTTCTGCAACAACGGGAGCATGGATTACGCTACTGAACCAGTCTCGCAGCTCTCCTGGCGCTTATGGAAGCAATGAGTCTGGGCAATTCCTAGATCGTGTAACGGTTGTGTTAAACAAACTATGGCAGTCGAACTACTACTTTCTTCTTTGGTGTTTTGTGGCCTTTTTAGCCGTGATTTTCACAATTCATGTTCGAAGATCAAGGAGATTGAGAAGATATCTGGTCATTCAAAAGGTAATTGCAGATCGTGAGAAGCGCCGAGAGTGTGATGAAGCAACAGTAGTGAATTACGTGAAAAGGAAATATCATTAGTTTACGATGGGGATGTTCAAGTTAGGAGGGAAGTATAGTATGAATTACAGATTGATAGCTACACATGTAGGAGACCTACTAAAATATGACGTAAGCATAAATGTGATCAATCGAATTGCAGGGGCACTGTTTGCATTCCAACGAGACGTGTTCCAAAACGAATCGATAACATCTGAAAGAGCAAAATTAATTTTTGATTGGGCACTCTCTCTCGAAAGACAATCAATAAACCCAGAGGAGAGGGATAGATTGCTTTTTCAGTTCTGTCTTCAGATGGCACCGCCTGACAAAGTTGAAGAAGTACAAGCGATATTCGCAAGGCACGATTTAGGACGAAATAGAAATGCCAATGAAGAAGATCTCAATCTCTTCCAAAGCAGGAGCTTTCATCTGGAGGTTGTGCGCCATTGCCAAGATCTCTTCGTTCAGGGTAATTATTTTCATGCAGTCTTCGAAGCATCCAAAGCTTATAATCTTGCTGTCAAAACAAAGGCCAATAGTGGAAACGATGGGTATAGCCTTATGATGGAGGTATGGGGATGTCCAAATGGGGTTCTAAAGCTAACGGAATGCCAAACGGACACAGATCGAAATGTTCAGGAAGGAATCAAGTTTTTGTCCGGTGGCCTGATGAAAGCAGTAAGAAACCCAACCGCACATGAACCTGCAATTTCTTGGCCAATTGATCGTCAGGACTGTTTAGATAACTTGAGTTTTATCTCGTTTCTGTTTAGAAAATTAGATGCTTCTGTGTATAGTCCCTAGTGTCGTGTCGACCTATATCGTGATGCGTGCATTAATATAGAAAGGACCTCAAATTTGAGGTCCTTTTTTGTGGAGGCAGCCACATTTACTGCGGCGACCCCGTACGCTTCTCATACTGCTTTCGCCAACCATAAGGGGTCATACCCCGCGGCTTGAAAACCGACAGGATCGTGGCCACGAACACCGCCAGCAGGGCGAGACTAGAAACGACTACGAGTTGAATTTGCACTTGGAGATCGGCACTGGACAAAGACGTCTTTGCGGCTATGTTTGCCAAGTAATGAATGGGCTGCAAATGCACCAACAAACCGATGGTAGAAATGATGGTGATCAAGAGTTTCATCAGGATCCAATAATGCCGGAACAGGCCCCACTCAGATCCAAGTGATGAAACAATCCCTGTTAGTAGGGCAGCGAGGCAGAACGGGACGATGACGAACCGGGAGATGACCTCCATTGCAAGATAAGCGGAACGCGCCATCTGAGTATCTTCGCTGATCAGACCGGTAACAGCGAGAGCAAGGAAGCCAACAACCGTGCCGAGCCAACCGACTGAGGAAATGATATGAGCTGTAAGCACGACCTTACGGAGGCGGGGTTTCATACTCAATGCATATGGTGGCCGAGGCCACCGAAACTGTTGCCGGTGAGATGCAAGATGACAAAGAGCAGGACCAAGAGGAGGCTGATCACCCCGGACACCTTCACCCAGCGTGGAGTGCCGGGGTTCGATCCGTAATCTGGCTTGTTCATGTCCTCCTCTGTCGCGAGTTGCTCAAAACTTTCGCTCATTGAGTAATCCTCCTCATGATTTTATGATCTGTTCGTGCAAAACTAGTATAGCAATGTTGCGTGAACAGACGGTGAACGGAGGTTTACTCTCCATATTTGGCTTTGTTCGGAGCGACAGGCAGTGTAAAGGTAAAGGTAGTGCCCTGTCCCACTTCACTTTCGACATGGATATCTGTATGATGAAGGGCTACGATGTGCTTCACAATCGACAATCCAAGCCCTGTACCCGCCTTTTTCGTGCGAGACTTATCAGCTTTATAAAATCGCTCCCAAATAATTGGAAGGTCTTCTTGTCTGATTCCCGGTCCATCATCTCGGATCGAAACCACCGCTTGTTTTTCTTTTTTCAAAAGCAATACGACGGTGCTGCCGGGCGGCGAGAATTGTACGGCATTTTGAATCAAATTGACGATCACTTGATCAATTCGATCCAGATCAGCCAATACAAGGATGTCCTCTGATTCATCAGATATCAATTCAACATTGACTTGCTTAAATAAAAAATCAGGCTCCATGCGAGCCACGACGAGACGAACCAGCTCCGATAAATTAAAGATGTCTGGTCGGATCTCCAACTGCCCCGCTTCTATTCGGGCCATGTCCAGTAGATCATTGACCAGCTTTATCATCCGTTCGGTTTGTTCTTTCATGACCGTCAAATAATGACGCTTTCGGGCATCGGGAATCGTGTCATCCAGAAATGCCCTAACAAACCCATGGATGGAAGTGAGAGGAGATCGTAAATCGTGAGAAACATTGGCCACGAAATCCTTTCGCATTTGATCCAAACTGGCTAATTCTTGAGCCATATAATTGAAGGTATCCCCTAATTGAGCCAACTCATCATTGGTTGTGACATTCACTTTTCGATCAAATTGACCCTTGGCGATCTCATAGGCGGCCCGGTTCATTTCTCGAAGAGGGGCGGTGATTTTTTTAGAGAGGTAGCAGGTAAACAAGCCTGTGATGGTAAAGGAAATCATGGAGGCCAGTGCAAACAAGTGCTTCAATTGGTTGAAATCTCTTACTGAGTCTGGATGTAGATGCATGCCGGTTAGACTGGTTTGAAACAACAAAAAGTAGGCCGCCGCAAGGACGAGATGCGATACGACGATAATTACGATATAGGTGAGAAACAGCTTAGAGAAAATACTTTTGATTCGAATCATTGGTTGTCCACCTCGAATTTATATCCAACTCCGCGTATGGTCTTTACTACCCAATAGGAGTTGGGGTTCCCCAATTTTTCTCGAATCCTCTTAATGTGTACATCAACAGTCCGCGGATCTCCCTCAAAATCCAAACCCCATAACTCATTCAACAGTTGCTGACGTGTGAATACTTGATTGGGATGTGAGGCGAGAAAGTAGAGCAGATCCATTTCCTTGGGCGGTAACACGACTTCCTGATCTGCATTGGTAACTTTGTATTGATGAAGGTCAATCCTCAGCAAGGGTAGGTCAACGACCTCATTTGCATCCAACATTGGATTGACGCGCCGTAGCACTGCCTTCATCCGAGCCAGTAGTTCGTTCGGATCAAAGGGTTTCACCAAATAATCATCCGTACCGAGTTCGAAACCTTTCAGTTTATCGCAGTTTTCGCCTTTCCCGGTCAACATGATAACAGGAGTCTTATTGAATTTTCTTATTTCTTTGCAAACTTCCCAACCGTCCAACTCAGGCATCATAATATCCAGGATGACAAGGTCCGGAAGACTGTCATAAAACATTTCTACTCCTTTCATGCCATCGTTTGCGACATTAACTATATATCCGGCTTTTTCAGCGTATAACATGATCAAATCACAGATGTATGGATCATCTTCCATAACAAGAATTTTTATCTGTTTGTTCATTCCACGGCCCCCATTTCTCCTACATTATATAGTATCAAGTGATTATGAACGGAAAGTGAATCAATACGTACCATATCGAGAATCTCCTCGACATGGTCTCGGTTGCGACAGTCGAATCAGAGTTGATGAGCCTTGCTCTTACCTTCCAAGAATGCCTTTTCATGAAGAATCACAGATTCATCATACTTTCCGTCTATACTGGTGGGAACCTGAGAGATAGAGGTGGTTGGTTATGTTTCAAAGAAACGCAACGATCCTGGTGGTAGATGACGAGCGGCAGATGCGAGCTTTGATCCGGTCCGCTCTTGAAACTGAAGGAAGGGAAATCATTGAAGCTGCTTCCGGAGAGGAGGCTCTCTCACTCGTTCATCGAACACATTTTGATCTGATCATTTTAGATATTATGATGCCCGGGAGTGACGGTTGGGAGGTTTGCTCGCGGGTGCGTGAACATTGTAACGTCCCGATCTTATTTTTATCGGCGCGCAATGAAACAAGGGACAAGGTTCGGGGGTTGCGAATCGGGGCCGACGATTATTTGACCAAGCCATTTGATTTGGAGGAGTTAGCCGCGAGAGTGCATGCGCTTTTGCGAAGATCAGTCGCAGAATCTATTGATTCGGCAGACAACGAAGAAATCCACCTCCATGAACTTACGATCCTGCAGGAATCGAGGGAGGTCAAGGTCGACGGCCGCCAAGTTGCCTTCACTCCCAAGGAATTTGATTTGTTGATGCTCCTAAGCCGAAATCCCAAAAAAGCGTTCACACGAGACAACTTGCTGCAACAGGTATGGGGATTGGACTTTCACGGAGATATTCGCACAGTCGACCAACACGTCAAAAACATTCGTGAGAAGCTAAAGCGCGGCGGGTGTACATTCAACCCGATCAAAACCGTGTGGGGGATCGGATATCAAATGCAAGGCAAGGACGGGTTGTCATGAACCGGATTTCCGTCAAACTCGGCTTCTCCATCGTTGTGCTTTTTCTCATGGTCTATTTCCCGATTGGATATGTGGTGGATAAAGCGATGACGAGTTTTTTCTACCAGCACTCGTTTCAAGAACTTGACTCGCAAAGTGAGCAGATCGCCTTGTATATCAGGTCCCAAGGAGACCTTCGTCGAGTTCAAGACCTCCTTCCGGGGCTTCAGGTCACGTCCCGACAGACATTTGTGTTAGACGCCGATGAGCATGTGATCGCGCACTCCGGTTCTTACCCGACTGAGGTACCGTCCTTGTCGACTCAGGACTGGCAAACGGTAAAGGGGTCAGGTTCAGTTCAAAAGCAAGACACCACCACTGTGCTTGTAGCTCGTCCGATCTTGGTGGGGGAAACGCTTCTGGGAGCTGTCGTTATGACCGCTCCGCTTGAAGATATCGCTGCTTCGATCACTCGTGTCAGGAGCTTTTTGCTGTTGGCAGGTATCGGTGCTTTGTTTTTGGCCTTGGGTTTTACCATCGTTCTTTCAAGGCGATTGTCTGCTCCGCTGCTTCAGTTGGAACGGGTCACGAGGCAAATTGCACGTGGGGAGCTAGATGTGCAGGTAAAGTTGGCGTCCGAGGACGAGATGGGATCATTAGCTCAGGCGATTAACAGTTTGGCGGCTGATTTGAAACAATATCGGGACAGCCGTGCCGAATTTTTTGTCAACATCTCACATGAGCTGCGAACGCCTCTCACGTACATTGAAGGGTATATACAGGTGCTTCGAAATAAGCCTGATCAGACTGCAAGTACCTTGCAGATTCTCGAACAGGAGGCCAAGCGTATGCGTCTTCTCGTCAACGACCTGTTTGATCTGGCGCAATTGGAAGAGGGCAAACTTGCCTTGCTCCAAGAATGGGTCGATCTCTCGGAAATTGTTGACACCACGATACAGAATGTGAAGGCGCGCGCGAACGAAAAGGGGGTCAAGATACTTTTCGAAGAAGACCCCGTCTCTTTAGTTTATTTGGACGGCTACAGGGCGCAACAGATTCTGTTGAACCTGCTCGACAACGCGTTACGGTATACAAATGAAGGGATGATTTGCATTCGCCTCACAAACCGTGAAGAGCATGTACTCCTGTCAGTGAGAGACACGGGGATCGGCATCCCGCAGGAGGAACTGCCGTATATTTTTGACCGCTTTTATCGTGTGGAAAAGTCTCGGTCCAGAGATACCGGCGGAACGGGGCTGGGGCTTTCTATCGTAAAAAAATTGATCGACGTGCAAAACGGCAGGATCGAGGTTCGAAGTCAAGCCGGTTGGGGGACGGAATTTGTCTGTACGTTCCCGTTGTCAGAGGAGGGGAAGTCGGAGTGAAACTGTTGGAATGGTTGGTCGTCATGTTCTTGATTGCGGCCGGGCTGTACTGTCTCTCCATGGCGGCAACTGGGATGAGCATGGGAGCTGGTTCGGATCATTGGCTGCACACCCTGCTTACTGTGTGCTTGTGGACCGCGTTTCCTTTGATCGCCGTGGGAATTTGGCTCGCGGTTCGGCATTTTAAGAAAAAGTGAGACGTTCGAATCTCAGTCACGAATCTATCAAACTTTCTACACACCTGTCCGCTATGATAAACGCATGTACTTGAGAGGGAGGAAATCAAGATGTGGTTCAATGTTGCGGCCATCGTGTTGGTGACGGTGGCATGTATTGGGTTTACCTATAACAAACGGAAGAGACTGACCTGCATGACGGGTATGATGATTGCGATGACGATCGGGATGATGTCGAGTCTCTCGCTTGGTTTGTTGCTAGGGGTGCTGTTCAAGCACGATCTAACCCAAGCCACGATCGGGGCCGTCACGTTTGGTGCCCTCGCTGGATATCTAGCCGGGAAACCAATTAGTCTCATGGCCGCACTAGACGGAATGATGGCTGGAATCATGGGCGGTATGATGGGCGCGATGCTTGGGGTTATGTTGCTCGTTCCGCAGACTATGATCTGGTTCGTGGATTTCTTGTATGTTGTTATCACACTCTTGCTTATCAAACTGATTGAGGAAGAAACGGCCACATCTCGCGAAGCAAAACATGGCCAACCTTCATACGCTCGAACGTTCGGCATGTTTGGGGTTGCACTCCTCGTGGCAGGGCTTTTACTTGCTGCAAAATTTGGTTTGTTCCAGCAAGAGCAGACACCTACTACGCCGGCACCGGAATCCGCTGTTGCTCCTCAGCAATCTGAGCAGACATCGGGGGACTTCCAAACTGCGACGGTCAATGTCAGTACATCCGGTTATGGGCCACAGAACCTCGTCTTGAAAGCAGGTGTTCCAACCAAGATCAATTTTAAAACCCAATCCAATGCCGGCTGTCTCCGGCAAGTGCAGTCGGAGAGCCTCGGGCTGGACAAAATTCTGGAAGCTGGTGACAACTACGTCACACTTCAAGCTTTGAAGCCGGGTACGTATCAGTACGCATGCGGTATGGGTATGTACAGTAGTACCATAACGGTTAAATAAAATGGGATCAAAAAAATAAGTAAAAAGGACATTCCTCTGGTGGAGGGATGTCCTTGTTTTGTAGCCGCCCTAGTGTTCATGAGGGTGTTCGTGATCGTGTTCACGCTCTTCATCCGCACAGAGAATGGTGTTTTTGTGCGGGTGCTCTACGTCTTCCATTTGGATTGTGACGTGTCCGATATTCTCATGGATGAGTTTATGTTCAATCTCCCGAAGGACACCCTGACTGGCTTGGATGGTCATGTGACCGTCGAGCACAATATGACAGGAGAGTGCATTTTTGCCACTGGTAATGCTCCAAACGTGGAGATCGTGAACATCGTGTACACCTTTTACGGAACGAATCGAATCAGCTATCTCCTGGATGTTGATGCCATTAGGTGTACCTTCCATCAAAATGCTGACGGTTTGTTTTACAATTTTCCATGCTCCAAACGCGATCAGAATCGCGATCAGTACGCTGAGAATCGGGTCTACCACGTACCAACCGGTGAACAGGATAATCAAACCACCGATGATGACACCAGCCGAAGCAGCGGCATCTCCTAGAATGTGGAGAACGGCACTTCTAACGTTGATGTTGTCCTCCTTACTCAGGCCAAATCCTAGGTACAAGTTCATGACTAGCCCGACGGATGCGCTGATAAACATCCACGTACTGCCTACTGGTTCAGGATTTTGGAAGCGTCTGTACGCTTCCCAGAGAATAATGACCGCAATGACGATCAGAGTTGAGGCGTTGACAAAAGCCGCGAGAATGCCTGCTCGATGGTACCCAAACGTCATTTTCTCATTCGCTGGTTTCTGAGCTTGATTCATCGCGTACCACGACAATCCAATTGCAGCGATGTCTGTGAGAACATGCCCGGCGTCCGAGAGCAAGGCCAGGCTATGTGAGATCGTGGCCCCCACCAGTTCAACCACGAGAATAATCAGCGTAAGGAAGAAGGCGAGCTTCATCTTTCCAACTGGGGCGTGCGAGTGAAAAACATCTGAGTGGTCATGATCATGGTGATCATGTGTATGAGAATGATTCATTCAATTCATGCCTCCTTTGTTAGTAGTTTTCGTTTATGCGTGCGAAACATGCAACAGCCCCGTTTCAAACAGTGTCAAGACGTGTTCGTCATCGATGCTGTAATAGACCATGCGGCCGACTCTACGGTGCTTTACGAGGCGCAACGCACGCAAATTCCTCAATTGATGTGAAATTGCGGATTGCGTCATCTCCAAAGCGGCGGCAAGATCGCATACGCACAGTTCCTCTTGGATTAACGTATGGATGATTCGCAACCGGGTGGGGTCACTAAGGGCTTGGAACAGCATGGCGAGGTCCGCAGCGCGCTCTTGTGACAACTGGATGTTTCGAATTTTAGAAACGACATCATCGTGAATGATGGTGACTTCGCAACAGTCTTTGTCCAGATCTGAGGGGTCCATAGGTTCCTCCTTGTATCATATGTGCGATATATGAGCATATGTTCATGTATCTGTGATAACTGTAACTCGTGCGGCTTTTCTTTGTCAACGATAGGTATTAAGAAGAATTACGAAATAAAAGGCTGCCTCGACACACAAGGCAGCCTTTCACGTTATGGTTATTTCGTATTTTCTCGAATCGATAGCAAGATTGTGATAAGCAGAAACCCGACGAGTGCCAAAAACGGAATCGTGATAAATCCAAGCCAATTGATGTACTGGCCGCTGCAAGGAACGCCAATTGTGCAGGGGAGTATCTTTTGCATAGCCGGCACCTTTTGTTCTAGATACTGATAGAGGGGAATGCACATCCCTACGATACTTAAAGTCCGAGTATACAGAATGATTCCACGGTCGCTTCTGTAGGCTGCAATCCCTAAGAGCACAGCCAGCGGGTACATACAGATCCGTTGAAACCAGCAGAGTTTGCACGGTTCAAACAACATGATTTCGCTGAGATACAAACTTCCGCAGAGGGCTATAACAGATACGAGCCAAGCCAAGTAGAGATTGTACGATCTCAGAAAGCGCATCATTTTCCTGTTTCACCCTTGTGCTTTGGGCGCAAAATTTTGAATCATTTCACGCGTTTTCTTGGTACGGATATTAAACGCCATTTTGGCAAGATCATCAAGGGCCTTCCGTTGCAGGTAGCTCATGAAAATGAGCCTTCTATCATGGGTGGCAGTTACCAGCACATTTTACTCCGAAGGGGATGAGAAAATGAAAAGCAAGGAAAACGATATCCCACAGGTTTCACCGGAAGAAGTTTTGAATAGGTTATCCGGCATGAACGCCCCGACGATCGTGGATGTTCGAGAAAATGAGGAGGTAGCGCATGGGACGATCCGAGATGCCTTGCATATCCCTCTGGCCGACTTATCTATGTGGATTGAAGATTTGCGAGAACATGAGGAGATCGTGATTGTTTGCAAAACAGGGAGAAGAAGTACTGTAGCTTGTGAGATATTGATGGAGAAGGGGCTGCATCAAGTTAGGAACATGACTGGTGGTTTGGTCAATTGGAAGGG
This sequence comes from Tumebacillus amylolyticus, assembly GCF_016722965.1. Taxonomy (NCBI): domain Bacteria; kingdom Bacillati; phylum Bacillota; class Bacilli; order Caryophanales; family Alicyclobacillaceae; genus Tumebacillus; species Tumebacillus amylolyticus. Next base: position 610,623 of record NZ_JAEQNB010000001.1, read on the forward strand.
TGAACTAAGTATTTAAACTTGGTGAGACATGCCCTTATTGAACAGATAATCTGTGCAATTACGTAATTCCATCCGGAATGAGGTGCCAAGCTAGTATAGTAATTATGCTTGTCTTTGAAATTGATAGGTAGATACAATAATTGCGGCATGGCTAAGCATCCTGAACACTATTTGGAGCCCTATTCAACAGTCAGGTATTTGTGGCATATCGGCCAAGACCTACTGGAACGACAGGACCTGAGTATGCGCGGTAATGGTGCGTATGGACATCCTCAAACATGACATATCCCTCTGTGTAATGTAGATGGCTTCCGTCTGGCATCGGGATCGCAGGATGGGCAATCTAAGCATTGATGGTGGGGAGTGCCCCCTATCGGTTTTGGTATAAGGCGTGGGCGATCAACTTGATCGGTACCACACAAAAAAAGACTGCTTGCCGAGAGGGCAAGCAGTCTTTTTCATTACAGTTTCGTTTGAAATTCTTTCAGAGCGGCATTGAGTTGGTCGTTCAGGGTACTGAGAGCGTTTTTGTCCAGAGCTGCTGCTTGGGAGCCTGCTACTTCCGGGTTCAGGTACTTTTCGATTTTTTCGTACATGTCGGAGGAGCGCGGCTTCACACCATCTTCAAAGGTCGCCCAGGTCTCTTCGAGCTTCGGACCGAGTTCTTTGATTTTCACGTTGTTGTTGTCAGCAATCGCTTTTTTCAGATCTTCGGTGGTGGTGATCATCTTGGCGGTACCGGACTTGACTTCCTCAGTCGGAATGACTTTTTCGGACAGTTTGAAGAGCGAATCGATCAGTTGGTTGTCGACTTTGAGGATCAGGTCCTTGTCGAGCGGGGTTGCTTTTGTTGCTGCGATGGTTGGGTCAAGGCTCTTTTCGATTTCTGCGTAGAGGTCCGGGTATTTGGTTTTGACGCCGTCTTCGAAAGCACTCCAATTCTCTTCAAGTTTCGGACCGTTCTCTTTGATTTTCGCTTCATCGTTGGTGGTCACGCCTTTGCGAACGGCCTTTGCGGTTTTGACCATGGTGCCGAGGCTGGCTTTGATATCGGTAGAAGCAGCAGGTTTTGCTTGTTCAGCGGTCGCGGTGGCAGGTTTATCTGTAGTGGTGGAACCGCAACCGACGAGGGCGAAAGCGGCGATCAGAGAGAGGGTGACAAGAGACTTTTTCATGAAAAGAACCTCCTAGTTTTGGGCTTGCGTATGTGTTTTAGACGGCTGTTTTTTCCTAGAAACAACCAATACGATCAAGGCGAACAGAACAAGTGCAAACTGGGGAATTGCACTTTGCCAAGACGGGAAGAACCCGAGGAAGTCAATGCTCGGCAAGACTGACGTTGTCGTCGACGACAAGGTGCCGGCGAGTTGCAAGCTGTGCAAGCCGGTACCGGTGAATTTCAGGCAAAGATAGAACACGATGAGACTCGAAACCATGAAGAACGGGCGCATCGGCAACTTGATGCCCACGTAGAACATCAGGAACGCAACGATCACGAGGACACCCAGACCGATCACAATGCCCAACAACAGTTGGTTGATGCTGATCTGATTGACCATCCCAATGATGAACAACACGGTTTCCGTGCCTTCGCGGAAGATGGCGAGGAAGGAAAGCACTCCAAGCGAGATCATGTTTCCTTTGCTGAGTGCGGCCGTACTTTTTTCTTTCATATATTGGTTCCAGTCCGCGATGTTGGACTTGCTGTGCAACCAGTAGCTCATGTACAGAAGCATGATGGCCGCGACGACTCCTGTCCAACCGGAGATCAGGAAGTTGTTTTGACCAAAGGCCCCGGACGTGAAGATGTATTTGATGAGAATGGCGAGAACGGCACTTACTGCCAGGCCAGTTAGAACGCCTCCCCAGACCCACCGACCACCTGAGCGGTTTTTTTCTTTTTTGACGAAAGCCATCAAGGCGCCTACGACCAGCAAAGCTTCAAGCCCTTCGCGGATCGGAATCATCGCAGCATCCCACATGGTGTAGCCTGCTGTGTCGGCGATCGGGGATAAGTATTGAACCATGTTGCCAAGCAAGGTTTCTGCATCGGTCCATTTTTGGTCCGTGATCATGGCATTGGCAGTCACCATGTCGCGCTCCGTATCTGCATAGATACCTGCGGATTTGGCGACGACGACACCTTCTACGCTCAGCCAGGAGTCACGAACTTTATTTATATTGGTGAGGGCCGTTTGTTGATCTTGATCGTGAACAGACGATTTGGTTTGTTCCAAGAGGGTGATGAATTGTGCGAACGTCATGTTTTGATCGGAGATCGTATCCCCTTTGGTAAAGCGTCCCTCCACGTATTGTGCGTTGGCATCGTGTAAGCCTTGCAACGCTTTTACCACGTCATCCTGCTTATTTTGGAGTAATGCATAGTCGATTTGTCCCATGTTGGATTCAATCGCTTTGTAGGCTTCACCGGAATCGGATTTGACCGTGTCTTCGAAATCCAACCAGTCTTCGCGGAATTGATCGTATTGCTTTTGAGCTTCAGGTAAATTGCCTTGTTGTGCGGATGTTATGGCATGCTCGATGAGTGCTTGTGCCTTTTGGACATGTTCCGATCCTTCGCTTGCAGCGAATGCGGACAGTGGAGCCAACGCCAGCATGAGGAAAACCATCAGGACCGTTATTGACTTACGGAGCATCGTGCACCTCCTGAAATTTGGGTTATGTTTAATATTGAGAATCGTTTTCATTTGATCTACGGTGACAATTGTATGCGAGGGATCGGTATTCGTCAAGTGTTCTTGTATCAATTGGCACAAATGGAGGTACTAGGAGCCTATGACAATAGGAAGAGAATTCTCGTTGATTATCTTCGGAGTATGGGGTTCTTGTGAAGTCATGTGTAAATGTATGGATCGTGAACCCATCGCGCTTTTTTGATTGCGGTGTATGATACATGTGAATCTATCAGGTGTGTTTGCATTTGACACGTCATATAATTATATGTTTATATAACGATACGAGGTGAGCATACTATGGATCTAGATCTTCAAACGGAGTTCTACAAAGCGATGGGGGACAAAACGCGTCTTAAAATTTTGTCTTTGCTGCGTTCTGAGGAACTTTGTGTTTGTGAACTTGTCGAGATCGTTCAAATGACACAGCCTGCCGTTTCGCAGCATCTTCGAAAGCTGAAGAACGCCAAATTGGTGAAGGAACGTCGGGAAGGGCAATGGATCTTTTATGCGTTAGATGGGTCTCCCTATCCATTCTTAGAAGCGATCCTAACCGCCCTTCCGGACTTGAGCGAGAAAATTGAAGAACTGAAAGAAAAAGGCTTGAAGGTACGTTGCACGTAAAACTCCCATTATAGGAGGAAGAAACATGCTTGGTTTTTTCAAAAAGAACGAGGAGTTCTTTGATATGCTGAATCTGTCTGCCTCTAATGTTCATCAAGGGGCAGCCTCTTTTTTGAAGATGCTTCAAGATTTCACAGATGTAGAGCAAAAGTTTGACTACATTCAAGAGATTGAACACAAGGGCGATGCAATCACCCGTGAGGTAATCGAGAAAATAAACAAAACAACGATGACCCCGATTGATCGGGAGGATATCTCGGCCATCGCATTTACGCTGGATGAGATTCTAGACCGTATCACGGCCGTAGCAGATCGATGCTTGCTCTATCGAATTGGGACCCCAACCCCTCAACTCGTGGCGTTGGCTAAGCTGTCTACGGAGGCAACCAGTGAGTTGGTCAAAATGATCGAAGCACTTCGCCACTTGAAGTACAATGCGATCAAAGAACCGATAATGCGTGTAAAACAGTTGGAGAAGGAAGCGGACAAAATCTATCGTCATTCGGTTGCCGAATTGCTGAACGATGAGAGTCGCAACCCAATTGAAATTCTGAAGTGGAAAGAGATTTACGAGAAGATGGAGGACGGTCTTGACTTCTGTGAGGATGTCTCCAACCTTGTTGAAGGCGTCATCATTAAGCATCAGTAGCTCGTCATCTGGAAGGAGTGTTTACTACATGTCATCAATGGCATGGATCGCGGTGGCCATCTTCGTAATTACTTTGGTGTTTGTCATCTGGCAACCCAAAGGGCTCTCGATCGGCTGGTCGGCTATCGGTGGAGCGGTACTTGCTCTCCTGTTCGGAGTTGTCAGTTTTGGAGATGTGTGGACGGTTACCGGGATTGTTTGGAATGCGACGCTCGCGTTTGTGGCGATCATTTTGATTTCGCTACTTCTGGACGAAATCGGATTTTTTGAATGGTCTGCGCTGCATATGGCACGGCTTGCAAAGGGCAATGGCCGAAGGATGTTCGTGTATGTTGTGTTACTTGGGGCCGCGGTTGCAGCGCTGTTCGCCAACGACGGGGCTGCCCTGATCCTGACCCCAATCGTCTTAGCGCAGGTTCGGGCACTCAAATTACCTGACAAGATGATTTTCCCGTTTATCCTTGCTTCCGGGTTCATCGCAGATACCACATCGCTTCCTCTGGTAGTCAGTAACTTGGTCAACATCGTGTCAGCCGACTATTTCGGAATTGGTTTTGTAGAGTACGCAAGTCGCATGATCATTCCGAATTTCTTTTCTCTTTTAGCAAGTTTGATCGTACTGTACCTGTTCTTCCGCAAAGATATTCCGAAAACGTATGACTTGGCACAACTGAAAAAGCCACATGAAGCGATCAAAGAGAAGAAGTTGTTCCGACTTTCGTGGGTCATTTTAGGTATCTTGCTGGTGGGTTATCTATTTAGTGAGGCGTTCGGTATCCGTGTCTCGATCGTGGCGGGTGTCGCGGCGTTGATCTTCTTACTTGCAGCTCGCCAAAGCAAGGGCATCGAGACCCTACGCGTGGTCAAGGAGGCTCCGTGGACGGTCGTGGTCTTCTCGATCGGGATGTATGTTGTCGTCTATGGACTTCGAAATGTGGGCTTGACCGATCTACTGGGGCAACTCATCCAAGCAGCGGCCGACAAAGGGTTGTTCGTTGCAACGCTTTGGATGGGCTTCCTTTCGGCGGTGCTGTCCTCCATCATGAACAACATGCCTACCGTTATGATCGATGCCCTAGCGATCAAAGGTACGACCGCAACAGGCGTGGTGCAAGAATCGCTCGTATATGCCAATGTTATCGGGTGTGATCTGGGTCCGAAGATCACACCGATTGGTTCCCTCGCCACTTTACTTTGGCTGCACGTCTTGTCCCGTAAAGGTGTGGTCATTACTTGGGGACAATACTTCCGTAACGGGATATTGTTGACAATCCCTACCCTGTTCCTTACTCTCGTAGGGCTATATCTCTGGCTGAGCCTTATCCACTAAACCGAAAAGGATGACTACCATGACTACATTCAGAATGCACGTCGCCATCAACGTAACGGAATTGGAGGCGTCCCTTTCGTTTTACCGCGCAATGTTTGGTGCAGAGCCGACGAAGGTCAAAGAGAATTATGCGAAGTTTGAGTTGAACAACCCGCCGCTTCATTTTTCCATGAACGTGCGTCCGTACGAGAAAAATGGGGCTCTGAATCATCTAGGCTTCCAAGTCGAGAACACCGAGGCCGTTCACGCCATGAAGGAGCGTTTCCAAGCAGCTGGTCTCGTCCCGATCGACGAAATGAACACCACGTGCTGTTACGCCGTTCAGGATAAAATCTGGGTCCATGATCCGGAGGGTAACGCGTGGGAGGTATTCTACACGCGGGAAGACTCTGAATTCGAATCAGCCGGTGAAGCGGCTGTTGCAGGTGTATGCTGTGCTCCTGCTCCAGTTGATCTCATTAACTTGGATTAGTCTCCACACACAAAAGGAGGGCTTAACATGACGAACAACAAAAAAACCATCTATTTTTTATGCACAGGGAATTCCTGCCGCAGCCAAATGGCAGAGGGCTTTGGTAAAAAGCACCTCGGCGACCGTTTTGAAGTCTACAGTGCAGGGATCGAAGCGCATGGTCTGAATCCGAATGCAGTGAAAGCCATGGCAGAAAAGGGGATCGATATCTCCGAGCAAACCTCCGATATCATCAACCCGGAGATCTTGAACGAGGCGGATTATGTTGTAACTCTTTGTGGGGATGCCAACGACAAGTGTCCGATGACCCCTCCGCATGTTAACCGCGCTCATTGGGGCTTCGATGATCCGGCGAAAGCAACCGGCACTGATGAAGAGAAATGGGCAGTATTCCAACGTGTACGTGACGACATCGAAGATCGCATCAAGCGTTTTGCAGAACAAGGTGAGTAAGGAAAAGGCCCTCGTAAATGAGGGCCTTTTCTTTTTGTAGTTGATCTGGGCTGTAAAGGTACCCGAAACCATAGCTTTACATTGCCTTAATATAATACCTTGTTCCTATATCTCAAAATAACAACAACATGACGAAACAAGCATTGGGTCTTGCATTCATCGCAACTTTGAGTGCAAGTTTGCTGGCCGGTTGCGGCAGTGATAACAAACAAATTGCAAAGCCATGTCAAGCTGGTGGGAATAACAACAATTCTTCGCAACAAGCAACCAGCCTCACCGGAGCGGGCTCCACGTTCGTTTATCCGTTTTTCCTATGGTGGCTTGAACAACTTGCAGATTAACTATCAATCCATCGGCTTCGGTGGTGGCAGTAAGCTGCTCACTGAACAAACCGTTGACTTTGGTACTTCTGACATACCGATGATCACACAAGAGTAGGATGTAGCTTCGAAAACGGGCGGGGAAGTCGTGCAAGTGCCTGTGACTCTTAGGGCAGATACAATGTTCCGGAAGTCAAAGACAAGAAGTATGAAGTGATTGTGCGAGGCAATCGAGTTGAGTTAATGCCCAAAGAATTCAATTTGATCTATTATATGGCCCAAAAAATCGGGAAGCCGCTAAGTCGAAATCATCTCTTGGACAAAATCTGGGGATTGAGATACGAAGCAGACTCCAGGTCAGTGGACGTTCACATCTCTCATTTACTCGACAAGATAGAACTCGATCCCAAAAAAACCGAGTATATAAAAACTATTCGAGGGATTGGGTACAAACTGGTTGCATCGCAAGAAGATTGATGATTAGAGTACCAAAGTTGAGCCTTCGCGACCTTTGGAAGCAAGTCCCTTCGAATCTGTGGTCTACGATTCATAGAGCCTTTCTGGTTCTCTTGGGGTCGGATCTCAAGGAAAGCAAGTGCATCATAAAAACTAGAAAAAGGCCCCATCGGGGGCCTTTTTACATATAGGATGGCGTATTATTCTTTATTTTTCGGACAGACCGAACTTGAAATTCTGCAGCTCTTTAAGCACAGCGTCGTGCTTATTCGCCTCAGTGATTTTTTCTTCAGCTAGGGCGATTTCCCGTTCATTGCTCAGTACTCTGATTCTTCCTTTCACATACAACATCATATAAAACCAACAGGTTGCGATACCAAGAATAATTCCAATTAGAAATCCCATAGAAGATAAACACCCTTTCACATGGGGATGTAATGTAGTGGTGTATATTTATATAATCATATTCTTATTTTTATGTCAAGAATTGCGAGCATGTGACTTAGAATCTGAAACATCTTGAAAGCGGCCGGTATACCTTCGGGTTGTCGGCCGCTTTTTCTTGCGTTTTGCGTAGGAAGGACATACAATGACATCAACAACGTATAAAAAGATTTTGATTTGAGGTGAGATTATGAAGGAGCTTCCGATCTTCGAAGAAGGATCCGATATGTATGAAAGGTATGAAGCGAAATTCAAGGCTCTAGCCGATGCCAGAAGGTTGCGTATCATGAGCTTGCTCGTGAAACACGGCAAGGTGTGTGTATGTGACTTGGCGATGATGCTCGACATGCCTCAATCGAAACTTTCTTACCATTTAAAGATTCTGTTGGATCAAAACTTGATCCTAGTCGATACACGAGGCAAATGGAACGACTACCAGATTAACTTGAACGAAGTCAACCATATTCTATCGGAAGAACTTTGCTGTCTCTTTCGACTAGACCGCATGATGGATGATAACAAATGATGCTGACGGCTTCGAGTACCTGTGCCCCCTTTGTGATGTCTCATCACAAGGTTTTTTTTTGTGGACGGATTTTGTACCAACACACTGCAAGAATGACAAGCAACAAGGACGCGCCGTGATACGCGAGCGAATCGCCGAGTTGGAACGCAAGGAAGGGGCCAAGTGCTGCTCCAAAATCGACAAGGAACGAGTAAGTGCTCATGGTGCCCATGTTTGATCTGGCGGAGGCCATATCGGATGCGATGGCATCCATCAAGGTGGTTAACAGCGTGGCAGTTAGCTGAACGAAAAGCAATACACCAAACCACAGTAGACGAGGTAAGGGGGAAGGGATGAACCAAAACAAGATTGCCGCCAGCACGAGAGAGATGAGGAAATAAGGCATGCGTCCTCTTGGACCATCTGATAGAAATCCTATGCGTGGAGCAACAAATGGCTCCCAGCCCCAGCGCAACGCTTGTAGGAAACCCGCCAAGGAGGAGGCTTCGATGGTCACTCCCAGCAGTAGGAACCCCTCAGGTAGATTTTGTTGGATCGTCAAGCTCAAGGTTGAAGCAAGTACGCCTTGATAGATGTAGGCAAGAAGCATACCACTCCCCAACATCAGGAGCCAGGATTTATCTTTCCAATTCTCAGCGATCCCCCCAAGGAGCGTGGGGGTCCGTTGCTGGTTGTTAAGAATAGTATTGGAAGATGACGACCGGAATACCAACGGAATCGCTACGACAGTAAGTAGAGCAAACAGGAGTGATACGTTTCTCATACCGAACTTTTCAACTGCAAAACTCCCAACGAGCATGCCGATCAGACTGCCCAGACGATACAGGCCGTTGTACATCCCCATCAAATAGCCGCGGTTCACTGAAGTAGAGGAGTTGACGATGGAGAAATAGGAACCCAATCGTAAAAGTGACCAGGAAGCTCCCCATAAACAACGACAAATCAACCATGCGACGAACCCCTTTCCAAGTCCGTAACCAGCTGTCGTTATACCTGCAATCACGATGGCAATCGCCATTCCTGTCCGCAAGCTAATCCGTTGATAAAGCCATGTGACAAATGGATTTAATGGCAAGCGCACAAACCGATTGACAGACAAGAGCAGGCCCACTTCAAATAAGGAAGTGAGCCCGCCATCTCTCCAGTGGATTGGCAGTACAACGTAAAGCATCGAGTCACCGAACAAACAAATGGCTGTGATCAGCGCAATCGTGACAACGTCTCGTCTTCCTTGATTGTTCATCATATGTTTGCGCTTCGAACCGGCTGTCTTTTTAGTAAATGAGGAATGATCGTAAGAGCGGTCTTTTTCAATCCCAAAATGAAACGGAACGTTGGGCCGTGACTGTGTGAGGAAAGCGGTCCTGCAAAGTATAGCCCTGAGAGATTGGACTGAAAATGTTCATCCACTTTGGGGAACTGTTCGAAGCGATCCTCCCGTTCAATCTGCTCACGAAGTTCTTGATTCAAGAAAGGAACCCGGTCCAAGTTGATATGGAATCCTGTTGCAGAAATTATATGATCAAATTCCCGTGATTCTCCGGTTGACATATCGATTTTAGCTCTTCCATCTAAGGTCAGTGAAACACTAGTAATTTGCACCCCACCAAGTTCAGGAACTTTTCCCTCTACATAGGGACGAAGGAAATGAGCCACGCTGCCAGGGGAGTGACCCCATTCCTGAGACTTCTGTTCGATTGGAAGTTCGTAGAATATATTGCCCAATTCCCGCAAGTCAATCTCTGATTGATAGCTGCCACCATAGTTGGCATGGTCGCGACGATAGAGTAACTCCGATTCGGCCCCAGCAATGTGGAGCAACCCCGCGGCTTCCCAAGCGCTTTGTCCGCTGCCAAGCACCGCTACCTTCTGCCCTTGGAACTTGTTGAAGTCCGTGTAGCCCGAAGGGTGAGAGAAAACAGACGATGGTAGAGCGTTGAGTATCTCCGGAACGTATTTGTAATGTTCAACACCGGTTGCAACGATTACGTTGCGTGCGTAGAAGACCGAACCGGTTTCAGTTTGTACACGGTACTCCATGTTGTCAGTCAGCTCGACTTGATGGATCAGCTTCGGAGTGAACTCCACTCCTGCCTTTTCAGCAAACCATATACCGTATTGGACAAACGTCGTTCGGGGTAGTGGCGTTATGATCTCTGTCTCTGTCTCGTCTGCAAAACGGTGAATGGTCCATTCATCCTTCGGATCAGAGAAACTGACAAAATCATGCGGGGTACGGATGAACATGTTTTGTGGCATCTGATTCTTCCAAAAGTCCATGGGGTAGCCGAAAAGTTTATAGTTCAAGTCGTTGGCTACAGCATGCGCTGCAAGCGAAATTCCGAACGGGCCGGCACCGATGATGATAACGTCGAGGGTGTCCTTTTCTGTATGGGTTCGTTTGATGGGCATTGTACTCATCCTCTCTAATGGGTTTCAAATCAATATTTTTTGATGCATAGCTGTTGTTGACAGTATACGGAAAGTTGTTCCATTTTGCAATAACCCATCAAGAAAAATTGTTATGAGAATTTTCTCAGCCCTCCCTAGCGCAAAATGGTGTGACCAAGGACACAAAACGAACATATGTACTTCTCAACATTATGAACATCATTCATAATAGATTCTGTGCGTATGGACAATTAATTGAGTGAGGTGCTTTCGTGAAGGCAGAGGCAGAGAGTTTATTGAGTGCGTTTGAACAAATTTTACCCGAGCATTATCAATCGAGTATAGTCCGACAATCCCAAGTACAGATGGCAATCGATATCCTTGATTTTTTGCAACCGACCAATCCGAAAAGAATACTCATTGTCGAGGCACCAGTCGGAACCGGTAAATCGCTTGGTGCATTACTGCCGGCCATGCAGTTTGTACAAAACTCGATAAAGCGTGTTCTTTATGCGACCTCAACGATCAACCTACAAGGCCAGTTAATGAGAGAGGAAGTACCGTTGCTACAAAAAATGGGACTTATAAAAAAGCCTTTGTTGGCTATGGGAAAATCTAATTATTACTGCCACGTTGAATTCGAAAACAACATGGAAAAGCTGGAAGGGTTTGAAGGTAAGTTTTCACAATATTTTACGGATGCAGATACTGGTCAACGGAATGATTTTGAGAACTTATTTGAACCGGTTCCGAATGCGATTTGGGAACAAGTCCTCTTGAAAGCAAGTAGGTTTGAGTGTGGACGTTGCCGCTTTTGGCCAACATGTCCCACAAGAATACATCGGCAACGCTTTTTAAACCCATCCAACGATCTAGTGATTACAAACCATGACCAACTTATTCGCTCGACTCTAAATGCTATGAGTGAAGACACTTCTGAGGAGATCGTTCCAACAACACCTGGAGTCATTATCTTAGATGAAGCCCATGATTTTCAAGAGAATCATGCTGGTCAGTTGGAATCCGTTCTCCATGAATACGAACTTGGTAAAATAAAAAGGTTTCTGCCCAAGGACTGTCGGTCAGAGATGAATCAGGTAGAACAGGAATTGAGGCAGTTTATGATCAACGAACGGCAACGATTAGTAAGTAAAAACGGAAGATACAGCATTCCGGAGCGAGCCAAATTGTTGCTTGAGAAGATGAAGCCAATTTTACATAAAGCCTTGAACAATTTGGTCTCAAATATCAATCAGAATGATTCAAGAGATCCGTCAGATATTGTTGAAAGTATTCTGATAAAAATCGATCATCTACTAGATGAAAAGGCGAATATCTCATGGGTTGAGTACGAGGATTTGTCTTTTACCTCCATCACAAGAAAATTTCCGACTGAATTTAGAAAGCTCTTGATGCAGTTGAAGGTGAGGAACAAGTTAATCATCATGTCAGGCACACTGACAGCGGAAGGTGACTTTACAAGCATGCTTGAACGGTGGCGGCTTGGCAGTCACGAAGTCATCACCAGATCTTTTTCGTCACCATTTGATTTCAAAAAACAAGCAAGGATTTATGTACCGGACAACCTCGTTCGACATCGAGGTCACGTAGAGATAGATCCTATCTATTTGGGGAATCAAGTTCAGCATATCAAAAAATTGATTGAGGCAACGAATGGGCGAACTTTGATTCTTACCACGTCTAAGCAGCATATGGATGACGTTCATCAACAACTTCACGAACACACGAAGCAATTGAATTTGACCTTACTGAAGCAAGGACAAGCCAGTGTAGAACGCCTATCGAAAACGTTTAAGGAAGAGGAACATAGTGTGCTCATCGGTTCGGGGAGTTTTTACTCAGGGCTGTCCGTGCCAGGTAAGTCGCTCATTTCCGTCATTCTAACAAAACTGCCATTTCCAGTTCCGGATGACCCCTACCTCAGTTTGATCGGTGAAGGGATGGAGGACGACCTTTTCAATCTCGTCCTGTACCCCAATATGATGGTAAAACTGACTCAAGCTATTGGTAGGCTGATCCGTGATATTAAGGACTATGGGGTTGTGACGATTCTTGATCCTCGAGTTTATGAGAATGACCAATATGGTCATCTGATCCGTCGTGCGTTCGAAAGTCAAGGGTATCAATTTACCAGATCCGAACAACAGGTCTTCCGCTTTTTCAAGCGATGTGACAAGAACTTGCCGAAAGTGACTTATAAGCAGTATAAGCGTTCACAACTCCAGATCTCCACGAGGTTGAGTGGAAAACCTGAAAAACGGAACGTGCCGAGGAAGGTAGCAGTTGAAACTCATGCTGCCAAAAAGGAAGTTGTAAAAGTAACGGAGCAACAGTGGTTGTTCTACGAACGAGTTTGCGAGCTAAAAGGCAAACCCCTAGGTAGGCCTAAAAAATTGCGCTCACCAAGGGCTTTGTATGAAGCTTTGTACGCGATGTTCTACACAGGTAACGAAGATGTCAAATTCGTCGTTGAGGAGTTCCCGTATATTAATGAAGCGCAACGTGCGGAGTTCTCCACGTACAATGGCGCGGGTTTGATGCGATCGTACAGGATGTCTGAGGAAGAGTTGGCCCAGTTGCAACAGCGATTGTCGTCGAAAAATAAACTTGCATAAACAAAGGGAGGAAGCTATGGTTTTAGAGTTTCTGAGCAAATGGTGGGAAGAAGAAATAACCCTTAATGATCTGAAGAAATTGCGAGATTACTATGAGGGATTTGATGATGAGACTTTGCATTTTCTTATGCTCAACAACGAAGTAAAACAGAAGTCCCAAGAGAATACGACCGGCATGATCAACTTTTCATTCGGTTCTGCCTTTTTACCTATGATGATTGCTTTGATTGCATCGAGCGCGGCCACTACCGGTGCGTGGGTTACGTTGATTGGGCAGTTCCGCTCCCTTCCAAACTCCCCGATTCTTAGTGATCCCGATTTTTCACTGAATTCCCTTGAACACTCAATCGGTGATTTATGGGGTTCGAACTTCAAGTTTATATTGGGGTGCTTCGCGATCTATTTGTTGATTATCCTCACCGTTACTCGCAGAAGAGCGATGCGATTCAGACGGTTTTTGATCATCAAGAAGATTATTGAGGAACGAGGTAAGGAGAAGGCTTCATAAAAAATGACCTGACCGATAGTAATCCTAGATTGTTGGTTGCCCCACCATATCGAGGACTTCCTCGGAATGGTTTCCTACTGTAAAGGTGCCTGTAGGGAGATCATCTAAGCGGTGATTCGCTTCGATTGTGTTGGTCAGCCTCACTGGAGTTAGTGGCTACAGAGGGGCCTTACATTTGCAACGCTTTGGGATCAGGTCCGGATAGCTCTTTTCTCAAAAGGGCCTTCGTATGCGACTTGGGCGGCAGGGGTCCTGGCAGTTCTCTATCTACTTTGGCGGGCCCACCGCGAAGAAAGTCTGTCTTGGAAATGGCTCAATGCATGGGTGGTTCCCATTGGAATCGCAGTGGTGTTTTACTCCTTATGCCTTCCTGAATCCGGTCGAATCACCACAATGCCCTGGGGGGTATGGGGAGGCTCTGCGGACTATCATCCGGTCTCTTTCTATCGGGTTTTGTTGTGGGGGCTCGCAATCTGATTCTTGCATAGGGTCAAGTCAAGCGCCCCCGTAGAATTTTGTTGGCTGTGGCAGCATTCAGCGCAGTGGAAGTTGTGATCTCTTGGTTTTCCTACCACGATGAACTGTGGCATGGATTGGCTCCGATTCAGTGGGGAGCCTTACTACTTTTCATCGCCGGATTCATCGGGTTGACTTTTAGAAAGTCCTGCGTATAATAAAAGTCATCCGGCATACCCGTAGGGGTATGGGTATATGAAGGGTGGTGAAACGATGAACTGGATCCCGTTTCTGATCTTCGTTGTGGTTTTGTGGTTTGTTGTGTCGCGGATACTCCCTGTCAAGGGACTGCGCAATCTGACGGAGACGGAGATTGCGTCGTTGATGAAGAAGACGCGAGACAACGAATTCATTGATGTTCGAGAAGTTCATGAGTATGGCGGTGGTCATATCCGGGGCTTCAAAAACATCCCGCTCAGCCAGTTGTCTTCGCGCATTGCGGAGATCGACCCATCACACACCATTGTGCTGACCTGTCAAAGCGGGATGCGAAGCCGTCAAGCGGCACGAGTATTGCGCAAGCACGGCTTCCAAAACATCTGCCAACTTCCGACAGGAGTCAGCGGTTGGAGTGGAAAGCTGGTCAAATAACCATCCTATAAGGAGTCAAGGCGTGCTTCGTAGCCACTCCTTTTTATTAAAAGTCAAATATACCCCACAGGGTATGAGGTCTTTATCTGGAAGAAGGTGTACAACGTGAGCAAAGTGATCAACATTCTGTCCTTCGATGTGCAAGATCGTCTGAAAAACGGAGAATCTGTCACCATCATCGACGTCCGCGAACCGGAAGAGGTGGCGCAAGTACGAATTCCCGGCGTGAAGCACATCCGACTCTCTGAACTGCAAAGCCGTCAGAACGAAATCGACCCGGAAAAAGAGACGATCTTCGTCTGTCGAAGCGGCAATCGAAGCGCGATGGCCTGTGAGTACCTAATGGGTCAAGGCTACCGCAATGTCAAAAACCTGATGGGCGGTATGTCAGGCTGGAACGGCCACGTTGAAAAAAACTAACAAACTCTGGGAGGTATTCACCATGACGAAAAAACGTGTAGCGATTATCGCCTCGAACGGCGGTCTTGATTCTGCCTACAAAGTCTTGAACATCGCGACGGCAGCTGCGGCTACCGATGCAGAAGTTGCGATCTTCTTCACCTTCGAAGCGCTTGCCATCATTCATCGAGACGCAGCCACGATGCTGACGATGGGCCCAGGCAAAGAGCATTATGCAGAAGGTTTCAAACGCGCCAACGTCCCGTCAATTTCCGACTTGCTGGAGATCGCCACGGAAAGCGGCGTTCAAATGATCGCGTGCCAGATGACGATGGATGTCACAGGAATGACGAAAGACATGTTTATCGACGGGGTGGAAGTCGGCGGCGCGGTGACGTTCCTCGACTTTGCTTATGACGCCGATGTCACGGTGACGTTCTAAATCTGGTAGAACGTGTCTGGGGGAGGAGATACCTAATGACAATCGGGTTGCTGATCACACTGTTCCTGATCGGTTTTGTCGGCTCATTCCTTTCTGGGATGCTGGGGATCGGAGGCGCTATCATCAACTATCCGATGCTGCTTTTCATTCCCGCTTTGTTAGGAGTCGGTGCCTTCACCGCACATGAAGTGTCCGGCATGATTGCCGTTCAAGTTTTTTTTGCAACGCTTGCTGGAGCCTATGTTCTTCGCAAGCAGAAGATCATCCATCTGAAACTGGTCGCCTATATGGGAACTGCCATCATTATCGGCTCATTTGCAGGTGGGTATGGAGGCATGTTGTTGTCGGGGAAGATCGTGAACTTGGTTTACGCCATTCTCGCCACCATCGCAGCGGTGATGATGTTCATCCCGAAAAAAGGCATGGAGGAACGACCCGTCGAGGAAGTTACGTTCAATCGAATGATCGCCGTGATTGCCGCTCTCGTTGTGGGGACTGCTTCCGGAATTGTCGGAGCAGGTGGCGCGTTCTTGTTGGTGCCGGTCATGCTGTCCGTTTTGAAGATCCCGACCCGCATGACAATCGCCACATCGCTTGCAATTACGTTCATTTCTTCCATTGGGGCCGTCGGGGGCAAACTGATGGCGGACCATATCCTGCTTCAGCCGTCGCTTGTGTTGATCGTCGCCAGTTTGTTGGCCGCGCCGCTTGGCAGCAAGGTCAGCCGCTTGATGAACCCGCGAATGCTGCAAGCGGTTCTCTCGGTGTTGATCGTCGGAACCACTGTTAAAATCTGGTCCGATATCTTAATGAAGTAGAGAAAGGGCGGTAACTCAAGATGAATCTCGTTGATAAAACCATTGACTGCAAAGGGCTTTCCTGTCCGATGCCGATCGTGAAGTCCAAAAAAGCGATCGAAGAGATCCAGCCGGGTCAGGTTCTCGAAGTGGTGGCAACCGACCCCGGTTCCGTCGCTGACATGAAAGCTTGGGCGGATCGTACCGGTCATCAATTCATCGGCACGACGGAGGAAGACGGTGCCTTCAAACACTACATTCGAAAAGCGAACCCGAATGAAGTGAAGCCGGAAACGCAGCATCCGCATGTCCTGACAAATGAAGAATTACTCGGCAAACTGAGCAACAACCCGGTCATTCTCGATGTACGGGAACCGATGGAATTCCAGTTTGGTCACATCCCTCGTGCGAAATTGGTGCCGTTTGGCAAGTTGGAAGAAACACTGTCCGAGTTGTCTCATCTGCAGAACCAAGAAGTGCATGTCATCTGCCGCTCCGGCAACCGAAGCGATTTGGCGTGTCAAATCCTTACCGAAAAAGGCTTCTCGAACGTGAAAAACATCGTGCCCGGCATGTCCGAATGGAACGGGCCGCTTGAAAAATAATAGCAAGGGGTGACCATCTCATGGCTGTAGCAACGATCAATTCTCAAGAACTGCACAACAAAATCAACTCGGGCGAGTCGATCTTCATCCTCGACGTCCGCAACCCGAGTGACTTCAACGATTGGAAAATCGAAGCGCAACATCTGGTGTCGGTGAACATCCCGTACTTCGATTTTCTGGAAGAAGACGACGCGGTCTATCAAGGTCTTCCCCACGACACCGAGATCGTCGTCATCTGTGCCAAGGGCGGCAGTGCTCAAATGGTTGCCGAGCAACTTGATGAAAAAGGCTATCACGTAAGCTTTTTGGAACTCGGGATGCTGGAATGGAGCCAATTTTACAATCCTGTGACCGTCTACGAAGGCGAGAACATGAAGTTGATTCAGCTCAACCGTCTCGCCAAAGGCTGCCTGTCCTATATGGTGATCTCCGGAGGCGAAGCGTTGGTGGTCGATGCAAACCGTCATGTGGACGAATACACGAAACTGGCGGTGTCTGAAAACGTGCAGATCAAGCACGTCCTTGATACGCACTTGCACGCCGACCACATCTCCGGTGGGGCGGAACTGGCGAAAGCAACGGGAGCTCAATACTACATCTCGTCGAGCGAGATGCAAGGGGCGACTGGCTTGGACTACAAACCGCTTGAACAATTTGAAGCGTTGAAAGTCGGAGCCGTCGAAGCGAAAGTTCTGGCGATCCCGACACCCGGCCATACACCGGGCTCGACGTCCGTATTGGTTAACGATCAATTCTTGCTCTCGGGCGATACGATCTTCGTCGGCGGTCTGGGCCGTCCCGACTTGGGTGGCAAAGCGCGTGAATGGGCGCAATCTCTCTACGACACGGTGTTCACCAAAGTGGCAAATCTGTCGGACGAAACGGTCGTACTCCCGACTCACTTCGCAGATATCAAGGAAATCAACGACAACGGATATGTCGGTGCCACCCTGGGTGCAATCCGTGCAAGCAATGAAGTGATGCGCACCGAAAACCGCGAAGCCTTCACCGAGATGGTAGCGGGCGCATCCGGTGCCACCCCGCCGAACTTTGAAGAGATCGTCGGAATCAACCGTGGCGACATCCACGTCACACCGGAAAAAGCAACCGAGCTGGAAATCGGTCCGAACCGTTGCGCGGTTCATCATTCGTAAGATCAAGAGAGGGGATACTAAACCATGCAAGCTGATCTCGTAGTAGACGCAAAAGGGCTCTCCTGCCCGATGCCGATTGTGAAAGCGAAGAAAAGCATAGACACGCTGTCCAGCGGTCAAGTCATGCAACTGGAAGCCACGGACAAAGGTGCAGTCAACGACTTCCAAGCGTGGGTGAAACAAACAGGCAACGAAATGGTTCACATGGACGAGGAGAACGGCGTCTATCGTTTCTTTGTCAAAAAAGCCTAAGAGATGAGGGGGTCCAAAGGTGTTCCATTACACAGTTGATACGGACAAAACGATCGACGAAGCAGTGGCCGCAGTGGAAGCCAGTCTCAAACAACACAAATTCGGCGTGCTCTGGCAACTGGATCTGCCGAAGAAACTGCAAGAAAAAGGCGTGGACTACGAGCAACCTTATCGCATCTTGGAAGTCTGCAATCCGGTGGAAGCGAAGCGCGTGTTGACGCAGAACCCGCTGGTCGGGTACTTTCTTCCCTGCAAGGTCGTCGTCTACGAAGACAACGGTCAAACCAAGATCGGCATGCCCAAGCCGACCGTCATGATGGGTGTCGTCAACGACCTCGCTTTGGCGGAGATCGCGCAGGGTGTGGAGGACACGTTGATCAAAGCGTTGGAAGCAGCCAAGTAAGACATAGGGGCCTCAAGGCCCCTTTTTTAATCGAGAGGAGAACGGGGAAAATGAATATGGAGAAGAGTAGCACGCTCGTCGTGTTTAACGGGGATTTGGACAAAGCGATTGCAAGTTTTATCATCGCCACGGGATCGGCCGCGATGGGGAACAAAGTCACGATGTTCTTTACCTTTTGGGGGCTGAACATCTTGCGCAAGGATGAGTACGTCCCGGTGAAAAAGTCGTTTTTGGAAAACATGTTTGGAAAAATGATGCCGCGCGGTGCCAATCGTCTGGGCATCTCCAAAATGAACATGGGCGGGATCGGTTCGAAGTTGATGAAGAAGATCATGCGTGACAAAAACATCGCCACACTTCCCGAGTTGATGGAGATGGCGAGGGACTTGGATGTGCAAATCATCGCATGTGCGATGTCGATGGATGTGTTGGGGATCACCCGTGAAGAACTGATCGACGGCATCGAGTACGCAGGGGTTGCGACGTATCTGGCAGCCGCCGAAGAAAGTCAGGTGAATTTGTTCATCTAGGGAAAATCAAAAAACCAAGATCGCCTGTGAACAGGAAATCTTGGTTACGGAATACGCATTGTATTAGTGGTCGCGGTGATACGCAACTTGAACCCCGAGTACTGGGTGGGTCTCCAAGACGTAGTGACCTTGAGGGCAATGTTTGGATGTGCTGCGTTTCTCGGCTTGAAGAAAAACTAATTTTTGTCTGCACAATGGACATTCCTCACGAAACCATGATACGATTTTGGAAAGCACTCTAAACACCACCTTTTCCTACTGAATTACTTTGTCTACTATAGCATGTTGTCTTAGAATGCGACAACAACGTTTCATTTATACCGTGCCCACAGAGGCAAAGGAGGGATTCCAGTGGAGTACAACGATTCGATCAAAAATCGTTTGCGGAGAATTGAAGGACAAGTGCGTGGCGTACTCAGCATGATGGAACAAGAAAAAGACTGCCGGGATGTGGTAACGCAACTTACGGCCATCCGTTCGGCAATCGATCGTGCGGTCGGATACGTTGTGGGCTCCAACTTGGAGTCCTGTATTCGAGAAGAGATCGAAAAAGGAAATGTCCCCGACAAAGTGATCAAAGAAGCAGTCGAAATGCTTGTGAAGAGCAGATAGGAACGGAGGAAATTTCATGAGTCACGGACAACATCGCTTTAACCCGAAGCATGTGGAGAAACTACTCAATCCGGATCGCTTGAAGATGCTTCCGCCGGAACAGATTGTAGACGCGCTGCAAATTTCGCAAGATGATAACGTCGCGGATCTTGGATGTGGGCCGGGGGTATTCACTTTCCCAGCAGCAAAGCGAACGCAGCGCACCGTTTACGCAATCGACGTAGAGCCCCAGATGTTAGAACTTCTGCAACAGCGAACGGAAGAGGCAGGAGTTTCGAATGTTCAAACTGTCTTGAGCGATGCTGAGAAGATCGACTTGCCGGATCAGTCTGTAGACAAGGTATTGATTGCATTTGTTCTGCATGAAGTTGAGGATTTGAACCAGGCAGTACAAGAGGTGAAACGTATCCTGCGCCCGAATGGGAAAGTGTTGATTCTGGAGTGGGAGAAAAAAGAGACCGAAATGGGTCCTCCCGTGAATCATCGTTTGGATTCAAACGAGTTGCAACAAGTGTTGGTTGCCAACGGCCTGCAAACTGAGGTCAAATTGCTGAACGACAATCACTATATGGTGGTTGCTCAATAGGAAACGCTCCGGTGCTTATGCGCCGAAAAGCTCCCAAATACCGGGAGCTTTTTCTTTTTCTTGCACGCCACCATCTCGAGGACCTTCTCGATATGGTAGTCACAAGCCAAGCGTACAATCCCTTTTCTCATCCAAAAGGCGGTCTTACATTTGCGTCGCTTTGTGCCATTGTTACGTAATTTCCATTCGGATATATTGTGTGTAAGAGAGGAGGACAATCATTGAAATTGGATGAGATATTGCAACGGGTACCTTGGTTGACCAAGTCTGTTTTTCGCGATCTCGTAAGGAAGGGAGTACTTACAACGAGTAGCAAAGGTTCAGGAAAAGGAAGAGGGTTAGGAAGCGAAACTGGCACATATGCGGAAAACTCGATAGAGATCTTACATTCTGTTGCTCAGCTGCGGGATCAAGTACGGAAGGCAGATCTCGTGTACGCAATCCTTTGGGAAGGTCACGAAGTGAATTATGAAAAACTACGGGATCGATTATTTGATGACTTCCACGATCTGAATAAATATCTCAATCAGATGTCTTCGTTACCCGATGACTCGGAGGCAATTGAGAGGGCAGCCGAATATCGACTTCCCAAAATGAAGCCAGGTAAACCCACTCAAAATGAAGTAGATCGCAGAGAACAGTTAATGGAAAAGGAAATAGAAAACCTCCATCGTGAATTTGAGTTTGTAAAGCGAATCGCTCAAAGGCTCCCAATTGGACAATACATTCAAATGGTTACAAATGGGATTGAGATGGATGGAGAAGTGACCGGCTTTTTTGATGAGTGGTTTTCGAAAGACAGATGGCATTCCGTAATAAAAGCGACAACTAGTGACGATCTACGGCAGGTCCATCGTTCTATATTGCTACTCAAGGAATACATGAGCATTCTCATGCAAACAAATCCGGAGTTGTATGAGCAATTTTATGTTGTATTACGGCTCTTAAAAAAACCGGTATTCCTCAAAATCGGTACCTTTCTCTTGTTGGTCCCTGCGTTTCGTGGCTTTATCTTAGGGTTGGATGATCCTGCGAAAAAGGAGCTTTGGGTAAAGACCAGCATGGAGATGAAGGACAGCGAAAACCTGAGAGGAGGTGATACTCTATGAAAAATGTAGGAATCGCACTTGGCGGCGGCAAGGCATTTTCGGTCCCGGCTGTTGTTCTTGTCGGCCTAGCAATCCTCGCAGTCTACGGTTTGTGGAAGGCCACTTCGAATTAAAGATGAAGACAGCCGCAACGAGGGACGTTGCGGCTTTTCCAAGGACTTTTTTTCCAACTAACAGTAGGGCCTATTCGAACTAATAAGATGCAATTTACCATCCTAAAGAGAGTTGACATAACCTTATAGAGTCTACTAAAATAGGAACAAGTGTTTCTGTCCTTGGTTACTGAAGATTACCTAAGGAGGTATCTATGTTTAACACAAAAAACGAACAACTAGACGATCTTCTCCGACGAATTTGCGAAAGTCTCCAAGTAACGCCAACTATGTATGCGTTAGCTGAATCGCGGTATAAGGCCGTTGCTGATTGGTTAGACCGCTGGGATGAGCCGATGCAACTGCAAATCTATCCTCAAGGATCTTTTCGTATCGGAACTACGGTGAAGCCTATCAAAGGTGAGGAGTTCGATCTCGATTTCGTATGTGAGTTCTCTGTTCCTTGGCAATCGCAAAATCCGCACCTTGTGTTGCAAAAAATGTACAACCGGATGAAAGAGCATGGTACTTATCAAGGAATGGTTGAATTAAAGCGCAGATGTATCCGTGTTAACTACCGGAATGAATTTCATATGGACATCTTGCCGGCATTTCCTGTTGATGATACAGGCTGTCTGAAAGTCCCTGACAGAGAGCTGGGGTGGAAGGACAGTAATCCCAAAGGGTATGCGGAGTGGTTTGAAGAGCAGGGAACGATTCAAAAAATGGAATTTGTAGATAAACGAGCAGAAGTGGAGCCGCTCAGAGGTCATGAGACCGCTGAAGAAAAAACAATTCTCGCTAAAATTGTTCAGCTGATTAAACGGCACCGTGACGTATCGTTTGAAGATGATTTGGACAACGCACCGATAAGCATCGTGCTAACCACTTTGGCCGCAAAACATTATGCGGGGCATAGATCTGTATTCCAAGGACTTTTGCACATTGTCAACGCTATTAGCATTGATATCGTTGCAGTTGGGAATGGTCGGATCCAGGTTCTCAACCCAAGGAACTCAGCGGAGGACCTCAGTGAAAGGTGGGACGGGAACAGAAAGTTGTATTCTCTCTTCGTGGATTTTGTAAGGAAATTCCAAAATGAACTAATGAGTGTCCAACATGCGGTTGGCATTGACGCTGCCTCTAAACTGCTCATGTCTATGTTTGGAGAGAATGTCACCCAAACAGCTCTTCGCAAACAGGCAGAAGCAATGCAAAACTATCGGACTACAGGTAAACTTGCAGTCAATAGCAAGGGTACACTTACCTCTGCAGCTGTTGTAGGTTCCACTCTTGTAAAGGGGAATACCTTCTTTGGTTCAGAAGAGTAAGTATACCAAACCCAAGTCACTCAATATCGGGGAACAGGTGTATTCCATGAAGTTGCGTTACCCCGAATTTACAGAAAGAATTAGCTCAAACCGTGTTGTTTGGATAGGTAAGTTGACACCTACTCCATTAAGTGAGACATACAGCGTACTGGTAGAATTCTCAGGTGAGTGTGACATTTCAATCAAGGTGATTTCTCCCCCCCTTCGAATGCGTGGAACTGAAAAAATCCCTCATATGTACGATCAGGAACGCTTGTGCCTTTTTTATCCGCGAACTCAAGAGTGGGATAATACAAAATTCATTTCAAAAACTATTATCCCTTGGACAATCACCTGGTTGTTTTTCTACGAAATGTGGCATGCAACAGGGGAGTGGTTAGGTGGAGGTAAACACCCTAGAATACCAGTCAGACGGTTTGGATCAGTAAAAAGAATGAAAAAGGTTGAGCGAGGGTTCTGAAGTCGCAAATGATATTTTGAATTCGCGAATCATTCAGCGCTGACCAAATTGTAAGAGCCTAAAAAGTGGCGAACACAGGGGATGTTTCCTTCACAACAGTTGCGAAAGCAAGAAGGAAACCTCCCCTGTGTTTTTTATAAAGGAGGTACAAGAGAAATGTCCAAAACTAAAATCCCAGAAAAAATCAAGATCCGACTTTGGGTCATGGCAGCAGGGCGATGTCAATATGAAGGGTGTAATCAGACACTTTATACCGATACCATAACAAAGAAAGATTTTAATATTGCTTATATCGCTCATATTGTAGCAGATCGTCCAGAAGGCCCACGTGGCGATGAAGTACTATCCGATAAGTTGAAGTCAGATATATCCAATCTCATGTTAATGTGTGACACACATCACCGATTAATTGATCAGGAGGATGAAGAAGGACATCCAGTAGAGAAATTACAGGAAATGAAACGAAAGCATGAGCAGCGGATTCAGATGCTGACTTCTATTAAGGAAGATCGCCAAAGCCACGTTTTGCTTTATGGAGCCAATATCGGTCAGCATTTTGCCCCTGTCAGTTGGGAAAGAGCGAAGGAGGCGATGCTACCAGAATTCTATCCGGCTGAAAAAACAGCAATCGAACTTGGATTGCGAAATAGTTCTTTTCAAGATGAGGAAGACTTTTTCTGGGAAATGGAAAGACAAAACTTACGACGGCATTTTTTGGATAAGGTAAAACGCAGGATGGAATCAGGAGAGCTTTCAAAGCTTTCGGTTTTCGCTCTGGCACCTCAACCACTTCTGGTCGAATTAGGAACTTTGCTATCTGATATTCCTGCGGCTGACGTATATCAACTTCATCGAGAACCAGCCAATTGGTGTTGGCAGCCTCATCCAGAACCGTTTAGTTACACCGTGATCGAGCCAACAGCGATCTCAAGAAAAATAGCGCTGAACCTTTCAATTAGTGCAACCATTGATAACTCTCGCATTGCTAAAGTGGTGGGTGAGGAAACGTCAATCTGGACGATGACCGTAGAAACTCCGAATAATGACTTCTTACGAAGTAAGCAGCAACTAAGTTTGTTTCGTCAGGAGTTTCGATTACTTATGGATCGAATAAAGGCAGTGCATGGAGAAGATTCAGAGTTACATGTTTTTCCTGCTGTTCCCGTGGCTATTGCAGTGGAGATCGGTCGGGTGTGGATGCCAAAAGCGGATCTTCCTTTGATCGTTTACGATCAGAACCGAAGCAAGGGTGGTTTCACACAAACACTTGTTATCTCCTCGGAGAAAAAACACCTTATTGCAGGATTTGTCTCGTAAATATGGCGGAGATAACTAAGAGGGAGTTGGTGATTAATGGAGGATGCTATACAGATGAAGCTCACCCAATTTGCAAGTCGTTTTCGAAGGATGATGGAAAAGTGTGACCCATCAGAATTGCTACAGATTCCCGCTCTATCGAGATTCCCTCGTGGGGCGTGTGGTGATACATCTGATCTTTTGGCAATGTATCTGGTTGATAACGGTTTTTCAAATGTATCATACGTGTGTGGGATGGATGGTAGCCAGTCTCATGCGTGGTTGGAATTCGACGGTTGGTTAGTAGATATTACAGCTGACCAGTTTGTGGGTGTTGATGAATCCGTTATCGTGACCAAGGACCGGAGTTTCCACGATCGTTTCAAACGGCAAATAAGTGTTCATGGCAACCCTGAGAGACATAATAAGCAGGTATTTGAGAGGCTAAGTAGTGCTTATCTTTTAGTTCTGTCCAAAGAGAGCGAATGCAGCTAGATCAATCGTACTCGGAAGGAAGTGTGTTAATTAAAGAAGAGAAGTGTATCAGGCCGCTGTCAAAGAGATGGTTGACAGCGGCTTAATGCTATTGGGCTTTTGTATTCGATTGATTGGGTGTTCACTTGCGACCTAACTGGGATGTGTGTTCCTGTCTTAAATCTTGGGGGTAGTTACATTCTCGTGGTATCTAATTTTTGAGTAGAATTTCCTCGTGATCCTTTGGGAGAGGCTTGCGTAAATTAAAATGTGCAATTAATATTCCGGCTTGCTCCATGGTAAGTTCATCAATCGGAAATGACAGTTTCTTACCGTTTTTTGACAACAGTGTTTGAACAAAACTAATTTGCTTTACTGAAGCTGGGCGAATTGAACGATTAGAAACAGAACCCGCTTCATACCTTTTGGCGAATAAACTCCAGGCTTCTTTTGCCGACTTTGAGATGACAACATCATCCGCCATAGATTGAATAAACCAAGTGTCTTTGAAGAAATCACTATTCCTGAAACTCTCATCGTAGGCGAGAAATAATGGTTTTGACATGGCCTTTGCAAAGCCGACTTCGGCAACGGTGCCATAAGCATCGACTGAATCGATCCAGACAAATACAAAATCAGACTGAGTAATCCACTGTTGACACTTTTTTAAAACAGTAGAAGAGTTGTCAGCATTTTCTCCGCACCCATATCTGAAATTTCCTCGCCCATGCGTGTACTCTCCATGATAGCAACCATGGTCGCAAGTCAAGAAATATGGACCTGAGTATGAGAATCCGTCAACAGGTGAGGGGGGATGAATGGCGCCTTTTTCATTGTAGAGTTCAGCATCCCTGAGTTCAGAAAAGATGTCTGAGCGCCATCCATTTTTGGTGATCTTGCCAGCAAGGTAGACTTTTTTCATTTTATCATCCTTTCTGATAGGTAATTCGATCATACTTTAAATTAAGAGTGCGCAGCTGTCAATAAATGTGATCATTTTTGATCGTAGGGAACTTTTTTAAAATACTGCGAGAGAACATCTGTATCAGACCGGCAGCACAACGAGGAGGAGGACGTCAGATCCAAACAGAGTCTCGAATCATGGGACCAGTAGGCTTGTAGAACGCGTCCATAATTCCAAGGGAGGCTGGCACGACTCCTAAAAAACGGGTATTCCTCAAAATCTGTACCTTTCTTTTGTTGGTCCCTGCGTTACGTGGCTTTATCTTAGGATTAGAAGATCCAGCGAAAAGGAGAAATTGGGTAAAGACTTGCAGGGAACTGAAGGACAGCGAACAACCTGAGCGGAGGTGGTACTCTTTGAAAAATGTAGGAATCGCTCTTGGCGGCGGCAAGGCATTTTCCGTCCCGGCTGTTGTTCTTGTCGGTCTAGCAATCCTCGCAGTCTACGTTTTGTGGAAGGCCACCTCGAATTGAAGTTGAAGAAAGCCGTAACGAGGGACGTTGCGGCTTTTCTAATAAAAATGAACCGTGGTCAGTGTACAACGTTTTTATCCCTGAACAGGTTTTTGAAAGGATAGAGTACATAACGCTCAGTAAAGGACTTTTTTGTCCTGATAATTCAAGGATTTTGCCAATACTGCAAATTCAGTAAAGAACTATTTTGTCCTATTTTGAGTTGCATAGAACGGTATAATAAGGATTCATTGCCTCTATTAGTAAAGAACTTTTTTGTCCTGTTACACCTCCGTCCCTAGGGACGGAGGCCTTTTTTTGCGCGTGATAATGATTGCTTTCTACTTCTATCTCCTTGATCTGATGGTAATGCCATCTCTTCATGTTGGAAAAACTGTAGGCTGCAACTGTGATGAAAAACCCCCGGACTCCAAATACACACAGGAACTTCGAAGCGGGTTGACTTTTAGAAAGTCCTGCGTATAATAAAAGTCATCCGACATACCCGTAGGGGTATGGGTATCTGAAAGGTAGTGAAACGATGAACTGGATCCCGTTTCTGATCTTCGTTGTGGTTTTGTGGTTTGTTGTGTCGCGGATGCTCCCTGTGAAGGGACTGCGCAATCTGACGGAGACGGAGATTGCGTCGTTGATGAAGCAGACGCGAGATCACGAATTCATTGATGTTCGAGAAGTTCATGAGTATGGCGGTGGTCATATCCGGGGCTTCAAAAACATCCCGCTCAGTCAGTTGTCTTCGCGCATTTCGGAGATCGACCCGTCCCACACCCTTGTGTTGACCTGCCAAAGCGGGATGAGAAGTCGTCAGGCGGCACGAGTATTGCGCAAGCACGGCTTCCAAAACATCTGCCAACTTCCGACAGGAGTCAGCGGTTGGAGTGGAAAGCTGGTCAAATAACCATCCTATAAGGAGTCAAGGCGTGCTTCGTAGCCACTCCTTTTTATTCGAAATCAAATATACCCCATAGGGTATGATGCCCGTAGCTGGAAGGAGGTGTACAACGTGAGCAAAGTGATCAACATTCTCTCCTTCGACGTGCAAGATCGTCTGAAAAACGGAGAATCTATCACCATCATCGACGTCCGCGAACCGGAAGAGGTAGCGCAAGGGCGAATTCCCGGCGCGAAGCACATCCGACTCTCTGAACTGCAAAGCCGCCAGAACGAAATCGACCCGGAAAAAGAGACGATCCTCGTCTGCCGAAGCGGCAATCGAAGCGCGATGGCCTGCGAGTACCTGATGGGCCAAGGCTACCGCAATATCAAAAACCTAATGGGCGGTATGTCGGGCTGGAACGGCCCTGTTGAAAAAAACTAACAAACCCCGGGAGGTATTCACCATAACGAAAAAACGTGTAGCGAGTATGTTCATCGACGGGGTGGAAGTCGGCGGCGCGGTGACGTTCCTCGACTTTGCTTACGACGCTGATGTCACGGTAACGTTCTAAATCTGGTAGAACGTGTCTGGGGGAGGAGATACCTTATGACAATCGGGTTGCTAATCACACTGTTCTTGATCGGTTTTGTCGGCTCATTCCTTTCCGGGATGCTGGGGATCGGAGGCGCTATCATCAACTATCCGATGCTGCTTTTCATTCCCGCCTTGTTAGGAGTCGGTGCCTTCACCGCACATGAAGTGTCCGGCATGATTGCCGTTCAAGTTTTTTTTGCAACGCTTGCGGGTGCCTATGTTCTTCGCAAACAGAAGATCATCCATCTGAAACTGGTCGCCTATATGGGAACTGCCATCATCATCGGCTCATTTGCAGGTGGGTATGGAGGCATGTTGTTATCGGGGAAGATCGTGAACTTGGTGTACGCCATTCTCGCCACCATCGCAGCGGTGATGATGTTCATCCCGAAAAAAGGCATGGAGGAACGACCCGTCGAGGAAGTTACGTTTAATCGAACCATCGCCGTGATTGCCGCTCTCGTAGTGGGGACTGCTTCCGGAATTGTCGGGGCAGGCGGCGCGTTCTTGTTGGTGCCGGTCATGCTGTCCGTCTTGAAGATCCCGACCCGCATGACGATTGCCACGTCGCTTGCGATTACGTTCATTTCGTCTGTTGGGGCCGTCGGGGGCAAACTGATGGCGGACCATATCTTGCTTCAACCGTCGCTTGTGTTGATTCTCGCCAGTTTGTTGGCCGCGCCGCTTGGCAGCAAGGTCAGCCGCAGGATGAACCCGCGAATGCTACAAGCGGTTCTGTCGGTGTTGATCGTCGGAACCACTGTGAAGATCTGGTCCGATATCTTGATGAAGTAGACAAAGGGAGGTATTTCTAGATGAGTCTCGTTGATAAAACCATTGACTGCAAAGGGCTCTCCTGTCCGATGCCGATTGTGAAATCCAAAAAAGCGATCGAAGAGATCCAGCCGGGTCAGGTTCTCGAAGTGGTGGCAACCGACCCCGGTTCCGTCGCCGACATGAAAGCTTGGGCGGATCGTACCGGTCACCAATTTATTGGCACGACGGAGGAAG
Organism: Tumebacillus amylolyticus; assembly: GCF_016722965.1. Classification (NCBI taxonomy): domain Bacteria; kingdom Bacillati; phylum Bacillota; class Bacilli; order Caryophanales; family Alicyclobacillaceae; genus Tumebacillus; species Tumebacillus amylolyticus. The sequence goes on from NZ_JAEQNB010000001.1 coordinate 639,693, forward strand.
ACGGCGCCTTCAAACACTACATTCGAAAATCAAACCCGAATGAAGTGAAGCCGGAAACACAGCATCCGCATGTCCTGACCAATGAGGAACTGCTCGGCAAACTGAGCAACAACCCGGTCATTCTCGATGTACGGGAGCCGATGGAATACCAGTTCGGCCACATCCCCAGTGCGAAATTGGTGCCGTTTGGCAAACTGGAAGAAACACTGTCCGAGTTGTCTCATCTGCAGAACCAAGAAGTGCATGTCATCTGCCGCTCCGGCAACCGAAGCGATTTGGCGTGCCAAATCCTGACCGAAAAAGGCTTCTCCAACGTGAAAAACGTCGTACCGGGCATGTCCGCATGGAACGGGCCGCTCGAAAAATAAGACAAGGGGTGACCATCTCATGGCTGTAGCAACGATCAATTCTCAAGAACTGCACAACAAAATCAACTCGGGCGAGTCGATCTTCATCCTCGACGTCCGCAACCCGAGTGACTTCAATGATTGGAAGATCGAAGCGAAACATCTCGTGTCGGTAAACATCCCGTACTTCGACTTTCTGGAAGAAGACGACGCGGTCTATCAAGGTCTTCCCAAAGACACAGAGATCGTCGTCATCTGTGCCAAGGGCGGCAGTGCTCAAATGGTCGCCGAGCAACTTGATGAAAAAGGCTATCACGTAAGCTTTTTGGAGTTCGGGATGCTGGAGTGGAGCCAATTTTACAATCCTGTGACCGTCTACGAAGGCGAGAACATGAAGTTGATTCAACTCAACCGTCTCGCCAAAGGCTGCCTGTCCTACATGGTGATCTCCGGAGGCGAAGCGTTGGTGGTCGATGCAAACCGTCATGTGGACGAATACACGAAACTGGCGGTGTCTGAAAACGTGCAGATCAAGCACGTCCTCGATACGCACTTGCACGCCGACCACATTTCCGGTGGGGCAGAACTGGCGAAAGCAACGGGAGCTCAGTACTACATCTCGTCGAGCGAAATGCAAGGGGCGACTGGCTTGGACTACAAACCGCTCGAACAATTTGACGCGCTGAAAGTCGGAGCCGTTGAAGCGAAAGTTCTGGCGATCCCGACACCCGGCCATACACCGGGCTCGACGTCCGTATTGGTCAACGATCAATTCTTGCTCTCGGGCGATACGATCTTCGTCGGCGGTCTGGGACGTCCTGACTTGGGCGGCAAAGCGCGTGAGTGGGCGCAATCTCTCTACGACACGGTGTTCACCCAAGTGGCAAATCTGTCGGACGAAACGGTCGTGCTCCCGACTCACTTCGCAGATATCAAGGAAATCAACGAAAACGGATATGTCGGTGCCACCCTGGGTGCGATCCGTGCAAGCAATGAAGTGATGCGCACCGAAAACCGAGAAGCCTTCACCGAGATGGTAGCGGGCGCATCCGGTGCCACCCCGCCGAACTTTGAAGAGATCGTCGGAATCAACCGTGGCGACATCCACGTCACACCGGAAAAAGCAACCGAGCTGGAAATCGGTCCGAACCGTTGCGCGGTTCATCATTCGTAAGATCAAGAGAGGGGATACTAAACCATGCAAGCTGATCTCGTAGTAGACGCAAAAGGGCTCTCCTGCCCGATGCCGATTGTGAAAGCGAAAAAAAGCATAGACACGCTGTCCAGCGGTCAAGTCATGCAACTGGAAGCCACGGACAAAGGGGCGGTCAACGACTTCCAAGCGTGGGTGAAACAAACAGGCAACGAAATGGTTCACATGGACGAGGAGAACGGCGTCTATCGCTTCTTTGTCAAAAAAGCCTAAGAGATGAGGGGGCCCAAAGGTGTTCCATTACACGGTTGATACGGACAAAACGATCGACGAAGCAGTAGCCGCTGTGGAAGCCAGTCTCAAACAACACAAATTCGGCGTGCTCTGGCAACTGGATCTGCCGAAGAAACTGCAAGAAAAAGGCGTGGACTACGAGCAACCGTATCGCATCTTGGAAGTTTGCAATCCGGTGGAAGCGAAGCGCGTGTTGACGCAGAACCCGCTGGTCGGGTACTTCCTTCCCTGCAAGGTCGTCGTCTACGAAGACAACGGTCAAACCAAGATCGGCATGCCCAAGCCGACCGTCATGATGGGTGTCGTCAACGACCCCGCTTTGGCGGAGATCGCGCAGGGCGTGGAGGACACGTTGATCAAAGCGTTGGAAGAAGCCAAGTAAGACAATCATCGGGGCCACAAGGCCCCCTTTTTAAATCGAGAGGAGAACGGGGAGAATGAATATGGAGAAGAGCAGCACGCTCGTCGTGTTTAACGGGGATTTGGACAAAGCGATTGCAAGTTTTATCATCGCCACGGGATCGGCCGCGATGGGGAACAAAGTCACGATGTTCTTTACCTTCTGGGGGCTGAACATCTTGCGCAAGGATGAGTACGTGCCGGTGAAAAAGTCGTTTCTGGAAAACATGTTTGGAAAAATGATGCCGCGCGGTGCCAATCGTCTGGGCATCTCCAAAATGAACATGGGCGGGATCGGTTCGAAGTTGATGAAGAAGATCATGCGCGACAAAAACATCGCCACACTTCCCGAGTTGATGGAGATGGCGAAGGACTTGGATGTGCAGATCATCGCATGCGCGATGTCGATGGATGTGTTGGGGATCACCCGCGAAGAACTGATCGACGGCATCGAGTATGCAGGGGTTGCCACGTATCTGGCCGCCGCCGAGGAAAGTCAGGTAAATTTGTTCATCTAGAGAAAATCAAAAAACCAAGATCGCCTGTGAACAGGAAATCTTGGTTACGGAATACGTATTGTATTAGTGGTCGCGGTGATATGCAACTTGAACCCCGAGTACCGGGTGGGTTTCCAAGACGTAGTGACCTTGAGGGCAATGTTTGGATGTGCTGCGTTTCTCGGTTTGAAGAAAAACTAATTTTTGTCTGCACAATGGACATTCCTCACGAAACCATGATACGATTTTGGAAAGCACTCTAAACACCACCTTTTCCTACTGAATTACTTTGTCTACTATAGCATGTTGTCTTAGAATGCGACAACAACGTTTCATTTATACCGTGCCCACAGAGGCAAAGGAGGGATTCCAGTGGAGTACAACGATTCGATCAAAAATCGTTTGCGGAGAATTGAAGGACAGGTGCGTGGCGTACTCAGCATGATGGAACAGGAAAAAGACTGCCGGGATGTGGTAACGCAACTTACGGCCATCCGTTCGGCAATCGATCGAGCGGTCGGATATGTTGTGGGCTCCAACTTGGAGTCCTGTATTCGAGAAGAGATCGAAAAAGGAAATGTCCCCGACAAAGTGATCAAAGAAGCAGTCGAAATGCTTGTGAAGAGCAGATAGGATTGGAGGCAATTTCATGAGTCATGGACAACATCGTTTTAACCCGCAGCATGTGGCGAAACTACTCAATCCGGATCGCTTGAAGATGCTTCCGCCGGAACAGATTGTAGACGCGCTGCAAATTTCGCAAGATGATAACGTCGCGGATCTTGGATGTGGGCCGGGGGTATTCACTCTCCCGATAGCAAAGCGAACGCAACGCACCGTTTACGCAATCGACGTAGAGCGCCAGATGTTAGAACTTCTGCAACAGCGAACGGAAGAGGCAGGAGTTTCGAATGTTCAAACGGTCCTGAGCGACGCTGAGAAGATCGACTTGCCGGATCAGTCTGTAGACAAGGTCTTGATTGCATTTGTTTTGCATGAAGTTGGGGATTTGAACCAAGCAGTACAAGAGGTGAAACGCATCCTGCGCCCGAATGGGAACGTGTTGATTCTGGAGTGGGAGAAAAAAGAGACCGAAATGGGTCCTCCTGTGCATCACCGTTTGGATTCAAACGAGTTGCAACAAGTTTTGGTTGCCAACGGCCTGCAAACTGAGGTTAAATTGCTGAACGACAATCACTATATGGTGGTTGCTCAATAGGAAACGCTCCGGTGCTTATGTGCCGAAAAGCTCCCGATGACCGGGGGCTTTTTCTTTTTCCTTTTGAGAGAAGGGATGAAGAAACTTGCCAAAGCTCAATGTAAAACTACAATCGACCAAGACATTCTTTGTCAGTCTGTTCGCTATCGGGCCTATCTGGATGGGGAACTATGAACAGTTGTCCGCCGTTTCCCTGATCCTCGGGGATCGAATTTGGCTCTCGATCCAGAGGGAGGAACAGCGCCGCGAAACAAAAGCGGCATGGGTTGCGACAGGCAGCCTGGCAGTCAGTGTATTGCTTCTCACCGGCTTCTTCGTGTTCTCGCCCATTGTGGTAGGAGGATCGTTAGTGGCAGCTGCCTTCTTGCTGATCGGAAGCATATGGGGAGTACGCAAACTTGTAACCGTTTTTCCACAGGGAACCTGGTATGAAAAAGCAGGGTTGGAGAGTCGCACTGTTGCGAGGGCCGCCGGACAGACTCTGATCGTGAAAAATACGGTTTCGAACGTTCCGAAAGAGCAGACCTTGCAAACACTTGTGGTTCTGAATCACGATGCAAAGATCGAAGGCCGTGTCACAGACGTGGTGTTTGTCTATAACGGCGACGTACAACTGACTTCAACTTCGAAAACTGGAGTCGTCGTCGTGCTTGGGGGACATAATCAACAGGAAAATGGGGCGTACGTAGAGGACGGTATTGCGGCGGTCACATTCGACTTTGTTGCTGGTCGTCATCCCTGTTTTGCTGGTCCCTCCGTCATGCCATTTCAAGGACAGGAGAGGTTGGATTGGTGGTGTTGGTTGGGGGGGCTGGGGATTAGCTTGCTACTCGCCCTTTCTGTGTTCGGGGCACCGCTTGCGCGTCTTTTTGGAGTCGTGCTGCTTCTCTTGTTTGCCGTTGGATATACATTGGTCGCCTATCACGTAGGGAAGATCGTGGTTGGTGGTCGGGCTTTTTCCAACGGGATTTGGAGACCGACATTTCTGGGGTCTGTTACAATCGTTGCCTTGAGTAACATTCCGTTATTTGGAGCGCTGCTACTCTTGATCGTACTCGTGCTCTCCATCGGGACCTCCACTGTGTGGCTCTGGCAAAAGAGGGCGAAACGGTAGGGGAGTGAAAGTAGATTGGAGGAGCTGATACTTCGTAATAGTGAGCACTACGAATATTTTGCTTTGTTTGGTTCCTTGGTTTTGGGTATCGTGGGTCTGCCAATCTCTAGTATTTTATGGCGATCATCGTTGCCTTCACGCCGGTGCGTCCACATGGTGTTGCAAACGGACTTCGAACAGCTCAGAACAGTTCAGGGAATCTTGATCCCCTCACTTATAAGGGGGATTTACGGTACATCAAGGCTTCGCGAGGCCTCCCAGTATAAACTTTTTGATCACCAAACAGAGGTCTTTCATGTGGAAAACTTCAGTTACACATATAATCATTTTATTGTTTGGACATCGCAATATCAAGGTACACCTTTTTTAGGACAGAACACTATCAACATGTTCTCGGCTAGCTCGATACTGAAAGGCGCGGCATTATTATGTGTTTCAGGTACCGGATGGATAATCATGTTTCAAACAACCATGTCAAGGATTTCCTCGACATGAGTGTTTCTCATTGTATAATTTTTTGAACTGTTACATTCAGAATTAATAAGGGAGCTTCTTTGCCGGAAATAGGGTTTTGTAGAATAATAAATAAGGTGTATCATGAGGCTTCGAATACTCGTTCTGCTTCTTTTTTTGATGTAACGCTTAGATGTAAGAATACCGGAATGACACAGATCTCGTGGCAGTAGTGGAGTCAATTACCTCTCACTAGACTTCGATGGGCCTGATTCTCAAAAAGAGAAGCAGGCCGTTTGTGTACGCTTGAATTTATTTTCTATTCGAATAAATGAAACGAATAAAATGGATTGACGTATTTGCCTTGTGAGAATAAAATATATTCATGTAATTTTATTTTATGCTAAATAGTAAAGTTGTAAAGTTGTGTACATGAAAGGGTGGTTGAAATGAGAACATCCGTTGAAGGATTTCGCTTGTCTCCGCAACAGATTCGTGTGTGGAACCAATACAGGTCTGCCCACTTGCATACTACCTTACTGGTGGAGGGCGCCATGCAAGATGATCAGTTGGCCGCTGCCTTGAACGATATGGTGCAGAGTCAAGAGATCCTGCGCACGGTGTTTCATAAAATGCCGGGTCTGACCCTCCCCGTGCAAGTCGTGCTGGAGCACTGCCCGGCGGCATGGAGCGTGTACGAATGTTCAAACACCTCTGATGTGAACAAATTCTTGCAGGAGTTTTCTGCAGCGGATTTTGATCTGGAAAATGGGCCCTTGCTGCGTGCAGCCGTGATCAGGCAGTCGCCTCAGCGCGCCATCGTCGCTCTCGACGTGTCGGCGCTGTGTGCAGACCCTGACTCTTCGTTTCTGGTACGGGAATGGTTCCGATTGTACGAAGCTCGCGTACAACAGCAGAACCTCTCGAACACAGAAGAGGAGGAACCGATTACATATGCCGTGATTGCAGAATGGCTGAATCAGATGCTGGAAGATGAAGAGAGCGAGACCGGACGGGCGTTCTGGGCCCGACAACGGCTCGATGTTGCAAACGCTGTTCCCGTTCCTTGGTGCGAGGAGACACCGAGTGAACTGAACCTGGTCAAGTCCATCCAAGTTCCAGCTCACGTCTGGCAAGGGGTTCGGGAGACGGCCCGCCACTGGAACGTGCAGCCGACGGATCTTGTCCTACACGCCTGGCGATCGATCTGGCACCAGTTGGCAGGGCTTGCGGAAGTGGTTATCGGGGTCGGATGTGACGGTCGCACCGATGAGGGCGTGGAGACCGCACTCGGTTTGATGACTCGCTATGTGCCGCTCACCAGCGTGTGGGAGGAGTCCGAGACCGTTCAGCAGGGAACTGCGCGGCTGAGCCAATCGTTGCGCGAAGCATATGAATGGCAGGAGACGTGGAGTTGGGACCTTGTTTCGCCCAAACCGGGAACGGCTGCTGAACTCGGAAGGTTCCAGATCGGTTTTGAAAGCCGGGATCGCTGGTCTGCCTTCGAGGCTGCGAACGTGCGCGTGACCTTGCTCCAAGAGCGCGGGCAGGTGGAACCGTTCGAGGCGTTGCTGTCCTGTCAGATCACAGCGGATAGCTCTTGCTTGACGATACAGACCGATTCGCAAGTCTGGCCCGAGCAAGCGGTTTTTCAATGGTTGGATGCGTTGCCCAGGCTATTGGAGCAATTCACTCAAACATCGAACCTGAACTGCGGGGAATGCCGCTGGTGGCAAGAGAATGCAAAGCCCCAATTCTTGCCCACTGAAGAGGGCGAACAGGCGGGAGCAGAGGCGGACGAATGGTTCTATATTTCGAAACATTCTAAAGAGTTGAAAATTTATAAACCCCTTCCTGATGTGCAGGCTCGGGTCGTCGACCTTTCAGGTCGCTACGTACTATTCGGCGCCAGCGGCATGATCGAGGTGCGCCGACCCAACGAGACTGAAACGTGGACGCCGCTGCAACGCGGACGGCTGTGGCCGGAGGGATTGGTGGAGCGTTATCCAACGGAATCGCCGAGCGGGACCGCTGCCGGGGAGTTGGTCGCGCCGCAAACAGAGGTGGAACGAACGCTGGCCGCCATCTGGTCGGAAGTGCTGGGGGTGGACGAGATCTATTTGTCCGACAGCTTCTTCGACTTGGGCGGGCATTCGTTGTTGGCCTCTCAGGTCGTGATGAGGATGCGGATGAGCTACGGCGTGGAATTTCCGATGCGCATCGTGTTCGAAACCAAGACGCTGAATGCGCTTGCAGACGCGGTGGAACGAGCATCCGGCGCACAAACGCAAGCGTCCACTGCGATGTACGCGCCGATCCCGCGTCAGTCCGGGCAATCGTACGCGCCGCTGTCTCCGTCTCAGGAGCGCTTGTGGTTCTCCGCCCAACTGTCCTCCAGCAATCAGTTCGGCAGCGGTTTTTATTATCTGATTGAGGACGAGTTGCATACTGAGAGCTTCGACCGCGCAATCGAAGCGCTGGCGGATCGATATGAAATCTTGCGCACGACCATCGAGGTGCAAGACGGCGTGGCCCGCCAAAAGTTAAACGCCGGGGTGCGGCCTGCGTATCACCGGCATGAGCTGCAGGGGCTGGCGGAGTCGGAGCAACTGGAGAAGTTGCGAGCACGGGTGTTGCAGGTGTGGACGACACCGTTTGATCTGGTCAACGAGTCGTTCTTCCGATTTGAATTGTTCCGCTTGAGCCCGCAGAAGTCGGTGCTGTTCCTCTGCGCGCATCACATTGGCTATGACGGGTGGGCGGTTCGGCTGTTGATCCGCGATTTGAACGAGTACTATTCGACGTTCCGTCGCGGGGAGGCAGATGTGCAACTTCCGGAAGCTGTGCCGTTCGCCGATGCAGCGGTATGGATGCACCAGCGGCTGGCGGACGGCGACTTGCAACACCAGCTCGATTACTGGTTGGTTCAGTTGCAAGACGATGTACAACCGCCGAGCCTGCCTGGCGATGCGGGAGATTGGGAGCGCAATCCGCTCGATGTGCGCACGATCCGGATGTCAGCAGAGGTGACCTCAGGACTGCAACGCTTGGCACAAGCGCAAGGCAGTTCGCTCTACGCAACGGTGTTGTCCGGGGTGATGGCCTGGTTGTCCCGCCAGTCGCGGGAAACGCTTGTCACCATCGGGGCTACGCTGTCAGGGCGTACGCACCCGGACTTGGAAGAAGTTTTTGGCCCGATGCTCAATCCAGTGGCGATGCGAACCGATCTGTCCGGCAACCCGACGTGCGCCGAGATGGTGATGCGAGGGGCGCAGACGTCTTTTGACGCGTATGCCAACCAAGACTATCCGTTTGATCTGCTGTGGCAGGAGCTACGGAAGCGGGGAGCTAAAGCTACGTCGTTGTATTCGGTGATCTTGATCGGGCAGAACGTGACGGATGGCGAGATTCTTTTGGATGGGATGCGGTTGAAGCCGCAGCCGTTGACCGAGTTGCTGGCGGATCGCGCACAAGAGGCGGTCGAGCGCTTGTATGGAAAGGGAGCGGCGGAATCGTCTCCGTATGAGTTGGTGATGTCATTGCGTGAGACGGACGGCGGGTTGGTGCTGGAGACGAACTATGCGGTGGCCAAGTTCCGTCCGGAGACGGTGGATCGTTTCTTGGCGCAGATCGTGCAGGTCTTGGAGCAGTTCGCCACCCAGCCGGAGCTTCGGTTGTCACAAATTCAGGTTGAGGAATCCGAGGCAGACGATGCTTGGGAAGAGCTCTTTTAAGGAGGGGAATTCAAGTGAAGATGAGTATTGCGGGACGTGAAAGCCTGCCGGTTGTCAATTTGCCGACCGATGCGCCGCGCCAAGCCGTGCCGTCTACGGACAGCCGTCGAGTGGCTCGTGAGGTGCCGGCCGGACTTTTTGAAGCGCTGAATCGGATGGGTTCGCGGTGGGAGGCGACGGCGGAAGAGGTCGTGCTGGCCGCTTTCCACACGCTGTTGTATCGCTATACCGGGCAAAACGATCTCGTCATCGGAGTCCAGTCGGTTTCAGGCAGCGTTCGCCCGTCGCGGGTGCAAGTGACAGCGGAACTCCCTTTTGCCGAGCTTGTGCAAGCGGTGCGTGACTCGTGGATGTTCGAAGCGGACGCGACGAGTGTTCAGATGGGATTCATGTGGGGGGCGGCCGAGTTGGCTGCCCCGAAACAGTCGCCGTATGAGTTGGTGCTGTTGACGGGCGAGACGACGCTGGCCGCCGACTATCGGGTTGAGCTGTTTGAACAGGCGACGATCGAGAAGCTGTTGGAAAGTGCAGGAGAGTTGCTGACCAGTATCGTCGAGACTCCCGAATCGGACCTGTTGGGCTTGCCGATGCTCAGTTCCTTCGAACAGGAACGTCTGTTGCGTAGTCTGAACGATACGCAGGTCGACTACGGACCGGAGGAATGCGTGCATACGATGTTCGAGCGGCAGGCGGAGCGGACGCCGAATGCGATCGCGCTGGTATTTGAAGGACAAACGATGACGTACCGGGAGCTGAATGAGCGGGCGAATCAGGTCGCTCATTACTTGTCCCGCTCGGGAATCGGGCCGGATGTTCGTGTTGGCGTGTGCATGGATCGCTCGCTGGAGATGTTGGTCGCGATCTATGGTGTGCTCAAGACGGGCGGTGTCTATGTTCCGATCGATCCCTATCATCCGCAAGAACGCATGGCGTTCACGATGGAGGACTCGCAGGTGCCGCTGATGCTGACACAGGAGCGCTGGTTGGCCTACTTGCCAAGCGACGGCTTGGAAGTCGTCTGCCTGGATACCGAGTGGTCCACCTTCGCGGGTGAAAGCACGGAGAATCTTGGCGGCACTTTTTCACCGGACAACATGATCTCCATTCTGTATACGTCCGGTTCGACGGGCAAGCCGAAGGGGGTCATGAGCACACACCGCGGGATCTGCAACTTGCTCAGGTGGATGCAGGACGTGTTTGGCTTGACTCCGGATGACCGCCACATTCTGAAAACGCCGTACAGCTTCGATGTGTCGGCGTGGGAGTTGTTCTGGCCGTTGGTCAACGGAGCACGTCTGATCATTGCGCGGCCGGAAGGGCACAAGGACAGCGCCTACTTGGTCAATCTTGTGCAAGAGCACGAGATTACCACGATCGTTTTCGCCCCGTCGATGATGCAATTGTTTCTGGAGGAGAGCGGCGTAGAGCGTTGCACGTCGATCAAGCGTGCGCTGTGTGCGGGGGAGGCCCTGCCCTTCGAGTTGCAAGAACGCTACTTCGCCAAATTGGATGCGGAGTTGCACAATCTATACGGCCCGACGGAAGCGGCGGTAATCGTGTTGCACTGGAAGTGTGAGCGCGGGTCGGACAAGCGGGTGGTCCCGATCGGGTTCCCCATCGCCAATACGCAGATCTATTTGTTGGACGAGCGGATGCAGCCGGTACCGCGCGGTGTGGCAGGCGAATTGTACATCGCCGGCACGGCGGTGGCGCGTGGATATCTCAATCGACCGGAATTAAATGAAGAAAAATTCGTGCGCGATCCCTACTCCGTGAAGCCGGATGCCCGCATGTACCGCACGGGAGACTTGGCGCGCCATCTGCCGGACGGGACGATCGACTATCTCGGACGCATCGACCACCAAGTCAAATTGCGCGGCTTGCGGATTGAACTCGGGGAGATCGAGGCCGTTCTGCAAACGCATCCCGATGTGCGCGAGGTCGTGGTGGTGGCACAAGAGGACCGCCACGGCGGCAAATTCCTCGTTGCGTTCCTGACAGCGGTAGAGGGAGCGGACTTGGAGCAAGCCATCCTGCGGCAGTATGTGCAATCCAAATTGCCGGAGTATATGGTGCCAAACGTGTTCGTCGTGCTGGAAGAGATGCCGTTGTCACCCAACGGCAAGATCGACCGCAAGGTTCTGCCGCAAGTCACTCTGTCCGACAATGCGCGCGAGGAACATATTAAGCCGCGCACGCCGATGGAGGAACTGATTGCGGGAGTTTGGCAAGATGTGTTGCAGGTGCCGGACGTGGGCGTGACCGACCACTTTTTCTACTTGGGAGGGCATTCGCTGTTTGCCAACCGCGTGGTGGCGCGTCTTCGTGAGACGCTGGGTGTGGAGTTGTCGGTGGGCGAATTGTTTGACGGCCCTACAGTGGAGGAGCTCGCACGGGTGCTGACTTCGCGTGCAGCAGAAAGAAAAGACACGCCCGTACAAGGGATGTCGGAACGACCGGAGCACGTAGCGTTGTCACAGGCCCAAGAAGCGATGTGGTTCGTGGAGCAACTAAACCCCGGCACCACGCAATTTAATGTGCCTTTCGGGCTTGAACTGCAGGGCGATCTGGTCGTGGAAGCGTTGCAACGCAGTTTGAACGCCGTGCTGGAGCGGCATGAAGCGTTGCGTACGGTGTTCACGGTGGTGGACGAGCGACCCGTTCAACACGTGCTCAACCCGAGTCCTTGGGAATTGCCGCTGCTCGATCTCAGCAAGCTCCCGGAGTCGGAGCGACAACAGGCAATCGACCGTCTGCTGGATGAGGAGGCCAACCGCCCGTTTGACCTGCAAAACGGTCCGCTGTATCGCGGGCATTTGGTGCGCAGAAGCGCGAAGGATCATCTGTTGATGCTCAACATCCATCACATCGTGTTCGATGCTCGTTCGCTGGATGTGTTCAAGCGCGAGTTGTTGGCGATGTATGGGGAGGCGGAGTTACCGGCGGTGCCGATGCAGTTCCCCGATTATGTCTATCAGGAGCAACAGCGCCTGCAGGAGGAGGCGAGGGTGCGCAGCCTTACCTACTGGAAGCAACAATTGGCAGGTCCGCTCCCGCAAGTCGAGCTCCCGATGGATCGTCCGTGGACGGCAGACGTGTCCACGCTCGGCCGGATGCAGCGCATCCCGCTGCCTGTCGAGCTGACGAGTGCGGTGAAACAACTGTGTCGTGAGGAGCGTGTGACGCCGTTCATGGTCTTCCTCGCGGTGTACAAGTTGTTGTTGCACCGCCTGTCAGGGCAGGACGATGTCGTCGTCGGGACACCTGTGGCGAACCGCGACCGCGTGGAGACGGAAGAGATGATCGGGCTGTTGTTGAACACGCTCGCGTTGCGCAGCGATCTGTCGGGCAATCCTAGCTTCCGAGAGCTGTTGCGCCGTGTGCGTCACGTGACGTTGCAAGGGTACGAACATGCGGCAGTGCCGTTTGAAAAAGTAGTGGAAGACGTGCAGCCGGAACGCAGTCTCACGCGCAGTCCGATCTTCGATGTGATGATCAACTATCTGGACAATCCGGAGACCACGGTGGACGTTGCGGGCGTGTGCGTCACGACGACGTATGACTTCCAACTCCTCTCCAAGCACCTCCTGACGTTATTTGTGCAAGAGGTGGAGCAGGTGTTGGTGCTGGAATTGGTCTGCCGCGCGGAGTTGTTCTCGGAGGAGCGCACGACGATCTTGCTGGAACAATTGCAAGTGCTTCTGCAACAAGCGCTGGCAGAACCCGACCGGCAGATTGGAGCGTTTACGCTCGTGACGGAAACAGCCCAAGCCTTGCTCCCGGATGTGGAGATGCCGATGGAAGCACCGAACTATCCTTCGGTGTTGACGGAGTTCCGAAGACGAGCCTTGGAGGCACCCGATCGGTGTGCCGTCGTTCAAGGAGAGCGCCGCGTTGCTTACGGAGACCTGCTCGCACGAGTGGATCGGTTGGCAAACCAGCTTCGAGCGGAGGGGTTGCAGCCGGGCGATGTGACAGCCGTGCTGAGCCGTCAGGGCATTGGCGTTGTGATCAGCGCGTTGGCCGTCCTGCAAAGCGGAGGCATTTTGCTCCTTGTGGACGTCAATCTGCCGTCGCTGCGTCAGCGCATGATGTTGGAGCAGGCCAAGCCGAAGCGCTTGTTGTACGCCGCCGAGCGCAACTTGACCGATGACATGCGCGAGGTCGTGGAGAGCTTGGACCTGCCGATGATGCGGATTTCCGAGGAAACGGGCGTGGCAGAGTCGGATACCCTTCGAGACGGCGAGATGTGCGGAGAGTGGCCCGAACTCGACCCGGAGGCGCCCGCGTACCTGTTCTTCACTTCAGGGACCACCAACTTGCCCAAAGGGGTGGTGGGCACGCACAAAGGCATGAACCACTTCCTGGCGTGGCAGCGCAAAACGTTCGAAGTTGGTCCTGAAGACCGGGTGGCGCAGATGATCCATCTGTCCTTTGATGCCGTGCTGCGCGACATGTTCTTACCGCTGACGGCAGGGGCCGCCTTGCATCTCATGGAGCAGCCGGAGGATCTCTCGCCGGATGTGGTGTTGCCGTGGCTGGAACGAGAACAGATCACCGTGATGCACGCCGTGCCATCGTTGGCACAATCTTGGCTTAACGGGGCACCGGAGGGGGCGACGCTCCCTACCTTGCGTTGGCTGTTCCTCTCGGGCGAACCGGTAACCGATGGGTTTGTGACGAGATGGTACGAGCGATTCCCGGCGGGCGAAATGGTGAATTTCTACGGACCGACGGAGACCACGATGATCAAAACTTCCTACCGCGTGCGACGCGGCGAGGTCAGACCCGGTCAGCAACCGGCAGGCTGGCCGCAACCGGATACGCAGGTGTGGGTACTCAATGCCGGTGGGAGCCTGTGCGGAATAGGCGAGGCCGGCGAGGTCGTGTTGCGCACGCCGTTCCGTACGCGCGGTTATCTCAATGCGCCGGAGGAACAAGCGTTGCGCTTCCGTCCGAACCCGTTCCGCGGGGAATCGGATGACATCGTCTATTTCACAGGCGATCGCGGCCGTTACCAGCCGGACGGGGCGCTCGAAGTGTTGGGACGCCTCGATGACCAGATCAAGATCCGCGGCGTGCGTGTGCAATTGGGAGAAGTGACGGCGGTGCTGATGCGTCATCCGGCCGTGGCCGCCTGTGCGGTGTTGGACGTCAAAGACGGGCATGGACAGACGCAACTCGCTGCTTATGTCGTGCTGACCGACGCCGAGGGTTTCCAAACAACCGAATTGCGTCATCATCTCGAACAGCGGCTCCCCAGCGCGTACGTGCCCGCCTTCTATCTCGTGCTGGAGTCGTTGCCGCTGATGGCGAACGGCAAAGTGGATCGCAAAGCGTTGCCAAGACCGGAGGCAGTTGAGCTTACTGCGTCGGAGATGCAGTTGGCAGAAACGGGAATTCAAGCGACGCTGAGCAAAATCTGGTCGGAAGTTTTAGGTGTGGAGCGTATCGGGGTGAACCAGAACTTCTTTACCCTCGGGGGTCATTCCTTGCTTTCCACTCAGGTGATGTCTCGCGTGCGTCGGCAGTTTGGCATCGACTTGCCCTTGCGCCAATTGTTCGAGGGACCGACGATCGCCCAACTGGCGACGGCGGTGGAAGCGGCGTTGCAAGAGCAGCCCGCGGCGGAAATCGAGACGATCACGGCGATCTCTCGCCAAGGGGACTTGCCGCTGTCTGATATGCAAAAGCAACTCTGGTTCTTCGAGCAGTTGGAATCGAAGACTGCGCTCTATCATGTCCCGTTTGCCTTGAGTTTCGAAGGGGAGTTGGAACTGGATCATCTGCAGGCCGCCTTGCAAGAGATCGTATCTCGCCATGAGTCGCTGCGAACCGCTTTCGTTGAGCGGGATGACGAGGCGATGGCAGTCGTCTTGCCGCAAAGTGACGTGGACCTGCCGTTGAGCGATCTGCAGGGGTACGCTTCCGATGAGCGTGAACAGGTGCTGGAGCGAATGATGCTGAATCATAGCGCTCGTCCCTTTGATCTCGGGGCAGGTTCCCTGTACCAGTTCCATCTGTACCGTCTGACACCGAGAGAGCATGTGTTGCTCATCACGTTGCATCATATTATCTCCGACGGGTGGTCGGCAGGCGTCTTCACGCGAGAACTGGCGGCACTTTACACGGCATTTGCCGAAGGAAAGCCCTTGTCGTTGACAGTGCCGGCCCTGCAATATGTCGATTATGCGGCTTGGCAACAGCGCTATGTCCACACGGCCGACTATCAGCGGCAGATGGCGTATTGGAAAAAGCAATTGGCAGGTCAATTGCCGATCCTCGAACTGTCTGCTGACCATGCGCATCCTGCGAAGCCGAGCTACGCAGGGGCTGTGATCCGCGCCGCGCTTTCCGATGAACTGGCGGCGGCCGTCGAGGCGTTCGCGCTAGAGCACGGGGTCACCGCGCAGATGGTTCTGTTAACCGCCTTCCAAGCGCTGCTGTATGCCCGCACCCGGCAGGAAGACCTGTTGATCGGGGTGCCGGTCGCCAATCGCCCGTTCGAGGAGACGGAAGGGATGATCGGGTACTTTGTGAACACGTTGGTCTTGCGCACAAGTTTGGCGGGCAATCCGTCGATCGCGGAATGGCTACACCGTGTGCGGCTGACGTCTCTGGAAGCGTACGCTCACCAAGGCGTGCCGTTTGAAAAACTGGTCGCAGAGCTCCAGCCGGAACGTCATGTCAACGTCTCGCCGCTCTTCCAGGTGATGTTCAACTACCAGTCGGTGGGTCAAAGCCGCTATGAGTTGCCTTGCCTGCAGATGAGCACGCTCTCGCTTGGCCGCGAGACCGCCAAGTTCGATCTCAACGTACACATCCACCACTATCAGCATGGCATCGACGCGCTCTTCGAATATCGTACCGACTTGTTTGAGCCGTCGACTGTGCGGGGAATGATCGAGCAGTTCCAAGACCTGTTGCATCGCGTGACAGAAGACGCGCAGGCACGACTGCGCGAGATCGTCCAGTTTCCGGTTGAAGAGATCACGGACGAGTTATTCGAGTAAGGACGGGAGGCTGGAACTTTGAACTATCTATCCAAAGAGAATGTGCAAGAGGTGTTGGAGCTGTCAGTGCTTCAAGAGCGGATGATCACAACGCCCGACGCGCATCTGGATCAGTACGCGTACGAGTTAGAAGGCGTGATCGATCCGGTTTTGCTGGAACAGGCGTTGCAAACGGTGATCGCCACACATCCGGAACTTCGCTCTGTCTTCCGCCCGCTGAAGAAACGCACCGTGCAAGTGGTTCTGAAAAATCGCCCGATTCCGCTGGCGCTCTACGATCTGCACAGCCAAACAGAGGCGGAGATCGCCGTGGAGATGGACGCCCCGGCCGAGATCGGGTCGGGCCCGCTCTTGCGTTGTGCCTTGGTGCGCATCACGGAGGAACAAAGCCAGTTGCGGGTCGCTCATCACGAGTTGATCCTGGACGAGCAGAGCCGTTGTGCTCTGCTGGAAGATTGGATGGCCGTCTACGAAGCGTTGGCGGCTGGGAAAGACCCGGCGCAACCGCCGGAACGTCCGCGCTTCTCCAGTTATCTGCAGTGGTTAACCCGCAAGGACTGGATGCCGGCCAAGGCATTCTGGCGTGCGCAGGCAGGCGAGATCGCGACATCGGCGATGTTTTCCGCGAGACGCCGCGAGACGGGTCCGATGGAACGCCGGATCTGCAGCACGCAAAGTTTGCCTTCGGAGTTGAGCAGCAAACTGCGTGACGTGGCGAGTCAAGCGAAGGTATCGCAAAAAGCCGTCGTTGCGACGGCGTGGGCCCTTTTGGCGGCTTTGTATAGCGGCGAGGAACACGTGACGTATGGCTGGCGAGCGAATGGACGGCCTGCCGAGATCGCTGATGCCGAAAAGATGTTGGGTTCGCTTGCCCACCTCTTGCCGCTCACGCTGCAGGTGGCGGGCGAGCAGATGCTGGACGACTATCTGCGTCATGTGGAGCAGCAGTTGCAGGGAATCGAGGCCGCTTCCTTCCTCCCCGAGACCGAAGCGCGTCGCGATGCGGAAGTGCCGGAAGGAGTGGCACTGTATGACACGAGCCTCTCCTTCACGACCTCCTCAGATGCCCGTTTGACTCCCTCTTGGGAGCAAGTGAGTACCGGAAAGCAACCGGTGTTGCAAGTCGCGGTCAGAGCGGGTGAGTCGTGGCGGATCGATTGGTCGTTCGCGGGCGACGCCTTGTCGGCCTCGATCGTCGAGCGCCTGCAACAGCAGTTTTGCACACTGCTCGAAAGTGTAACGGAAGCCAGTCTGACAGCGCCGCTTGCACAGTTGCGGCTGATCTCTGAACAGGAAGTCCGCGAAATCGAAGTCTTCAATGTGTCTTCTTTGCCGAACCCTGATCTGAGTCTGCTCGCCCATCACGTGATTGAGCGGCAAGTGGCACAGACGCCGGGGGCGACGGCCGTGCGTTGCGGCGCAGAGCAGTGGAGCTATGTAGAGTTGAACGCCAAAGCCAATCAATTGGCGTGGCATTTACGCGAGTCGGGATTTGGACGTGATGATGTCGCCGCACTCTTTGCAGAGCGCAATATCGAGATGCTGGTGGGGATTCTCGGAGTGCTCAAGGCCGGTGGCGCTTATGTGCCGTTGGATGCCGCCAATCCGGTTACGCGCAATCGCACGGTGGTGGAGACATCCCGGTCCAAGATCGTCCTCACACAATCACCGCTACTGGAAGCGAGTCGTGAACTGATCGCGGACATTGAGGCAGCCCCTGCCATCGTGAACTTGAGCGATTTTGCAGTCAGGGCGAACTATCCAACCGACAATCCGCCTGCCCTCAATGAACCGGGCGACCTCGCCAATGTGTTCTTTACTTCAGGATCGACCGGGTTGCCGAAGGGGGCGATGGTTGAGCACATCGGAATGTTAAATCACCTCTACGCCAAGATCAACCTCGTGAAGATGAGCGCCGCCAGCGTGGTCGCGCAGACGGCGTCACACTGCTTCGACATCTCCGTCTGGCAATTCCTCGCTCCCTTGATGGTCGGAGGCGTGACGGTGATCTATCCCAATGCCGTATCGGGCGACCCTGATGAGTTGTTGGTGGCGACCGAGCGCGACGGTGTGACGGATCTGGAACTGGTGCCCGCGATGATCGAGATGATGGGGCGTGCGGCACAGGAGTTGCAGTCGGTGCCGCTGAAGTCGCTGCGCCATCTGATCGCCACCGGCGAGGGCTTGCCAACCGAATTGTGCAACCGATGGCGGAGCCTGTATCCCGAAGTGACCATGATCAACGCGTACGGCGCTTCGGAGACGTCCGATGACTTCACACATGAGGTGATCGACGAGTGGGTGGAGGAGGAGCGTCCCTACGTGTCGGTCGGCACCGTCATTCCGCATCACCGGGTGTACGTGCTGGATCGTTTTCTTCGCCAAGTGCCGATTGGGGCAATCGGGGAGATCTGTGTGACAGGCGTCGGGGTGGGCCGCGGGTATCTGCATGATCCGGAACGAACGGCGAAGGCGTTTTTGCCGAATCCTTTTGCTGACGGGATGGGCGAGCGGTTGTATCGGACCGGAGATCTGGGGTGCTTTGCACCGGATGGACGGCTCACGTACATCTCCCGCGTCGATTTCCAAGTCAAAGTGCGGGGGCATCGCATCGAACTCGGCGAGGTGGAGGGCGCGCTGCGCCGTCATCCGCTCATCGATCAATGCGTTGCGCTCGTACGCAAAGATGATTTCGGACAAAACCGGCTGCTTGCCTACATCGTTGCCTCGAAGCCGGTCACAACGGAGGAACTTCGCGACCATCTAAAGCGGTGGGTGCCGGAGTATATGATTCCAGAGGCGCTGGTTCTGCTTGACAAAATGCCTTTGAACCGCAACGGCAAGGTCGACCGCAAGGCTCTGCCTGACCCTGAACAGAGCGATACGGGCGCAGTCACCCCGCCGCGCAATGCGGCTGAGGAAGCGCTGGTGAGCATCTGGGAGGACGTGCTGAAGGTGAGCGGGCTTGGGATCGATCATAATTTCTTCGCGCTCGGCGGGCACTCGCTCAAGACCATTCAAGTGCGCGCCCGGATTAAAAGACAGTTCGGCATCGACATTCCGTTGCTTCAGCTCTTTGAAAAGCAGACGATTCGAGAACTGTCCGACTTGGTGGGAGAGGTTGCGGCCGATTGCGTTGCAGGCGAGACGTTGTTGATTCCTAAACTCCCTCCGGCCGAGGCGTATGAGATGTCGCATGCGCAGCAAAGACTCTTTTTCCTTCATTGGATGGATCGTGAGAATGTGTCGTACAACATGCCCGCTCTGCTGGAGCTGGAGGGGGCGTTGGACCAGCAGGCGTTGGTGCGGGCGTTTGAAACGATCCTGGCCCGACATGATGTGTTGCGCACGACCTATGAGATGAGGTCGGAGCGGCCTGTTCAACGCGTGCATGCCATGCAACCGCTGGATGTGCCCTTCACGGATGTTTCCGGCTTGCCGGAGACAGAGCGGGAGAGCGCTCTCTGGGACGAAGTGACGGCGGAGATGCAGACACCGTTCGATCTCACCGTCGGGCCGGTCTTTCGCATGCGGGTCTTCCGTCTGGCACCTGAACGACATTGGCTGATGTTGCAGGTGCATCATATCGTCGGAGATTTCTGGTCGTGGCAAGTGATTCTGCGCGAGTTCCAGACGCTGTATGCGGCACAGGCGGCAGGGGATCAAAAACAAAACCCATTGGCTCCGCTGCCCGTTCAGTATACGGACTATGCGGCATGGCAGAATCAGCGGCTGGAGCAGGGGCATCTGCAGGCGTCGCAAGCGTTTTGGCGGGAAACTTTGGGAGGGGAATTGCCGGTGCTGGATCTGCCCAGCGATTATCCGCGGCCGGCGATGATGCGATCAGAGGGGAGACAAGTGCGGTTTGTCCTCGACCAGGAGTTGGCGAACGGTTTGCAACAGCTGACCCAGCAAGGGGATGCCACGTTGTTCCTCGTGCTCCTGACGGCGACGGGGATTCTGCTGTCACGGTTGAGTGGACAGCGGGACTTGGTTCTCGGCACCCCGGAAGCGGGCCGCAGCTTGCAGGAGTTGGAGGGGCTGGTAGGTCTCTTTATCAACACGTTGCCGTTGCGGTTGCACGTGGAGCCCGGTCTTTCGTTCCTTCAATTGTTGGAACAGGTGAAGCAGAGGGCGCTGCAAGCTTACGAGCATCATGAGTATCCGTTTGACCAGCTGGTGGAGGAGATCAATCCGGCCCGCGATCTGAGCCGCACGCCGATTTTCTCCGTGATGTTCCAAGTGTTGCGCGACGGGGAGGAGCGCTTCCACGAGGTCGCAGGCTTGCAGATGCGCCCTGTTGATCTGGAAGTGACGTCGACCAAGTTCGACTTGCAGATCGATTTCGCCGAGCGTCCGAATGCGTTGGAGTGCTTGTTTACGTATCGTTCCGATCTCTACAAGCGCGAGACGGTGGAACGCTGGATGCACCATCTGCATCTGCTCCTGCGCGAGATCATCGCCGCGCCGGAGTCGGAGGTCGAATCGTTGCGACTGGTGGATGCACAGGAGCGCACCCGCATGTTGACGGAGTGGAACCAAACGGATGAGGAGTTCGCGCAGAGCGTTTGTGTGCACACTCTGTTCGAGCAACAGGTCGAACGCACTCCCGACGCTGTAGCTGTCGTTTGCGACCAAGAAACACTGACCTATCGTGAACTCAATGAACGGGCGAACGCTTTAGCGCATCACTTGCGAACGCTAGGGGTCAAGCCGGAAGTGCGCGTCGGGCTGTGCCTGGAACGCTCGGTCGAAATGGTCGTCGCGATCTACGGTGTCCTGAAAGCGGGCGGGGCTTATGTTCCAATCGACCCGAACCATCCGGACAAACGCATTGCGGAAGTGGTGGAGGATGCGGAACTCGTGCTGGTGCTGACTCAAGAGCGCTTCCATGATCGATTTGCCGCACACACTCTGCGCGTGATCCAAATGGACTCCGCCGAAGCCGATCAATGGCGGATCGCCGAGGCGGTGGTGAATCCCGTCCATGTGAACACGCCTGAGCATCTGGTCTACATGATGTACACCTCCGGATCGACAGGCAAACCGAAAGGGGTCATGAACGAACACCGCGCCATCGTCAATCTTTTGCTCTGGATGCGCGATCAGTACGCGTTGACGAGCGAAGATCGCATGATGCTCAAGACCGCGTATACGTTCGACGTGTCGGTGTGGGAATTGTTCCTTCCGCTGATCAGCGGTGCGACGCTGGTCGTGGCACGGCCGGAGGGGCATCGGGATCTCGGGTATCTCCAGCACTTGATCGCAGAGCAACAGATCACGCACGCCGTGTTCGTTCCTTCCGCACTGCAGGTATTTTCAGAGCAAGAGGAACTGGACAGACTCACCTCTCTCAAGGCGGTGTTGTGCATCGGCGAAGCGCTACCTGTGGATTTGCAAGAGCGATTTTTCCGAGTCTTCCCTCACGTGGAGTTGCACAACCTGTATGGTCCGACGGAGGCGGCGGTCAACGTCACGTTTTGGAATTGCCAGCGCGGTGAGGAACGGCGGTATGTGCCGGTCGGTGCTCCGATTGCCAATGCCAAGCTGTACGTGCTGGACGCATGTCTGGAGCCGGTTCCGATCGGCGTGACCGGCGAGTTGTTCATCGGCGGGGTTCCTGTCGCCCGCGGGTATCACAACCGTGCCGAACTGACGGCGGAGCGGTTCTTGTCCGATCCCTTCTCGACGCGGGACGGGGCGCGTATGTACCGCACGGGGGACATGGTTCGGCGTCATGCAGACGGCACCATCGAGTTCCTCGGACGTGCGGATGATCAAGTGAAACTTCGCGGTTTCCGCATCGAGCTCGGAGATATCGAAGCCGCCTTGCTCAAGATCCCGAGTGTGCGGGAGACGGCCGTCTTGCTGCAACAAGATGCGGGAGAGCAGGTGTTGGTTGCCTATGTGGCGGCAGACTCCTCGATTGACACGGGGGACTTGCGCGCAGGCTTGCTGGGTCAACTGCCCGAGTACATGCTTCCGACGCGCTTCGTGTTCCTTGACAGACTGCCGATGCTTGGCAACGACAAATTGGATCGGAAAACGTTGCGTACCCTTGATCCCGGCCCTGATGTACAAGCGATGTCCGATCAGTACGTTCCGCCGCGGACGGCGTTGGAGCGCGAGATGGCGAACCTGTTCGAGCGCATCTTGAAAGTTCGACCGATCGGTGTGCAGGACGACTTTTTTGCAGCAGGCGGTCATTCGTTGAAGGTACTGGCTCTGATCAGCGAGGTGCAACGAGAGTTTGGAGTGGCGTTGCCGCTCGTGGACGTGTATCAGCGTCCGACCGTCGCGCAACTTTGCGAATGGCTGGAAAACACCGCCAGCGCGCACAACAGTCTGCGTGACGGAGCGATTCTCATCCAGCAAGGGGAGGGAGCGCAACCTCCGCTGTTCTTGGTGCACGGACAGGGAGGCGGGATCGCTTCGTTCTTCTTGCTCGCCAAAGCGCTGGGCACGGAGGAGACGGTGTACGGGTTGCAGGCGTTCGGGTATGAGTCGGCCGAGGAGCCGCTGACGTCGATCGGAGAGATGGCCGATCGCTATGTCGAAGAGATTTGCCGCATCGCCCCGCACGGACCGTACCATCTCGCCGGGTGGTCGTTCGGCGGGACGGTGGCCTTTGAAGTCGCCCGCCGGTTGGAGCAACGGGGCGAGCGTGTCGAATGGCTGGGCTTGTTCGATGCACACCCGATGGATTTGCCGGATGACCTGCGTGAGAGACAGGCCTGGACGGAGAGCGATGTGCTGCGGTTCGCCTTGGTCGATCTCGGACTGCAAGCCGATGCGCTGGACGGCCTACGCGATGCGGAGGCGTTCGCTTATGTCATGCACCAGTTGGAGCGCGCCGGACATGTACCGCGCGGACTGTCTGCGGACAGTATGCGTGCCAAGCTGAACACGATGGCCGCACACGGGACGGCCGCTGCGTTCTACCGATATGAAGGGCCTGTGCAGGCCGATCTGCATCTGTATCGTGTCTCGGAAGTGTCGGCGCAAGGTCATTCCTTAGTCGATGCCAACGAATGGAGACCTCGAACAAACGGAGAAGTGCTGATTGTTCCGGTGTCCGGCACCCACAACACGATGCTGGATCAAGCCCATGTCTTCGCCCTGGCTGAACAGATGAAACAACGAACAACTTCGAAAAAAGGGTGCTGAAATGAAATACCGTGATCTGCATATCAACGTGAAAGTACGATTGGTCGAGGCGTTTTTAGTCAACTTAGTGGGCAATATGATCTATCCGTTTATGGCGATCTATTTTGCAGATCGCTACGGCCCTGCGATCACCGGGTTTCTGTTTGTCGCGAACATCCTGATCGGGCTGTTCTTTGGACTGTACGGCGGGGTGCTCGCCGACCGTTTTGGTCGGCGAAAGATGTTGCGAATCGCGGAAACGGGCCGTTTCCTCTCGCTGTTGATCATCGGTTTGGCGAACTCGCCTTGGTTTGATTCACCATTGACGACGCTGGTTCTCGTGTTGATTTTGAACGGATTTGGCGGTTTGGCCTTCCCGGCGATGCAAGCGATGATCGTCGATTGCACCACGCCGGAGGACCGTAAGTTTGTGTACAGCCTCGATTATTGGACGTTGAACACCTCGCTGCTGATCGGCGGGATGGTCGGGGCGTTTTTCTTCCGATCCTACCTGTTTGAGCTGTTCTCGGCGGCGGCTTTGATCTCGTTTGGCTCGCTGTGCTTGCTGTTGTTCGTCATTCGAGAGACTCACTTCCCCAAGTCAAAATCTGCGCAGGAAAAAGCGGGTGAACCCGCTCCGAAATCTCAAGGCGGCGGCTACGGGATGGTGTTGCGTGACCGCACGTTCATGCTCTATATCTTGGCGGTGGCACTGTTGCTCTCGCTCGAGCAGATCTTTTTCAACTATGCGGGCGTCCGTCTGTCCGGCGAGATGACGACCCAATCGCTGTTCTCATGGGGCGATCAAGATGCGAAGGTCGACGGAGTCGGCATGTTCGGGATCTTGCGCACCGAAAACGCTCTGTTCGTCGTGTTGCTGGCCGGGGTTGCCACGCGGTGGTTCAAACGTTTCCGGGACACAGGCGTGCTGATGGCAGGCATCTTGGTTACCATGATCGGGTTCGCCGTGCTGGCGGTCTCCAACAGTCCGTGGCTGTTGCTGGTCTGCATGTTGATCGCCACGCTGGGGGAACTGATGCACACCCCGATTCGCCAGTCCTATCTCGCGGAGATCATTCCGCCCGCCAACCGGGGCACATACATGGCGATGACGGGGTTGAACCCGGTCATCGCACAGCTGATCGGAGCCGGTTCGATCACAGCCGGCGCCGTCGTTTCCTCTTGGGTGATCAGCATTGCCACGCTTGTGATCGGACTGGCGAGCGCAGGGCTGTTCGGGAAAACGTTACTCAATTTGCCAAAGCGCAAACAAGCGATGGAAGCAGAAGAGGCTTTGCAACAAGGAGCTTCCACATAAGGTTTGAGGACGAGGAGGAACGTGACGATGACCGATAGATTGAAACAAGGGTATGAACCGATCGCCATCGTAGGGATCGGTTGCAGATTTCCAGGCGGTGTCCGCGACCCCGAGAGTTTCTGGAACTTGCTTCGCGAAGGCGTGGATGCGGTGACGGAAGTGCCGGCCGACCGTTGGGATACCCAACGCTTCTATCACCCCAATCACAAAAAGCCGGACACGTCCGATATGCACTGGGGCGGATTCGTGGACGATGTCGACAAGTTCGATCCGGAGTTCTTCGGCATCTCGCCCCGGGAAGCGGATGAGATGGACCCGCAACAACGAATGATGCTTGAAGTGAGCTGGGAGGCGCTCGAGGACGCGGGCTTGCGGCCGGAGAAATTGATTGGCTCCAAGACGGGCGTTTACGTAGGAAGCTACACGTCTGACGATCAGTTCTTGCAGACCGCCCAGCACAAGGTCGATTTTCTCGACTTGAACTCGCTTTCCGGGTTCATGACGACGATGACCTCCAACCGGGTCTCCAACGCATTCGACTTCCAAGGACCTTCGATGACGATCGACACGGCTTGCTCCTCCTCGTTGGTCGCTGTGCACCTCGCCTGCCAGAGCTTGATCACGGGGGAATCGAACCTCGCCTTGGCGGGCGGTGTGAACATCATGGTCACGCCGCACATCACGCTTGATAAGACCGAAGGCGGCTCTTTTTCCCCGGACGGCCGTTCCAAGGCGTTCGACTCTCGGGCGAACGGCTATGTGCGCGCCGAAGGGGGCGCCATGGTCGTGCTCAAGCGATTGGAAGAGGCGTTGGCGGACGGGGATCCGATCTATGCGGTGATCGCCGGGTCGGCGTGTAACCAAGACGGTAGCAGTGATGGGGTAACGGTGCAGAACGAACAGTCGCAAGAAGCGCTGATGCGGGACGCCCTGAGTCTTGCAGGCATCGAGGCGCATCAGATTCAATACATGGAAGCTCATAGCACGGGAACCTCGGTGGGCGAACCGATCGAAGCGAATGCGCTCGGGAATGTGCTGTCTGAGAACCGTCCGGATGGCGAGTATTGCTGGGTCGGATCGGTGAAGACCAACATCGGCCACACAGAAGGAGCCGCCGGGGTAACCGGGCTGATCAAAGCCGCGCTGAGCTTGTGGAAGGAAGAGATCCCACCACATCTGCATTTGCTTGAAACCAATCCGGAAATGGATCTGGAAGCCCTGCGTCTGCGCGTGCCGACCACCCTCCAACCGTGGGAAAAAACGACGAAACCCCGTTATGCTGGCATCAACTCCTTCGGTTTTGGCGGCACCAATGTTCATGTGATTTTGACCGAAGCTCCGGCAGTTGCTGAAAAAACGGAGGTGCCGAGCGCTCCTACCGATCAGTTGATCCCTTTGTCCGCCCGCACGCCGGAGGCGTTGCAAGACGTTGCCGCCTCCTATCGGGCGGCGCTCGCAGAAGGAGGCAAACTGGCACAGGTCAGCTTGGCTGACCTCGCACACAGCACCGCCTTGCATCGAGGACACCATCCGCAGCGCATGGCCTTGGTTGTTTCGAACAAGGACGAGCTGCTTGAAGCGCTCGACGCCGTTGTGACTTCGGAAACCCATCCGCGCGCCATCGAAGGAACTGCGCCCGTTACTCCGGAGAAAACGCGCCGCCTCGCTTTTGTCTTCACAGGAATGGGGCCGCAATGGTGGGGTATGGGACGCCAACTGTATGCGGAGGAGCCGGTCTTCCGCGCCACTCTCGACGAGTGTGACCGCGTGTTCCAAGCGATGTCCGGATGGTCGCTGCTGGAGGAGATGTTGAGGAAGGACGAGTCACAGTCCCGCATGGAAGAGACACAGATCTCCCAGCCGGCCCATCTGTTCCTGCAGATCGGTCTGACGAATTGGTGGCGGTCGATGGGCATTGAGCCGGAGGCTGTCGTCGGGCACAGCGCCGGGGAAGCGGCCGCTGCCTACGCGGCGGGCATCCTGTCCATGGCAGAAGTTGTGCGGATCGTCTATCATCGCAGCCGCCTGCAACAGCCGATCACCGGTCAAGGACAAATGATCGGTGTCGGGCTGTCGGAGTCGGCGATCCGTCAACATCTGCAAGGATACGAAGACCGGATCAACCTCGCCGCGATCAACTCGCCGGGCGGCGTCACGCTGGCGGGAGAGACGCAAGCGCTGGAGGAAGTGCTCAGACCTTTGCAGGAGGCGGATGTTTTTGTCCGCGATCTAAAAGTGGGCATGGCGTTCCACAGCCATTACATGAACCCGATGAAAGAGGAGTTCTTGGAACAATTGGAAGGGATGAAAGCTCAAAAGAGCGCGATTTCCTACTACTCCTCGGTGCTGGGTGTGCAAGCGGACATTCACGAACTTGGCACCGAGTACTGGTGGCGCAACTTGCGGGATACCGTGCAGTTTGCACAAGCGGTGTTGATCATGATCGAGGACGGCTATGACACCTTCCTTGAGATCGGCCCGCATCCGGTGCTCGCGGGTTCCCTTCGTGAATGCCTCGCGCTGAAAAATCGCACGGCTGAGGTACTCCCTTCGATTCGGCGTGCGGAAGCGGAACGTCCGCAATTGATGAGCACTCTGGGTGCCTTGTATACGCTCGGCTATGAGCCGAACTGGAGAGCGTTGGTTGGACAGGCTGCGTTCGTTCGCTTGCCGAGATATGCGTGGCAGCATGAGTCGTACGGGCACGAGACGTCTGCTTCCCGCCGCCACCGTCTGGGGGATGGAGAGGCACACCCGTTGTTGCAAC
The DNA here is from genome assembly GCF_016722965.1 of Tumebacillus amylolyticus. Lineage (NCBI taxonomy): Bacteria > Bacillati > Bacillota > Bacilli > Caryophanales > Alicyclobacillaceae > Tumebacillus > Tumebacillus amylolyticus. The sequence continues at coordinate 667,147 of NZ_JAEQNB010000001.1, forward strand.
AGCGCCTGTCCACGACGCGTCCGGTCTGGGAATCGAGCCTCGACCTACGGGGCTTGCCTTATCTGGGCGATCACCGGATTCGCGGGGCGGTCGCCTACCCGGAGGCCGCCTATATGGAGATGGGAATGGCCGCGGCTCGCACTCTGTACGGCAGTCAGTCCGCCGGGTTCGAGCTATCCGACATCTCGTTTGAAAAAGCGTTCTTCCTGAATGCAGAGACGGGAAATAAAGTGCAACTGCATTTCAACGGCGCAAGCGGGCACTTTGAAGTTTACTCCACCGAGTATGAGAGTGATCATCCCGTCTGGACGAGACATGCAGCGGGCACAGTCAGACCGAGGCCGTCCACTGACGCGCGCAAGGCCGACCTCAACGCGTGGCGTGTACAATGTGTCCACGCTATTTCGAAACAACAAGCCTACGCGCATTTCCAAAGCCTCGGACTTGAGTGCGGTCCGTCGTTCCAAGGCATGGAACAACTTTGGCAAGGACAAGGAGTGGCGTTTGCTGAGTTACGGATGCCACAGCTGGTGGAGGCGGAAGCGGCCGACTATGTGTTCCACCCGGCGATGCTCGACATCGCCTTGCAGATGATGGCAGCCGTGATGCCGTATGACGGGGGCGATCGTTCGGCGCTGTTCATGCCGGTTGCGATCTCGCAGGTTGTGTTGCGGCAGGCACCGACTCCGCGCATGTGGGCGTTTGCCCGCCTCGATGAACACACAGACAGCGCGGTTCGCGCCTCGATCACCGTCGTGGACGAACAAGGCCATGTCGTACTGGAAGTGACCGACCTCCTCGCGCAGTCCTTCCAAACGGTCGCAGCAGGACAGGCCGAGGCAGCGGCCACGGTCGATTTTGGCGATATCTATCGCCAGACCGAAGACCATGAACGGCAAGAGCTGTTGACCGAGGAACTCACCGGAATTGTCTCGCAAGTACTGAACGTGCCCCGCGCCAAACTGCAGACGGGACGTTCTCTGCAAACATATGGATTGGATTCGATGATGGCGATCAGGCTCAAGGGTCGCTTGGAAAAAACACTCGGCTCGTCCGTGTCGCTCGTCGACTTGATCCAAGGGGTGAGCGTCGACGAATTGGCGACCGCCCTGCGTCCGCAAGTGGATGAGTGGGCGATGCTCTCGTCGGTCGATCTTGAAGAAGACCTGCTGGCGGAACTGAGCGAACTCTCGTCGGACGAACTGGATGCCATGCTGGCTGAAATCGCCGTTTCCAAGGAGGACTAATGCATGAGTAACGTAAAAGATCGGCTGTCCCAACTTACGCCGGAACAGCTCCATGCTTTACAGGCCCGACTGAAAAAAGACAGAGTGGCAGCTACCGCAAAAGGCAACTCGATTGCGGCGCTGCCTCGTGACCGCGAGATGTATCCGGTGTCGTTTACCCAAAAACGGATGTGGCTGCTCCAGCGAATGGACCCGGACAATGCCTCCTATAACAACGCGTCGATCATCCGGTTAACAGGGAGCCTCGACCCGGCGCTGATGCACAAGAGCCTCCAAGAATTCGTCAACCGTCATGAAGCGCTCCGCACGACCTTCCACGAACAGGGGGAAGGGGAGTTGTATCAGCGGGTGCATGACACGCTCGAACTTCCCTTGCCGTTGTACGACCTTGAACACCTCCCGATCGAGCTGCGGGAGGAGGAAGCGAAGCGGTTGATGCGCCAAGAAGCGCATCAGCCCTTTGACCTCGAAAACGGTCCGTTGATTCGCACCTTCCTCTACCGCCTCTCGGAGCGGGAGCATCTCATCATGTTCATGGTGCACCACATCGTCATCGACGGTTGGTCGGCCAGTGTGTTCCTTTCCGAGCTCGGGCTTCTGTACGGGGAAGCCAGCACCGGAACCCGCGCCAACTTGCCCGTCCCGGAACTGCACTTCATCGATTTTGCCGCTTGGCATAACGAATGGTTCAACGGTGAGGTCGCCGCGAAGCAGCTTGCATATTGGAAAGAACAGCTCGCCGGCAAAGTCCCGGCGCTTGAACTGCCGGCGGACCGCCCGCGCCCTCTGATCCCGCGTTACCGCGGGTCGATCTGCCGCTTGCACATCGAAACTGACTTGATCGCTCGCTTGCAAGAATTGAGCCGTGAAGCGGAGACCACGATGTTCATGACCCTGATGGCGGGCTTTCAGGCGCTCCTGCACCGCTATACGGGCCAAACCGATTTTTCGGTCGGGTTCCCTGTTGCCGGCCGGTCTCGCGAGGAGACTCACGGCATCTTTGGACCGTTGATGAACACCGTGCCACTGCGGGCGCTCGTCTCGGAAGAAGAGTCGTTCCTCGAACTCTTGCAGCGCGTGCGTGAGCGAGTATCCGGCGCGATGGCCAACCCGGATGTACCGCTTGAAAAACTGGTCGAAGAGTTGCAGCCGGAACGCCAGCCGGGCACTTCGCCTTTTTATCAGGTCATGTTCAACCTGATCTTCGAAATTCCGGAAACGCACCTGCCGGAGCTCAGCATCGTCTACGAAATGTTTGATTCAGGCGTCGCCAAGTTCGATCTTGTGATCGAAGCGTTCTTGAAACCGGACGGATTGCATCTTGTGTTCGAATACAACACCGATCTGTTCGACGAAGCGACGATGGTGCGTCTGGCCAACTCGTACCGCATCCTGTTGGCCGGTGTCGCCGAGCAGCCGGAACGCCCGGTTTGGCAATTGCCGGTACTCACGCCGGAAGACACCCACCGCGTGCTCGTCGAGTGGAACGACACCGCAACGGAGCAAGACCCGCGCACGCGTCATGTTGTACAAGCATTCGAGGAGATGGCAGCGCATCATGCGACTGACATCGCGGTGGTTGGAGGCGATGTGCGCCTGACCTACCAAGAGTTGAACGAGCGCGCGAATCGACTCGCCCGTTTCCTGCGCGAACGAGGCGTGGTGAAGGACAGCCGCGTAGGTCTCTGCGCGGATCACACACCGGACATGGTCGTGGGGGTACTCGCGGTGCTCAAAGCGGGCGGGGCCTATGTCCCGATCGATCCGGCTTACCCGCAGGATCGGATCGCCTACATGATGGAGGACAGCGGGATCGAACTCTTGCTCACCCAGAGCAAGTTGGCGGAGCGTCTGCCTGACAAAACGCGGCGCTTTTTGCTGGACACCGAATTCGAAACATTGACCGAGTTCGCAACCGACAATCTCGATCTTCCCATCACGCCAGACGACCTCGTGTATGTCATCTACACCTCCGGCTCAACAGGCCGTCCCAAGGGTGTTCTGATCACACACGGCGGCTTGATGAACTACCTGACCTGGGCGATCGACACCTACGCGCAAAAAGGTCACGGGGCTCCCGTGCATTCCTCGCTGGCGTTCGATTTGACCGTCACCTCGATGTACGTTCCGCTGCTCAGCGGCAAGCGCGTCGTGTTGGCGGCTGGATCGATGGGGGTAGACGCCTTGGTCGAAGCGATGCGCCAGTCGCCGGGCTACAGCTTGACGAAAATCACTCCGGCTCACCTGCAACTGCTCGGCATGGAAGCACAGTCCGGCGGGGATGCCCATACCTGGAATCACGTCTTCGTCATCGGCGGTGAAGCGCTCACCTATGAAAGTATCGCTCCGTGGCAACAGCTCGCCCCCGACACCGTGCTGATCAATGAATACGGCCCGACGGAAACGGTGGTCGGCTGCTGCGTCTACAGCGTGCCGCGTGGAGAACAAGCGGCCGGGACCGTCCCGATCGGACGACCGATCGCGAACACGCAGCTCTACGTGCTCGACCGACATTTTCAACCGGTGCCGATCGGGGCGGTTGGGGAACTGTACATCAGCGGCTACGGCGTCGCTCGCGGCTACTTGAACCGTCCAGAGTTGACCGCGGAACGTTTTGTCGAGAATCCTTTTGTCCCAGGCACCCGCATGTACAAAACGGGCGACCTCGCCCGCTACCTGTCCGACGGCAACCTCGTCTACCTCGGCCGTCTCGACGACCAGGTGAAGATTCGCGGATACCGCATCGAGCTCGGGGAGATTGAAACGGTGCTGGCCACGCACGCCCAGGTCAAGCTGGCGGCCGTCGTTGTACAAGACGACGGACAAGGGGACAAGCGTCTCGTCGGCTACTACACCACGGCAGACGGTGGACCCATTCCCACTCGCGACTTGCGCAGTTTCTTAAAAGACACGCTCCCGCCGCACATGGTCCCGGCCGCACTTGTGCATCTGGAGAACATGCCGCTCACCGTCAACGGCAAGATCGACCGTAAGGCGTTGCCCGCACTCGAACGCACAGGTACCCAAGAGGCTGTGGAGGCTGTACCGATCACACAATTGGAGTTGCAGGTGAAGGCGGTGTGGGAAGCCGTGCTGAAGCGGGAACAAGTGAATGTGACGGACAACTTTTATGAAATCGGCGGGCACTCCGTCAATGCGATCTTGATCACCTCACGTCTGAAAAAAGCGCTGCAGGTCGACTTCCAGATCCGCGATATCTTCCAAGCGCCGACCGTGCGTGAACTGGCAACGTTCCTCGGCGCGAAACTGCGTGCGGAACATGGGGACGAACTGCCTGCGTTGACGCATGTAAAACGAGATCAGCCGTTGCCGCTCTCGTACGAACAGCAGCGCCTCTGGCTTTCAGATCAGATGCAACAGGATACGCAATACAATGTGCGGTTTGTGTGGGAGTTGGAGGGGCCGGTGCAGCCGGGGGCGCTTGAGCAAAGCTTCCTTGAAATCATTCGACGGCATGAAGCGTTGCGCACCGTGTTCCGCCTGGAGGGCACGCAACCTGTGCAAGTCATCCTCCCGGAAGTCGCCTTCCAGATCGAGCGGTTCGACCTGCGGGGCCTTTCGGACGAACAGCAGCAAGCACAGCTTGACGAGCATCTGCAAAGCATCAACACGCCGTTCGATCTGGCGGAAGGTCCGATGTTGCGTGCGAAGCTGTTGCAGCGAAGCGAAGTGCGTCACGTCCTGCACCTGTGCGTGCATCACATCATCGGCGACGGCTGGTCGCTCGACATCCTCGCTCGGGAGTTGACCGCCCTGTATGAAGCCTATGCGGAGGGACGCGACGTTTCACTGCCTGAGCCGCGCCTGACGTATGCGGACTACGCGGTCTGGCAGCGGCGCTTGCTGGAGGAAGGCTATCTGGACGGGCAACTGCACTATTGGCAAAATAAGCTGGCCGGGGCTGCTCCGCTACTCGACTTGCGCCCCGACTTTCCTCGCCCGGCTGTGCAGAGCGTCAACGGAGACACGTTGCGCCTCCAACTTCCCGCCGGCTTGCAAGAGGGCTTGGAAGCGTACTCCCGTCAAGAACGCGCTACGCTGTTCATGACGTTGCTCTCCGCCTATAACCTCGTGCTCAGCCAGCGCAGCGGCACCGATGACATTCTCGTCGGTATCCCGATCGCCAATCGTCATCAGGAAGAGACGCAAGCGGTGTTCGGCATGTTCCTCAACACGCTGGCGATCCGCTCGGATCTGTCAGGGGTGGAGACCTTCCGTGACTTGCTGGCGAGCGTGCGCGACAGCTCGCATGAGGCGTTTTCCAATCAAGAGGTGCCGTTTGACCGTGTGATCGAAGCTGTGAATCCGGAACGCAATACCGCCTACTCGCCGCTGGTGCAAGTCTGGTTCAACCACCAGAACACGCCGCGCCGCGAGTTCGAATTGAAGGGGCTGACTTTGCGCCAGCAACCGGTCGCGGAAGAAGCGGTCAAGTTCGATTTTATGTTGGAAGCGTTGACGGAGACGGACGGGCAACTGAACGTCTCGTTCTCCTACAACACCGATCTGTACCGCGCGTGGACCGCCGAACTTCTGGCCGGCCAGTGGCAAGCCGTCCTCACCCGCATCGTGAAACAGCCAGAGGTGACGCTGTCTGAACTGCGTCTGGAATTGGCAGAGCTGGCACGACTTGCGGAAGAACAACACAAGCAGTCCTTCCAATCGGCGCGCCGTTCCAAATTGCAAGCGATCAAATCGAAAAAAACAGGGGGTACGACGGAATGAAGAAAGGTCTGTCTGAGTTCAAAACGAAAGCTGTGAAATTGTCCTCGGAGCAAGAAATGATGCGAATCGAAGACTTCGCACCGGGTCAGCGTCTGCCGCTCTTGATCACACCGATGATGCCGGGCGTCAACCTGCTGGACTGGTGCGCGCGCAACCGTACCAAGTTGGAGGAGTTGCTGTTGGAAACGGGCGGTCTGCTGTTCCGCGGGTTCGACATCTCCACGCAGGAGCGTTTTGACGAGTTCGTCTCGGGCATGTGCGATGAATTGCTGGTCTACAACGAGTCCTCCTCGCCGCGCACGAAACTGACCAGCAACGTGTATACCTCGACCGAACATCCGAAGGAACTGGTGATCCTTCAGCACAATGAACTCTCCTATTCGAATGTTTGGCCGCAGCGTATCTGGTTCTGCTCTGTGGTGGAAGCACAAAGCGGCGGCGAGACTCCGCTCGCAGACATGCGCCGTGTCTACGAGCGTATCGATCCGGAGATCCGCGCCAAGTTCGAGGAAAAAGGCTGGATGCTGATGCGCAACTACGGCGATGGATTCGGCCTGCCTTGGGAGGATGTGTTCCATACGGAGGATCCTGCTGAAATGGAAGCGTACTGCCAGGAAAATGGAATTGAAGTCGAGTGGAAGGCAGACGGGAACTTGCGCACGCGTCAAGTCCGCAAGGCGGTGCGCCTCCACCCGACCACTGGTGAGAAGCTTTGGTTCAACCACGCCGCATTCTGGCATGAATCCAGTCTGGAGCCGGAAATTCGCGAACTGTTGACAGCGGAACTCGGCGTGGAAGGGTTGCCTTACAACACCTACTATGGGGACGGGACACCGATTGAAGAGGAAGTTGCGGCGGCGTTGCGTGCTGCAACCGAAGCGGAGACGATCGCCTTCCCTTGGCAAAGAGGGGATCTGCTGATGCTGGACAACATGCTCGTTTCGCATGGCCGCAACTCGTTCACGGGCGAACGCCGCACGCTGGTAGCGATGGGCGAACCGCTCACCAGAGCAAATGCTGACCGCATTGAAGCGGAGATGAAGAAGTAGACAAAAAATCCCCTGTTTTAGTAGGAGGGAATGATTCGGGCATTGACTCGGGTTCGCAAATAAAGGTTACTCTCTGTAGCTAATGGTGCCGAACACGAGACCTTGCCTGAGTTGACAAGGATTCAGATTCATGACAAAAGGGATTCAGAACCGTGAGGTTCTGAATCCCTTTTTGTCAATTACGACCGCCCTATAGGCCCTGCGCTGGCGAGTAAGGGAGCCCCATTTTTCGCAAAAGTTACGAATCGTATTCTTGGAGTGACCTCCTAAAGTCTTAGGGGTACAACGCCCCTTAAGATCCGTGATTACAGTGTGGTATGGTGTCGATGCAAAATGGCGAACTATTCAATCCTGATAACCTCCGGTGTTTCTTCATGTCGCTGTTCAATCTGGGCGGTGCAAGCAGATGGCGTAGACGCTCTAGTCGCGGACGAGTCCAGCTGATCTCAGCAGCAGCCTTAGTGCTGGAACTGGGAATTGAGGAAGACAAGTTGTATGGTGATAGTATCGGTTCCCTTGGAATGACAGACTGGAACTCATTCGCAAAAACACCAAACATCGGAAGTGCCACTTTTTGTACATCAAGGCGGCCGTTCTTACGTTCTCTTTTGTGATCAAAAAGATTGCGGCGGCGGGACAGTAAAGCTTATCAACTCGACGAAAATAAAGTTGTAATGAACTAGCGTCCCTTGGGAGTTAGTTTTTTTTAAGGTGAAGAAACCGAAATGTTACGTGAATCGGGTTACTTACAAATAGGGAGCCGACTTTTTATTCAAAAACACCGCTTTTCCAAGGTCATCCCTGAGAGGGCAATTCAATGCCCGGATTCTTTTTTCAATCCTGTGTTGACATGGAGTTGACTCTAAGTTGTAAAGTTCGTCATCGGTGCAGGACGGGGCATGGGCGTTGATTTTGCGAAGTCCGTCCTGGCAGCAGATCATCAAGTTGTCGCGACCTTTCCTTTCGCATTGGGAGCCGTGTACATCCTCTTGTTCCTCTTGGGACATTTCGTCGTTGCGATGTACTTCATCGTGTTCCTGTGGGGAGTCTTGGCGGGGATGGGGTCGAATTACGGGCAATATTGGATCGCGTCTGCAGCTCCGGAAGCTCCGGATTTCGCGAATGGACTTTTTTTAACATCCGCGAACTTAGGAACCACGATGGGGACAGCTGTCGGGGGATTCCTGATCTCCACGACCAACACACAGTACGTCGTATTCGTAGGATATCTCTCGTTGATCTTGTGCGCGGCCTTTATTTATATGAGAAAAGAACACAGGTGGTATTGATATGGATCGCGTCGAGAAAAGTAAGGAAAAGTTCAAGCAACTGTTTGGAGAGGTTGTACTTTTCATTTTTGGCGAAGTTTTTTATCAGGGGAATCTGGATGACAAGCAGTGCGAATTGATCACTTTGGTGGTGTTTGCCACCAACCAGACTTGGCCTCAGCTTCAGGCACATGTACACGCCGCGCTGAACGTCGGGCTGACACCGGTGGAAATCAAGGAAGCGGTCTACCAGTGCGCACCATACCTTGGATTTCCCAAAACGCTCAACGCCTTGCCATGTATTAAGGAAGTGATTCCGGAAGTGGAGCGCTAAGTTGCGAGAGGCACACAGGAGCAACTCCTGGAAAATTTACAGGTTGGCCCTTATCACCTTGTGGTTGACTTGGAGCCGACTCCAAGTTGTAAGATACCCTTGTATGTTCTGAAATTTCCTGAAAACAGGTGATGAAGGTGGAGGAATTGTCGATTAAGCAAGCGGCAGAAAGAACGGGTCTCAGCGAAGATACGATTCGGTACTACGAAAAAATCGACCTGCTCCCCCCTGCCAAACGAAACAGCGGCGGGCGACGGGTCTATGGGGCTGACGATCTGGAGCTCATGGTCTTCATTACGCATTTGAAGTCAGCGGGCATGTCGCTGGAGACCATTAAGTATTACTTGAGTCTGAGCTTGGAAGAGGACCCGAACGCCGCTTCGGAACGACTGGCTTTGCTGACGGAGCAAAAGAAACTGGTGGAATCCAAGCTTGCGGAATTGCAGGCCGTTTACAAGGTTCTTGAGCACAAAGTGGAGCATTACACAGAAGTTTGCTTGCCGGAGAAACTTCGTCTCAAAAAAGAAACGGTCCCCAAGTAAAAAAACCAACTTCCATCCGGGTATGGAAGTTGGTTTTTTTATGGATCGAGGGGTTGACTTGGAGTCGACTCCAAGTTGTAGGCTTTACACAGACACACAATACAGGAGGAGAGAACATCACATGTGCCAAACTCATACGACATCTACCCGAGTTCTGAGCGTTGCGAGTGCAAAAGCACCGTTTGAACGTACCACGTTGGAGCGAAGAGCTTTGCGTCCGCACGATATCTTGATCGACATTCAATTCAGCGGCATCTGCCACTCCGACATTCACAGCGCCTTCGATGAATGGGGCGGCGGCGTTTTCCCGATGGTTCCGGGCCACGAAATCGCCGGCGTCGTGGCGGCAGTCGGTTCGGAAGTGACCAAATTTGCTCTCGGTGACCGCGTCGGAGTTGGATGCTTTGTAGATTCCTGCGGCGAGTGCGAATACTGCCTCAGCGGGGAAGAACAATACTGCAAAAAAGGCGTCGTCTCCACCTACAACGCCCTGGATTACGACGGCAACCCCACTTACGGCGGATACAGCCAAAAAATCGTCGTCACGGAAGGCTTCGTCGTCCGCATTCCGGATGCGCTGTCTCTGGACGTGGCAAGTCCGCTTCTGTGCGCAGGCATCACCACGTATTCCCCGCTGAAACACTGGAACGCCGGCCCCGGCAAGAAAGTCGCCATCGTGGGCATGGGCGGGCTTGGCCACCTCGCGATCCAATTTGCACATGCGCTGGGTGCAGAAGTGACTGTCCTCAGCCGCTCTCTGAATAAAAAAGACGAAGCCCTGAGCTTTGGCGCAGATCATTACTTTGCAACCGGCGATCCCGCAACCTTCACGGAGCTGGCGGGCCGTTTTGACCTCATCTTGAACACCGTGTCGGCGAATCTCGATGTGGACGCGTACTTGTCGCTGCTGCACATCGACGGAACGCTCGTCAACGTCGGCGCACCGGCCGAGCCGGACAAGTACCATGTGTTTTCCTTGATCATGGGCCGCCGCAGCATCGCCGGTTCGCTCGTCGGCGGGATTCGGGAAACGCAAGAGATGCTGGACTTTGCCGCTGAGCACGGCATTGCCCCGCAAATTGAAGTCATCAGCGCCGACCATGTCGACGAAGCGTATCAGCGTGTTCTCCAGAGCGATGTGCGGTACCGCTTCGTGATTGATGTCTCGACTTTGTAAGGAGGAGAGTTCCAAATGGAATACCGGACTGTAGGCAAGACCGGCATACAGGTCTCCAGTTTGTGTTTTGGCACGATGTCGTTTGGCGGGAATGCCGATGCGGAAACCTCGAAAGCGATGTTCAAGCGTTGTCGGGAAGCGGGCATCAATTTTTTCGATACGGCGAACGTGTACAGCATGGGTCGGTCGGAAGAAATCCTCGGCGAGTGCATCGCGGATTGCCGGGATGAGATCGTCCTCGCTTCCAAAGTCTATTACCCGACTTGCGCTGACATCAACGCCAAGGGCCTCTCCCGCCGTCACATCATGCTGGAAGTGGAAAACAGTTTGCGTCGGTTGAAGACCGACCGCTTGGATTTTTACTTCGTGCATATGTTCGATGACCACACTCCGATGGAAGAAACGCTCCGTGCGTTGGACGACCTGCAAGCACAAGGCAAGATCCTCCACCCGGCGGTCAGCAACTGGGCGGCATGGCAAATCGCCAAAGCCTTGGGGATCTCGGCGAAGGAACAACTGGCCCGCTTTGAATTGATCCAACCGATGTACAGTTTGGTGAAGCGCCAAGCCGAAGTGGAAATTCTGCCGCTCGCCGCTTCCGAACAGGTCGGTGTGATCTCCTACAGTCCCTTGGGAGCCGGACTTTTGACCGGCAAATACGGCGTGAACAAACGACCCGAGCAAGGACGACTCGTGGAAGAAAAACGATACACCGACCGCTATGCCGATGAGACGAACTATGTGGTAGCGGAACGATTCAGCGCCTATGCCGCAGAACACGGCATCAACCCGGCCACGCTTGCAGTTGCATGGGCGATGTCCCATCCGGCGGTCACAGCCCCGATCATCGGGGCAAGACATGTGGAACAGTTGGAGGATTCGCTGGCTGCTGTGGATGTGGACATGACTCCCGAATGGCGGGATGAAATCTCGTCCCTTTCGGCACCTCCGCAACCTGCAACCGACCGCGGGGAAACGCTGCTGCCGATTTGGAGCTAACCATCACGAGAAAAGGAACTTGGTACAAGCGTCCTTCCCCTTGTAAGAGACCCTGCATATTCTCAGGAGTATCAAACTGGTGCCGCATCATCGGTACACAGGCACGACAGAACCGGCTCCGAGATGTAAGTGCGCACAAAAAAACGGCAACCGATCTTGGTTGCCGTTTTTGCGTTCGCAGATGTCTTCGCAAGCACGGCTCCCGCAGGACCCGTGCCGGTGACGATCTAGTCGTAGGCTGATCATACTCGCTACCACCCCCTTTGCTTATACCTCGTGAATATGCCGATACCTCAGCTCCGTTCATGGCATATGCTATTCCAAATTCATGGGGAGGGAGGTGTAAGAAATGAAACGAGTACAGATCCGAATCGGGCGACCCAACCGTTTGTGCCGCCAATTTGCACGGATTCTGGGCGGAACGCCGATTGTGATCAACGGTATTTGCACCGCACAATTTGGTCGTGTGATCCCGGCAACAATTCTTGGCCGTCGCACGGAATCGCCGTTGGCACTGCCGGCTGCATTTTCTTTTGAAAAAATGGACAACCGTGGACGAACCCTCAATCTGGGGGAGACTGTCCTGCTGCAGAGCGAAGCGAACCCGTTGATGCGCGAACTGAAAAAACGCGGCATCACCGTGACCGCCCTGCACAATCACTGGCTGTTTGAGAACCCCCGCTTGATGTACATGCACTTCGAGTCCATCGACCAGCCGCTGAACTTTGCGCGGAAGGTCAGAGAGGCATTCCGCGTTCTGAAGTAAGTAAACGAAAGACGGCCTGTGTAGGTCGTCTTTTGTTTGACAAAGTTATAAGCAAATGATTATATAACGATGAGGTGATTAGATGGAGATTGAGGTTCTGGAGGAGTGTTTCAAAGCCTTCGCAGACAAAACGAGATTGCGCATCCTTGCCTTGCTTCGGACCGAAGAGCTATGCGTATGCGAATTGGTTGAGATCTTGCAGATGACGCAACCGGCTGTCTCTCAACACCTTCGAAAGCTCAAGACTGCAAAACTGGTCAAGGAACGCAAAGAAGGTCAGTGGGTATTCTATTCCTTGGACGGTTCTTCGTATCCGTTCTTTGAAGATAACTTGAAAGTCTTGCCTGACTTGAGCTCGAAAATCGAAGAACTCAAGCAAAATGGCCTCAAAGTCTGCTGTAGGTAAGGAGGATGACAATCATGACTACATTCCGTATGCACGTCGCGATCAACGTGACAGATTTGGAAGCTTGCCTTGCGTTTTACCGCGCGATGTTCGGTGCAGAACCGACGAAGGTCAAAGAGAACTACGCGAAATTTGAGTTGAACAACCCGCCGCTTCACTTCTCCATGAACGTGCGTCCGTATGAGAAAAACGGAGCCCTGAATCATCTTGGCTTCCAAGTGGAGAACACCGAAGCCGTTCACGCCATGAAATCGCGGTTCCAAGAAGCCGGGCTCGTCACGATCGATGAAATGAACACGACATGCTGTTATGCGGTGCAAGACAAAATTTGGGTTTCCGATCCGGAGGGCAACGCATGGGAAGTGTTCTACACGCGGGAAGACTCCGAATTTGAATCTGCGGGAGAAGCGGCAGTAGCAGGTGTCTGCTGTGCACCGGCTCCTGTGGAACTCATCAACCTCGACTAACGGAGGGCTCTCCATGACAGACAACAAAAAAATCATCTATTTCCTCTGTACCGGCAACTCCTGCCGCAGTCAAATGGCGGAAGGCTTCGGGAAAAAGCACCTCGGCGATCACTTTGACGTCTACAGCGCGGGGATTGAAGCGCATGGACTGAACCCGAACGCTGTCAAAGTGATGGCCGAACAGGGCATCGACATCTCCGGGCAGACGTCCGACATCATCAACCCGGAGCTCTTGAACAAAGCGGACTACGTAGTCACCCTCTGCGGCGATGCCAACGACAAGTGCCCGATGACTCCGCCGCATGTCAACCGTGCTCATTGGGGCTTCGATGATCCGGCGAAAGCAACCGGGACTGACGAAGAGAAGTGGGCCGTGTTTCAACGAGTACGAGACGACATCGAAGCACGCATCAAGCGTTTTGCCTTGAATCAATAAAGCACGGCATGTCAAAAAAGGGCACAGCTCATCAGCTGCGCCCTTTTCGCTTTGGCACAACAACGTTTGAATATTATGAAATTATATTTATGAATCTCTTGAATTACACTCTACAATTATGTTATAACTGAACTACTAACTGAGACATACATCCTTGGATACTCAAACTCTAAAGGAGGTAGTTTCCCATGGAAAAAATGTTTGATCTCGACGTGCAAGTACAATCGACCAAATCGGCGGGCACTGTAAACGCTGCTTGGACGACGTCTTGCTTCTGCTCGATCGGCACCGACAGCAGCTGCTGGCTCAACCAGATGTAAGGATACCTCTGCCATTACCCGTTTGAGACGGGTGATGGCTTTGTATTATTAGAATTTTCTCGCTATGCCCAAGATCCGATGATCCGCGAAGCGATTGCCGTAGCTTCCACCTCTCTGCTTGCGTCGCTTCCCCAATTGGAAACGAGATCGACACCGTTTGGTCTGTTTTCGGGTGTCGCGCACGGACGTTTCGCAGCTGCATCGGCTCTGCAGATCTCAAGCAAGAACAAACGACGTACATTCTGACTCGCCATGCGCTGCAGGCGATGAAACATTTTCGGAGGGGAACACAATGAACGAAAACGAACAGATCGGTATAAAAGAGGTTCTGCAATCGTTCCGGCACTGGCGCAATCTGTTCGCCCTGATCTGGAGAGCGAATCCCAGCTATCTGATGCGGGTCGTCCTGATCTATCTCTTGCTCGGGGTGACGCCGATCGTGACGCTCGTCGCGACGAAGAAGTTGATCGACGGGGTTATAGCCGGACAAGCGCTGGCCGCAATGGGCTGGTATGTCGGGATCTTGGTGTTCAAGCAGGCCTTGACCATCGCCCAATCCTACTATGAAGGACTGTTCCAGCAGTTGGTCGCCAACGCGGTACAGGAAAAAATCATCGAAAAAACGACCCAACTCAGCTTGGCCGACATCGAAAATACAGACGTGCAGGAGCAACTGAAACGGGTGCAACAAGAAGCGATGTATCGCCCGTATCAGATGTTCACCCAGATGCTGAACGTCATCAACAACGTTGTCACCTTCGTAGGTGCGGTGGTGCTGTTGATCTCGTGGAAGTGGTGGGCGGTGCTGGTGGTTGCCTTGACGACGGGGATCTCGTTCTACACGAGTCTGCGGATCAACCAAGAGCAGTTCAAGATCGTCTACGAGCGGGCGGCGAAGCAACGGGAAGCGTGGTATTACACCCATCTGCTCACCTTCGACAAAACGTTCAAGGAGATCCGACTGTTTCAATTGGGCGAGTTCTTCCTAACCAAGTTTAAAGCCATCTACCGCGACTTCTATATCGTCGACCAGAAGATCGCCAAGAAACGACTGAACTGGTCGGCCGCCAGCGAAACGCTGAATCTGGTGGCGCTCATCAGCGTGATCTACCTCGCCGTGCGGGAAGCGATGCGCAATGTGTTCGGCGTCGGCAACCTGTACAGCTATGTGCAAGGGATTTCGCTGACCCAAACCAGCGCGCAGAGCGTGTTTTCGAACATCTTGGCGATCTGTCAGCACAACTTGTACATCGAGCAGTTGTTTGTGTTTCTCGCGTTGCCGACTGTCGAACCGAAGCTGTTAAGCGGGGTGCAAGACGTCGAGCGGATCGAGACGTTCGAGTTTCGAGATGTTTCCTTTTGCTATCCGGGGACGGAGCGCGAGGTGTTGCACAACGTGAGTTTCAGCTTGCAGCGGGGGCAGTGCATCGCAATCGTCGGGCGAAACGGTTCGGGGAAAACGACGCTCGCCAAACTCATCACTCAACTCTACGCCGGGTATGACGGCGAGATTCTGGTCAACGGAGAGTCGGTGCGCACATTGGATGTCGAGCAGTTGCAAAAGCGCATCGGCGTCGTCTTCCAAGACTATGTCCATTATGAGATGACGCTGCGCCACAACATCGGGCTTGGCAATACGGAAACCATCGAGGACGACGAGAAGATCTGGGAGGCGAGCGAGAAAACGGGCATCGGGTCGTTTGTCCGCAACTTGCCGCATCAATTGGATACCGAACTCGGACGCTGGGTCGTCAAAGGTGAGCAGTTGTCGGGCGGTCAGTGGCAACGGATCGCCATCGCGCGCGCCTTCATCCGCAACGCCGATCTGTATGTCTTGGACGAGCCGAATTCGGCGCTCGACCCGATCGCGGAGTTTGAAATGTTTGAGCGCATCCGCGACCTGTTGCGCGATCGATTGGGAATTTACATTGCGCACCGACTCGCTTCTGCACGGTTTGCCGATCGGATTTTGGTGATGGACGGCGGACAAGTCATCGAGCAGGGGACGCACGACGAACTGATGGCGCTCGACGGGCAATATGCCGAAATGTATAACGTGCAAACGAATCTCTATGAGGTGAAAGCGTAAGGAAGCAGCTTGGAACAAATCGAGGCTGCCGCTAATGTCCTAAAAAAAGCAACACCCGTTCACTTGGAAACGGGTGTTGCTTTATTGAATTTTATAACATTGCGGTGTGTATTATCAAGTATAAGGTCGGACAGCCCGGAGGCTCGGGGCTGGGGTTGAACTTGTGCGGTGGGATTGAATTTTTTCACCAACTTACTCAGCAATATGTTCACCCCGTTTAAATGCGCAAGCAAGAAGGCTTCGACTATTTTGTCACCCATGAGGATGAAGATTTTCACCAGTTTTACGAAACGATGCACAAGCCGACCATGAACTCCCGCTATGGGGAGTTCGCTCGCAGCGTCTCTCAGCTTGATCCGAGTAAAAACTGGTTGAACGCCCGTCTGATCGGCGTGCGCAACGGGGACGATCTCTACCGGACCAACGGCGCGCAGAACTTCGTGTACCACGCGATCCTCCATTGGGCCTCGAACGTCGGGAACATCGACGTGGTCGACTTCCAAGGCTGCGAGCCGTTTTTGACCAAGGGGACGTTCCAGTACAAAAAAAGGTTCGCGACCGAAGCGATTCTGCCGCCGAACCATTTTCATGACAAGCGCTTGCTGGTACAGGCGAATGTTCACTCGCCTGCCGTGCGCCAGTATCTGATCGAGAATCCCATGTTGGTGATCGACGATGAGGACAACCTCGGAGCCGGCTATTTCTTTGATGAACAGAACAAGCCGAGACTCGACCTGCCGTACCAATGCCCGGGGATCGGCTACCACGTACTGCTCGATCTCGATGAGCGGGCCGCGGCGACGAAGAAACCGATGTTCACCTGAAAAAAGGAGCTTCCCATTACGGAAGCTCCTTTTTTTCAAGAGCACCGAGAGAGTCATAGTTCCTGCTTAGGGTTTCCAGAGCAAGTACGAATCGATACAATATGGATAAGCCTACGGAAATCGAGGATGAAGAGAAAGGAAATCCCCTCTATGAACGTTCCCGCCTTATTTGAAGTATTACGAGTCTCATTCAAACTGGGTCTGACCTCATTTGGAGGACCTGTTGCTCACTTAGGGTACTTCCGAGCGGAGTACGTGGAGAAGCGAAAGTGGCTCGATGAGCGAGCCTTTGCCGATTTGGTGGCACTGTGTCAAGTCCTACCGGGACCTGCGAGTAGTCAGGTGGGGATCGCCATCGGCATGATGAGGGCTGGATGGTTGGGGGGCGTGGCTTCGTGGATTGGATTTACGATGCCGTCCGCGATCCTCTTAGCTGTATTTGCATGGCTTCTACAAGGAATGGATGCAGGTGAACCGAGTTGGCTCCACGGGTTGTTGGTCGCAGCTGTGGCGATCGTGGCACAGGCCGTCTGGGGGATGGCGAAATCTCTGACCCCGGATCGTCCACGAGCAACGCTTGCCGTCTGCGCAGCGATTGTGACGCTGCTCTGGCCTTCCGCACTGGTTCAAATCCTACTGATCCTTGCCGCCGGTTTGATTGGATGGACGTGGTTGGCTAAGCCGTCCGTAGTCAATGTCCAAGAGGCACCTCTGCATCTCTCAAAACGCGGGGCCGTGCTTTGCTTGCTCCTACTTGCCGCATGCTTGCTGGGTTTGCCGTGGGTTCGTCCTACATCTCCTTTGCTTGCGGAGTTCGATAGCTTTTTCAGAGTTGGTTCCCTGGTATTTGGCGGCGGGCACGTCGTGTTGCCTATGCTGCAAGCGGAAGTGGTTCCAACAGGTTGGATAACCGAAACGCAATTTCTAGCCGGGTATGGAGCGGCGCAGGCCGTGCCGGGGCCGCTGTTTACGTTCGCCTCATACATAGGTGCAATTCTGGCAGGTTGGAAAGGGGCCGTGATCGCCACGGTCGCCATTTTTCTCCCGTCGTTCTTGCTGGTGGGTGGCTCTCTGCCGTTTTGGTCGACTCTGCGGGGGATGCCGAAGGTTCAAGCGGTGTTGAATGGAATCAACGCAGCGGTGGTCGGCATTCTGCTCGCTGCCTTGTACAATCCGGTCTGGACCAAGGCGATCCGAGAACCGATAGACGTGGCGTTGGCGTTGTTGACATTCGGGTTGTTGGTTTTTTGGAAAGTACCCGCGTGGGTGGTAGTCCTCGTGTGTGGTGGGATTGGGAGCCTCTTGTACTAGAAGCTCCCCTTTTAATAGGAAGGAAGAACTTGATTTTTCACGATTGTCCCTAGAGCACGCGGCGAGACTACGGCAGAAAAACGAATCGAGGGTTAGCTAAGAGACGCTACCCGTCTTTGGGGCACCCTAGACCTCAGAAGCGGTGTGGTAAAATTGAGTATATAAACCGTGCTCGCAGGAGGTATTCATGCATTCTCATGCTGTCGAACTCGCTCAAACCTTTTTAACGGCAATCTTACTTGTCTTCTTCGTAGGGACGCTTGGCGGGAAGCTCTCCGAAAAGCTGCGCATCCCGGACGTGGTGCTGTTCATCCTCATCGGGATGTTGCTCTCGCCATCCGTATTGGATCTGGTGGACATCCGATCCGAATCGACCGCCAATCAAGCGATTCTCCTGTTCGGGGCGTCGTTCATCCTCTTCCACGGCGGCATGATTACGCGCCTGTCCGTGCTCAAGGAAGTCTGGCGGACGATCACGTTGCTTTCAACACTCGGGGTTGTCGTGACGGCTCTCGTGGTCGCCGTCGCCGCAGTCTGGATTTTCGACATGTCGTTTATGCCGGCGCTGTTGCTCGGGTCAATCTTGGCTTCCACAGACCCGGCGGCTCTCGTGCCGATCTTTCAAAAGTTTCCCGTGCGTCGCAAAGTCAGCCAGACGGTCATCACGGAGTCGGCGTTTACCGATGCGACCGGGGCGATCATGGCGACCGTTGTGTTCTCGCTGTTGATGACGACCGGAGCCGCCGTCGAGTGGGGCTCGATCGGGTTGCAGTTCGCACAGCTCGCATTGGGCGGGATCGTCGTCGGCGCCATCGTCGGATGGATCGCCGCTTTCCTAATCTCCGAGAACGACCGCGGTCTGCTTCGGGAGTTTGCCCCGATGGTCATCGTCATTACGGTGCTCGCCGCGTACTTGGGTGCGGAGTGGATTCATGCCAGCGGATTCATGAGCGTGTTCGTCGCCGGGTTGATGATCGGGAATGCGGAGTCGTTCAAACTGACCATCCTCCCCAAACAAGAGCACGCCGCTCACGAGTTCATCGACGCGGTGTCCTTGAAGTTGCGCATGTTGATCTTCATCTTGCTGGGCAGTCAAGTCGATTTCAGCGTTCTCCAGGATTACGGACTGCAAGGGCTGCTCGTCGTCTTGGTCTTCGTATTCCTCGCACGTCCGATCACCGTGCTGAGCTGCTTGCTGCCGGATCGCAGGGCGAAATGGAAACGCAACGAAATTCTCTTCCTGTTCTGGACGCGCGAAACGGGCGTCATCGCCGCCGCGTTGGTCGGGATCGTCGGAAGCTCCGGCTTGGAAGACGCGAAGCTGATGTCGGCGATCGCTTTCGTTGCGATTCTGTTCACGTTGCTCTTGCAAGCCAGCACGACGCCGTTCGTCGCGAAAAAGCTGGGACTTTTGGAGGAACAGCAAGTTCGCGAAAAAGGCCACCTGTGAAAAGGTGGCTCTTTTTTTATTCACGGACATACAATGAACACAATCGTCGTCTATCCTAAAGGTATTGCTTAATTCCTGATACTCCTATTGGGAAGCGGGGGAACCACATTTCCTGGGGCGCATCGTTGCTTGGGTGAATACCAAGCTCGTAGGGAACCATCTTTCCCGAGCCCGTCAGCTAACCTCGTCAGCGTAGAGATGGGTCAATTGCATGCAGGTTTCACACACATTGACCCGATGAGAACCGATGGGGTCTTTTTTGCGTAGTTTTTTTCGGACCCTATCGTTTTTTGGTAGGGTCTTTTTGCATGTTCACAGCCAAAAGACCCCGCCAAACCTGGTACACCAGCAATTGGGAGGGGATGTTGAAGTGAAAAGAAATGCAGTCGAGTTTCGCAATGTCACCAAATCGTATGGGGACAACGTGGTGATCGACAACTTGAATTTGTCGATCCCACAGGGCAACATCGTCGTGCTCGTCGGACCGTCCGGGTGCGGCAAGACGACCACGATGAAGATGATCAACCGCCTCATCGAGTCCACCTCAGGCGAAGTCCGCGTGTTTAACCAAGACATTCAAGCGCAGAATTCCGCCGAGCTCCGCCGCCGCATCGGGTATGTGATCCAGCAGATCGGTCTGTTTCCACACATGACGATCGCCGAGAACATCTCACTGGTACCGCGTTTGACCGATGGCAAAAAAGGTCATGATCTGACCAAGATTGATCAGTTGCTGGAACTGGTCGGGCTTGATGCAGCCTCGTATCGTGACCGCTACCCCGCCGAATTGTCGGGGGGCCAACAGCAGCGTGTCGGTGTGGCACGCGCGCTGATGGCGAATCCGCCCATCATCTTGATGGACGAACCGTTTTCCGCGCTCGACCCGATTACGCGGGAACAATTGCAAGACGAACTCATCCGTTTAAACCAAGAACTCCACAAAACCATCGTATTTGTCACGCACGACATGGACGAGGCGCTGAAGATCGCCGATGAACTCATCATCATGCAAGGCGGTCAAGTCATCCAGCAGGGCACTCCTGACCACATTCTGCGCCATCCTGTGAACGACTTTGTACGTGGTTTTATCGGGGAAAAACGTCTCGCGGCCAAACCGGCGCTCACCGTCGCCGACGTGATGCTCCTTCAACCGGTCAAGATGAGCCGCTACAAAGGCCTCGCCGAAGCGGTGCAGACCATGCAACGCAAGCGGGTCACCGCGATTCTCGTCGCCGATCAAGACGGCCGCTACCACGGAATTGCCGACACGGCCGATATCTACAAGCGCTATTCGGAGGAGTCCAAGACGCTCGCCGATGTCATGCGCACAGATGCACCGACCCTGCGTCCCGAAACTCCGCTGTGGGATGCGATCACGTTGGTGCAAGATGCACCCTACGGACACGTACCGGTCGTGAGCGGAGAGGGGAAACTCGTCGGGATCGTAACCCGCGCTTGCTTGGTCGATGTGCTTTCCAAACCTTATCTGGAGGAGGCGGCTGCAAGTGGTGAATGAACTTTTGACGACGTTCGCTGACCGTTGGACAGACATCTTGGAGTCGAGCCTGCAACATATGACGCTCTCGTTGATCGCGTTGTTCTGGGCGATCTTGATTTCGATTCCCTTGGGCGTTCTGTTGACTCGATATCGTAAATTGGCAGGGGCAGTTCTCGGACTCGTTTCCATCTTACAAACCATCCCGAGCCTTGCGTTGCTTGGGTTCATGATTCCCGTCTTCGGCATTGGGTCGGTTCCGGCGATCATTGCGATGGTCGCGTATGCGCTGCTTCCGATCCTTCGCAATACCTACACGGGCATTCTCGATGTGGATTCGGCGCTTCTCGAAGCGGGACGCGGCATGGGCATGACGCGTTTTCAATTGCTGAGAATGGTGGAACTGCCGCTCGCACGTCCGATGATCTTCGCCGGTATTCGCACCGCGACGGTCATGACGATCGGCGTGGCCACGCTCGCTTCGTTTATCGGGGCCGGTGGCCTCGGCGACTTGATCCTGCGCGGGATCTCGATGGTCGATACGGGCGTTATCTTGGCAGGGGCCGTTCCGGCGGCGGTGCTGGCGATTGTGTTCGACTTGCTTCTGGCTTGGATTGACCGCTTGGCAACGCCCAAAGGTCTGCGTATTCGAAAAGAACTGAACTAATTTTACGAGGGGGACGATTTTTTGAAAAAAGGAACAATCAAAGCTTTGCTTGCAGGTACACTCGCTGTTTCGCTTGCCGGATTGGTGACGGGGTGCTCCGCCGTGACCGGTTCGAAAGCGTCCGATGAAATCACAGTCGTCGGCAAAAACTTCACGGAACAAGACATCATGGCGAACTTGGTCGGGCTGATGTTGGAGAAAAACACCGACCTCAAAGTCAAAACCAAATCCTACCTCGGCGGCACGGACGTCTGTTTCAGCGCCATGAAGAGCGGCAGCGCCGACGTCTACGTCGAATACACCGGCACGGGCCTCGTGAACATCATGGGAGAAAAAGTGATGAGCGACTCCGACGCCGTCTATCAAAAAGTGAAAAACGAGTTCCCCGACAAATACAAAATCGAATGGCTGAACCCCATCGGGTTCAACAACACGTACGCGATCGCCGTCACACAGGAAACGGCGAAACAGTACAACTTGAAAACCGTCTCCGATCTCAAAGCGCACCAAGGCGAGATCGTGTTCGGCACGGAGCAGGAATTCCTCGACCGCGACGACGGCCTCAAGGGGATGAAGAGCACCTACGGCTTGAACTTCAAAGACGTCAAAGCGATGGACCCCGGACTCAAGTACCAAGCGCTCACCTCCGGAAAAGTCCAAGCGATTGACGCGTTCACCACAGACGGCCAATTGGCGAAAAACAACCTCGTGCTGCTCGCAGACGATCAGCATTTCTTCCCGCCGTACTACGCTGCGCCGATCGTGCGAAGTGAAGTGCTGAAGCAACACCCGGAAGTCGGAGATGTGTTGAACAAGCTGGCCGGAAAAATCGACGAGAAGCAAATGGCGGAACTGAACGCCGAAGTGGATATCGAGAAGAAAAAGGCCGGCGACGTTGCAGAACACTGGTTGGAAGAGCAAGGGCTCGTGAAAAAGTAAGACAAGCAAAGAGGTGTACCCGACATGCAGAGCGGGTACACCTCTTTTTTTTGAGGAAGTCAGCTTTCTTCCGTTTGCAAGAGAATCAACTCGTCCAGTTTTTGTTCCCGTTTTCTGCGGAGGCGCGAAATTTCTTTGTACTCAGCCCGCAGGGCTTTGTGGATCGAGTAGCACATCAGCAACATGATGATGGAGAAGGGGAGCGCAGTCACAATGGAAGCGGTCTGCAAAGCTTGGAGCCCGCCGCTGAGCAACAACACGACAGCGATTGCGGCTTGTAGGACCCCCCATGTGATTTTGACTCTGTTCGACGGGTTCAAGTCCCCCTCGGAGGAGAGCATGCCGAGAACGAACGTTGCCGAATCGGCGGAGGTGACGAAGAACGTCACGATCAAGAGCGTGGCCAACAACGATACCCAATACCCTAAGGGAAGGTGTGCGAGCGTGCTGAAGAGGGCGGCCGTATTGTCCTGTAGCACGGCTTGTGCGATCCCGTAGTGCTCGAAGAGTTCAAAGTGCAACGCGGTGCCGCCAAAAACGGAAAACCAAACGAAACTCATGAAACTGGGTACCAACATCACACCGATCACAAATTCCTTGATCGTTCGACCTTTGGAAACCCTCGCGATGAACATGCCGACAAACGGGGCCCACGCAATCCACCACGCCCAGTAGAACAAAGTCCAGTCGCCCACCCACGTACCGCCGGAAAAAGGGGTCAGCCGCAAGCTCATCTGCACGAGATTCTGCAGATAGTCCCCAAGGGTCGTCGTGAAGGTGTCAAACAAAAAGGAAGTCGGGCCGAGCAGGAGCGTGAACAGAAGCAGCGCAAACGCCACGTAGAGGTTGAGGTTGCTGAGTGCTTTGATTCCTTTTTCCAGACCGGTTGTGGAAGAGAGCAGATACAGAATCAACAGAACCACCATGATCCCGATCTGCATCACAGGAGAGATCGGAGAGTTGAAGACGGAATGCAAACCGCCGTTGATTTGCAAGGCTCCAAATCCAAGCGATGTCGCAACGCCGAACACAGTGGCCAAGATCGCGAGGATGTCGATGGTTTTGCCGATGGGTCCGTTCACACGGTCTCCAAGCAGCGGGAGGAACGTGGAACTGATCAACCCCTTCGCACCTTTGCGGAACTGGAAGTAGGCAAGCACCAAACCGAGAATGGAGTAGATCGCCCAAGGCTGGAGACCCCAATGGAAAAACGAGTAGCGCATGGCAACGCGCGCGGCTTCCGGCGTGCTACCGGGAGTTCCAAGCGGTGGGTTCACGTAATGGTCGATCGGTTCTGCCACGCCCCAAAACACCAACCCGATCCCCATGCCGGCGCTAAACAGCATGGCGAACCACGTCAAGTCGGAGAACTCAGGCTCGGAATCATCCGGACCAAGTCGAACGGTGCCGTACTTGCTAAACGCTAAATAGATGGAAAAGCCCAGCACAAACACGGTGGCAATCAAATAAAACCAGCCGAACTTCGCCGTTGTAAGCGCCAATAATTGATTGGCCACGTCCAACAACTGGCTGGGAAAAACGGCACCCCATATAACAAATAATCCTACGATGGCAATCGCGACATAGAAGACCATGTGAACCCCTCCGAAAGTATGGATGGTAACAGTGTCTCCAAAAAGTAGAAGATCAACGAGGAATTATGGAAGAGGACGATGTGAGATCGTTGCGTGTACATCGCATATTTAAAGCGCATTCATCACTTGGAAGTTTATTTACTAATCAGCCTTACATTTCCTGATTGGCGGGACAACTGGATTCAAGGGATTAAATTTTGCTAGACAGCCCCTACTTGTATCACTAGAATGAGTCTGTATCAGTAGAATGTTACTAACTTGGCGGGGTAGCTGAGGTAGACAAATTTGGGGGAAAACGTGATGAATACTGGGATTTTAGGCAAAAAAACGGAAGTGAGTCCCGTTGTCGCTGCACTGTCCCGTGGTCAGCGAGCGATGTGGTTTTTATGGAACATGAACCGAAGCGGAGCCGAATACGGCCTGCCGATGGCTTGGACCGTTCCATCGACGCTCGATATCACCGCTTTGCAAGGAGCTATGCAGGATCTGGTTGCTCGACACCCGATCATGCGCACGACGTATGCAGTTCGTCAGGGAGAGCCTGTCCAAGTGATCCACCCTGAGGGCGAAGCACACCTTCAACTCGTGGACGCATCGGGTTGGGACACGGAGCAACTGCATTCCCATTTAATAGAAGAAACACACGCTCCCTTTGATCTTGAAAAAGGGCCTGTTTTCCGCGCTCATCTTTTTTCCCGTTCCCACAACGAACACGTCCTCCTCCTGAACAGCCATCACATCGCGTCGGACACATGGACGCTGATCGTTTTGATGGAGGAGTTGGGGATGCTCTATCGTTCGCGGGTTGCCGGTCTGTCACCCGACCTCCCGCCGACCGGACTTTCCTATACAGACTATGTGCTTTGGCAAGATCAGATGTTGGCAGACAGCCGAGGAGCGGAGCATTGGGACTACTGGCAATCGCTACTCGCCGCTCCGCCTGTCTTGGATTTGCCGACAGACCGTCCAAGACCGCTGGTACAGACTCATAACGGTGCGGGCTATCCCTTTGAGCTAAGCCGAGAAGTCACCACGGAATTGCGCAAACTTGCGAAGTCGGAGGATGTTACTTTTTATACAGTCTTGCTGGCAACGTTTTACGTCTTGCTGTACCGATACACCGGACAGGAGGACCTCGTCGTCGGCTCGCCCCGCTTCGGACGACCGCCTGTCGGGTATGAGCGAACTCTCGGGTACTTCGCGAGTCCGTGTGCTCTGCGTACACAAGTTGACGGCGAGATGTCCTACTCCCGGTTCCTGACTCAAGTCCGAAAAGTCTTAGTCGGGGCCAAGGAGCATCAAGATTTCCCGTTCCCGCTGTTGGTGGAGCGACTGGGGTTGCAGCGCGATCTCAGCCGCTCTCCTGTGTTTCAGGTGGCCTTCACCTACCAAAAATCGCATCTCGCACACATGCAGGGAGTTGCCGCTGCGCGAATGGGGTTTGGCGGGGCACAGATTGATCTATCCGGCCTTCAATTGGAATCGTACCCGTTGGAACAGCACAGCGTGAAGTTTGATCTCGACTTTGTCGTTGAGGAAGTGGACGGTTCCTTGCGCGCGGTTTGTTGGTACAACACAGATCTTTGGAACGGGGAGACGATCGGGTATCTGGTGGATCATTATCAGGGCTTGTTGGTCGGCGCTGCACAGAACCCGCATGAACGTTTGGATCGTCTGCCCATGCTGACAACTCGTGAACTCGAAGCGTACTCGGCGTGGAATGCGACCGAGGCCCCTTTTTCAGAGAGGTGTGCCCATCATCTGTTTGAGGAGCGGGCGGCACGCACTCCGCATGCACCGGCCCTGCGATTCGGGGGACGAGAAATCTCCTACGACGAACTCAATCGCCGTGCCAACCGATTGGCGCACCACTTGCGCCGCCTTGGTTTGAAAAAAGGCCAACTCGTCGGCCTGAGCATGGAGCGTCGACCGGAATTGGTCATCGGCGTCCTCGCCATCTTGAAAGCGGGCGGTGCCTACTTGCCGCTGGACCCGACATATCCCCAAGACCGTTTGACCTACATGGTAGAGGACGCCGAAGTCCGGTTGCTTCTGACTCAAGAGTCTTTGCGCGGACAACTTCCGGCAGAGGGCGTGCAACAAGTCTTCGTGGATGGGGATTCCGCCGCCCTCGAACAGGAGCCGACAGACAACCTCGAATCCTGGTCTACGCCTGACGACCTCGCCTACGTCATCTACACGTCCGGTTCCACAGGCCGTCCGAAGGGTGTGCTGCTTGAACATCGCGGGCTGTCGAATCTCGTGCTGGCACAAATTGAAGCGTTTGAGATTGATTCTGACAGTCGGGTGTTGCAGTTTGCGTCGTTCAGTTTCGACGCGTCTGTTTCTGAAATTTTCACGACGTTGTGCGCGGGCGCAACTCTCTGCTTGGCACCCAAATCGGATGTGATACCGGGTTCTGCGCTGGTCGCGACCCTCAACGAGAACGCCGTTACGGTCGTTACATTGCCCCCCACGGTGTTGGCTCTGTTGCAGCCCGCAGACGTGCCGACTCTGAAAACGGTGGTAACGGCAGGCGAGGCATGCAGTTTGGAATTGGCGAAGCGTTGGGCAGAAGGTCGTCGTTTCGTAAATGCATATGGGCCGACAGAAGCCACGGTCGGTGCGACGTTTGCTCACCTGCACCCGGATACGGATCGCGTGACCATCGGTCGTCCCATCGCAAACGCCAAAGTGTATATTCTCGACACATTCGGGCAACCCACGGCACTGGGTGTCGCAGGGGAGATGTATATCGCCGGGGTAGGTCTTGCCCGCGGCTATCTCGGCCGCCCGGACCTCACCGCAGAACGCTTCCTCCCCGATCCCTTCGGGCAACCGGGGGAGCGCATGTACAAAACGGGCGACTTGGCCCGTTGGCTTCCGGACGGTCGCTTGGAGTTCTTGGGACGTCTCGACCATCAGGTAAAAATTCGCGGGTTCCGCATCGAACTGGGTGAGCTGGAATCGGTCATCGCGGAGTACACAGGCATTCGTGAAGCGCTCGTCGTGGCACGCACGGAGAAAAACGGCGACCAACGTCTGGTCGCCTACGCCATCTCGCACGATGTGACAGGAAGTAGCGTGGCAGACGTAAAAGCCTACGTACAAAGCAAACTGCCTGACTTCATGGTCCCGTCCGCTTTTATCTTCCTAGAAAAATGGCCCCTGACTCCCAATGGCAAGATTGACCGCAAGGCCCTGCCGGCCCCGACGGAGCGCAAGGCTGCGAGCAACACGATCTTGCCGCAAGACCCGCTGGAGCAACAAATTTCCGACATCTGGCAGGACGTTCTCGGACTTAGCGCCGTGGGGATCGACGACAATTTCTTCGAGGTCGGAGGTCATTCTCTCAGCATCGTGCAAATCGAGGTGCGGATAAAAGAAGATCTGGGCCTCTCCGTCCCCACGATGGACCTGTTCCGTTTTCCCACGATCCGTTCGCTTGCCAATCATTTGCGCACCACGCAAAACACGGAAAGCAAACAGACAACGATGCAAAAAAAATCCACACCCAGCCCCACCGACACCGACATCGCCATCATCGGCATGGCAGGCCGTTTTCCGGGCGCCGACAACGTCGATGAATTCTGGAACAACTTGGTCGCAGGTGTAGAGTCCGTTAGAGACTTGTCGGAGAAGCAATTGGTGGCGGCGGGCGTTGACCCAACCCTTTTTCAAGACCCTCGGTATGTGAAGCGCAAGGGCACCTTGGACGGCGTGGAGATGTTCGACGCACCGTTCTTCGGCTTCCCTCCGCGTGAGGCGCAGATGATGGACCCGCAGCAACGCTTGTTCTTGGAAGTGGGCTGGCAGGCGCTTGAGCACGCGGGATACAGCTCGCACTCCTACTCCGGCCGAATCGGCGTCTATGGCGGCACGGGAAGACCGGGCTATCTGCTCCATCATCTCAAGACCAACCCGGAGTCTGCCGCAGAGCTTTTCCAGACGACCATTTTGAATGAAAAAGATTTCCTGTCCACTCGCCTCGCGTACAAACTGAACTTGCGCGGTCCGGCGCTGACGGTGCAAACGGCTTGTTCGACGTCGTTGGTCGCGGTACACATCGCCTGCCAACAACTGCTTCAGGGAGATTGCGACATGGCGATGGCGGGCGGCGTATCCATCGAGGTTCCGCATGGAACGGGGTATCTCTATCAGGAGGGGCACATTTTATCCCCCGATGGTCATTGCCGAGCGTTTGATGCCGATGCTCGCGGCACAGTTCGCGGAAGTGGCGGCGCTGTCGTGGTCTTGAAACGCCTCGCAGATGCAGAAGCCAACGGAGATACAGTCTGGGCTGTGATCAAAGGCTCGGCGATCAACAACGACGGCAGCATGAAAGTGGGCTATACGGCCCCGAGCGTGGACGGGCAAGCTGATGCGATTGAACAGGCGCTTCAACGTGCAGGCGTAGATCCGCGCACGATCGGTTTCGTCGAAGCGCACGGTACGGGCACGCCGCTGGGCGACCCGATTGAAGTGGCGGCCCTCACGCAGACCTATCGAAAGTACACGGCAGATCAGGGCTACTGCTTCCTCGGCTCGGTAAAAACCAACGTCGGGCATCTCGACGCAGCGGCAGGTGTCACAGGCTTGATCAAAGCAGCCCTCGCCCTGCATTACGGCGTCGTTCCGCCCACGCTCCACTTCGAGACGCCCAACCCGAAACTGAGTTTGGAAACCTCCCCGTTTGTCGTGAACAACCAACCGGCGAAGTGGGATCGCTCCCGAACCTCTCCCCGCCGTGCGGCCGTCTCTTCCTTTGGCATTGGCGGGACCAACGCCCACGTCATTTTGGAGGAAGCTCCGGAGCAAACAACCACAAGTTCCGGTCGTCCCCATCACGTGCTGATGCTCTCCGCGAAATCGGAGCGTGCGTTGTCTGCGATGACCGCCAACTTGGAGCAACACTTGCGGGAAAAAACCGATGTGAATCTGGCGGATGTCGCGTACACCCTGCAAGTGGGACGAACTCATTTTCCGCATCGTCAAGCCGTGGTCTGTGACAGCCGTTCCGGGGCGGTGGAAGCTCTGGCGACTCCATCCCAACGCCAAACCGCTGTAGGGATGCCAACCGCCAACTCGCGTGTGGTCTTCCTGTTCCCCGGTCAAGGGTTGCAAAAAGTGAACATGGGACGGGACTTGTACGAATCGGAGCCCGAGTTCCGCGAGTGCGTGGATGCTTGTGCGGAACTTCTGCATCCGTTGCTGGGCCTTGATCTGCGCACGGTGCTCTATCCGGAGCAACAGGACGTCGAGAAGTCTGCGGCACGACTCGCCCAGACCGCCATCACACAACCTGCTCTGTTCGTCGTCGAGTACGCGCTGTCCCGTTTGCTCATGACGTGGGGCGTTCACCCGCAAGCGATGATGGGACACAGCTTGGGGGAGTACGTCGCGGCTTGCTTGGCGGGCGTGATGACCTTGCCCGATGCACTCAAACTGGTCGCCGCTCGCGGGCAATTGGTGCAAAAACTGCCCGGCGGTGCGATGCTTGCCGTCGAGTCCACACCTGAACAACTCCATCCTTTCTTGAAAAAAGGTGTCGATCTTGCGGTGGTCAACGGTCCGCAGGCGTGCGTGCTCGCGGGAACGGTCGAAGCAATGGAAGCTCTGCAAAACGAACTCACAGAGGCGGGCTTGCGTTGGCAAAACGTGCGAACCTCACATGCCTTCCATTCTTCGATGCTCGACCCGATTCTGGACGAGTTCTCGGCTATCGTCAGCGAAATCGATTTGCATGAACCGAAGATTCCCTATGTCACGAACGTCACCGGCACGTGGGTCACTCCGCAAGAAGCGACCGACCCGGCTCATTGGGTTCGGCACATGCGTCAAACGGTGCTTTTTGCAGACGGGCTCCATCCCTTGTTGCAAGAACCGGGAGGCATCGTCTTGGAAGTGGGTCCGGGTCAGGCGTTCACCTCGGTCGTGAAACGTCATCCGAAAAAAGACAACGTGGTCTTGGCCGCCCCGACGCTTGCGACGACTTCGGATTCCTCTGACTACACCACATTGCTCATGACCTTGGGCCGCCTCTGGATCGCGGGACTTACGCCCGAATGGGAGAACCTGTACGCGCATGAAGCTCGGCGGCGTGTGGCGTTGCCCGTATATCCCTTCGACCGCCATCGGTACTGGTTGGAAGCTCGTCCGACTTCTCAGATGCACGGGGAGTGGATGGACGAAGTCGCCGCGACTTCCGAAGCGGAGTACGAGCCGACCCAAGTCGAATACCGCCCCGATCCGAAAGTGATCGGGCCTCGGGACGAGGTGGAGTTGGAACTGGTCAAAGTGTTCGAGGAAGTCTTGGGCATGGCGCCAGTCGGCGTCACCGACAGTTTCTTCGACTTGGGGGGAAGCTCGCTGTCCGCCCTGAGCGTCATGATCCGTCTGGAACAGGTCTTCGGCACCTCGCTCTCCAACGCAGTCTTGCTCGAAAGCCCGACGGTCGAAGCGTTGGCGCAAGTGTTGCGAGCGGGAGGCAAGTCGTCGGGAAGTTCGCGCATGGTGGGAATTCGAACGACGGGCAAGCAAGCGCCGATCTTCTGCATTCATCCCTATGGCGGGCATACGACAGGCTATTTTGAGCTGATCCGTTATCTGGGAGCCGATCAGCCGGTCTACGGCATCCAGTCGAGCGGGTTGCAGGGGGAAGCAGTTCCCTTCACTCGATTTGAAGACATGGCGACCGACTACATTCAATTGATCAAATCGAAGCAGCCGGTCGGTCCCTACACGCTCGTCGGGCACTCGATGGGCGGATGCATTGCGTATGAGATGGCTCAGCAATTGCGGCAAGTGGGAGAAGAGGTTGCCCTGCTGGCCCTCTTGGATTCCCGTGCCCAGAATTTCAGCGTACAACCCCTCTATCGAAACGGCGAATACGGCGAGATGGCAAGCAAAGGCTGGCTCAGTGACGAAGCGGTGATGCTTGGCATCCTGCTTCCGAAGTTGTCGTTGGACTGGGAGCAATTGCGCGGGATTCCGACCGAAGAACACTGGCTCCATGCGCTGGAAGCTGCCAAGAAACAGGGCTTGCTGCCGCTTGGCACCGGGGAAGACCAAATTCGGAACCTGCTCGCCGTAACCCGAGCAAACGATGAAGCGCTGCGCACCTACCAACCGCAGCCGTATCAGGGAGATCTCTTGCTCTTCTGCGGCGAAGACGGTTTCGCCAAGCAGTTCGGGGAACCTGAATTGGGCTGGGGCGACTTGGTTTCCGGGAGATTCGAAGCGGTGCAGGTGCCCGGCAATCACCACAGCATCATGACGGGAACGAACGTCGAGGCCGTCGCACGACATTTGCAAAAACGTCTCCGTGAGTTGTAAACTTGTAAAGATATAGAATCTTTTACAAGCGGGTGATAAAATGACGACCTTCAAACAACAGCTCCTCTCAGGGAATTCTCTCTACGGAACTTGGTTGCGAATTCCCCATCCGACGATTGTTGAAATCATCGGCAGAAGCGGTTTTGACTTCCTCCATCTCGACATGGAGCACGGGCCGATCGGGAACAACGAAGTGGATACGCTGCTCCTCGCCGCGAATGCAACGGGGACTCCGACGCTGGTGCGAGTGCCGCACGTGGACGAATCCTTGATCGGGCGCGTGCTGGACCTTGGAGCTACGGGCGTCATCATCCCGAGAATCAACGGTGCCAAAGACGCGCAGGCTGCGATCTCCGCCGCATTTTTCGCCCCGATGGGTCAGCGCGGGCTCGGGGGAGCCTGTCGGGCCAACGGGTACGGTGCGGTCGGGTTTCAGGAATTTGCAACACAGGCGAACGACACCACCAACCTGATCTTGCAAATCGAGACCAAACAAGCGGTGGAGCGGATCGACGAGATCCTGGAAGTTTCCGCTGCGGCGGTTGATCTGTACTTCATCGGTCCGGCAGACTTGTCGCAATCCCTGGGCGTGCCGGGGCAGTTTGACGACCCGCTCTTGCAAGAAACGATCCAATGGCTGGTCAAGCGCATCAAAAAAAGGGGCAAGGAGATCGGCATCCACCTGCCCCACCCGAGCATGCGCCAACACTACGCAGACTTGGGAATCCGCTACTTCACCTCTTCGTTCGACATCGGAATCGTCTCCGAAGGGGCGAAATCACTGCTCAAGGCGTGCAAGCAGGAATAACGAGGACAACCACGAATAACATATGTAGGAAGATTAACTTCATAGGTCAGCAACGAGGTGCCCTTGTCAATTGAAGCAAGGGGTAACAGGGAATCGGGTGAAAGTCCCGAGCGGTCCCGCCACTGTAACCGAGGAGTTCTCTCTCACGTATGTCACTCAATCCTTCGCGATTGGGGAAGACGAGAGAGCGCGATGATCCGGAAGCCAGGAGACCTACCTACGTTCGCTACACCCAATGTGCCTTCGCGGAAAGGAGTGGTGTGCAATGGAACGACTAGGTTTCTCTGTTTGGGTATCGTCTGTCCAATTGTTCACGTAACCCCATCCGTTTGGATGGGGTTTTTTGTTGTGTCAGATCGAGGGGAAAACAGAGGAGGAACCATACAATGGAAAATTTCTCGTTGCTTGCACTGGTATTCGTACTCGGTTTGCGTCACGGCTTGGACGCAGACCATCTGGCTTGTATTGACGGGTTGACCCGCTATAACTTGCGCCAAGGCAGAAAAACGGCGCGCTGGGTCGGCACCCTGTTCTCATTCGGTCACGGCTTGGTGGTAGCGACGGTCGCCATCATTTTGTCGATGATCTCCAAGGACTTCACGTTCCCCGACTACTTCGATACGATCGTCACTTGGATTTCTGTCGTTTCGCTCGCTTTGATCGGCTGCTTGAACGCGATGAACCTGATTCGAAACCGCTCGGAACAGGCCGATTTTTCCGTTCAGGGGATCAAGGGGAGATTCATCCCGCGTGTCGCCCGCGAAACGACCAACCCGTTCCTGATCATCGGGATCGGGGGGATGTTCGCTCTCGCAGCCGATACGGTTTCTCAGACTTCGGTCTGGGCGCTGGCATCCGGCAATGCGGACGGCTATTTGCCGTATGTACTGGGGCTTACGTTCATGGCGGGG
This sequence comes from Tumebacillus amylolyticus, assembly GCF_016722965.1. Classification (NCBI taxonomy): domain Bacteria; kingdom Bacillati; phylum Bacillota; class Bacilli; order Caryophanales; family Alicyclobacillaceae; genus Tumebacillus; species Tumebacillus amylolyticus. The sequence goes on from NZ_JAEQNB010000001.1 coordinate 700,328, forward strand.
ATGATGTTGACCGATACGATCGACTCGTTGGTTGCGTATCGGATGTTGACCCAGTCGGGGAAGCTCGGACGCACCGCTTCCAAAGTGATGGGCTGGGTGATCGTCGCGCTTGCTTTCGGGGTTTCGTTCTATGAGGCGTTTACCTACTTCAATCCGTGGGCGGAGTTGGACTTTGAAGTGGTTGGAGTTGTGATCTTCTGCGCCTTGCTGATTTGCTTTGGCGGCGTTCGTTTGGTGTCGAGTAGGAATACGACGGTCACCAATGAATAGGCTGTAGGCAGAAGGTAGAGGCAGGGAGGAATGGCGAATGGATGCATTTTCATGGCTTGCACTCGTCTTTGTACTCGGTCTCCGGCATGGGCTGGACGCAGATCATCTCGCTTTTATCGATGGGTTGGCACGGCATAACCTGCACTTGGGGCGGAGAATCACGCCTTGGGTGGGGACTTTGTTTTCCTTTGGCCACGGATTGGTGGTGGCAACGGTCGCCGTCATTTTGGCTGAGATTTCTCGGGACTTCACGTATCCCGACTATTTTGACATCATCGGCACGTGGGTCTCGATTGGGTCGCTGGCGCTCGTCGGTGGTTTGAATCTGGTGAATCTGCTTCGAAATTCCTCGGAGCAAACCGACTTCGCCCCGCAGGGAATCAAGGGACGATTCCTACCGCGAGCGGCGCGTGAGACGACCAATCCGTTTTTGATCATCTTGACGGGGGGCGTGTTTGCGCTGGCGGCCGATACGGTCACGCAGACTTCGGTCTGGGCGCTGGCAGCGGGACATGCGGATCAGAGGTTTCTTCCCTTGCTCTTGGGACTTGCGTTTATGGTCGGGATGATGCTGACCGATACGGTCGATTCGCTGGTTGCCTACCGGTTGTTGGCGAAGTCCGGCCGATTCGGTCGAACCGCTTCGAAAGCGATGGGGTGGCTGATCGTCGTGTTGGCGTTCGGGGTGTCTTTTTATGAGTCTTTCACGTGGTTTCATCCTGGGGCGGAGATCGACTTTGAAGTGGTTGGGGTTGTTTTGTTTGCCTTGCTGGCGCTGAGTTTCGGCGGGGTTCGTTGGATCTTGAGAAAAAAGACCGTGCTCCCTTAGTGGAGAGCACGGTCTTTTTTTCTTAGCAACCGCAACCGCCAGTTGCTGCGCCGCCAACTGCGCCGCCGCCGTAACCCGGAACGAGCAAGAAGAACAGAACGAAGATGATCAGAAACACAACCGCCCAACGAGTGTAACCGCCAAATGCACCGTACATGAGATTCCCTCCTCTCAAGTGGTTTTGCTACATTCTATTGAAGAGGAGGGACAAACGGGACGGCGCTTGTCTTGGGTCATCTGCCCAATATTCGGGGCAGTTGCCAAATGGCACCAGACAAGGGATACTGAACCTAACAGCATGGAATCCTTTTTTTACATACAACGAAGAGGAAAGGGGCCGGATCATGGAGAGAATGTCTCTCCTGCGCGAACCGAAGCAACGGAAACTGCTGTTCAGCGCGGGACTTAGCTGGATGTTCGACGCGATGGACGTGGGGATGATCTCGTTTATCGTGGCGGCACTGGCGGTGGAATGGAAGTTGGGCGCGCAGCAGATCGGACTGCTGACCGCGATCAATTCAATTGGGATGGCGGCGGGCGCGGCGGTTGCAGGCGTGCTCGCCGACCGCTACGGACGTCGGGCCGTTCTGGTCTGGACGTTGCTGATCTTCTCCGCCGCAAGCGGCGTGTCCGCACTGGCGGGAAGCTTTGCCATTCTCTGTGTGCTGCGTTTCATCGCAGGCTTTGGCTTGGGAGGTGAGCTTCCTGTCGCATCGACGCTCGTCTCCGAATCGGTGCCGATTCGGGAGCGCGGGCGTGCCGTCGTTCTGCTCGAAAGCTTCTGGGCGGCAGGTTGGATCGTGGCGGCGTTGATCTCGTACTTCGTGATCCCCGACTACGGATGGCGCACGGCGTTTGTGATCTCGGCGATCCCGGCGTTGTACGCGTTGTACGTGAGACAAGCCATCGAAGATTCGCCGCGTTTTACCGAGTTGCAAAGCGAGAGGGTGCCGCTTGGGAAGCGGCTGGCGCTGGTCTGGTCGGCGGAGCACCGCAGATCGACGATCACGCTGTGGATTTTGTGGTTCACCGTGGTGTTCTCCTACTACGGCATGTTCCTCTGGCTGCCCACGATTATGGTCATGAAGGGCCTCACCCTCGTCAAAAGTTTCGAATACGTCCTGATCATGACTCTCGCGCAACTTCCCGGCTATTTCACCGCCGCGTACTTGATCGAGCGATTCGGTCGTAAGTTCGTGCTGGTCACGTACTTGCTCCTGACCGCCGCCAGCGCCGTTTGGATGGCCCTGTCGCTGAGTGCCGGGTCGATGATGGCGGCGGGAATTTGCCTCTCGTTCTTCAACCTCGGGGCTTGGGGCGGGATGTATGCGTACACGCCGGAGTTGTATCCAACCGCCGTTCGTTCCACGGGAGTTGGACTGGCGGCCTCGTTTGGTCGCATCGGCGGCGTCATCGGGCCGTACCTCGTCGGGATGCTGGTCGCGCAAAAAACGGCGCTCACCTCGATCTTCCTGATCTTCTTCGTCGCGATCCTCCTCGGAGCGTTCGCCGTGCTGTTCCTCGGCAAAGAAACCAAGGGAACAGACCCCGACCGCATGTAAAAAAACGGCTGGCCTCCATATGGAGACCAGCCGTTTTTTCATACCATCTCCACCTGCAACCGCTCCAGAATCCGCCGCTTGCGATACATCATACTCGCCGTCTCCGCGAGGTCTTCAATCGTTTTGCGGTTTAGGTACGCCCCGAACACAATCCCGGCGACGGGGATGAGTTGGAACAGTTTCTTCCACCCGAAGTTCTCGGCGTGGATCAAGACCACCTCGCGCCAGCCTTGCAGTTGCGAGAACAACTGACTGCGCTCCTCCGAGAGAATCGCCTGTTTCCCCACATAGTCGGACGAGGAAAATTGCAGCACTTTGATCATGAACACCCGCTCCGATTTGTCCTGCGGGTCGAATCCGTAACACATGCAGACTTCCTGCAACACTTTCAACGACAGCCCGAGCAACATCGGAATGTCGATCGCCAAGGTGAACAGACCGCCGATCCCCGTCGTCGCGCCTTGGATCGTGGCAAACGTAGACCGCGCCTTGGCGTACTCGCGGGCCACTTCATTTTGGATTGCGAGCGGCACCTGTCCCACTTGCTCCAGCGTGAGGGGGGCGGTGCCGGTCTTTTTTTCAAACTTCTCTACGATGCCCTGCGAGGACGTCAGATACCGACCGCCCGTTTCCACATACGAGATCATCTCGTCGAGCACTTGCCCGACTTTCTCTTGGACGAACTTCGGCGTGACTTTGTCCAAGAGGGCGAACGGCAGGCGGCCGAGTTTTTCCCAGAACCAGAGGTCTTTCTGGTCTTTTTCCCATTTTTCCACAACCTGCAAAGCCAAGAGCAATTCTTCTCTGGTTTCCATAGGTCCTCCTACCGAATGCATTCGTTGCTAGGGTATACGGATGGCGAAGGAAATAGTTACGATTTAATTTGGAAACGCTAAACGAAATCACATGGTATGATAGACCTATACAGGAAAAGATTCGTTGATGGAGGGATTTCGTACCTTGGCTTCCGTTTGGGAACTTATGAAAAAAGGCAATACTTCCTCCGCCATGGCCGCGCTTGGCAATGCGGGCTTGGCGGTTCTAAAAGGCGTCGCCGCCACACTCAGCGGCAGCGGCGCGATGTTCGCCTCCACGATGCACTCGGTGGCAGATGCGGTCAACCAAGGGTTTGTGTTCGCGGGCAGTGTGCTGGCGGAGCGGACTCCGACTCGCCGCTTCCCGACGGGGTTTGGGCGTGTGATCAACATTTTCTGCATGGTGGCGGTCTTGGTCGTCACGATGATGGCGTACGAAACCATCCGCGAGGGCTTGCATCTCCTGACCCATCCGGCGGCGATTGCGGGCATTTTCTGGGATGTGGTCGCCTTGGGAGCGGGGATTCTCGTCGACGGCTTCGTGCTGTTCAAAGCCATGAAGGAAATTTGTAAAGAGTCGCGGGCCGAGGCAAGGGGTTTTGGTGTCGTGATTACGGCGTTTCGCAACGTAGGACAAGCAGCGCCGCCGACGCGCCTCGTTTTTTACGAAGACATCGTGGCGACATCGGGCGCCTTGCTTGCGTTGCTGGGGATTCTCGCGTCGTACTACCTCGATTTGAAAGTCCTCGACGGCGCGGTGACGATCTTGATCGGGTTGATGATGGTCGGGGTTGCCTTCAAAGTGGGGTATGACAACATGGTCGGTCTGATCGGCGTCGCGGCACCGCGCGAAGTGGAAGACCGGGTGGCTGCGATTATTTTTTCCGACCCGGATGTGACCGACATCAACCAGATGCGCATCGTGCAAGAGGGACGCACCTACCACGTCGAAGCGTACATCGAACTCCGTCCGGGCATGACGTTGGCAGACGCAGACGACATCAAGTACCGCGTGCGGGACCTCGTCTTGGCAGACCCCGACGTTTCAGACGTCACGATGGGGATTCTGGAGGACAACGGCGTCAGGAACTGGGTCCCCGAACCCGTCGGGAACTAGCAAAGGCTGTCGGCCCCGCGCCGGCGGTCTTTTTTGACGTATAGAATGAAGATGGGGAGTTGATCCAACTTGATCGTCAAGATGCTCGCACTCGTATTCTCTCTGGGGCTTGATACGCTGGTTCTCGCCACGACACTCGGCACCCTGCAACGAAAAGGAAAAGTGAAGCTGGCGATAAGCTTTGCACTGGCAGAAGCGATCATGCCATTGGTCGGCTTCTTGCTTGGGAAAAACATCGGAGAGTTCATTGGGGGTTGGGCTTCCCTCGTAGGAGCCGTCGCCTTGATTGGATTGGGCATCTACCTGATCTTTTTCGAGGAGGAGGACGAAGACGAGGAGCTTGAACGGGGACAAAGCCTTCGGGGATGGGCATTTCTGTTGCTGCTGCTCATGATTAGTTTGGATGAGTTGGCCGTTGGATTCTCGATGGGTCTCGTCGGCGTTTCCGCTCCCTTGACCGTACTCCTGATCGCACTCCAATCCTTCGTGTTCACCCTCTTGGGGCTGACGTTTGGCGCAAAACTCAAACCCTACCTCGGAGAATGGGCAGAAAAAGCGGGCGGAGTCGTCCTGGTTCTACTGGGAGTCTGGTTATTGGGTGAGCGTTTCTAAACTCCTTTGCATACCCTATGGGGGTATGGTATCATAAACGCAAAGGAGGTTCGACACATGGAAAACAAGCAAGCAGCCGACTTTGACATCACCGGCATGACCTGCGCCGCCTGCGCGAACCGGATCGAGAAAGTTTTGAACAAACTTCCGGGCGTCACACAGGCGACCGTCAACTTGGCCCTTGAAACGGCCCACGTCGAATACGACAGCAACGCCCTCACCATCGAAGACATGTCCCAACGGGTGAAAAAACTCGGCTTCGAAGCCACGCTCAAACCGGAGGAGACGACCGACAACACCGAACGCCGCCAAGCGGAGATCGCCAAGCAGAGACGCAAATTCCTGATCTCGGCCCTGCTGTCGCTCCCGCTGCTCTGGGCGATGCTCACCCATTTTTCCTTCACGGCTTGGATTTGGACCCCCGAATTCCTCATGAACCCCTGGGTGCAACTCCTGCTCGCAACCCCCGTGCAGTTCTGGATGGGGGGCCAGTTCTACAGCGGAGCCTACAAAGCCCTGCGCAACAAGAGCGCCAACATGGACGTCCTCGTCGCACTCGGCACCTCGGCGGCGTACTTCTACAGTCTGTACCAAACCCTGCGCCTCTTAACAGACTTCCACACCGACGGCGTCGACCTCTACTTCGAAACGTCTGCCGTGCTGATCACGTTGATTCTGCTCGGCAAACTCTTCGAAATGACCGCCAAGGGCCGCTCCTCGGAAGCGATCAAAAAAATGATGGGCCTCCAATCCAAAACCGCCCTCGTCCTGCGCGACGGTCGCGAGCAAAGCATTCCGCTCGAAGAGGTGGTCGTCGGCGACATCGTCCTCGTCAAACCGGGCGGCAAGATCCCCGTCGACGGCACCGTCCTCCAAGGCTCGTCCTCCGTCGATGAATCGATGCTGACCGGCGAGAGCATCCCTGTGGCAAAAAGTCCCGGCGACACGGTCATCGGCGCCACCGTCAACAAAAACGGATTCCTCCACATCCGTGCCGAAAAAGTCGGCCGACACACCGCCCTCGCGCAAATCATCAAAATCGTGGAGGAAGCCCAAGGCTCCAAAGCCCCGATCCAACGCGTCGCCGACCAAATCTCCGGGGTCTTCGTCCCGATCGTCGTCGGACTCGCGCTGGTCACATTCTTCATCTGGTACTTCGCCGTCGATCCGGGCAACTTCCCGAGCGCACTCGAAAAATTGATCGCCGTCCTCGTCATCGCCTGCCCGTGTGCGTTGGGCCTCGCCACTCCGACGTCGATCATGGCTGGCTCCGGACGTGCCGCAGAATTCGGCATCCTCTTCAAAGGGGGCGAATACCTCGAAGCCACGCACAAAGTCGACACCGTTCTGCTCGACAAAACCGGCACGATCACCAACGGCAAGCCGGAACTTACCGACGTTCTGGTAGCGGGGGACCTCGACGAGACCACATTCCTCCGCTTGGTCGCCAGCGCGGAAAAAAACTCCGAGCACCAACTCGCCGAAGCCATCGTAAGCGGCGTTGAGAAAAAAGGAATTCAACTGTCCCCCGTGGAAAGCTTCGAAGCGATCACAGGCTTCGGCATCCGCGCCGTGGTCGAAGGGCGGGAGCTTCTCATCGGCACCCGCAAACTGGTTCAACACGATCTCCCCGAGATGGAGACCTACGAAAACCAAGGCAAAACCGCCATGCTCGTTTCCATCGACGGCACGTACGCAGGCCTCATCGCCGTGGCAGACACCGTCAAGGAAACCTCGCGCGAAGCGGTCACCCGGCTCAAAAACCTCGGTCTCCAAGTCGTCATGATCTCCGGAGACAACGAACGCACCGCCAACGCCATTGCCCGTATCGTCGGGATCGACCACGTGCGCGCCGAAGTTTTGCCGGAGCAGAAGGCAGCCGAAGTCCGCAAGTTTCAACAGCAAGGCTCCATCGTCGCGATGGTTGGCGACGGTATCAACGACGCCCCGGCGCTGGCCACCGCCGATATCGGCATGGCGCTTGGCACCGGCACCGACGTCGCGATGGAAGCCGGCCACGTCACTCTGATGCGCGGCGACTTGCGTTGCATCGCGGACGCCATCTACATGAGCCGCAAAACGATGGCGAACATCAAACAGAACCTCTTCTGGGCGCTGTTCTACAACGCGCTGGGCATTCCGATTGCAGCGCTTGGCTTGCTGGCTCCGTGGGTCGCAGGTGCCGCGATGGCGTTCTCATCCGTGTCGGTCGTGCTCAATGCGTTACGATTGCAAAGAGAGGGGGGACTTTCCAAATGAAAGACATCAAAACCAAAACCGATCTCGTCACCCGACTCAACCGCATCGAAGGTCAAATTCGCGGCATCAAGGGCCTGATTGAAAAAGACACCTACTGCGACGACATCCTCAACCAGATCGCCGCCGCTCAATCGGCGCTGAACAGCGTCGGCAAAATTCTGCTGACCAACCACATGAAAACCTGCGTCGTCGACCGCATCCAAGAGGGCGACCACGAGGTAATCGACGAACTGATGAAGACGATGGGCAAACTGATGAAGTAACAGATGCCACGCTCCTAGAAAAAAGGACCCGCTGCGAAAGGGGTCCTTTTTTTGCATAATGTATACCCTTGACGGAAACGGAGCGGGGAGGTACACTAAACCCGACCTGTTATGAGAATGATTTTCATTATCCCAAAAGGAAGTGAACCGGATGGCTCGCAGATTTTCCAGTCTGTTGCTCATCTTGCTCTTATTTGTTACTCTGCTGGCTCCTACAGCGGCGCATGCCACCGACAAAGCGGTCGCAGATTTGAAGCAAGCCGAACAATTGGTGGAGCAGGCGCTGAACCAAGCAAACCAGGGTCAACTCCCGGAAGCTGACCAAACCTACCAACAATTCCGCAAACTCTGGCTCCAAATTGAAACGGGGATCAAAACCGATTCAAGCCAAGCGTACAAGGACATAGAATCAAACATGGGCCAAGTCGACTACGCGTTGATGCAGAAAAAGCAAGACGCCGTCGTGCAGGCCTTGAACGGTCTGAAAACGGCCAACGAGAAGTTCATCTCCGGCGGATACGGCGCGGGAGAATCCTTCAAACAACAAGACATCACGCTGCCCGACTTCATCGGGCTCTTGCAACAAACCAAACAACAGGCAGAGAAACACGACATAGCGGCGGCTCAAGCGAGCATTGCCCAAGTTCGCGAATCGTGGCTGAGCGTGGAGGGCGTCGTCGTCGCCCAATCGGCCGGTCTGTACAACGACTCTGAACGCGACATGGTGACCGTCGATGCGATGTTGCACGCACAGCCCGCCGACGAGCAAGGGGCCGCAACCCTTTTGCAAAACATGATCAACTACTTAACCCCGCTCGCAGACAAGTCCGGATACACGATGTGGGACGCGGCCTTCATACCGATCCGTGAAGGGTTGGAAGCACTTCTGGTCGTGGCGGCCCTGCTCGCCTTCGTGAACAAATCCAAGCAGAAACGCGGCCGCACCTGGGTATGGGCGGGCGTGGGCGCAGGTTTGCTGTTCTCCATTATCTTGGCGGTCGTTGTCAAAGTGGTGTTCTCGGCGGCTGCATTTGGCAGCAACAACTCGCTGATCGCCGGGTGGACGGGTGTGATTGCCGCCGTGATGCTTCTGTACATGAGCTATTGGTTGCACTCCCAATCGAAAGTGAAGGACTGGAACCTCTATATCAAGGAGAAAAGCGAAGCGGCGTTGAACACGGGGAAATTGGTCTCCTTCGGTGTCCTCTCGTTTCTGGCGATCTTCCGCGAAGGGACGGAGACGGTGCTGTTCTTGATCGGGATGGTCAATCAGATTTCCATGCAGAACTTGATTCTCGGGCTGGTGATCGGGATGGTCGTGTTGGTGGTCATCGCCGTTCTCATGCTGTTCATCGGTGTGAAGTTGCCGATGCGCCCGTTCTTCATGGTTTCGAGTTTTATCGTCTTCTATCTCTGTTTGAAATTCACGGGGATGGGGATTCACTCGCTGCAACTGGCGGGAACTTTGCCTTCTACCACGTCGGCGCAACTGCCGAGTGCTGACTTTATCGCGCTGTACCCCTCTTGGGTAAGTACGGTGCCGCAACTGCTCTTGGTGGTCATCGCCTTGGGCGCAATCTTGATCAAAAAGAAACCCCAACCCACAGGAGGAATTCTCAAATGAAACTCGCAAACACCCTGATCGCCCTGACTCTCGCAACCAGCTTCGCCCTCGTCGGTTGCGGCTCGACTTCCACAGACACGACGAAGTCCGCCACCCTGGCGGCATCTACCGAAGATGCGACCTCGAAAATCAAAACAGGCGTCGAGAAACTCAGCGCCGTCTCGTCCGATCTGAAAAAAGCGATCGACGCCGGCGACGAAGCGAAGATCAAAGAGACCGGCCCGAAACTCGAAGACGAATGGTCCGCTTTCGAAGACGAAGTGAAGCCGAAGTTCGCAGACCTCTACGAAGAGATCGAAAAGTCCCTCAACCCGGCCATCGCCGCTTCCAAAGCGACTCCGCTCGACAAAGCGACGCTTGCGAAACTCAACGACGACCTGAGCGCAACCCTCAAGAAACTCGCAGACAAAGTCAAGTAAGTTCTCGAAAAAAAAGGAGCCACTCCGTCAGGAGGGCTCCTTTTGCTTATAGCGGTACAGGAGATAGACGACCAAATAGATCACCATCAACACGATCGAAACCCGGTACATTAACGCATAACTCGTACTCGCGGCGATCATCCCAAGCAACATTCCGCCGCCGCCAAGACCCAAGTCGAAACCGTTGTAGAACGTCGCATTGGCAACTCCACGGCGGTTCGGAGCCACACGATTGACCGTCCACGCTTGAATCGAAGGCTGGATGGAACCAAACCCGATCCCATAAAACAGGGCGGCGACCATCAACAGAGGAGTCGTCGTGGCATACGACAACACCAACAACCCGATCATCGAGAAAAAAGCGCCGGGGAACAGCACCCAGAAGTGCCCCCGCTTGTCAAAGATACGCCCCGAAATCGGGCGGACGATAAACACGCTCAGCGCATTGACGAGGAAAAACCACCCGACATTCGCAATCCCCGCCTCTGTGCCGAACAGCGTAATGAAGGAAACGACCCCGCCATACGTCACGCCGAGCAACAACACCAAGAACGCGGGAAACAGCGCTTTTGGCTCGACCATGCGGGAGAGCAGGGAACTCGATTCCGAAACGGGCTGCGCGGGGGCAGGTCCTTTTTTCACAGAAACGAACAGCGGCAAGACCAACGAAAGTAGCGTGGAGAGGAACGTCACGACGAACAGCCAGTCGAACCCGTACGACTTCATCACCCAAATACCCGTAAACGGACCCAACGCCATCGCCAGTGTGGAACCCAGCCCGAAGTACCCCAGTCCTTCGCCTCTGCGAGACGCCGGGATGATGTCGGACGCCAGAGCGCCATAGGACGTGGTCGTCGTGCCCCAGCCCAACCCGTGCAGAAACCGAATGCCGAGGACGAAGGCAACGGAAGCCGCCCAATAGTAGCTTCCCATCGAAATCAGCAGGATGACATTGCCGACGATGAGGATGATTTTTTTGCCGAGCGAGTCGATCAACGGCCCGACGAACAACCTCGCGATCACCGCCGCCAGCGTCAGAATTCCGATCACCAACCCCACTTGTGCATCCGTCCCCCCATGTTGGGAGACAAACGAGGGCAAAGTAGGCAACAACATCTGAAACCCGAACACGCAGAAAAAGTTCGAGAATAAAATCAACAGCAAATCTCGCGTCCAGAGCGCTTCTTGCTTAGAACTGGTCAGGGTAGACAACGAAGGTTCACCTCAGATTCATTTTAGGTAGTCTTTATTATAGCAATAGGTGGATGCAAAATCGTGCTATTTTTCAAGTGTAAAACAAAGTTGAATAATTCTGCTTGCAGGAAGCTGGAAGTAGCAAAAAGAATTGGATTGAATTAGGAGGCGATGGTAATGTCCATTTTTTTTGTCTGTTGGGGGACTGTGATTTTAGGTCTATTGTGGTTGCTCTGGTTAACTACGAAGCAAGTACCATCCGAGGGGAAGGATGGTAAGACAAATCAAGAGGATCTTCTACATGATCAACCCATACAGGAGGCTTGGGAAGACAAACTGGGCAGAGTGCCTTTTGCAGAACGACTAGCGAAGATACTAAAATCGAGTTATGAAGCAAATAGTCTGGTTGTTGGACTATACGGGAAGTGGGGGATCGGAAAAACATCTGTATTAAACCTAACTGAGCGTTATCTTGCAGAAGATAAAGACCTAATCTTGATTCATTTTAACCCGTGGTATTTTAAAGATGGAGAAGAGCTGATTCGTCAATTTTTCCTTCATGTAAGCAATGAGATCATGAGAAAAATGGGGAAGGAAACCAGTGAACTGGTAAAGAGGTTGAAGCAATATGGAGAGCGGCTTGCTCCTGCTATTAAATTCAATCTTTTCGGCTTGGACTTTTCAGGAGCGGATCTTTTAAAAGGAGGCCCAAAAGATGTTATGTCGCTTCATGAGGAAATCAAAACCCTTTTGAAGCAGGCCAAACGGCCGATTTTGGTTATGATCGATGATATCGATCGATTAGACCGTAAGGACATTCAGACGCTGTTTAAATTGGTAAAACTATGTGCGGATTTTCCCTATACGGTCTATCTTCTCTCGTTTGATGAAAAAGTAGTGGCGGATAGTTTGGCAGAGGAGTTTGCAGTAGATCAGGAACTTGGGGGGTCGTTTTTAGAAAAGATCATTCAAGTGCCACTGCATGTACCTCAGCCTAACTCGATCGATCTAAGAGATATGGTGTTTGTTGGTATTAAGAATATCTTGGATCAGTATGATATGAAACTACGAAGAGAAGATGAGTATCGGCTTTTTAGCCTTTGGGATCAGACCATCGGCGGACTGCTCACAACACCGAGAATTGCGAAACGTTATTTAAATGGGCTTATGTTTGCCTTGCCCTTGTTAAAAGGGGAGGTCAACCTGGTGGACTGTCTTTATGTTGAGGCAACGAGAGTTTTTCTACCAGAAGTGTATCACTTTATTCGGACGAATGCAGATATTGTACTTTCTTTTGATAGAGGCGTGTACACTAATGACCCGAATCTTCTACATAAGCAGAAGTTAGATAAAATTCTTGATGAACTTCCTAGTAATCAACAAAAGGTCGCGGCTGAATCACTTATTAAGAATCTATTTCCACAGACCGAGTCATATAAGGGGCTCATTCGAAGACATGGATCGTCGAATTGGGAGCTTGAAAAACATGTGTGCTCGGCGATGTATTTCGAGCGTTACTTCCAGTATTCAGTCTCAGAAAACGATATTCCAGATGTTGCACTGCAGGCATATTTGGAGGAAACTCTTTTACAAACAGACGATGTACAAAGGAAACAAAAGTTTCTGCATCTGGCACGAAACAAAAAGGGTATCAAACGATTGATTCAAAAACTAAGGACAATGGAAACTATCATTCAACCTAAAATAGCCGAAAAGTTGGCGTTAACTCTCGCCGAATTAGGAGACCAATTTTCAGATAGTGATGGAATTAGCTATGCCTCAACAAGATCACAAGCTGGAATATTGATCAATTATTTGACAAAGCGACTTCCTAATGAGGAACGGATTTTATTGATGAATCAAATCATGGTGAGAGCGAACCTGCTTTCTTTTGCAGCAGAAATCTTTTTTGGAATAAGAGAAGACAATGATGATTCAATTCAAAAATGCGTGGTAGCTTCCTTATTGCCTAGAATTGAAGAGGCTGCACAAACTCCGAGATTATATGATATGTATCCTCAATATGCGAGCCACCTCTTATATATCTGGAGAACTTGGGGAGAGCCAGAAGAAGTACGCACAGCACTTCGGGGTTGGTTTCTGACACAGGAAGGAGCAGAGAAGTTCCTTGTCTCTCATGTTAGGTTTATTACCTTTTCAGAAACAGGGGAGGAACGGGTTCTTTCGTTTGGAGAGGAGGATTATAAAAACATATCGGAGTACCTACCTCCACAGGAAATCGCAGATCATTTGCGCCCAACTTATGCAGCGAGATTACACGAGGTGGACGAGAAGTTACCTATCACAGAACAAACTGCAATTCGCTTTCTTAAGTACCACGAAAATGTCTTAATTCTGCAACTTGCAAAAGATGCTATAGAGAATCAAAGGCCTTATATTAGTCTTGATATTAGAAAAGAGGAGGAACAGGTCCTCTTGGTCCTTCACAATAACGGGGCTGGATTGGCCAAAATTCGGTTTGTTACGCCTCGCACCGATCTTGAAGCAGGATCGTTCTATCAGCAACTTTCCTATGCGAAAGGTGATGGTTTGATTGGCGCGAAAAAACAAGCAAAGTTACTTGATTTCGAAATCGGCCCAAATGAAACCTACACGTTTGCTCTGAAGATGGGTCACATGTTTAGTTTTGATGATAAGGATGATTGGATTAGTTCGATTTCTGTGTACTATGAAGACGTCTATAGAAATTGTTATCGTTCTCGTTTACTTTACGTCAGGTCAGTTAGACAGCCGAAATATGAATATCGAGTTGAGGGAAGAGAGAATTTGAATATCTCGACAATTCCAACTACAGATGATGTAGGTAAGATTTATAAAATGGAGTTTGGCGCTCCAGTGATCTTTAGACCGTATTATCTAGAGTTACACTTAGTTGAAAAAATAACAAAGATGAAAGGCACTATACTGGGAGGTATATCTTTTACGGGAGGGCGTCCTATCAAAGTAGAGGAAGTGAACTTCGGGGGAGATGGTTATCCGACTTTCCAAGTTCAGGTAGGTAAATGTCGACCTTTTCGAATCATTTCATATGAAGCCGACACATTAAGGAAATTCGCCATCAAAGACCTGGAGGACCGTTACGATAATTATCCTTATCAAGAATATGGTTTGGAGGCGGAAGGAAATATTGATGAAGGAAATCGAAAGGATCTATACGATTACCTAGTAAAAACGTTCTTAGAGCTGATAGAAAGTAAATAGTTTCTTGTTCTAAAAACATAGAAGAGACCACTCGATTAAGGGGTGGTCTCTTCTATGTACCAGTTTCCAGATATCGAGGCTAGTTGTTTAAGTGACAGAAGTAGTTCATGTAGTAGATCTAAGCTGTCATTCATGATGGAGAATACCTGTGAACAGGTAGTAGAGTTTGGGGCAGATACTGCGATTGTGTCACCTTTTACCCAAATTGTATCATGCAAAGGAGGATTTCGATGTGTGAGTGCATTTCGATATTTATCTGCGCTGGTAAAGGCTTTTGATCTGGTTATGGTATCTAATATATCTGCAATATATAGTAATCCAGCATCAGAGCTTGTAGCCTTCAACTTGAGAACTTTGTCTGTGACCTTTTTGAAAGAAACCTTTTCTGAAGCGAAGTCAATCCTGAAACGGCGATTGAGAATATGAGCTATCATTTCGAGAGTGGAAAAAAGTTTGAAAAAGAATAGGTCAGCATGATATTCGAATCCAATACGTCTTCGATGATCAAGACTCGTGCAATCAGCAAATGAGTCCGGGATTCCTTTATCGTAATAGTATTTCGAAAATGAATAGCTCATGAGTGTCTTTCGATAGTGATTGTGATAAGTTCGAACGAAATCTTCAATAACAAGCCGTTCACGGAGAGTTGTTAAGTCACGAATATCACCATATTGCTTTGCATTTTTGAAAAAGTCTATAAATGGGTCCAACTTGTCGAATTGCATCTGGTCACAGTATATGTTCTTAAAGTCATCAGGGGATGGGTATTCATCGAACATGTACTTCCCACCTTTTTCTTATTTGTTTGCGGCATCCTATACAATGTACGCTTTCAGACGAAATTCATCAATCTCTGATACGATGGGGAATGGGTGATCTCACATGAACATATTGCTTGCAGAAGATGACCAGCGCCTCGGAAAACTGGTCACGCATCTGTTGAAGAAAAAAGACGGTTACCACGTCGACTGGGTGCAACGCGGTGACGAAGCGTATGAGTACGCCAAAGCCGCATCGTATGACGTGCTCATCCTCGACTGGATGATGCCGCACCGAGACGGGCTCGGAGTTTGCCGCGACCTGCGACGCGACGGGTACACAGGTGCGATCTTGATGTTGACAGCCAAGGACGCCGTGCAAGATCGCGTATCGGGACTCGACGCCGGAGCGGACGACTACCTCGTCAAGCCGTTCGAATTCGAGGAGCTCCAAGCTCGCGTGCGCGCACTGGGCAGACGTTCTTTTGCCCCGTTGCAAAAGGACATCGTGACGCTGCAGGGTCTTGAAGTCAACCGCTCCGATCACACGGTCTCCCGCAATGGCGAACTCGTGCAACTGTCTCCCCGCGAGTTCCAACTGCTGAATTTGCTCTTGCAGAATCGCGGTCACGTTCTCACGCGTGAACTGATTCTCGACCGCGTCTGGGGCTTCGACAGCGACGTCACCAAAAACGCTATCGACGCCACCGTCAAGCTGCTTCGGAAAAAAATCGACTCCCCCGACGCGGACACGTTGATCAAAAGCGTGCGGGGCGTAGGTTACAAAATTGAAGGGTAATTTCTCTGCGCGGCGTTTCCGAGAACGCATGCAAAACAAACGATTTCAACTCGACTTGTTCACCCGCATTCGCTTGCGGCTGAGCATCAAGTACAGCGGCATGTTGATTTTCATGCTCTTTCTCTTCACGCTGATCGTCTCCGCCGCGCTTTTCGTCATGATCTGGATCGAACAAACGCAGCTCGTGCAGACGGAGATCGACGAAGCGGTGGCCGAGTACCAAGACCTCTTGCAACATTTGCCCCAGGGTGGAGGCAGGGTCCCCGATGTCCAAGAACCGACGGGCGGGACGCAGGTGTTCCTCTATGTGACCGACACGAAAGGCAATCTCGTCTATTCGCAAGAGAGATCACAAGGTCTAAGCGCGCACATCCTTCCTCAACTCAACCACTGGGTGCCGGACCAAGGGAACGTCAGGGTGATGACGATCTCCCGGGTGCTTCGGCATGGGGAAGACATGCTCCTGCTGGTCAGCGGACGTGCAATCTACCGAAACGGGCTCTTGACGGGCGTGTTGTATACGGGTAACGACGTGTCGTTTTATTGGGAAGTGTTCAAAGGGTTGTTGAAGGTCTTGCTCATCTTGATCGGTGTTTTCGGATTGCTGGCCGCGTTCTTTGGGCAGCGCATGGCCGCGAGGGCGATGGTTCCCATCAAATCGTCCTACTACAAACAACAACAATTCGTCGCCGACGCTTCCCACGAACTGCGCACGCCGCTGACCGTTTTGAAATCGTCCATCGACGTCATCGAACTTGAGGACGGCGACAACCTCTCGGAGTTCTCTCAAACTGTGCTCGCCGATATGAAAGACGAAGTGCACAGCATGAGCAAACTCGTCGCCGACCTGCTGACCCTCGCCCGTACCGACTCCGGCGCAGTCGAGTTGTACGTGCAGACCTTCGATCTGGCGGACACCGCCCAGCATGTCGTCCGACTTCGCAAAACGCTCGCACAGGAAAAAGAGATCGACCTCTCGCTGCAAGCGTCGTCCGATCTCATGATGACCGGCGACGCCGAGCGAATCAAACAATTGCTGGTCATCCTGCTCGACAACGCGCTGGCCTACACACCGGAGGGCGGTCGAATCTCGGTCTCTGTCTCGACGGAGAACCGAGCGCACGTCTTGCGCGTGTCCGACACCGGGATGGGGATACCGCTTGAGGAGCAGGAGCGAATCTTTGAGCGTTTTTACCGTGTAGAAGAAGCCCGTTCACGAGTGACGGGCGGGACGGGGATCGGCCTCGCCATTGCAAAGTGGATCGTCGAGGCACACCGAGGTACGATTTCGGTGCAAAGTACGCCGGGGGCGGGGAGTCTCTTCACCGCGAAATTCCCCGTGCGAAAGTAAGGAAAAAAGCGTCAGGAGGCAACTTGCTTCCCGACGCTTTTTTTCATGATCCTTTCATCGAGAGCTCGTACACTGGGTCTCAGAAGAAGGGAGTGACACATCCACCATGAAACGCATGTGGAAGTTCTTGCGCACGATCTTGTGGCTGGCCGTTGTCGCTGCGGTGGTAGCGGTCGGAGTTCGGACGTTCGCCTACTCGCACGAGTTTCGTCAACATGATGCCCAGCAACAACGGCAACAGCAACAGCAAGGGCAGTCGTACGGTCGCGAGGACCGTCACACCGCCCAGACCCAAGCATTCTCGCACCGAAACGAAACCAACTTCCGCGGGGAACGCGGCGAGCACCATGACGGATTCGGCGGCGTCATCGGATTCTTCGTCGGTCTGGTCTTGCTCGTCGGCGGCTGGAAATTCTGGAAGCGTCGAGTTCGCCGCCGTCCGATGAGGATGACGGTAGACTCCTACGTCTCGGAGCAGACCTTCGACGCTCTCGATGAATGGGAAGCGAAAACCCGCCGTGAACTCAAAAACCAAACCCCCAAGGAGGAACAATAACATGATCTTCAAACGCATCCGCGATCTCGTCGTATCCAGTGTCCACGAAGGATTGGACAAGCTCGAAAACCCGGTGGCTCTCATCAAGCAATACCTGCGTGACGTCGAATTCGAAATCACCAAAGCGGAGCGCACCATCGCGCATCAAGTGCTCTTGGAACAACGCCAAGCGGCACTCGTATCCGACACCAAAGCGCTGATCGCAAAACGCGCCCGCCAAGCGCAACTGGCCGTCGAAACCGGCGACGAAGAGATCGCAAAAGTCGCGTTGCAAGAAAAAATCGTGCTGGAGTCCAAACTGACCACCTACGAATCGCAACTTGAAACGATCGCCACCCAGACGGAAACCCTGAACAACCAACTGCGCGACCTGCAAGAAAAGTACGCAGACATGCAAGCGAAAAAACGCCTGCTCATCGCTCGTTCGCAAGCGGCACAGACCAGCTACGACCTCAATTGCACGCTGAACTCCATCGACGCAGACAGCGCCGTCCGAGGTTTCGCCCGTATGGAAGAGCGTGTCCTCCTGATGGAAGCGACCGCCGAAGCGGGCAACCGTGTACGCGCAACGCATCTTCAACTTGCAAAGTACGCAACTGACACTGCCCTGCAAAACAAAGTCGAAGAAGAACTCGCGAAACTCAAAGCTTCCCAAGAAGCGTAAGCCCCGCCCCAGTGTGAAGCCCCGCACCCGGTGCGGGGCTTTTTTTCACGATTGTTGCTCGTAATGTTATAGGATTTTATACCTATAAGGAAATTCGTGACTTTAGACCTACATGGGTAAGACCTCAGACACAAAAAGACAGGAAAAGTCGCATATTCACATAATTTCATTTAAGCAATATGATGGAATTGTATCAAAAAACACCAAGTGAAAAGGGCAAATCATGGGAAACCATGAGACGCAAAGCCAAGGGCCTGACCCACGACGTATCAGATCGTGGATGGCAGCCGGTTGCCACAGGGATTCATAGTCTCGTTCTATGAACCTGTCTAAGAGGTTCATTTTTTATGACCTCTTGTTCTTCCCCTTTTTCACGAGAAAGGTAGGACCTGTACATGGGAAAACGCTTTTGCAGCAAACTCGCTTTGTTTGCCTCGCTGCTGCTTGTGTTCCAGCTCGTGTTTCCTATGCTAAACGCATTCGCAGCGACAGACCCGGAGGGAACACCTCCCCTCGGAGGACAGACTGACGTTGTGACGACGCCCGAGCCTGATCCGGCAACGTCCACCGTCGACAACACCACTCCCGCTACTGAACCCACTCCTGCAGGACCGGCTCCTGCAACCACCACAACGACTCCGCAGATCACAACCCTGTCCAGTGGCATGCTGCCACCCAGCAATCTTGCCTTTCAACTGACAACTCCCGACACTGTAAAACTGACATGGAGCTCCGTTTTCGGAGCCACCGGGTACAACGTATACGGCATCATCGACGGCCAACTGCAAGTCTTGGCGACGACGACCGCTACTTCGTACACGTTCCCGGCGCTTAAGGAAGGCGAGTACCAGTACGTCATGACGACGCTTGGTGCAGAGGGCGAATCCGGCCCGTGCGCCCCGGTGTCTGTGACCGTCACCTATCCGAAGATGGCGGCACCGGACTCCCTGACCTACAAACTGGTCAACGGAAACGACATCGCACTGACTTGGACGGCTTCGCAGTACGCAACTTCGTACAACCTCTACCAAGTCAACGCGGACGGTACCAACACGTTGGTCACGACCGTCTCCGGCAAGACCACGTACACGTTCACAAATGCAGCAGCAGGTTCTTACACCTATGCAGTCTCGGCTGTGAACACGCTGTACGGCGAATCTCCGGTTTCGGCGACGACCAAGATCGACTTGGGCGAACAGTCGCAAGCGGCACCGGGCAACTTCACCTCCAAAGTGCAGAACGGCAACGACATCGTCCTCTCTTGGAGCGCTTCGCAATACGCGACGGCCTACAACGTCTACCAAGTGATTGGCGGCCAAAAAGTGTTGCAGAAGACGCAAACCGCAACAACGCTTACGCTGACCAACATGCCGGCGGGCGACTACGTGTACGTCGTGACGGCGTACAGCGACCGCTTCGGCGAATCGGCAGACTCCACGCAAGCAAGCTTCACGCTGGTTCCGCCGGTGATGACCGCCCCGGAGAACTTCAAGTTCACGCTGGCGAACATCAACGACATCAACCTGAGCTGGACCGCAGTTTCCAGTGCAACCGGCTACAAGATCTACCAAGTGACCGACGGTCAAAAAACCTTGGTCAAAACCGTCACTGGGACGAGCACTTCGTTTACGAATCAAGCTTCCGGCGACTACACCTATGAAATTCACTCCTACAGCGACCGCTTCGGCGAATCGACCGCGGGCAGCCTCGTCTCCTTGACGGTGGCGACTCCGACGATGACCGCTCCGAGCGACTTCACGTACAAGATCAACAACGGCAACGACATCGCACTGAGCTGGACCGCAGCTTCGAACGCGAACTCCTACAAGATCTACCTCGTCAACGGCGACCAGAAAGTTTTGAAAGCGACGACGAGCGCAGTTGCGTACACGTTCACCAACGCAGCGGCGGGCACGTACACCTACGAGATTCATTCGGTCTCGACCCGCTACGGTGAATCGGCAGAAGGAAGCCAAGTGAACCTTGAGCTGATCCTGCCATTGATGGCAGCACCTCAGGAAGTGGTGCAAGCGATCACCTCTGCAACGGGCTTCACCCTGAACTGGGATGCAGTACCGTACGCAAACTCCTACAAAGTCTACCAAGTCACCAACGGAACGAAAGTTCTGAAGTCCACCGTGACGGGCACTTCCGTTGCCTACTCCAACATGACGCCGGGCGATTACACCTATGAAGTGCACTCATTCTCGAGCCGCTTCGGCGAATCGGCGGATGGCGCAACGCTTACGTTCACCCTGAACGGACAGACGATGCCCGCTCCGACCAACCTGACCTACACGCTTGCCAACGGCAACGACATCACCTTGAAGTGGACCGCCGCTCAATATGCGACGAGCTACAAGGTCTACCAAGTGGTTGACGGTCAAAACGTGTTGGTGAAAACCCAAACGGCCACGACTCTCACGCTGACCAACCAACCGGGT
Organism: Tumebacillus amylolyticus; assembly: GCF_016722965.1. Lineage (NCBI taxonomy): Bacteria > Bacillati > Bacillota > Bacilli > Caryophanales > Alicyclobacillaceae > Tumebacillus > Tumebacillus amylolyticus. The sequence goes on from NZ_JAEQNB010000001.1 coordinate 721,086, forward strand.
GGGGACTACCACTTCCTCGTAACGGCCGTTTCGACCACGTTGGGCGAATCGCCGGAGGGAGCAGAAACCACGTTCACCTTGGCTCTGCCGACGTTGGCAAGCCCGGCGAATCTCACGTCCAAGATCCAGAACGGCAACGACATCGTTCTGACCTGGGCGGCGGCACAATACGCAAACTCGTACAAAATCTACGAAGTGGTCAACGGCGAAGAAGTGCTGCTCAAGACCTCAACGTCGCTGACGACGACGATCTCCAAAGTCGCATCCGGCGATCACATCTATTCGGTACACACCGTCTCCACCCGCTTTGGCGAATCGGCGACAGGCAGCCAGATCACGGTGAGCCTCGACTCCACAACGATGCAACCGCCGACGGGTCTGACCCAGACGACGGCCAACGGCAATGACATCACTTTGAAATGGACGGCGGCTACCTACGCGACGGCCTACAACATCTACCTGATCCAAGACGGTCAACCTGTTTTGCAAAAAACGGTGACCGGCACCTCGTACACGTTCACCAACCTTCCGGGAGGCGACTACATCTACGAAGTGCATTCCTACAGCGATCGCTTCGGCGAATCGATGGAAGGCAGCCAAGTTGCTTTCAACTTGACGTTCCCGACGATGCAAGCTCCGGCGAACTTCACGCAAAGCTATGTCAACGGCAACGACGTTGTCCTGCGTTGGAACGCTTCGACGTACGCAACGAGCTACAACGTCTACCAAGTCTCCGGCGGCACGAAAACGCTCGCCAAGACGTTGACGGGCGTGACGGTCACCTTCGCCAACCAACCGGAGGGTGACTACACCTACGAAGTTCATTCCGTCTCCACCCGCTTCGGCGAATCTCCGGAAGGAAGCACCGTAGACTTCAAACTGGTGTTCCCGACCATGCAAGCGCCGGGCACCCTGACGAACACCATCACCAACGGCAACGACATCACCTTGAGATGGGGCACCGCGACCTATGCGACCGCCTACAAAGTCTACCAAGTTCTCAACGGTGAAGAAGTTCTGCAAAAAACGCAAACCGGCTCCTCCCTCGTTCTCACCAACATGCCGGCGGGTGACTACAGCTACGCAGTTCACTCCTACAGCGACCGCTTCGGCGAGTCTCCGGTAGCAAGCACGGTGAACTTCAAACTGGTATGGCCGGTCGTAGCACCGCCGACCTTGACCGCATCGGTTGTCAACGCGAACAACGTCACCCTCACCTGGCCGTCTGTGCAGTGGGCGAACGAATACCGCGTCTACCAAGTGAACAAGGACGGCAGCAAGACGCTGCTCAACAAAGGCACGACCTTGAGCTACCAGATCTTCAACTTGGCACAAGACACCTTCTCTTATGAAGTAACGGCGTTCAGCACACGCTTCGGCGAGTCGCAAGCATCGAACCGCCAAACGGTTACGATCGTCTACCCGGTTATGCAAGCTCCGGTTGTAACGGCGAAAGTGCTCAGCACTTCCTCGGCCACGCTCTCTTGGGGCTTCATCACCTACGCAAACGGCTACAACATCTACGAACTGGTGAACGGCCAACCGGTCCTCGTGAAGCAGAACCTCAATGCGCTCTCCTACACGCTGACCAACTTGCCGTACGCAAACCATCAATACTATGTCACCTCGTACTCCAACTCGTTTGGGGAGTCCGTTCCGTCGAACACCGTGCTCGCGAAACTGATCAACGACACGGTCGCACCGGTTACCACCGCAAATGCTCCGACCAACTGGACGAACCAAACTCCGGTCGTCGTCACGCTGTCGGCTACCGACAATGACACCGGCGTTGCAAAAACCTACGTGTCCCTGAACGATGCTGCCTTTGCAGAAGGCACTTCGGTCACCGTCAACCAAGAAGGCACCAACAAAGTCTCCTTCTACTCCGTTGACAAAGTCAACAACATCGAAACCACCAAAACGGTCTTCGTGAAAATTGACAAAACCGCTCCGGTCACCTCGGCGACCGCACCGACCGGCTGGTCCAAGGACGGCGCAACCGTCACCTTGACCGCAACGGATGCAGGCTCCGGCGTCGCGAAAACCTTCTACTCCATCAACGGTGGAGCGTATGCAGAAGGAACGACCGTCACCGTGAACCAAGAGGGCACCTCGAACGTCTCGTACTACTCGATTGACAACACGGGCAACGCAGAACAAGCGAAGACCGTCACCGTCAAACTCGACCAAACCGCACCGACCACCACCGCAACTGCTCCGACCGACTGGTCCAAGGACGACGTCACCGTTGCTCTCACAGCAACCGACGCACAATCCGGCGTTGCAAAAACCTACTACTCCGTCAACGGTTCCGACTTTGTAGAAGGTTCCAGCATCACCCTGACCCAAGAAGGCGTCAACGCAGTTTCCTTCTACTCCGTGGACAACGCGGGCAACAAAGAAACGGCGCACTCCTTCGAAGTCAAACTCGACAAAACCGCACCGATCACCACCGCAACCGCTCCGACCGACTGGTCCAAGGACGACGTCACCGTTGCTCTCACGGCAACCGACGCACAATCCGGCGTTGCAAAAACCTACTACTCCGTCAACGGTTCCGACTTTGTAGAAGGTTCCAGCATCACCCTGACCCAAGAGGGCGTCAACGCAGTTTCCTTCTATTCCGTGGACAACGCGGGCAACAAAGAAACGGCGCACTCCTTCGAAGTCAAACTCGACAGAACCGCACCGACCACCACCGCAACTGCTCCGACCGACTGGTCCAAGGATGACGTCACCGTTGCTCT